>JALOTZ010000086.1 GCA_025457615.1 Verrucomicrobiota bacterium
CATGGCGACAACACGGCAGGAAGTTCTTGTCTTAAAGCGTCCACCGTTCGGTCCAGTTGCGCCCTGGTGACGGTCAGCGGCGGCGTGAAGCTGATCACGTTGCTGTGTTCACCCTCCGGCAACAGGATGAACCCACGTTGAAGCAGGCGCTTGATGATCTCGAGGGTCTCGCTCATGGCGGGCGAGCCGTCGGGGCGACGCAGCTCGAGACCGGCCATCAGGCCGAGACCTCTCGGACGGAGTGGAAGGTGGAAGGTGGAAGGTGGAAGGTGGTTCAGGAGTGACACCAACAAGCATCCGAGCGATTCGCTCCGACGCACAAGATCCAAACGTCGAATCTCGGCGATCTGGGCCAGGGCCATCGCGCAGCCGACCGGGTGACCGAGAAACGTGCTGGTGTGAATCGCCTCGCCCGTCGAGGCAGGCCAGGCAACATCCATGATATCCGCGCGTCCCACGCACGCCGAAATGGGGAATCCGCCGGCCATCGCTTTGCCCAGGCAGATCAGGTCGGGGACCGTCCCACTGTGTTCGCAAGCAAACCACTTCCCGGTCCGCCCGAACCCGGTGTAAATCTCATCCACGATCAACAGCGCGCCGTGCGCGTCGCACAAGGTGCGCAGCAAGGGCAGAAAACCCGGCGGGGGAATGTTGATTCCTCCGCGCGCTTGCACGGGTTCCACCAAAACCGCACCGATCTTATGCTTGTGGAAAAGCCTCGTGGCAGCGGACCTCAGTTCGCCCAACTCGAAGTCCGAACGGGAAGGCGCCCACGTGCGTCGCCCGCTGCGGGTGGCATCGTGTTTCCTCACCTCAGCGTCGACCGGAAAGGGTAGGAAGTGGCCGAACCGCCTTAACTGATTCTCGAACGGACCGCGGAAGTGCGTTCGATGCGTCGCGTTGAGCGCGCCGTACCCCAGCCCGTGATACGCGCCCTCAAAGGCGAGGACGCCCGGTTTCCCGGTGGCCAGTCGGGCCGTCTTGAGCGCCGCTTCGACCGCCTCGAAACCCGAGTTGCAAAAGATGGTTTTGCCCGGCTTCGGACTTCGGACTTCGGACTTCGGACTTGTCCCGCGCCACCTTTCAAAAGTCAGCCGGCTCAACTCACGCGCCAGTTGCGCCTTGAGCGGATGCGGATGCACATCGCCCATGGCGTGCAGCAGCATCGCCATCTGGCGTTGGCCGGCCCGCACGACTTGTGGGTTTGCGTGACCGGCCGCCGCCACGCCGAAGGCGGCCGTCAGATCGAGATACTTCCGGCCCTCCACATCCCACACATGCACGCCGCGGGCACGCTCCCAAACGATGGGCCAGGTGCCGTCCGGATCGAGAAACGTCACATTCCGTGATTCGTACCGCCGCAGCAGCGCGAGCGTCTCCCTGGCGCTTCGAACCCCGGCATTCGGATTTCTTTCGGACTTCGGCATTCGCACTGCGGCCTTTAGACGCCCCTTTGTTCAGGCGGCCAGATGATCTTGTGCATCTGCAACTGGAACCGGACGGGCAACGCATCCGACACGATGCGCTCGACCAGGTCTTGTCGCGTGATGGGTGTCGGCCCGGAGGGCACGGGCTTCAATGACTTGTCCTGCTGGCCGGGCAGGAGCGGGTGCACCCACGAGACCAGTACCGGGCAAAGGTCCGCCAGGTGATGGTGGTCCAGTTGTTCCTTCATCCACTCATAGTCCTGGACCGTGCCCACCACGAACTTGATCTCATCGGTGGACCGGAGGTGTTGGAGGTTGGACCAAAGGTTGCGCGCGACCTCGCCGCTGCTGGGACACTTCAGGTCTATGATGCGGCGCACACGCGGATCGACTTGTGAGACGTCATGCGCGCCGCTGGTTTCGAGGAGCACGGTGAAGCCATCATCGCAAAGCTGCTGCATCAGGGGCAGCACGGCGGGTTGCAGGAGCGGTTCGCCGCCGGTCAGCTCCACCAGGGGCAATTTCGGCGTTCGAAGTTCGGAGTTCGGATTGGAGAACGGCGCGGCAAGCCTTCGCACCTCGTCCAGTACCTTGACCAGGGAGCGTCGTTTACCTTGAGTGAACGCATAGGCCGTGTCGCAAGAGGAGCAGCGCAGGTTGCAGGCGGTGAGGCGGACAAAGACACACGGCAGGCCGGCCAAGGTGCTTTCCCCTTGCAGGCTCAGATAGATTTCATTGACGACCAGTGTCCCAACCACGGTGAAGGAGTCTAAACGGGTTGAGCCGAAAGGAAACTCAGGACTCCCTGCCGCAGGCGGAACACTGCCAGCGCTGGAGGGACCGTTTGGAGGGACGCCAGGGCGGGCGTTGCGAGCCCCCCCGTGCGCCATCACTCCCCGACTCCGACTCGGGCCACCGCCGGCCCGGCCCGTCGCCCACGATAGGCTGTCAGGAAGTAAACCGTCACGATCGCGATGACCAGGGCCAGCCCGCCCCAGTAGGTCGGCCACGCCGTGACGTCCTCCCCGGTGTTCTGTCGCAGCCACCAGCCCGTGCCGAGATAGCCCACCAAGTGCCCCACACCAGCCAGCACCAGTGAAAGCAACGCCTGTGCCCGCGCGCGCCACGCCGGATCCACACGTTCATTCACGTAGATTTGCACCGTGGTGAAAAAGAAGGAGTAGGTGCAGCCGTGCAGCGCGATGCCCATCAGCAGGCCCGCCTTGCTGTTCAGCGCACACAGCACGTAGCGCAGCACACCCACGCACAACGCGGCGAACAGAATCCACTTGATTCGAAACCGCGTCAGCAACGCACCCAGCGTGAACATGGCCACAATCTCGGTGGTCTGGCCCAGCGACATCCAGGCTGACGCACGCTCCAGGCCCAGGTCGCGCAAGTGCGGCGGTGTGTACGGGTAGAAGGCTGCGAGCGGAATCGTGAACAGGCAGGCGGTGATGTAGATCACGCGGTGATCGTGATGCCGCAGCAGCGTTAGTGCATCCAACCCGAGTCGTTCGTGCCAGGTCAACTTCACGTCGGACTTGGGGGGTAACACCGGTGGCAGGACGAAGGTGTATGCCGCCACGCCCAGCCAGATCCCGGCGCCGGTGAAGCCAGCCAGGGTGGAAGCGTCCGCGCCCAGGGCACTGACCAGCCAGCAGCCCGCCATCCAGCCGATGGTGCCCATGGCGCGCAACGGTCCAAACTGCCGTTTGGGATCGTCGATGCTCGAAAGGACGATCGTGCTGGTGATGCTCACGCTGGGCACGGCGCACAGGGCGTGGAGTTGGATCAAGCCCAGCACCAGCAACGGCGGCCACTGCTGCCGAATGCCCCAACTGGCCAGGGCCATGGTCAGCGCCGTGGCCAGCGCCAGCCAGCGCAGCACGCGGGTCGGCCCTGCCTGCCGATCCGCCAGGGCACCGAAGAACAACGGCGAAATGAACGCCGCCGCCGCACCGGTGGCGAAGGCATAGGGCTGGATCTGCGACAGTCCGTGCGCGTTCAGCACCAGGGTCAAGGGCACCATCCACGCTGCCAGCGCCATCCACTGCAGGAAGAACAGCGCGCCCAGTTCGGCGAATCGCAGCTTGGCATTGCCCGTCGGCATCCGCACAGCACACGCACGGACCGCGCGAAAACTCAAGTGGAAGAAACGTGCTGCCGGCATCTCGCCGGCAGATCAAACCGGAAGTCAGCACTGTCGGCGAGACGCCGGCAGCACGTTCTCAACGGCCCGGTCCTGGCAGCACTTCGATGCCCAGAACCTTTCGCGTTCTTGCGGACCTCGGCGGTTGGGAGGATGCTCTTTCCCACA
>JALOTZ010000036.1 GCA_025457615.1 Verrucomicrobiota bacterium
GAGTGAACGACAGACAAACCAAAACAACCCTGACAGCAGACCGCGAGAATCCATCTTATTTCCTGCGCTCAGTGGTCTAAAGAATGGGGTCCACCTCAGTGCCCCGAAGTCGCCGTGGGAACCGGCAATGTCCGGAGCGAGAGCCGACCAAACGCTTGCTCCGGCTTTCCCTCGCGTGGCTGAACTTCCTTGGGAGTGACCTGCCGTATTTCACCCCGCCGCGGTAAGGCCGCTTTTTGGCGATCGGGAACGTGTGCCTGGCTGGCGCGGGTGGCGAGGCCGGTGGGCGGCGGGCTTGTCGTGCAAAACCAGCGCATCCACATTCGCGGTGGGGGCGTGAATACACTCGAAGCTTGAAGTGGAAAACAGGTTCTGATTTTCGTCGAACATCCGCCTCGCGGCCATGCGGCAATATTCCGGATCGATCTCAATGCCGATGCTGTTACGGTTCCACTTCATGGCGGCGAGCATGGTCGTTCCGCTGCCGCAGAACGGGTCGAGCACGGTGTCGCCGTGGAAGGAGAACATGCGGACCAGGCGCGTGGCCAGTTCGAGCGGGTAGGGGGCCGGATGCTGCTTGGTGGAGGCGCCTGTGAGGGTCCAGATCTGCCGGAACCACTCGTTGAACTCGGCCTTGGGAATCATGCTCAGACGGCGCTGTTCCTCGGTGGGCTGGCGGTAGCCGCCCGGCTTGCGCTGCATCAGGATGAACTCGATGTCGTTCTTGACGATGGCATTGGGCTCGTAGGGCTTGCCCAGAAACTTGCTGGTGGTGTTCGCCTCGAAGACCGCATTCGAGATCTTGTGCCAGATAATAGGATTGAGGTTGTCGAACCCCAGCTTGCGGCAGAGGACACAGATATCGGCATGCAGCGGGACGACCACATGCCGTCCGTGCTCCTTGCGCGACAGGCAAACGTCGCCCACCACACAAACAAGCCGCCCGCCCGGAACCAGCACGCGATAGGTCTCGGACCAGACGCGACGAAGATCATCGAGGAACTCCTCGTAATCCTCGAGGTGCCCCATCTGTCCAGGGCTCTCGTTGTAGCGCTTCAGCTTCCAATAAGGTGGGGAGGTGACAACGAGATGAACCGATTCGTCCGCGATAAAGGGAAAGTGCCGCGCGTCGCCTTGGTAAAGCCGGTGCGTGGTGGGGGGGTCTGCGTCGAGCGCGGCCTGCTTCATCCAATCAATTCGTGCAGGAGATTCACCAGGCTATGCCCTTGAATTCAGCGATCTGCCACGCACCAGCCGTTGCTGGCGAGGTGTCTGAGCCCAATCGTGTGCGTTAGATGCCACGCCCGCAGGTTGACTGCTTTGGAGTGCGATGGCAAGTAAGGCGCCTGCCTGCCCAGCCATTCTCATTTTGGCCCGGAGCGCGGCTCCCTGAGCCGCAGCACCCCCGCCACGGGAGGCCGTTCTCAATCTTCCAGTGGCTTTGTTCCAGGCGAAGCTGCTGCGAGTCGCGGACCCGCGCTCCAAAATGAGAATGGCTGCTGCCTGCCAAAGTGTTTCAGCGGCGGCGGGCACCGCCGCCATTCGATGGCACAGGGGGGATTTGAGCATCCCGCAGCCCTTCGAAAGCGCCGTCGCCGCTATGCTTGGCCAACGCACTCTCCAAGATGGGCCGGGCCGATCCGGAGACAGAATGGCCCGGAGGAGTCAGCCCACCTCCTCGATGGGGAAAGATGGCGCGGACTCACCGGCCTGCGTGCCCCGCTCAGGCAGGCGTCCACGGCCACGAGGTTGAGGGGAATTCGGCTGGCCCACTTGACGTCCGCTGTCGGTGAGGTCATTTCTTTTTGCATGCGAATGGACCGCTTGACGATCAAGTCTCAGGAGGCACTGCAGAAGGCGCAGGGCCTGGCCATGGACCGTTCCCACCAGCAAGTGGACGGAGAACATGTGTTGCTGGCGCTGCTCGATATCGAGGGCAGTTTGATCCCCGACCTGCTTCAGCGGATGGGCGTCCAACCAGCCAAGGTTCACCAGGAATTGCAGGTCGAGCTGGGCCGACGTCACAAGGTGGCGGGCGCGGGCAGCGCGTATCTGAGCCCCAGTCTGGAAAAGTCCCTGGCCGCCGCGGAAAAGGAAGCTGCCAAACTCAAGGACGATTACGTCAGCACCGAGCACTTGTTGCTCGGTCTCATCGCAGAGGCCGACACAAGTCTCAAGCGCCTCCTCCAGGCCCAGGGGATCCAGCGCGATGCCGTGTTGCAGGCGCTGGCCGGCATCCGCGGCAGCCAGCGGGTGACGGACCCGAATCCCGAGGACAAGTTCCAGGCGCTCGAGAAGTATGGACGCGACCTCACCGCGCTGGCGCGCCAGGGCAAGATTGATCCGGTGATCGGTCGGGACGAGGAAATCCGGCGGGTGATGCAGGTGCTGACGCGCCGGACGAAGAACAATCCGGTGTTGATCGGCGAACCCGGCGTGGGCAAGACGGCCATCGCCGAGGGTCTGGCCCGGCGCATCGTCAGCGGCGATGTCCCGGAATCCTTGAAACACAAGCGCCTGGTGGCGATGGATCTCGGGGCCATGATTGCCGGCGCCAAGTACCGTGGCGAATTCGAGGATCGGCTCAAGGCGTTCCTCAAGGAGATCACGTCGAGCGAGGGACGGATTCTGCTCTTCATCGACGAACTGCACACCATCGTGGGCGCCGGCAAGGCCGAGGGGGCAGTGGACGCGGGCAACCTGCTCAAGCCGCCGCTGGCCCGCGGCGAGCTGCGGTGCATTGGCGCCACCACGCTCGACGAATACCGCAAATACATCGAAAAGGATGCCGCGCTCGAACGCCGCTTCCAGCCCGTGCACGCCTCCGAACCGTCAGTCGAGGCCACCATTGGCATCCTGCGCGGGCTTAAGGAGCGTTACGAGGTCCATCACGGCGTCCGCATCCAGGATGCCGCGCTGGTCGCCGCCGCCACGCTGTCGCACCGCTACATCACCGAACGGTTCCTGCCGGACAAGGCGATCGACCTGGTGGACGAGGCGGCCTCGCGGTTGCGCATGGAACTGGATTCGATGCCGACCGAGATTGACCAGTTGGAGCGGCAGATTTTGCAGTTGGAAATCGAGCGCAACGCGTTGCAGAAGGAGAAGGACGCCGCCTCCCAGGAACGACTCAAGAAACTCGAGCAGGACCTCGGCAACCTGAAGGAGAAGTCCAACGCGCTCAAGGCGCAGTGGCAGAATGAGAAGGCCGGCATTGACGCGGTCAGCGTGGTGAACAGCCAGCTCGAACAGGCCAAGATCGAACTCGAACAAGCCCAGCGCCGCGGCGACCTCAATGCCGCGTCCCAGCTCCAATACGGTCGGATCCCCGAGCTGCAGAAGAAACTCGACGCTGCCCAAAAGGCCTTGCGCACCCAGCCGGAGGGCCAGCGCCTGCTGCACGAGGAGGTCGCCGAGGAAGACATCGCCCAGGTGGTGGCGGCGTGGACCGGCATTCCCGTCAGCCGCATGATCGAAGGCGAGCGCGCCAAGTTGCTCAAGATGGAGGAACGTCTTCAACAACGGGTGGTAGGACAGGAGGAGGCGCTGACGGCCTTGTCCAATGCCGTGCGGCGCTCGCGCAGCGGGTTGCAGGAACCCGATCGGCCCATCGGCTCGTTCATTTTTCTGGGCCCCACTGGCGTGGGCAAGACCGAGACGGCCCGCGCCCTGGCCGAGTTCCTGTTCGATGACGAGCAGGCCATGGTGCGCATCGACATGAGCGAGTACATGGAGAAGCACGCGGTGGCGCGCCTCATCGGGGCCCCCCCAGGCTACGTGGGCTACGAGGAGGGCGGCCAGCTCAGCGAGGCGGTGCGGCGACGTCCCTATTCGGTGGTCCTGTTCGACGAGATCGAGAAGGCGCATCACGACGTGTTCAACGTGCTGCTGCAGGTGCTGGACGACGGACGGTTGACGGATGGCCAGGGCAAGACGGTGGATTTCAAGAACACCATCCTGATCATGACCAGCAACATCGGGTCGCCGATCATCCAGGAATTCTATGGCGGCAGCCGGTCCGTCGCCAAGAGCGAGTCAGAATTGCAGCAGGTGGTGCGCAACGAGCTGAAGCTCCATTTCCGACCCGAGTTCCTGAACCGGATCGACGACATCATTATCTTCCACAGCCTTGACGCGAAGCACCTGGCGCGGATTGTGGAGATCCAGTTGGACCGGCTCAACCAACGTCTGGCCGGACAGCACCTGCACCTGGAGCTGGACGACTCAGCCAAGGAGTTGCTGACCGAGGAGGGGTATGATCCGCAATTTGGCGCCCGTCCGCTCAAGCGGACCCTGCAGGAGCTGCTCCTGGACAACCTGGCCAGCCGGCTCCTGGAGGGCGAGTTCAAGACCGGCGACCGCATTCGCGTCACGGCACATGACGGCGAGTTGGTGCTGCGCAAGGAGTGAATCAGTTTATCGGGCGGTGTAAATCAGCCAGACTCCGCCGAGCATCACCAGGATGCCGCAGAGAATCTTCAGCACCGCCAGGCCCTTGGATTCTTCATTCCATTTCAGCCAGCGCTCGACCAGCTCGGTGCAAGTGCCTGCGGCAACAATCACGGCACAGTGGCCCAGGCCATAAGCCAGCAGCAAACCGGCTGCGTAGAGTGGCGCCTCGCCACCCAGCTTGAACGTGACACCGAGCATCGGCGCCATGTAGGCGAACGTGCAGGGGCCAAGCGCGATGCCGAACACCAGGCCAAGAATGAACGCCGCCAGGAATCCTTTCCGCTTCATGCTCACCGGGCCCGCGCCGGACCACGGCATGGGGATCACGCCCACCAGGTGCAGACCGACGATGAAGAAAATGAGCGCGACGAGGTAGTTCCCGAAGCGCCCCACGTCGCCCATCACCCGCCCCGCCCCCGCCGTGATTGCTCCAATGGCTGCGATGGTGAGCAGGATGCCCACGGCAAAGAGCGTCGAGGTCCAGAGCGCACGTCGCGTCGTCACTTGCCCCTGCTCGCTGATGAAGCCCACGATCAGGGGGATGCTGGCGAGGTGGCAGGGACTGAGGATGATGCTCAGGATGCCCCACACGACCGCGGCGGCCAGGGCCATGAGTGGCGCCCCTTCGACGGCGTGGCTGAGGTTGGTGAAGAGCTGTTCCATGAAGCGCGCGAGCCGAGGTGTGATCAGCGGTCTGTGCCGGCAGCGGATCCGTCCTCCGCCTTCACCCCCAGCTCGGTCCACTTGTCGAGGATATCCTCCTTGCCATAGAAGCCGACGTGGCGGAAGCGTTCCTGGCCTTGGGCGTCGTAGAAAATCTGCGTCGGAATCATTTCGACGCCGTATTCCTTCCCGGCGTCCGGGTTTTCCCAGACGTCAATGAACTCCGTGACAAACCGATTCGCATAGTCCCGCTCCAACTCCTCCAGGATCGGTTTCATCATTTTGCAGGGAATGCACTTGCCCGCTCCCAGGTCCACCAGCCGGGGCAACCTGGCCGAGGCGGCGGCCGGCGGGGCGTTGGTGACCGTTCCCGCCGCCAGCCCGCTCGGGTTGGCGACGGCAGTTTCGGTTGGGGATTCGCCGGGGGGCTTGGCTTGCTTGAGGACAACCACGCCGGCCACGGCCATGGCCAGTGCGCCCACTATCACGATTTTCATGGAGGTCGTCATAGCTCAAGGTTTCCAATGGATTACAAGTCACATCCCACGGTTTGATCCTCTGGTAAATCCCAGGCAACCCGGATGTTGGCCGGCGACGCATTTGCCCGCCGCCAGCCTTCGGGGAAGATGCGCGTGATCCGCCCGCCGCCAACGAGGCCAATGGTTCTGTTGCTCATAATTGACCTTGGATGCGGCGTCTCAAGCGACCGCCTGTTGCAGGATGGCTTTAATCTCCGGGATGCTCGGCACCTTCCCGACGACCTTGACCGTGCCATTCACCGCCAGCGCCGGCGTCATCATCACGCCCAACGCCATGATTTGTTTGAGGTCCGTCACTTTGTTGATTTCGGCCGCCACCCCGAGTTCCTTGACGGCCTGTTCCGTGAACTGCGCGAGCGTTTTGCACTTCGCGCAACCGGGTCCAATAACGAGGATTTGCATACGATGTTGTGTTTGAGTTGAGGTTAGAACAACGCGCCGTAAAGGAGTCCGGTCAGCGTCGCCATCACAATGACTAGCGACACATAGACCACTGTTTTCTTCATGCCCATGATGCTTCGGAGCACCAACATGCTGGGCAGCGAAAGCGCCGGGCCGGCCAGCAGCAGCGCGAGCGCCGGGCCTTTCCCCATGCCGGAGCCAATGAGACCCTGCAGGATCGGCACCTCCGTGAGCGTGGCGAAATACATGAACGCCCCGACCACCGACGAAACAAAGTTGGCCAGGAATGAATTGCCGCCCACTAATTGGCTCACCCACTCCGAGGGCACCACGCCTTCGTGTCCGGGCCGCCC
This sequence comes from Verrucomicrobiota bacterium, assembly GCA_025457615.1. GTDB lineage: Bacteria > Verrucomicrobiota > Verrucomicrobiia > Limisphaerales > DSYF01 > JALOTU01. The sequence goes on from JALOTZ010000036.1 coordinate 6,410, forward strand.
CAACAGGATGCCCGACACGAACACGCCGCCGATGAGCAGCGGGAAGATTTGCTTGCCCAGTGCCCACGTCGCGTCCAGCCACTCCCTGCCTTCGCCGGGAGTCCGCGCACAGGCCATCGCCAGGCCCGCGCAGCCCACGATGAATGGAATCAGCGGCTGATGGGGAAAGGCAAAGCTCAGGATGGCCACCGGCGCCGCCGCCAACGCCAGATCCTTCCACTTGAAGCCATACCACAGTCCCAGCGCCACTCCCAGCCCGGCCGCGAACGCTCCGCCAATGGGCCACTTCCAGGCGAAAATCTCAGCCCACAGCCCCGTCGCCTCGGCCGGCTTGCTCCAATTGGCGAACACCAGCAGGCCCACCATCGAGGCGAAAAACAGCGCGTTCTGCCAGAGCGGGCGCTTGACCTCGACTTCGGGCAGTTTCGCGGCGGCTTCGGCCTTGGCCTGTTCTTCGCGCCGGAAGATCAGGTGCATGGCGAAGCCCACCACCACGCTGAACAGCACGGCGCCCATCGCCCGCGCGGCGCCCAGTTGCAAGCCCAGCACCCGGGCCGTCAACACGATCGCCAGGACGTTGATGGCTGGCCCGGAATAAAGGAATGCGGTGGCTGGACCCAGGCCGGCGCCGCGCATCCAGATGCCGCCGAACAGAGGGAGTACCGTGCAGGAACAGACGGCCAGGATTGTTCCCGAGACCGACGCCACTCCGTAGGCCAGCGCTTTGTTGGCCCGGGGCCCCAGGTAGCGCATGACCGAGGCTTGATTCACGAAGGTGCTGATCCCCCCGGCGATAAAGAGGGCCGGGACGAGACAAAGGAGGACGTGCTCCTGCGCATACCATTTGGTCAGTTCCAGCCCCTCCCTGAGCGCGTTGTCAAAGCGTGGCACGCCCACCGGCAGGAAGAACAGGAAACCAAACACCGCCCCAAAACCGGCGAGAATCTTGAGTTCCCGGGTCCGGTCCGCCTGCGACGGGCTCATGTCACACGTGCCGTTCATGGTTTGCGGAAGCATTGCTGCTTTACCATTGAGCCAATCCTGCAAGTAAAACGCATAAACAAAGATCCGGGCTGCGCATCACGCGGGTGACGGGTTCTTGACGGAGGCGACACACTGGAAAAAGTTCATCACGCAGGGCGTGACCAGGCGGTAAAACACCTGGGCCCCGCGCTTGTCGTCCTCGACAATCCCGGCGTGTTTGAGTTGGGCCAGATGCCGGGAGGCGGTGGGCATTTCCACGCCGAGCAGTTCGGCCAGTTCGCACACGCAGCGTTCCCCGCGCGACAGTTCGTCCACCATGAGCAGGCGGCCGGGATGGGCCAGCGCCTTGAACATCTGGGCCTGGGCCTTGAATTGCCGGATGCGCGATGGAGCCATACGTGGCTAGACATTTAGCCAAGTTGCTAAGTATGTCAAGGTCCGACGCGGACTGAGGTTTGCGCCCAGGAACTCAACGCAGGCGAGACAAACGCGAGCGCTCGGCTTTCTTCCGCGCCAGTTTGAATTCCTGATAAGCTTCCGCTGTGATCTCAATGAGGGCGCGCGGGGTCAGGCTCTTGGCGCCGGATCTGGCGACCACTGATTCGAGGAGGGCGTCCAGTTTTGCGCGGCGCCCGGCTTTCTGGCTTGCCTCGCACGTTTCCAATTCGTAGCGGGCCTGCAGAATGGCCTCGAGTTCAGGATTTCGGGCCATTGAAAAGTTGATTGAACAACTCGCGGCGGCGCGCCGGGTTGAGGTCGCCGTGCCATTCGGCCTGCGTGTCGCCAAGCTCCGCAACCGTGGCTTCAACGTCGGAGAGCTTGATGCCGGTGGGATTCCGGGGCAGGCCGCCGCCCCGGCGAATCTCGGTGAGCAGCCGCTCACCCTCGGCGATAAGCGCCGCCAGCCAGGTCTTGTGGTAGCGCCGGTCCAGCGGCGTGGGTTTGCGCCCGATCATCCGCTCCAACTCGGCCTGGCGGAACAGTTCAATGCCCTTGAACCAACTGACAACTTCCTGCAAGCGGCCATAGCGTCTCGCCCGCAAGTCATGCGCGTTCTGGTCCAGGACCAAGCCGACGGCCTGCCAGCGCGGGGATTCGATGGTTTCCGGTTCCAGGGTCGCGTTTCTCATACTGTGGAGAATACACCCGCTGTTGCGGGATCCGCAAGCCGGCAGGATTCCCGGGCTCCTGGAAGAGGCAAACCGGCAGGATGTCAGCACCTGCCCCACCGCTCGGCGAGTTGTTCCAGTGTCCAGCCCCGAGCCGTGCGCAACTCGCGGACGCGGTGACCGACCTGTTCTTGAATGGTTGCCTCGATCATGGGCCCCGCCCAGCCAGCCGTAGTTCGCCTCATAAGTCCGGAGACTATGAGTCGTGTTTCATGGGGCAAGGCATCGCGGGTCGGCGGTCGGCGGAGCTGACAGATGTCGATCGAGCAGGCGGGTTCAGGCCGGAGGCCGGGCCGTGGGCGCTCGTTGATACCACCCGCGCGAGGCGTTGCAGACCTTGCAGACCGAGAGCATCACGGGCACCTCGACGAGCACGCCGACGACAGTGGCCAGGGCGGCACCCGAGCCGGGGCCGAAGAGCGTGATGGCCACGGCCACGGCCAGCTCGAAGAAGTTGCTGGCGCCAATCAGGGCGCCCGGGGACGCCACGTTGTGCGGCACCTTGAACCACCGCATCAGCAGGTAGGCAAGCGAGGAGTTGAAATAGACCTGGATGATGATCGGCACCGCCAGGAGGAGCACGGCGAACCAGCGCGTGGTCAGGTTCTCCGCCTGGAAGGCGAAGATCAGCACCAGGGTCAGCAGCAGAGCGGCGATGGTGACCGGATGAAACCTGGGCAGGAAAACCTGCTCAAACCAGTCCTTCCCGTGCGACTTGAGCAGCACGGTGCGGGTGAGCCAACCGGCGGCCAGCGGGATGACGATGAACACGACCACTGAGGTGATGAGCACTTGCGAGGGCACCACCACGTTGGCCACGCCGCACAGGAACATCACGAGGGGCGCGAAGGCGACCAGCATGATCAGGTCGTTCACCGCCACCTGCACGAGGGTGTAGGCCGGGTCGCCATCGGTCAGGTAACTCCACACGAACACCATGGCGGTGCAGGGGGCGGCGGCGAGGATGATGAGGCCGGCGGTGTATTCCGCGGCCAGTTCCGGCGAGATCCACGCGCTGAACAGGTGTTGCATGAACAACCAGGCCAGCAGCGCCATGCTGAAGGGTTTGACCAGCCAGTTGACGAAGAGCGTCACGGCGAGACCCTTGGGCTTGCGCGCCACGCCGCCAATGGCGCTGAAATCCACCTTCAGCATCATCGGATAGATCATCAGCCAGATGAGCACGGCGATGGGAATGTTCACCTGCGATCCCTGACCAAACTCGAGCGTGCTGAGCCGGGCGGTGAGGGCGGGAGCAAGCCGGCCCAGGGCCACGCCCGCCACCATGCACAAGAAGACCCAGACGGTCAGGTAACGCTCGAAGAACGCCAGGCGCTTTCGATTTACGATTTCGGATTTGCGATTTACGAGGTCGTCCATTGGGGAACGTGTGGCGTGTTCCGTTTCAGCACGCGCCGTTGCAGCAACATTGCCCGGACGGTTTCCGAGCCGTGACTTCGACGCTGGCGATGTAGTCCTGGGGCTTGGAACCAGCAGGCAGCGACGCCAGGATCTTCTGGTAAAGCGGATCCTCGAATTGCTCCAGGGCCACGACGTATTCGGGTTTCACGCGCACCTCGACATTCGCCAGGCCCGCGGCGCGCGCGTGGCGCTCGGTGTCCCGCACCAGCGCCGCGCCCGCCACACAGCCGACCAGCGCCTCGACCATTTTCAATACCTCCGGCGGCAACAGCTTGAGCAGGGCCATGTCCGACACCGCCACGCGCCCGCCCGGCTTGAGCACACGCGCCATTTCGCGCCAGACCTGGGGCTTGTCCGGGGAAAGGTTGATGACGCAGTTCGAGATGACGACGTCCACGGAGTCGTCCGCCACGGGCAGATGCTCGATTTCGCCCAGGCGAAACTCGACGTTGTTCAGCCCCGTGGTGGCGGAATATTGCACCGTGTTCCGGCGCGCGCGGGCCAGCATCTCGGGGGTCATATCCACGCCAATGGCGCGCCCGGCGGGCCCGACCTTGCGTCCGGCGATGAACACGTCAAAACCTCCGCCCGCACCCAGATCGAGCACGGTCTCGCCCGGCCTGAGCGCGGCGAGCGCGGCGGGATTGCCGCAGGACAGTCCCATGTTCGCGCCGTGCGGCAGCGCTTCCAGTTCGGCCACGGAATAGCCCAGTTGCCGCGCGAGGGTGTCCGCGTCGGCCGGGGCGGACCCGCAGCACGAGACGCCCGGTCCGCAGCAACCGGAGGAGGTTTCCCGCGCGATTTGGGCGTAACCTTCGCGCACCTGTTCGCGGATCTGTTCGGATTGGTTTCCAGTCATAAAGTGTCCTTCAGCGCGGGGCGTCCAGGGAGTCCGGCAGCGCCTCGACAAACCGCCGGATCTCGTCGCGCACCCGGCGGTAAACCGCCAGCTTCTCCTCACCGTCCGGCAGGTGCCGGGTCAGTTTGGGAGGATCCTCGAAGCCTGCATGGACCACGCGGGTCTGGCCGGGGAACGCCGGGCAATGCTCGTCGGCGTGGCCGCAGACGGTGATGACGCAGTCGAACTCGATGCCTGCCAGGTCCGCGGGGGTCTTCGAGTATTGGCGGGAGATGTCCACGCCGGCCTCGGCCATCACCCGGACGGCGTGGGGATTCATGCCGTGGGTTTCGATCCCGGCGGAGTAGGCGGTGAACCGGTCCGAGCGGAGATGCCGGGCCCAGCCTTCGGCCATCTGGCTGCGGCAGGAGTTGCCGGTGCAAAGGAAGAGGATGTTCATCGTCGGGTCTGCCGCTGGCAAAGCGTGCTCGGGTTGGCCTTGAGAATGCGCTCGAGCTGCTTGCGGTCCTCGAGAATCCGGGCGTCCTGGCGCAACCCCTTGGACACCCAATCGAGGGCCTCGCGCACGACCATGGGCGTGTCGCGTCCCGGCCAGCGGTAATACACCCAGCGTTCGGTCTTGCGGGACGCGACGAGGCCGGCGTGTTGGAGCAGCGCCAGGTGCTTGGAGATGGTCGAGGGGGCGAGGCGCAGCAATTCGGTCACCTGGCAGACGCACAATTCGCGCCCGCGCAGCGCGGCAAGGATGCGCAGCCGGCTGGGATCGGCCAGCGCCTTGGTGATGGCGACGAAGTCACGCACGACTGCATATTTCGCCAGACGACGAAATATGTCAAGGGCGTGTTCCGGCGCGTCAGACCACGTCCCGATACTCTTGCTCCACGCCCTTCTGGCGGTGTTGTTGGAAGAAGAAGACAAAGCGGGCCTCGGACAGGTCCTCCGGCGGCACCCTCTTCATCTTCTGACGGCAGGCCTGCACGATGCCCGGCGCGTATTGCGGGGGAAATCCAAAGCTGAATCCGCTGGTCATGGTGATGTCTCGCACGGTCAGCAGGCGGCAGAACAAGGCCAGCCGGAGCCCCAGCCGCCGCATGGAATCACTCAGCCCCATCTCCGTCAGCCAGACCTCCGGCTGGTCCGGATCCAGCAGGTCGCGCATGCGGATCCGGGGTTCGCGGGGCAGCAGTTCCACGGTCTGAAGAAACGCGCTACGGGACCGGCGATACGCCTCCAGCACCTCCAATTCCCAGGGCTGCAGTCCCGCCTGAACGGGGTCCACGCTGTCCACCAAGGTCCGGCCGTTGAGCCGGTATTCCGCGAACCAGAAATCGAAGAAGGCATTTTGCGCGACCTCGTCCTGGAAAATCAGCGTTTTGCCGGCGGTGGGCAGCGTCATCCGCTTGGCGATGGGGCCAGGCTGGTAGTCCAAATGTCGCGTGGCTTCGAGACACTTCTGGCTCATGGTTTTACCAGCGGCGCGGATTTCCTGGTAGGTCGTCATGTTCCAGGCAGGAAATCAGCAGCCGCGGCTTCGCGCAAGCCTCACCCCATCCCCAGAGCCAGAATGAGAATGGCTGCATCCCCTGCGGCTGGCTGGCGGACACCCTCGGTCCCTGAAGTCTGGGAAATCTGCTTGCGGGACGTCCGGGCGTGACGTTGCATGCGGGCGGTTGCTGCTTTGCGCATGAACACCCGGGAGCTTCTGGCCATTGGCATCTTTGCGATCACCTACCTGCTGATCAGCGGGCGGCGGCTGAAGATCCTGCCGTTGTACCGTCCAGCCGCCGCGCTGCTGGGGGCGGTACTGATGGTGGCCACCGGGGTGATGAAACCCGAGCAGGCCTATGCGGCGGTGGATTACAACACGCTGGTGCTGCTGCTGGGGATGATGATCATCTGCGCCTACCTGAGCCTGGGGGGATTCTTCGACTGGGCGGCGGACTGGGTGTTGCGGGCGGCCCGGACTCCGCGCCGGTTGTTGCTCTACCTCATCCTGACCTCGGGCGTGCTTTCGGCCCTGCTCGTCAACGACACCATCTGCCTGATGCTCACGCCCTTGGTGGTGACGGTGATCGTGCGGGGGCGGTTGCCGTTGCTGCCCTACCTGCTGGCCCTGGCCATGAGCGCCAACATCGGCAGCTTGGCCACGCTGGTGGGCAATCCGCAGAATATGATCATCGGACACCTGTCCGGCCTTTCCTTTGTGGACTTCACGCTGTCCCTGGCGCCGGTGGCGGCAGCTGGTTTGGCCATTCAGTATGGGGTGCTGCACTTTGGTTTCCGGCGGACACTGTCCAGCGGGGTCATCGAGGTGACGCCAGGCACGGCACGCCGGCCCGACACCCGGCTGCTGGCGCTGTCGCTGGGGACGCTGGGCTTGGTGTTCATCGGGTTCGTGGCGGGGCTGAACCTGGCGTGGACGGCGTTGTCGGGTGGTGTGTTGCTCATGGTTTTGGCGCGGCGCGACACCCACGAGGTGCTCAAACTGGTGGACTGGCATCTATTGGTCTTCTTTGCGGCGCTGTTCGTGGTGGTAGAAGGGCTGAACGGGACGGGGTTGCCCGACCAGATGTATGAAGGCTGCCGGGGGGTATTCGGCACGACCGCCACTGCGCAGGCCTGGAACCTGGCGTGGTTTTCGGCGGCGGGCTCGAATGTCTTTTCGAACGTGCCTTTCGTCCTGGTGGCCGGGAAGTGGATTTCCCGCTTCGCGGATCCAGAACTCATGTGGAAGGTGATGGCGCTGGCGACGACCTTTGCCGGCAACCTGACCATCCTGGGATCGGTGGCGAACATCATCGTCGTCGAGCAGGCGCGTGGGCACTGCGAGGTGGGGTTCTGGGATTACGCGAAGTTCGGCATTCCGGTCACGCTGCTGACGACGGTGGCGGGGGTGGCCTTGTTGCTGGCGCAGCAATGATCCTCAGCGTGGAAATTGCTTTTTCGGGGTACGCGGCTTTCCAGCCCCGCGCCGCCTCCGGACTCGGGACGGGCGACTGGAAAGTCGCCTGAAACCTCAGTCTGGAAGCCCGCGCTGCAACGCGCCGCCCCACCGCTCGCGAATGGCCTTGGGCGATTCGCCGCCCGCGCGCAACCTGCGCAGGCTCAGCGCATCATTCCGCTTGGCGAGCCGGACACCGTTCGCATCCGTCATCAGCGGGCAGTGAAAGAAGGCGGGAGGCTCGAATCCGAGCGCGCGGTAGAGCAGGAGTTGTCGGGCGGTGGAGGCCAGGAGGTCGGCACCCCGCACGACTTCCGTGATGCCCATGGCCGCATCGTCCACGACGGCCGCCAACTGGTAGGCCGGCGCATCGTCGTTGCGCCAGAGCACAAAGTCGCCGAAATCTTTCCCGGCCACGAAGCGTTGCGGACCCAGGGCACCATCAGTGAACTCGATGGGTTCGCCATCCCGCACCCGGAACCGCCAACCGGCCTTCGTGGATGGTTGATGGGTGAGAGTTGATTGCGAGGAGACGCGACACGTTCCCGGGTAAATCAGTTCATCATCGGCGCCCTGTGGCGCACTGGCGGCGGACTGGATGTCCTTGCGGGAGCAGGTGCAGGGATAAACGAATCCGCCGGACTTCAACTGCTCCAGCGCGTCCTGGTAGAGCCGCTGGCGTTCGCTCTGGTTGTAGGGGGCATGCGGGCCGCCCACATCCGGCCCCTCCTGCCATTCGAATCCGAACCATTTCAGATCCTCGGTCATGCCGCGTGCGAACTCGGGCTTGCAGCGCGCGCGGTCGATGTCCTCGTTGCGCAGGATCAACACCCCTCCGCGTTCCCGGGCGCGCTGTTGCGCCGTCCAGAAGGTCCGGGCGTGACCCAGGTGCAGGTGGCCGGTGGGCGAGGGGGCAATGCGGCCCCGATAGGGCCGTCGCTGCGTGGTGGCGTGGGCGTTCACTTCAAAACGGTTCGTTCGGGTTGGCGTCGAGCCACTCGGCCAGTCCAGGCAGCCTGAACGACAACCGTTGCTGCGCCTTGCCGCAATCGAGTGAGCAATCCGGCGCGCGGCGTTGCCTGGTGAAATTCTCAAGGGACACCGCCTGGATCTTCGGGTTGAGTTCCGGATGTCGTCGGGCGAGGATCTCGCCGATCTGATAACGGCTGAGGCGCTGAGCGCCGGCCAGGTGATAGACGCCACGCGCTTCCGAAAGCGCCAGTTCCCAGGTCGCGCGGGCGGTGACGGAGGCCGCGATGGGGCAGCGAAATTCGTCCACGAACAGCGGTGTCGTTCTCCCCGCCTTCCAAGCCAGTTCCAGCACCTCATTAAATCCCCGGTTGCCCGAGGTTGACACGCCCCCATTGATCGACGTGCGAAGGACCAGGTGACCTGGGTGCGCGAGCACCTTCGCCTCCGCCTCAACCTTGGTCCGGGCATAAACGCCCAGCGGGGCCGGGAGGTCCGCTTCCGTGTAATGCCCCTTCTGTCCGTCAAACACCAGGTCGGTCGAGAAGAACACCAGGCGCCGCTCCGCGAACAAGTCCGCCAGGAACGCGGTGGCCTCGACATTCACCTGCCGCGCCCGGGCGGGTTGCCGCTCGCACTGGTCGGTGTTGCTGATGGCGGCGCAGTGGATGACGAGTTCAGGTGAATCCCGCTCGAATCGGGCCCGGACAGCGCGGAAATCGGTCAGGTCGAGGGACGGATGGGGCAGGGGGGCAACGGACCATTCGGGGGCGAGTTCCCCGGCCAGTTTGGCCAGGCAACCCCCAATCAGGCCCTGAGTTCCAGTGATCCAGGCGGTTTTCATCCTTCGCCGTGCTGCCGCGCAGCTTACAGAGCGATGCCCCGGGAGCCAAGGCCGGCAATCGGCGGCGGGGCGTGTCGAGCATCCCCAGCGCGCGATCCTGCGCGTCACGAAGGAATGACCTCTCGAAGAAAAGCCAAACTTTCCACTTGACAGAACAATGCAAGGCTAGTTGGTTTGCGCTAGAACCCGCCGAAGTCAAGGAGACAGGAGGATGCGGCGGGGTTCGCAGGACCTGAAAGTGCGCCATACTACCTTCCAGCGCGCGTGGCAGGGCAGAGGCGTTCCGCTGCTTGCCGGAAGAAGACAAATCCGCTCCCCGTTCAGAAAGGATCAGACTCTTATGAAAACGTTGACTCATTCCCGCACCTCCCGATCGAGCAGGCCTTGGCCTGCGGATGTCACCAGGCGATTCTTTGCCTTGGCATTGGCTATCGCCCTGCCTGCGGTGGTGCAAGCCCAGCCGACGCAGGATCTCGATTACGGCGATGCGCCGGACAGCCAACCGGTGCCGGGCTATCCGACGCTGCTGGTCAACAACGGCGCACGACACATGGTTCAAGGCAACAACATGTTGCTGGGCACCCTGCGGGACATCGAAATAGATGGGCAACCGGTCCCGCCGGGTTTGGGTGACGACGTGTTGCCGTCCGGCGGCATGGACGACGAAGACGGCGTGATCTTCCATACGGCTCTCATTGCTGGGGTGCCCAACACCATCACGGTGATCACGACCCTCGGCGGAACCCTTCAGGGTTGGCTTGATCTCAACGTCGACAGCGACTGGGCCGATCCGGGCGAGCAGATCATCTCGAATCTGCCGGTGAATCCTGGAGGCAACTCGGTGACCTACCAGGTGGGGGCACTGGCGGGAGTTGGTCCAACCTACGCCCGCTTCCGGCTCAGTGGTCAACTTGGGCTGGGCTTTGCCGGCCTGGCGCCGGATGGTGAGGTCGAGGATTACGAGATCCAACTCGATGCCATCAAGTGGTTGCAGCCGCCGGACCTGACCACGAACGGTGTGGACGTGGACAACACGGTGGAACTGGCGGATGACTTCCTGTGCAACCTGACCGGGCCGATTACCGACATTCACATCTGGGGATCGTTCAGGAACGACGAGGAACTCGAGGGATTGCCCGATTTGGTGCTCACCAACCTGGTTTTCGCGCTTCGGATCTTCTCGGATGTGCCTGCGGGGATAGGGAATCCGTACAGCCATCCGGGAACCCAATTATGGACGACGAACTTCGTTCCAGGCAGCTACCGGGCCGGGCTGTGTTCCCGCGTGGCGCAGGGCGAATGGTGGCACAGCCCGCAGGTGCAGCCCACACCGCCCGGATTCTGGCTACCTCAGGGAGACTTCAATTGTTACCAGTTTGATTTCTATCCCCAGGAACCCTTCTGGCAGACCAACGGCACGATTTACTGGCTGGCCGTCAAGGTGTTGAACGCGCCGCAAGACTGGCAGTTCGGGTGGAAGAGCACCCCGCTCACCAACCGGTGGAATGATGACGCGGTGTGGCTTGACCCGGCGGGTGGCGCCATGCCGTGGCGGGAACTGCGATACCTCGGTGAGCATCCGTACCACATCCTGATCTCCAACTCGCTGGATCTGGCCTTCGCGCTCTCGACGGAGCAGCTACCCTACGACTTCGGAGATGCTCCTGACGCCGTGCAGGGGACCAGTCCGGGGGATTACCAGACGATTCTGGCAGACAACGGGGCTTACCATGCCATCGTGGCCGGAGCGCCTTACTTCGACGATGGCACGCAGACCGACCAGCCGGATGCGGAGGCGGACGGACAGCCGACCGCCAACGCGGACGGGGACGACCTCAACGGGGCTAAACCGGATGACGAGGACGGTATCCTCATTCCCTTGCTGATTGCCGGTCAGGCAGGCACAGTCACCATCACTGTGGACGACGGGGCTGGGGGCTTGGGGGCAGGCGGCGGCTTTGTTGATGCCTGGATTGACTTCAACGCCGACGGTGACTGGACGGATCCCGGTGAGCAGATCTGCAGCGGTTGGCTGGTGCAGGGCGCAAACCCGGTTGGATTCGCAGTCCCGGCAGGTGCCGCGCCCGGCCAGACCTTTGCCCGCTTCCGTATCAACAGCACGGCGGCCGGCCTCTTGCCCACCGGCGGGCCAGCTCAGGATGGCGAGGTGGAGGATCACCCGGTCATCATCGAGCAGGAGCCGCAGCAACTCGACTTCGGTGATGCGCCCGACACTCCGGGGGCGGCCGGATACCAGACCTTGCTGGCGAACAATGGTGCGCGACACCCGCTGACCGGACCGGTGCTTGGCAATGCCCGGGACGGCGAACTGGATGGACAGCCGACACCCAACGCGGACGGGGATGATCTCAATGTGGACGACGAGGACGGGGTTGCTTTCCCCACGGCGTTGCTGACGGGTGTGCCGGGTTCGGTCCAGGTGAGCAGCGTTTCGGGCGGGGTATTGCAAGCCTGGTTTGACTGGAGCAACGACGGTGACTGGGCCGACGCTTCCGAGTATGTCATCAACAATGTGGCCATTCCGGCGGGCACGACGACATTGAACTTCCCTGTGCCGACCTTTGCGACCAATCAAACGGTCTATGCGCGTTTCCGGATCAGCAGCCAAGGAGGGTTGGGGTATGCCGGCCTGGCTTCGGACGGCGAGGTGGAGGATTACCTGATCCCGTTTGAGGAGCTCAAGTGGTTGCAGGTTCCGGAGCAAGGGGAGGAGGGTGTGGACGTCGATAACACCGACTTCACGCTGGCCGATGATTTTGTGTGCACGGCGAGCGGACCGATCACCGACATTCACATCTGGGGGTCCTTTGTGAACGACCAACTTCCGCCCGAAGGACCCGGCGGACTCATCTTCACGGTGTCCATCTGGAGCGATGTGCCGGCGGGTGTGGACGCGTCCTACAGCCACCCCGGCCAACTGCTCTGGTCGAGAACCTTCTCGCCGGGAGGTTACAATGCCGGCAAGATCTGGAGCGTGTCTCCAGGCGAATGGTGGCATTACCCGGTGCCGGCTACGTGGATCCCGGCCGCGGATCAGAACATCTACCAGTTCGACTTCTATCCGCACACGAACCAGTTCATCCAGGTCGAGGGAACGGTTTACTGGCTGGCGGTGAAGTACAGTTACCCGGCGATATCCAGTTTCGAATTCGGCTGGAAGACCACGCCGGCGGCTTGGAACGACGACGCCTGCTACTACGATCCAGCCAATTCCCCGATCTTCTGGAAGGACATGGTTTATCCGCCGCAGCACCAGTGGGCGTCGGAGTCTCTGAACCTTTCCTTTGCTCTGTCCGGCGTGGAGCAGGAAGTGAGGGACTGGGGCGATGCGCCCGATCCCCCGTATCCCACGCTCGCTGCCAGCGCGGGCGCCAATCATGTCATCGTGACCAACTTCATGCTGGGCACGGTGATTGACGCCGAGGTGGACGGGCAGCCGACGGCCTTGGCCAATGGAGATGACGTGAACCTGGTGCCGGACGACGAGGACGGCGTGACCTTCCCGAATCCGCTTATCCGCGGTTCAAATGTGGCGGTGAACGTCTTCCTGACCTCCGGGTTGGGAGTCGGTGCACTGGATGCCTGGGTGGACTTTGATGGCAATGGGGTTTGGGCAAACCTGCTGCCGGAGAAGGTGTTCAATGCTCAGCCCTTGGTGGTCGGAAACAATGCGCTGGCCATGGCCATTCCGGCCAACGCCGCTTTGGGCACCAACTACGCCCGGTTCAGGCTGACCAGTGCGGGTGTGGCGTTGCCCACCGGCCCGGCTTTGAACGGGGAAGTCGAGGATTACCAGGTCCTGATCTACCAGAGGAAGCTGGCCACGAACCTGGTGATCCAGAGCATTGTGGTGACCAATCTTGGCACCCAGCAGGTGGTGAAGCTGCAATGGAATGCGGAAGCGGGCATCTCCTACCAGGTGCAGGAGGCCACCACGCTGACCAACTCACCGTTGGTGTGGAGCAATGTGCCGCCGGAAGTGCTCGGGCCGGCGAACACCCTGGTATTCACGAACGCCCAGTTTTTCGAGCGCTACTATCGGGTCTGGGTGCCGTACGTGTGCCCGTAACCATTGAGATCTGGGTGAGATTACAGACGTGAGTGAACACAGGAGGCCGTCCGGGTGGACGGCCTCCTTTTCCTGGGGTCAGATCGACCCTCGAACGCGGCTTCCCGTTGGGGGCATCTGGGGCTTCGGTGCCGAGGACGTGACGCGGCGCGGCCCTTCCCCGCAGGCCGGTCTCGCCGGGAATCCATCTATCGTTCCAGGACTTGGGCCAGGGCCTCGAGGCATCGCGCATTCTCGGCGGGTGTGCCGACCGAGATCCGGATCCATTCCGGCAGTTGATAGCCGCCCATGGGACGGACGATCACCCCGCGCTGCTGCAAGGAGCGGAAGACGCCAGTGCCGTCGCCGACTTTGGCGAGGAGGAAGTTGGCGTGGGAAGGAATGATTTGCAGGCCGAGTTTGCCTAGTTCCGCCTCCAGGAAGCGCAGACCTTCGGTGTTGTTGCGCCGCGTGCGCGCGACGTGCTCGTCATCGTCCAAGGCGGCCAAGGCGCCCGCCTGCGCCACGGCATTCGTATTGAACGGTTGCCGGATCTTCTCCAGCGCGGCGATGAACTCCGGGTGTCCAATGCCATAGCCCAGCCGCAACCCCGCCAGCCCGTGAATCTTCGAGAACGTCCGCATCAGGATCAGGTTCGGCTTGCTCCCGCCGCGCACGAGGGGCAGGAAATCCGTCGGATCATCGAGGAACTCGATGTAGGCCTCGTCAAGCACCAGGACGACATGTTCCGGCACGCGGTTCACCAGGCGTTCGAGGGCGTCGGCGTCGGCGCGGGTGCCGGTGGGGTTGTTGGGATTGGCGACAAACACCGCCCGGGTTCTGGGGGTCACCGCCGCCCGCATCGCGTCGAGATCGTGTCCGAACGCCCGGGCGGGAACTGTCACCAATCTCGCGCCAAACAGGTGCGTAACCAGGGGGTAGACCGCAAAGCAATACTGCGACACCACCACCTCGGCATCCGCATCCATCAGCGCGTGCCCCAGGAACTCGATGATCTCGTTGGAGCCGTTGCCCAGAATCAGGTGGCCGGGCTCCAAGCCGAGCTTGTCCGCCAGCCGACGTTTGAGCTGGAAAGCGCTGCCGTCCGGATAGAGGTGGCACTGTCGGAGGGCTTGGCTCATGGCCGCCAGCGCCCGGGGCGACGGCCCGAGCGGATTCTCGTTCGAGGCCAGCTTGATGATGCCGGCGGGATCAAGCCCCAACTCGCGGGCGACCTCCTCAATGGGACGGCCAGGCTCGTAAACCGGCAGTTCAGCCAGGGCGGGGTTCAGTCGGAAGGGCAGGGGCATGTCAAAGGGCTTGAACGATCTTCTTCACATCCACACAGCGGGCCACCACGTCGCGGATCAGTGAAATCTTCTGGGCATCCCGGGGACGTGTCTTGACGGTGAGGTCATGCACCTTGGAGGCGACACGGTAGCTGTCTTTCCTGGCCAGGAGCACCGGCACCTTAATCTGGCCGATCAACTGGAGGACGTGACCGTTGGGTTTGAAGCCGCCGGTGAGGACAATACCGGCCAACGCGTGCTCTCCGTGGGTGACCAGGCTGGCGCCGGCCGCGAGCAGGATGTCCTCGCGATCGCCGGGGGTGATGAGCAGCGTGCCGCGCTGGAGGAACTTCATGGTGTTGTGCGCGCTCATGGCTCCCACCACCACGTCCTCGACCAGCGTGTCCAGCGACGCCGGCTTGTTCAGCAGCTCCGCCTTCAGCTCTTCGCGCACCAGGTCCATGGTCGGACTGCACAGCATGGGCTGATAGGGGATCACGCCGAGCAGGTCCAGGCCCCGCCGCTGCAATCCGCGCCGGGCAAAGCGGGTGATCGACTCCAGCTTGTCCTCGATCACCTTGTTGATGATCACGCCGAGGATCGGTACGCCCTCCTTTTCGAACAGGGCCTGGTTGAGGGCGACTTCGTCGATCGGCTTCCCGATGCCGCCCTGGGTGACAATGATGGCCTTGGCGCCGAGCAATCGGGCGATTTGTGCGTTCGAGAGATCGAACACCGACCCCACCCCGGCGTGCCCGGACCCTTCGCAGAGCACAAAGTCCTTCTCCCACGCCACCCGGTCGAACGCCTTCTGAATCCGGCGAACCAGGGCCTCGTTGTTGGCCGTCTCCAGGTACTTGCGCGTGAAGTCGGGTTCGACCGCAATGGGGCTCATGTCCGCCAGCGGACAGTTGAGCTGGTACACCGCGTCCATGAGAACGGTGTCCTCATCGATCTTGTGTTCATCGACGGACACAAAGCGTTGCCCGACGGGTTTGATGTAGCCGATGCGCGGGAAGTGGGGTTGGAGCGCGGCGAGCAGACCCAGCGAGGTGGTGGTCTTGCCGTCGTTCTGGCGCGTGGCCGCGATGAACACCCGCGGGGTGACGGAATTGATGAGCATTCCCCGGCCTATTCTCCCGGCAGCGCCTGTCCGGATCCCGGATAGAGCAGTTGATAGTCCACGGCCTCCACCCCCACGATGGCGGCCGCGCCGAGGATGTCGTGCGCGTTGGCCCCGCGGGAAACGTCTGCGGACGGCCGGTCCAGTCCCATCATGATCTGGCCATAGGCATTGGCGCGCGCGATGTGCCAGAGCAGCTTGCTGGCGATGTTGCCCGAGTTCAGGTCGGGGAAAATGAGCACGTTGGCCCGTCCAGCCACCTTGCTTTCCGGCAACTTCCGGTGCGCAATGTCCGCCACGATCGCCGCGTCCACCTGCAACTCCCCGTCGAAATCCGCGTCCACGTTCCGCGCCTCCGCCCGCTGAATCGCCAGCGCGGTGGCGGCCTGCACCTTGCCGATGGAGGGATGCGTCGCGCTGCCCTTGGTGGAGAAGGACAGCAGCGCAACCTTGGGCCGGGTGGACAGCAGGTGCCGGGCGAGCTGGGCGGCGGAGACGGCGACTTCGGCCAGTTCCTCGACGGTGGGATCAGGGATGACCCCGCAGTCGCCCATGAACAGGACGCCGTCCTGGCCCACCCGCCGGTCCTCGACCTCCAGAATCATGCAACTGGAGGCCACCTGGACGCCGGGCGCCTTCTTGATGATCTGGAACAGGGGGCGCAGCATGGTGCCGGTGACACTGCCCGCCCCGGACACCACCCCGTCGGCCTGGCGCATGGCGACCATCATGCACCCGAAGTAGTTCGGGTTGGTCATGGCATCCAGGGCTTCGGGCTCCCGCAGGCCCTTGTGCTTCCGCAGGTTATAGAATCGATGGGCGAAATTCTCCAACTCCTCGCTCTCGGACGGGTTGAGCAGGCGAATCCCTTCGAGATTGACGTTCAGGGCCTCGGCCCGCTCCTTGATCACGCGCCGGTCGCCCAGAAGGATGGGTACCCCGAGACGCAGGGAATGAAACTGCCGGGCCGCCTGCAGCACCCGCGGCTCCGTGCCCTCGGGGAACACGATCCGTTTGGGGTGCCGTTGCAGCTTTTCCAGGATGCTGCCAATAAATCGCATGGGCTCAAGAGTAGCGTCCCGACGGCGGACCGCAACCGTTCTCCCGCCCCTCCCTATGCAACTGAGGATGAACGCCTTCACTCACCCGCGTTGACGGCCTGCCTCCCACACCGTTAAGCTCCATGCCCCGATCATCATGATGGACGTCATTGAGAAGTTGCTCATCCTCCAGGACCGTGACCGCAACCTTCAGCGGTTGGAAGCGGAACTGGCCCAGGTCCCGATCCAACGCCAGGCCATGGTCCAGAAGGACCAGGCGGCGCGCGACGCCCTGGCTGCCGCCAAACGCCGGGTCACGGAATTGGAATCCAGCCGCAAGCAGATGGATCTGGAGGTGCAAGCCAAGCAGGAGCAGATCGAGCGTTACGCCAATCAGCAATTGCAGACCCGCAAGAACGAGGAATACCGCGCCCTGGCCCACGAGATCGAGACCTGCAAAGCCGCCATCTCCCAGATCGAGGACCGCCAGATCGCACTGATGGAGCAGGGCGAAGCGGCCCAGAAAGAGGTTCAAAAGGCGTCTGCCGCAGCCGCCGCGGCCGCAAAGCTTGTGGAATCGGAAGTCACCACGCTTGATGAGCGCGGCCGGAACCTGCAAAAGGAACTCGAACAACTGAAGGCCAACCGTCAGGCCCTCGCCGAGGCGGTCGAGGAAGGCGCCCTCAGTCGGTACGAGCGCCTGATGCGCAGCAAGGGCTGCAACGTGGTGGTGGGCGTCCACAAGGGCGTCTGTGGCGGCTGCCACATGAAACTTCCCGCCCAGCAACTGGTTTCCTGCAAGGCGGCGGAGAAGATCATCAGTTGCACCAATTGCGGACGCATCCTCTACTACACCCGCGACATGAGTCTCGCGGGGGATGATTAGGGAAGCCAGAATTCAGAAGGCAGGGCGCGGAACGTGATGGCCGGTTGCGGCCCTCTCTCCTCGTAATCCCCACAGCGCGGCTTGTGTTTCCCGCCCGCCCACGTATGTTTGCGTCGGTTTTGGAAGGGCGGAGAATCGCTCCCGGCGCGAGCCGGGGGAGGAAAGTCCGAACACCACAGGGCGCGATGCCGCATAACCCTTGGCCAAGGTCCAGGATCGGGCCGGGGATATGTGCGGGAGGAACGCCGCGAGGCGTCTCGACGGATAGTGCCACAGAAAACAAACCGCCCTCTTTGAGATTTCAAATCTGAGATTTGAGATTGCAGAGTGGGTAAGGGTGAAAAGGCGGGGTAAGAGCCCACCGCCCCGAGAGTAATCGAGGGGGCACGGAAAACCCCATCGGGTGCAAGGCCAAATAGGGGACCGAGGAGCGGCCCGCTCCGCGTTCCGCACCGCGGAACAGGTTCCGGGTATCGGCCGCCCAGACAAATGATTCTCTCCCCCGGGCGACCGGGGCAGACAGAATTCGGCTTACAGCCCTTCCAAAACCATTCCCCTGAACCTTCCCATCACGAATCCCACGGAAGAGCTGGATCTGCGGAGAAGGGGGATTGCGCTCCAAGGAATCAAGCGTAGATTCGATGCCAGTCCCCGAGAACGTGCGAGAGCGCAATCGTCGAGGCGCTCCGGCCCCGTTGAGGCGCCGGAGAGTCGTTCAAACAAACCACCAGACGTTACAGAGGAGGTTCGCCATGAACCTGATCATCGAACGTGCATATGTGTGGGTGGCCGAGATCGAGGACCATCCGGGCGGCATGCTGCAAGTGCTGAAACCGTTGAAGGATGCCGGTGCGGACCTGGATCTCATCATCACGAGGCGGGCCGTCGAATCGCCGGGCAAGGCCCTGGTGTTCGTGACGCCGTTGCGGGGCGAACGACAGGTCGCCGCAGCCGCGGCCGCCGGTTTCAACGTGGCCGACGCCATTCCATCTCTCCGAGTCCAGGGCCAGAACCGGCCCGGCCTGGCAGCGGACCTTGCCGCCACGCTGGCGGAGGCGCGGCTCAACCTGCGCGGCTTCTCGGCGGCCGAATTGGGCACCCGGTTTGTCATGTACATCGGCCTGGACAGCGAGGCGGAAGCCATCCGGGCGGCCTCGTTGCTGCAACAGCAATGGGGATCCACAGAAGCTGAGTGGCACATGGATGCCGCCTGACCGTGTTGTTCTGCCGGGGCTGGCCCCCGTGGCCGGTCAGTAATTGAACAGATCCGAGAGGTTGAACGACTTGCCCGTCGCCGCGTTCAGCGCCTGGAGGATCTTGCCTTGGACGTTGGGCGTCAGGCGTCGCCCTTTGCACGCCCGCGATACCATCTTGTGGGTGATCTGCTCGGTCGAGGCAATAACCAGTTCGTGGGGTTTTAACTGGTGGGCGGCCAGGATCCCGGCGATGGGTTGCTCCCCGAGGTTTCTTTCCTGTTGTTGCGTCATGCTGTCAGGCGGTTGCATTTCGACCGTGCGGGCAGGTTGTCCGGATCGCACCCGCTTGGCAACCGCCGTTCGGGGTTCCGCGTGGTGGCCTGAAGGCAGAACTCCCCGGCGGGGTTCGCAGGCGTTTAGCCTTGAGAACCGGGGCTTGAAGCGGTAGTAACCCGCCGGCGATGGCCCGGTCGCGCGCGTGGCGGAATCGGCAGACGCGCCAGATTTAGGTTCTGGTACCGCAAGGTGTGGGGGTTCAAGTCCCTCCGCGCGCACCACCTCCGGCCCGCAGAATCCGCTGGAGGGACGCCGGTTCTTCGGTATAGTTTTCCTTACCTTGATTATGCGATCCGACACCATCAAACGCGGCGCCGAGCGCGCCCCCCACCGCAGCCTGCTCCGGGCCACCGGCTCGATCGAATCCGAGGCGGACTGGGACAAGCCCTTCATTGCCATTGCCAACAGCTACACGGACTGCATTCCCGGCCACGCGCACCTGAACGAGGTGGGGATGCTGGTCAAGCGGCTGGTGCGCGAGGCGGGCGGGGTGCCCTTCATTTTCAACACCATCGGTGTGGATGACGGCATCGCCATGGGCCACGGGGGCATGAAATACTCGCTGCCCTCCCGTGAACTCATCGCGGACTGCGTGGAGAGCATGGTGCGCGCCCACTGCTTTGACGGCATGATCTGCATTCCCAACTGCGACAAGATCGTCCCCGGGATGCTCATGGCCACCATGCGGTTGAACATCCCGACGGTGTTTGTCAGCGGCGGCCCCATGGCGGCGGGCATCGCGGAAAAGACGGAGCAGGGCGATACGCCCCTGCATCTGCACGGCGCGTCCAGGAAGTCGGACCTGATTTCGGTGTTCAAGGGTGTGGGCGAGTTGCAGGCCGGCCGGATCAACGAGGAACAGTTGCTCAAGCTGGAGCAGAGCGCCTGCCCGACCTGCGGTTCCTGCTCGGGGATGTTCACCGCCAATTCGATGAACTGCCTGTGCGAAGCGCTCGGCATGGCGCTGCCCGGCAACGGCACCATCCTGGCCGTGTCGAAGGAACGCGAGGCGCTCTACGAACGCGCCGCCCGGACCATCCTCAAGCTCGTGCAGAAGGATTTGAAGCCGCGCGACATCGCGACGCTGGAGGCGTTCGACAACGCGCTGGCGCTCGACGTGGCCATGGGCGGCTCGACCAATACCATCCTCCACACGCTGGCCATCGCGCGCGAGGCGGGCATCCCCTATGACATTGCCCGCATTGGCGACATTTCCAAGCGTGTGCCGCACATCTGCAAGGTGTCGCCGTCGTCGGATTACCATGTCCAGGACGTGCATCGCGCCGGCGGCATCCACACCATCCTCGGTGAACTGAAGCGCATGGGGGCGCTGAACCTGGATTGCAAGACCGTCACCGGCAAGACCATCGGCGAGAACATTGCCGAATGGGATGTCCGGTCCGATACGTGCACCGATTGGGCCCGGGCGGTGCGGGTCTCGGGGGCGTCCGCGTTGGTGCTGGATCCCGAGGACAAGTTGGGGCCCGCGTTTCGCACCAGCAGCGGCAATCTGGCTCCGAAACCGATGATGGTGTTCCCCGCCGACCCGCGGGCCATCACCCTCTGGCGGCTGGCGGCGGCGTTCAATGTCAGCGACGCGTCCGCCGCCGGATGCCTGTTTGCCGACGACGCCGAATTTCAAGTGAACGAGGCAACGTCCTGGCAGGGCAGGGCGGCGATCCAGTCCGGCTTGAGCGCCCAGTTTGCCGAGTACAAAGGCATGGTGCGCGCGGAGCTGGCCACGTTGAATCAATCCCCGGTGTTGATCCTCTGGCGCTACGAGAAGAGCGGGAGCAAGAGCGCGATGGCCCTCCTGCGCCTTGGCCGTTTGCGCGGCTGGACGATTCCCAAGGCGTACCTCGACACCCGGCCGGCTCAGATCAAGGCCGCACAGCCCGCCGGGCTGATGCCCTACGATTCCGCGTTCCTGTTCAAGGCCCAGGACTGCATCCGCACCCAGGCCACCGCCTACACACCCGATGGCGGACTCTCGATCCTCTACGGCGGGCTGGCTCCGGAAGGTAGTGTGGTCAAGACCGCCGGCATCAGCGCCGGGTTTAAGCAGTATTGCGGGCCGGGCTTTGTGTTCGAGGGCCCGAGTGTGATCTTCGAGAGCCAGGAGGAGGCCTGCGCCGGGATTCTCGGAGGCCGGGTCAAAGCGGGCGACGTGGTGGTGATCCGCAACGAGGGGCCGCGCGGCGGACCCGGCATGCAGGAAATGCTGTCTCCCACCAGCTACATCGTCGGCATGGGATTGGGCGACAAGGTGGCGTTGATCACCGACGGGCGCTTCAGCGGGGGCACGGCCGGCGCCTGCATCGGGCATGTGTCGCCCGAAGCGGCGGAGGGAGGGCCCATCGGATTGCTCAAGGCGGGCGATCGTGTGCGGATCGATTTCCCCAACCGCACCATGGACATCCTGGTGGATGAGTTCGAACTGGCGGAGCGGCGGCGTACTTTCCAGCCGGTTCAACGCGAACTTACCGGCTGGCTGGCGCGGTATCAGAAGCTGGTCACCAACGCGAGCCAGGGAGCGATTCTAGGCGCGTGATGGGGGGCTTCCCGGAAGCACGGCTTCGCGCTTTGAACCCTTGAACCGTAGCCGCCGGACGTCAGTCGGCGCCATTATCCCGCATTGGACGCCGTCCTCGGCCATCCCGCCACCCTGCCGTTTTCGGGGAGGAAAATGGCGCCGACTCACTTGTCTGAGTGCCCCCCACAGGCAGGCGTCCACGGCAACGCGGTTCAGGGGTAGGGGAGGACGGTGGTTGAAACGGACGCCGACTTCGTTACCTTGACATCATGAAGTTCCCGTATGCCGTGGCCGATCATTGGGAGGGTGAGTTTCAGGAAGACAAGTTTCAGTCCTGGGTGGACGCCCTGCGGTCAAGGTTGGGAGACCGGGAGGCGTCCCTCGGGTTGGTCTTCATGACGCCGCGCTTCTTCGATCGGGCGGCTGACATCCTGGAGATCATTCAACTGCATGGCCGGGTTCCCTGGCTGGCGGGCGGCAGCAGTACCAGCCTGGTTTGCAACGGGCTGGAAATCGAGGAGAACGCCGGCCTGTCGCTCGGACTCTACTCGTTGCCGGGCGCCCAACTGACGGCGACGCATTTTCGTCAGGCGCAGGTCGAGGAATCCACCGGGCCCGCCTTCTGGCATCACGAAACCGGCATCGAGGCGGAAGCCACTCACGGCTGGCTCGCATTCGTGGACCCGTTTCACCTGGATAGCGAGCGCTGGTTGCAGCAATGGAACGAAGCCTATCCCTCGCGGACGATCGTCGGCGGACTCGCGAGCGGGCTGCTTTCCCAGCCTTTGACCCAGGTTTACCTGAACCGGCAGGTGTACGAGGAGGGCGGCGTGGGCATCTCGGTCGGAGGGCAGGTGGGCCTGGCGAGTGTGATCTCCCAGGGCTGCACGCCCATCGGCGACACCTGGACGCTGACCGGGGTGGAGCGCAACATCATCCAGCGCATCGGCAACCGCCCCGCCTACGAGGTGCTGGCCGAGACGTTCCACCAGATGTCCGCCGAGGAGCAGTTGAAATCCCGCGGCAACCTGTTCATCGGACTCGTGATCAACGAATATCTCGAGGAGTTTCATCGCGGCGATTTCCTGATCCGCAACCTGCTGGGGGCGGATCCCGGCTCGGGCCAGCTTGCCGTGGGAGCGTTGCCCCGGACCGGCCAGACGCTCCAGTTCCAGCGTCGGGACGCCGCGGCCGCCACCGAGGACATGCATGAGCTGCTGCGGCGGGCGAGGTCGAAACTCGAAGGCCGGCGGGTGTATGGCGGCTGCCTGTGCAGTTGCAACGGCCGGGGCAAAAACCTCTTCGGGGTCCCCAACCATGACGCCGGCCTGGTGGAACAGGAACTGGGACCGATGGCCCTGACCGGGTTCTTCGGCAACGGCGAGATCGGTCCGGTCGGCGACCGCAACTTCCTCCACGGCTACACCGCCTCCCTGGCGCTGTTCGTGGCGCAGGCGGACTGAACCGGTGTGGGAGACCCCGGGGGCAACCCGAGCCCGAGCCGCAGCCGCCACAATGGGAGGGTAATCCCCAGCAATTCCCATTTTGAGGTGCGGGTCCGTCCAGCCTCCGCAGTGGCTCTGCTACGGAGGACGGGCGACCCGCAGCAGCTTCGCTTGGAACCAGGCCACTCGAATCGTATCCTGATTGGCCTGGTCCTGGTGCTGGCCGGTCGGATTTGAGCACGTTGCGGGTGAACTAATTGACCACCTTGGAGGTGCAATCCCCGGAAAGCGCCGGCAGGAAGCCCGTTCTCGATGCCCGCCGCGTGATTCAGTGGGCGCTCTACTATCCGGCGGTGGTTGGTCCGGATGAGCTCAAGCTGAGTCAGGAGGAACAGCAAACCCTGGCCGGCGCACGGTCAGGCTCTGCGGCTCCTCCAGAAACACCGCAAGCAGATGCGAGGTTTCCTCCAGACTCCCGCCGAACACAAAATCACCCGACTCACCGAAATAGCCGTCGATTGCGATGATGTATTCCACCCCGTCGTCGCCGAGATCAATGCCAAGGGCGCCGTTGGCGTCGATCAGGTTAACCCCAATGAAATTGCCCATCCCGGACGTTGGACCGGATGGTCAGAACTCGCTGTCTTCAGGGTGGCGCCTTGCCCCAACGGGTTGCGTGGGGTTAGGGTGGCGGCATGTCACTCCAGCCGCTGGTCCAAAGCGCCGCCTGGCTTTCCGGTGCGCTGGCCATGACCGCGCTGGCGTCGTCGTGGCCCGTCGTTCAGCCGTTCGCGCTGACGAATGACGTCGGTTTCGGCAACAGCGTGTTCGTTTCGGGCAACCACCCCGACCTCGGTGCTGACAATCCCCTCCACGCCCATAAACTCCGGTGGACGACCGGCAGTATCTGGACGGGACAGGTGGCGGTGGCGGCCGGGGCGCAGGTGCAATACCGTTTCATCAGGCGTTCGACGGATCCCACCGTCATTTGCAACCCGAGCAACAGCACTGTGCTCACTGGAGATTTCCCGCTGACACTGCCGTCACCGCCGCCTGCGCCCTTTGCCGGCAAGACGATTCTCTATCATTCCACCTGGCCGCAGGCGTTCATCCTCTACCGCTCCGGCACCCACTGGATCAGCGCAGCCATGGCCCGAGAGGGCGATGGACGTTCGCCGGGCGAGAGCCTGTTTCGCGTCAGCGGCATCGGGACGGTGGGGGAGGAACTCGAGTTTGTTCCAAACGACGGCGCCGGGCAATGGGATAACCCGGCCGGTGGCGTGAACTACCTCACCCCGCTGGATGTCTTCTTCGTGCAGGACAAGCAGGTGTTTAATGTTCGCCCGCCCGTGACCGTTTCGGCGCCTGCCATTCAGACGAGCACTGTGAATTCAACCGTTCCCGGCATTGCGTCGCGGATGGTGCGGGTGCTGTTGCCGCGTGGTTACACGCAGAACACGGCCAAACGTTACCCGGTGCTTTACCTCCACGACGGCCAGAATGTGTTTGATCCCGGCGGGCCCTACGGATCCTGGTCAGCCGATGCCACGGTGGCTCGCGAAACCGGCCAGGGCCGGATGCGGGAGTGCATCGTGGTCGGCGTGGACAACAGTGTGAACCGCATCCTCGAATACCTGCCGCCCACGGACGCCTATGGAGGCTCGGCGGGATTGGGCGACAAGTATCGCGACTACCTGTTGAACAACGTCCGGCCCTACATCAACACCACCTATCGCACGTTGACCGAATCCTCGAACACCCTGACGGCAGGATCCTCGATGGGCGGGCTTATTGCGCTGTATTTGGGGCGCAGTTCGACCAACTTCGGGCGCATCGCCATCCTGAGTCCGGCCTTCTGGACGGCGCCGAACTACATGGCCCAGGTGCGCGCCGGCGCGAAAGGTCCCGGACAGGTTTATCTGGACATGGGCACCGCGGAGACGACCGGCGCGTGGAACGACGCACTGGCCTACTACGACACCCTGCTGCTCCAAAGCTACGCGCCGGGGGCCGACATGCGGTTCGTGGTCGGCTGTGGTGATCAGCATAACGAGGCGGCATGGAAGAAGCGTCTGCCCGGCGTTCTGCAGTTCCTACTCGATCCGCGCGACGAGGCGGCGCCGCTGGCGCTGGTCGAATGGCCTCCACGCCTGGAGGTGGCCGGGTTCAACGCAGGCGAAAGCCGGCTGACGCTGAGGTTTCCGAGCCTGTTCGGCGTCAGTTATGAATTGCAGGGTTCGACCGATCTCCTCGAGTGGGGCACGACCACAACCACCCCCGTCGAGACGCTGCCCTGGTCCTGGCCGCTCATCGATGAACCCCTACGGCCCAGCCCGGGGCCCACCTTTTGGCGCTTGCGCTGCGTGGTGTCTCCGTAGGAGATGAGAGTGGTGCCAGCGGAGGGGGTCGAACCCACACATCCTTACGGATACCAGATTTTGAGTCTAGCGCGTCTGCCGATTCCGCCACGCTGGCTACCTACTCCACAACGACTTACGAGTTGTTTGGCAAAGCGGACTTGCGTTGCTACACTTTTTGCTACAGTGTAGCGTTGTGAAACCCAATGCAAGCAAATGCAAGTCGCGCATGCGACAGAACTACACCAGAGTCGAACACAAGGGCAAGCCCGTTCGTGGACTCTGGAAGCGCGGCGTGCGCTTCTACGGGCGCCTGACGCTGGAAGACGAGCAGGGACGCAAGGTGGTGTCCTGGGTGGACCTGGAATGTTCAACCGTCCCCCAAGCCATCGCCAACCTGGCCGAGAAGAAGGTGGACCGGGCCAAGCACCGGCTCAAAGCCAAGCCCCAAGCCCCCAAGCTGGCCGACTACATCGCCACCTACCGGGACCGGTTGGAACTGACCGGCAAGAAGCCCGACACGATCACCACCGAGAGCAGCCACCTCTCGCGCTGGTTGGAGGCGCTGGGCCACCTGCGGCTTGACCGGATTACCCCCCGGCACATCCGCGACGTTCTGCAGGGCGTGATCAAGGACGGGCGCTCTCCCCGCACCGCCAACCTCTGCTTGGTCACTCTGCGGAGCGTCTTCAAGGACGCCCGCCGGGATGGCTATCTGTTCCCGCCGCTGGCCACCGATGAAGTCGAATGGTTCAAGGTGACCGCCAAACGCCGTAGCCTAGTCACGCCCGAGCAGATCGAGGTCCTCCTATCCAAGGCCGGCGAGTCAAAGAACGGCGAGGGATTCACCGATTACGTCCGTTTCCTGCAATACACAGGCGCCCGGGAACAGGAGGCTTTGAAGATTCGTTGGCAGGACGTGGACATTGAAAACCAGC
>JALOTZ010000087.1 GCA_025457615.1 Verrucomicrobiota bacterium
GCATTGATGCCGCTTCAGCATTCGCAAGCCCGCGGAGCAAGCGCTTCCTCGCGTGCCCTTCGGACGTTGCAGCGGCCTGAAGGCCGCGCGCCGGGGGCAATGTCCAGAGGCGCCCCTCCTTCGGCTTGATTGGTTTGCACGCGGGCGGTCCTCTGCTATGGTTAGCCAGCAAGGGAACCGCATGAGGCAACTTCTGTCTGTCCTGGTGGGTGGCTGGATGCTTGGCCTGAGCGCAGGCCAGGGCGCGGAAACCCGGGCCGGCTTGATTCACATTGACGGCGCCATTGGACCGGCGACCGCGGATTACATTCAGCGCGCCATCACGGTGGCGTCCGGGCGCGGTGATGTCTGCCTGGTCATCCGGCTCGACACGCCGGGCGGGCTGCTCGACTCCACCAAAGACATCGTTCAGTCTCTTTACGCTTCGCAAGTGCCCACGGTGGTCTATGTGGCTCCGGAAGGGGCCAACGCGGGCAGCGCCGGCTGCTTCATCACCCTGGCGGCCGACGTGGCGGCCATGGCGCCCAACACCAGCATCGGCGCCGCCCACCCGGTTTCCATCGGCGGCAATCCCGTCGGGGGCGAGGAGAAGCCGGACGAGGTGATGAAGGAAAAGCTCGAGAACTACGCCTCGAGCTACATCGAGAGCATTGCCAAGAAACGCCACCGCAACGTGGAATGGGCCCGGTCCAGCGTGATCGAGAGCGCCTCGATCACCGCCGAGGAGGCGCTCAAGCTGGACGTCATCGACCTGATCGCCAAGGATCTGCCCGATCTGCTACGCCAACTGGACGGACGGACTGTGAACGAGCGGGAACTGGTCACGGAGCAGGCCGAGGTGGTGGAGATTCCCATGATCGCGCGCGAGAGGGTTTTTCAACTGCTCTGGCGGCCCGAGGTGATGTTCA
Organism: Verrucomicrobiota bacterium; assembly: GCA_025457615.1. Lineage (GTDB taxonomy): Bacteria > Verrucomicrobiota > Verrucomicrobiia > Limisphaerales > DSYF01 > JALOTU01. The sequence goes on from JALOTZ010000087.1 coordinate 909, forward strand.
TCCTGATGCTGGTCGCCATCTACGGCATCATCGGCGAACTCAGCAATCCGGGCGCGATCCTGCCGGGAACCGTCGGGGCCATCGCCCTGATCCTGGTGCTCTACATGTCCGCCATCCTCCCGGTGAACATCGCCGGGTTCGCCTTCATCGTCCTGGCCATCGGGTTGTTCATCGCCGACGCCTTCGCGCCCACGCACGGCGTCCTGACGGCCGGGGGCATCATCGCCTTTGCCTTGGGCACGCTGATGCTGTTCAATACCGGCGTGCCCGGATTCAACCTGTCGCTCGGTTACATCATTCCCGGGGTGTTGATCACCGCCGGCTTCTTCATCTTCGTGGTCAGCCGGGGCCTGCGGGCGCAGTTCCTGCCCGTGCGCGCCGGGCGCGAGACCCTGATCGGGCGGGTCGTCAAGGCCGAGGACCCCATCAACGCGGAGACCGGCCGGGTATTCGTCGAGGGCGAATACTGGAACGCCGTCAGCGACACCCCCGTCGAAGCCGGCCGGCCCGTGGAAATTGTCGCCGTTCAGCGACTGGTGTTGAAAGTGAAACCCAAACTCTAAAACAAGAAAATCCCTATGGAAGCCATCGCCAAACTGCTCGCCCTCGGTTCGTGGATCATTCCCGTCTTCATTCTCGGCGCTTTTGTGCTGCCGCAGATGATTCGTGTGCTGCGCGAGTACGAGCGCGGCGTCATCTTCCGCCTGGGCAAACTCTACAAGGCCAAGGGACCCGGGTTGATCCTCCTGATCCCCATCGTGGACCGCATGGTGAAGATGGACCTGCGCGTGGTGACCATTGACGTCCCCAAGCAGGAAATGATGACCCACGACAACGTGCCGGTCTCGGTGGACGCCGTGGTGTATTTCCGCGTGGTGGACCCCGTGGATGCGGTGATCAAGGTGGAAAATTTCTGGAAAGCCACGGCGTTGATCTCGCAAACGTCCCTGCGCAGCGTGGTCGGCCAGGCGGACCTGGACGCCCTGCTGGCCAAGCGCGACGACATCAACAAGAAACTCCAGGAGATCATCGACCGCCAGACCGACCCGTGGGGCGTCAAGGTGGTGTCGGTCGAGGTGAAGGATGTCGTGCTGCCGGAGGGGATGAAGCGCGCGATGGCCAAGCAGGCCGAGAGCGAACGGGAACGGCGCGCCAAGATCATCAACGCCGAGGGCGAATTCCAGGCGGCGGAGAAGATGGTGCAGGCCGCGGGCATGATGAGCAAGGAACCCATCGCCCTGCAATTGCGCTTCCTGCAGACCATGCGCGAGATCTCCAGCGAACACAACACCACCACGTTCCTGCCGATTCCCATCGACGTATTCACGCCCTTCCTGAAGCGATCCGAAGGCGGGACCAAGACGGGCACGTGACCGCCCTGGCCAACCCGGGAGAGAATCCCCGGAAACAGGGTTTCGCGCTGTGAACCCTTGAACCGTAGCCGCCGCACGTCAGTCGGCGCCATTATCCCGAACTGGACATCGTCCTCAGCCCTCCAGCCACCTTTCCGCGCTCGGGGAGGAGAATGGCGCGGACTCACCTGTCCGCGTGCCCCGCACAGGCAGGCATCCACGGCTACGAGGTGCAGGGGAAGGGAGCCGGGGGTGAGCTTCCGATCAGGCGCGGTGCCGAACCCTCGCGGTCCGCACCAGCCGATCGCCAGCGCCGCCCCAACAGGCGGTCACTCCGGGCCGCCCTGGTGTTTCTGCGGCTCTTCGGAAGCCGCGGGCGGTTCGGGCGGCCCCACCCGCATCCCGCCAATCACGGTGATCGTTCCGTTCTCTGCGGCGGACAGGCGGGGACGGGATCCCGAATACTCGCGCTTTTCATGGATCAACACCTCGCCGTCCGGACTCAGCGCGCAGTAGGTGGAGACTCGCGGTCCGGATTGATAGAGCACGTGCAGGTTGGAATCGGGGTCCACCACCGCGGTGGGCCGGCTGAAGGAGACCATGGGCCCGATGGGGACGACCCGGAAGGTGCGTTCTTCGGACAGGTCGGTGATCCGGGCATAGAGCCGAATTTGCGAGCTGACGTAATTGGCCTGCTGAAGCAGATACTTGCGGACCTCCGGGGGGCCGTCGCCGGCCTTGCTTCGCGGCAGGCCGAACTCCTTTTCCCAGAGCCGGGTGCCGGTGACCAGGTCAAACGACTCGGGCTCGGAGGTCAGGCTCTGGCCCCATTCCTTGATGAGCACCGTGGCGGTCACGGTGTAACGTCCGGACCGGGACAGGACGAAATAGGGGGCGAGATCGAGATCCTTGGTGGCCATCTTCGAGGGCGGCAGGACAAAGGGCCCCCGCACCGGCACCTCCCCCTGGCGGGAGACCACAAACGAGTCGGTGGCCTGCACAGTCAGTCGAAGCCAGTCCTCGTCCTCTCCGAACGTCAGACTCTGACCGGAGTGGTTCACCAGGCGCACCTTGAGGGGAACCGCTTCCCCGGGGAGGAACTGCCGCTGCTCCAGCATGACCGAAACCGTCACCTGCCCCCAGAGCGAGGGCCAGACCAACCAGGGCACCAGCCAAAACAGCAATCGCAGCTTCATAGGGAGGACTGTAGTCGGACGGGAAAAAGCCGGCAAGCCGGGGCGCGCCCTGCCCCAGCGATTCCGCACCTGAGGTTAAAATCTAGGTGAACCGCACGGCGAGTGATTTTTTTGGCGGCGCCCAGCCGAAATACGGCGCGACGCCGCCTGTTTG
>JALOTZ010000088.1 GCA_025457615.1 Verrucomicrobiota bacterium
GAGGAATATGTTGTCCCGGAATTATGCTGCGCAGCTTCGTCAACGATGCCATTGGCCGGGGTGCGGGCCGCCTTTTGGTAGCATAATTCAGCGGGTTTCAGAGAGAACGAAGTAAGTCGAGTAGCTTCGCGTTCGGCTTCCATGGTTTGGCGCTTGGCTTGGTGATGCCGGCTCTCCGCCAGAACGCCTCCAGAGCGTCTTGCTTCATTTTCAAGTTCGTACTCACATAACGATTGGTCGTGGCCACACTCGCATGGCCCAAGTAATCCCGGATGACGGTGAGGTCGACGCCCGCCTGGAGCAACGCCACGGCACAACTGTGCCGCAGTAAATGGGGATGAAGTGGACGGCGTGGCACGGCCTGCGCCCGCCCCGCTCGCGCCGAGTACTTTCGCATGAGTCGCAGCACGCCGTGCCGGGTCAACGGCTGACCACGCTGGTTCAAGAACAGCGGACCGCCGCCCGGCGCTTGGGCGGAAATCAGCCGCCTTAACGCGGTCGTGGTTTGCGCCCAGAGTGGGCAAATCCGTTCCTTCTGGCGTTTGCCTCGCAGGCGAACTTGCCGTGGCGGCGCCAAGCTGAGGTCCTGGAGCCGCACCCCCAAAGCCTCGCTTACCCGGGCTCCCGTATTGTAAAGAAACAGCAGCAAGGCGTAATCGCGCAGGCCCAACCTGGATTGTTGATCGGGTTGGCTGAGCAAGGTCTTCATCTCCTCGGGTTCGAGGTAAGCACAAATGGGTTGCGGGGACTTTTTGGCGGCCACCGCGAGAATCCGGGCGTACTGCGCGGCATGATCCGGGTCGTGCCGCAGCGCGTGTCTAAAGAAGCAGCGCAGGGCGATCAAGCGACAATTGCGGGTGCGAATGCTGTTGCGCCGCTGCCGCTCCAGTTCCTCAAGGAAGGTCAAGACGTCCGTCACCTGTAAGTGTTCCACCGCGAGGCGATCGATCGTGCAACCGCGTTTTCGCGCCACCTGCGACAGGAACAGGCGCAACGCGTCTCGATAAGCCTGGAGGGTGTGGGGACTGGCGCCGCGGATTTTGGGCAGGTAGTTCAGAAAGAACTCCTCCAACAAGCGCGCTAGCAATGACGGCGGGGACTTCATCTCGGTGGTGTTTGGAAACGGTTGGCCATCCGGCGGCTGGCTGCGCGGAGGAGCTCCGGGGTCGCGCTCAGGTAAATCTCCGTTCCCAGCAAGTTCTGATGGCCCAGAAAGACGGACAAGTCAGGTAAGCGGCGCTGGAGGTCCACTCCGGAGCGATACCAGAGGCACAAGCGCTCCCGGGCAAAGCCGTGCCGCAGATCATGAGGGCGTGGCCCCAGCCGACCCCGCAGCGGTTTGAACCCGGCTTGACGCATGAGCCGGCGAATGGCGCACGAGGCGCTCAGCACCGCATACGGGCTGCCGTCGGCACGGCACAACAGAAAGGAATCCGGATGGGCGGCGACGTAGTGCCGACGCTCCGCCACATACTGGTCCAGCTCCTGGCGCAGATCCTTCCGGAAGGGCACCCACCGAGAACGTCCTTTGCTCACGCGGACGAAGAAGCAGTCCGCTTTCCAGTCCACGTCTGCCCAGCGCAGATGCACCGCTTCCCCCAGGCGCATCCCGGTGCTGTAGAGCGTGCAGATCAAGACCCGCAGGCCGCTTCGGCGCAGTGGCAAATCCCTCAGGTGGTCCGTGCGGTCAATGAGCTGCGCCACTTGCGACTTCGACAGGACTTCCGGCAGGAACCGCGCGTTGGTCCTTTGCGGTGACCATTGCCGATCGGGCACAAAGCCGTCTGGCTCATAACGCCGACGGAACAGACAAAACTGTCGGAGGGTCGCTAACAAGTTGATCACGGTGCCAGATTTGCGTGCCGGCGAGTCGCTCAGCCACCCGGTGATCAAAGTTGGCCAATCCAACGGACCGCGTCCCGGGTGATGCTTGACGACATAACGATCAAAGCTCTGCACGATGTAGCTCTGCCCGCCATAGGCCTTTCCCAGGTTGTGTTTGAACCTCAGGAACGCCTCCAGCTCGGAGGCCAAAATGCTGCTAAAGCGCTTAGCCATGGGGTAGAGGTAAGGCCAAGTCGCGGAGTCGATGCACCGCCGAGCGCGTATAACGAGACGTGCTCTGGGGAAGACGATGCCCCAAGATGTCGCCCAAGACTTTGACCGGCGTTCCCAACTCGATGTGGCGGGTGGCCTGACTATGGCGCAAGACGTGGCTACCCAAGGAGCCGGCGGTAACGCCCGCCCGCCGGCCATACTTGGTGAGCCGAGAGGCGATCGTGCTCCGGTGGCTCAATGGTTCGTGTGGCATAACGGCTTGGAGGAAGACTTGGCGGTGGGGACTGGGGATGGGCCGGCTGCGCTGCACGTAAACGGCCAAAGCCCGAGCCACCACCGGCAGCAGCGGCAAAAGGATCGCTGCCTGGGTCTTGCGCCGGCAGATACGAATGGTTTTCCGGTCCCAGTCGATATCCTCCAGCCGTAACCCCAATACTTCGGCCCCTCCTAACCCGTAGAGACTCATCAGCAAGAGGATCGCATAATCCCGCCGCCCGAGCCGTGTGCCACGATCCACCGCCCGGAGGATGCACCGGACCTGCGACCACGGCAATGCCTTGGGCGGATACCGGTCGACCTTGATCAACGGTCGCACCACCGAACTGGCTAAGTCGAACCGTAAGCGTCCGGAAACGTGCAGGAACCGGAGCAAGGCGCGCACGGAAGTCAACTGACTGGCCACCGCCACCACCCCCATCCGCCGCCTCAGCCGCGCCGTAAAGGCGTCGATATCGGGGAGCCGAACCGTGCGGCTTGTCCGTTTCTGCCGCCGCAAGAACTGCCAGAACTCCAGGCTGGTCGCTTGGTCATTGTGAAGTGTTCCGACCGAGATCCCACACTGCCTCCGACGGTACTCGAGAAACTCCCGGATAATCGGGACTCGGACCACAGGTGCGACTGGGGTGGGTTGCCACAGACGCACGCTCATCCCCAACGCGGTCAATGCCCCCGACCATGCATAGAGCGCACTCCTCGCCGACGCGTGCGCCGACGCCCGCCGGATACAGCGTTTACGGACGTACCACTCAGCAAACCGGCGAACTCCGGCCAAGCTAAGCTGCTGCGACTCCTTCAACCTCTGTACCCCGCAGTATCCCTGAAACGCTTGGATCCAACGGCGGTAAACCGCGACCGTGCCCGGTGTGAGCCCATTACGAATCCACAGACGCGTCACCGCTTTCAGGTTCGTGGCAACCGCGTTGTGTAATGGGATCGATTGGCCCACGCACAGTAAACACGCGGAATGCTGAGCCTGTTACAGTAATTATGCTGTCATACAATGGCCCGCACCCCGGCCAATGGCATCGTTGACGAAGCTGCGCAGCATAATTCCGGGACAACATATTCCTCGATATGCTGCGCGCAGCATATTGAGGAACTGGGCGTTGATTTCGTTGAAGTGGACGAGGCCCATGCCTTCAAGAATCTATTCTACGTTTCCAAGATGACGCGCATCGCGGGCCTGCCCCAGACCGCGTCGC
>JALOTZ010000037.1 GCA_025457615.1 Verrucomicrobiota bacterium
AACCTCAAAAATGCACCTCGGAGAGCGCGATTTGCTGGATTTCGAGGGAATTCGAGGAGTATTCGACCATGCGACTTACGAAATCGTTCCATTTGCGCTGGCTCAACTTGGAAGCCGCAGTGTTTCGATCTTCTTGGCCGCTGCTAGGAACACTTTTCGGTGATGATAATCGCGCGGCAACTGCAGCACATTCCGACCCGCCCGGCAGGTGAGTTTGCCAGGCAGCACCAGAAAGTCGCTGCGGATCGTCTCGACCGTGGCTCCCCAATACTCCTCGGGCAGGCAAAGCCGCTTGAACCAATGCACCAAGTCATAGGCGAAGAGCAGCAACTGAAAAAACGCCACGTTGGCTGTCCACTCCTGGGTCGGGATTTTGTTCAGCGCCAGATGATACAGCAGCTCCCGGATGGATTTCTCGACGTTGGCGCGCGCGTGATAGGTCCGCCAAATATTCCCGGCCTGCAGCGGCAGGTTGGTGACGTAGGCCGAGTACTTGAAGCGGCCCACCTGAACCAGGGTCAGTTGATCGGCTTGGTCGGGATCCTCCTCCACGGGGCGTCGCACCACGATGAAGCGATGGGCCTGCCTCCATTTGCGCGGCTGGTATTCAAAGTCGGCGACACCCCAGCCAAACTGCATGGGCTGGAAACCCGCGTGATGAGCTGCGGCGAGGAAGTTCTTCACCTTGGAAGCCACGATGATGTAGCCGCAGCCCGCTTGGTCCAAATCCTCCACCAGCGACCGCCCAAAGTAACCTGCGTCGGCCAGAAAACGAATCCGCGACCGCGCCACGTGCGAGGGAACTTTCTCCAGACACCGCCGGACCATGAACCGCGCGCCGGTATTGGTAGCCGCATCTCCCGGACGCAGCGAGCCATGCCAGAACTCCTGACCGTGAGCTTCAAAACAGAGAATGGGATGATAGGAGGGTCGTCCCTTCTTCCTGGGATTGTAGCCCTTGCGGGCTCCCTGTTGCTTGCCATACAGGGTGAGCACCACCGAATCCATGTGAAACTCCAACTGCGTGCGCGGCCGGGGCAAGCCAAACAACTCGTTCCGCAACCGGTCATGCAGCCGCACCATCTCCCGAATAGCGGGCGGTGGCATCCGACGCAAAAACCGGCGCAGCGCGGATTGATCCGGAAACGTCTTCAATCCGACCAGGGCGAGAAACAATCCGTTGTATTGCAGAATCTCCGTCTTGTTCACGCGCTGAATGCCGGCGATCAAGACGTAGAGCAACGTCAGGATCAGGTCCTCCGGGCGATACTCGATCCACCGGGGCGCGGATTTGAGGATGCGCTGGAGCCGCCGCCGCAGGTGAAGCTGGTTACAAAACCGCTGAATCAGGAAGAGGCCGCCGAAGTGTGTCAGGGCCTCGCCCTCGAACGAAAACTCCAATGTTTGCAGGCCTTTGGGCATTCCAAGCGTGCGCAAAAAGACAACGGGTGCGCGGTGTCACAAAGTTCACATTTAGTGAACTTTGTGACACCGCAGCATTCAACCACTTTTTGCCGGCAAAAACGCGAGATTCTGTCAATCAACAGAGCCACAGATGCATTTTTGAGGTTCAACTTTCAATGGGGAGGCGAGTGATGAATGCGGGGGCGAGGTATGATTTGGAGGAGCGGCTGTTGGCGTATGCCGTACGGATCGTGCGGTTGGTAGAGCAACTGCCGGACACACGGGCGGGCAACCATGTGGCTGGACAACTGTTGCGCTCGGGCACTTCGCCCTTGCCCAACCACGGCGAGGCGCAGGCGGCGGAGTCCCGACGGGACTTCATTCACAAGCTGAGGATCTGTCAGAAGGAGTTGCGGGAGTCGCGGCGGTGGCTGCGACTGATCCAGCGGGTGCCGTTGCTGAAGGCGGGGCGGGTGCAGCCGCTGGTGGATGAGACGGATGAGTTGATCCGCATCTTTGCCGCCAGTGTGCGCACGGCCCAGCCGCGCAAAGGGGTTGAACGTTCAGCCGTTGAATGTTGAGCGTTGAAAGTTCAGGGATGGCGGAGGAGGTGGAGGGCTGATGGAACGTTCAACGTGGAACGCTCAACGTTCAACTTTCAATGGGGAGGCGAGGGATGAATGCGGGGGGCTTCTTGTGCGAGGGGTGGCGGGGGGCTGGTGGATGAGGGGGGGAACGTTCAACGTGGAACGCTCAATGTTCAATGGGGAGGCGAAGTCAGGGTGGCTGGGGATGGAAGGCGGCCATTCTCACGCGGCGTACCGATCCCGCTCACCGTGAGAATTGCTGCCTTGATTTCGGGTCCGGTTCCCCGGAATCTACGTCTTCTTGTTTGCCGCGTGGCGCGACTGATGGTCGAAACCCTGGATCAACTATTTGTTTCCCTGAAGCACTGGGTCGTCGGGTTGTTTCCCGACGCGCTCCAGCCGTTGGTGGGCGGGGCGGTGTCGGTGGCGGCCATCATCGGGGTGTTCGGCACGTTGTTTGCCCTTACCACCATTTTCGAGCGCAAGGGGTTGGGGCGCATCCAGAACCGTTACGGCCCCAACCGGGTGGGTCCGGCGGGATTCCTGCAGTTCCTGCCGGACGGGATCAAGGCGTTGATCAAGGAGGATTTTGTGCCGCGCGCGGCGGACAAGGTGGTGCATTTCCTGGCGCCGGTGGTGTTCCTGATTCCGATCCTGCTCGCCTACGCGGTGCTGCCGGTGGGGCGCAACATGACGGCGGTGGATTTCGATGCCGGCATCCTGTTTTTCTTCGCGGTGGGGGCTTCGACCGAGATGGCGGTGTTCATGGCCGGCTGGTCCAGCCGCAACAAGTATTCGCTGCTGGGGGCCGTCCGGGCCATCGCGCAGATGATCAGCTACGAAATCCCGCTCATCCTGGCATCGGTGACGGTCATCATGATGGTGGGATCGCTCGACCTGGCGACGATCGTCGAGGCGCAGACCGGATACACCTGGATCCTGCCCCACTGGTTTGTGCTCACGCCCTGGGGGCTGGCCGGATTCATCCTGTTCTTCATCGCGGCCATGGCGGAGTCGAATCGGTCGCCGTTCGACCTGCCGGAGGCGGAGTCCGAGCTGGTGGCGGGCTATTTCACCGAGTATTCCGGGTTCAAGTTCGCGCTGTTCTTCATCGCGGAATACTTCGGCATGTTTGCCATCAGCGGTCTGGCCATCACGCTGTTTCTGGGCGGCTGGAACGCGCCGTTGTCCTTCCTCAGCGGGGTGCCGTCGTATGTGTGGTTTTTTGTGAAGTTGATCGCGCTGATCTTTCTGTTTATCTGGGTGCGCGGCACGGTGCCGCGGCTGCGGATGGATCAACTGATGAATTTTGCCTGGAAGTTCATGCTGCCGATGGCGTTGATCAACATCCTGGTGGCGGCGGTGTGGCATTACATGGCCGGGGGCTTGGCCCGGTGGGTGGTGTGCAGCCTGTTGGTGGCGGGGCCCTACGTCCTGCTGGGCCGGGGGTTGCTGGAACAGAAACAAATCTCCCGGCGGACCTATCGTTTTGCCGAGTAACACACGACGTTGAGCCCTGCATTCCTCATTCTGGCCCTGATCACGTTTATGGCGGCGGCCGCGGCCATGACGCTCCGGCACCTGGTCCATTGCGCCCTGGCCATGGCGGTCTGTTTTGTGGGGCTGGCGGCCATTTACCTCCAGTTGAACGCGCAGTTCGTCGGGTTCGCCCAGATCCTCGTCTATGTCGGGGCGGTGGCGATCCTGATCGTCTTCGCCATCCTGCTGACGCGCAGCGGCGAGGTGCGCAATGAGTCCATCCTGGCCCCGGGCTGGATCCCGGGGATCCTGGCGGCGGTGGGGGTGTTTGCCGTGCTGGCCTGGGCGGTCTTGAACAGCCTGGCGCTGCCGTCCGGGGCGAATCCGGCGCCCGAGGTGACGGTGCGCGAACTCGGGGATGCCCTGATGACCCGGTACATCATCCCCCTGGAGGTCATCGGATTGTTGCTGACGGCGGCGTTGATTGGAGCGGTGGTGATCGCGTTGCGACAAGGGGAGGATGCGGAATGACGCCGCTTCAAGGCTGCCTGCTGCTGAGCGCCCTGCTGTTCGCCGTCGGCTTTGCCGGCGCGGTCAGCCGGCGCAACGCCATCCTGGCGCTCATCGGGATCGAGTTGATGCTGAACGCGGCGAACCTGAACTTCATCGCCTTCTGGCGCTACGGCGAGCCTGACGGCGACGCGGCGGGACTGATGTTCGTGGTGTTTGCCATCGCGGTGGCGGCGGCGGAAGCGGCGGTCGGGCTGGCGCTGATCATTGCCATCTACCGCCATCGCCGGACCACGAACCTGGACCAGATGAACGAGCTGAAAGGATGACACGACTTGCACTGATTTGTCCGCCGGAGGAATGAGATGACCTGGATCGCTCGAAATCTCTGGTTGATACCCGCGTTGCCGCTGGTGGCGTCGGGGTTGACGGCGTTGATGTCGCGGCGGCGCAGAGGGTGGGCGGCGGCGCTGGCGATCGGGTCCCTGGGGATTTCCTTCCTGCTGGCGCTGTGCGCGTTCGCCGCGGCGCTGGGGCAGGGCGGGGAGCACGGGCCGTTTCGGGAGGTGGTGAACTTCGACTGGTTCCAGTTCGGCGGACAGTGGCTGCAACTGGGCTGGGTGCTGGATCCGCTGACCGCCCTCATGGTGGTGATGGTGACCCTGGTGGGGTTGTTGATTTTCATTTTCAGTGTGGGTTACATGGCGGAGGACGAGAACTTCACGCGCTTCTTCTGTTTCCTGTCCCTGTTCGCGGCGGCGATGCTCGGGGTGGTCATCGCCAACAGCCTCCTGCTGTTCTTCATCTGCTGGGAGCTGGTCGGGCTGACGTCCTACCTGCTCATCGGGTTCTGGTATCACAAGCCCAGCGCGGCGGCGGCGGCCAAGAAGGCGTTCATCACCACCCGGATCGGCGATCTGGGACTGTTGCTCGGCATGGTCTGGCTTTACGCCGAGAGCGGCACGCTGCTGTTCTACAATGGCGGCGCGGGATGCCTCGAGCAGGGCGCGTTGACGGCGATGCTGGTCAAAGGAACGGCCGCCGGCATGGCGGTTTCGACGGGAATCGGCCTGCTCGTCTTTCTGGGGGCGGTCGGAAAGTCCGGCCAGGTGCCGCTGCATGTGTGGCTGCCGGACGCCATGGAAGGTCCAACGCCGGTCAGCGCCTTGATCCATGCGGCGACGATGGTGGCGGCGGGCGTGTTCCTGGTGGCGCGGGTGTATCCCCTGATGGCCGTTGGTGGGGGCGTGGGGCAGGGGGTCCCGGTGACCACCGTCCTCACCGTTGTCACATGGATCGGGGCGGCGACGGCCTTGTTTGCGGCGAGCGTGGCGGTGGCGCAGAACGACATCAAACGCATCCTGGCCTACTCGACCGTGTCGCAGTTGGGCTACATGATGATGGGTTTGGGGGTGGGCGGCGTCGCGGTGGGGATGTTCCACCTGATCACGCACGCGTTTTTCAAGGCCCTGCTGTTTCTGGGGTCGGGATCGGTGATTCATGGCTGTCATCACGAGCAGGACGTGCGGCGCATGGGCGGTTTGAAGGGGTTCATGCCGGTCACGTTCGTCACCTACGCCATCGGGATGCTTGCCCTGGCGGGTTTTCCGCTCGTGTTTTCCGGGTTCTGGAGCAAGGACGAGATTCTGCACGCGGCGCACGGCTGGAGCGTGTCGCACTGGCCGTTTTACATGGGATTGGCGGGGGCGTTCCTGACGGCGTTCTACATGACCCGGCAGGTGGCGCTGGTGTTCTTCGGGAAGTATCGGGGCGCGGAGCAGGCGGGTGGCCAAGGGAGGGAGCAGGGAAGCGCCGGGGAAGCAGCCCACACCCACCACTCCAGCACTCCATCGCTCCACCACTCCAGCTTCGCACCCCACGAAAGCCCATCCGTCATGACCGGGCCGCTGATGGTGCTTGCCGTGTTTGCCGTCGCGCTCGGGTGGTTCGGCACCCCGGCCTGGCCCTGGTTTGAAGCCTTCCTGAACGGACACTCCGCCGAGGTGGAGCTGGGCAAGCTGTTCAGCGGAGGGTTCCTGGGGCTGGCGTTGCTGTCCACCTTGATTGTGTTTGCGGGACTGGGTCTGGGCTGGTGGCTGTATGGGCGCCGGACGCGGGCGGGGGCGGAGGAGCCGGATGTCATGGAGCAGGCGCGTCCGGACCTCTGGGCCCTGCTCAAGAACAAGTTTTTTGTGGATGAGCTGTATGAGGCCACCGTCATTCGCGGGAACGCCTGGGTTTCGCGGGCGTGCCATCTGGCGGATCGCTGGGTGCTGGGGGGCGCGGTGCAACTGATCGCCTGGCTGGCGACGGGCGTGGCGTGGGTGGATCGCGTGGTGGACGAGTTCGTGATCAATCTGGGCTTTGACGGGGGTTGCCGGGGCTTGCGGGAATCGGGCGGTTTCTTCGCCCGGCTCCAGCAGGGGCGGGTGCAGCCGTACTTGCGGGCGCTCGGGTGGGGCGTGGTCGTTCTGGTGATTGTGTTGATGGTGTGGCGCGACTGAACATGGATTCCTTTCCCTGGCTGACATTGCTGACGCTGCTGCCCTTGGTGGGCGGCATCGTGGTCGTGGGCTTGGGTGCCGGTCAGGCCCGGATGGCCCGGACATTGAGCCTGGTGTTCAGCCTGGGCGCGCTGGCGTTGGCTGGAGTGTTGTGGCGCCAGTTTGATCCGGCGTTCGACGGACTGCAGCTCGGCGAGCGCCACGCCTGGGTGCCGTCGCTCGGCATCGAGTATCGGTTGGGGGTGGACGGGTTGGGCCTGCTGATGGTGATGTTGACGGCGGTGGTGGTGCCGTTGTCGCTTTTGGCCGTGCCGGCTGATCTTTCCCGGGCGCCGCTTTACCATGCCCTCGTGTTGTGGTTGCAGGCGGGGCTGTTCGGCACCTTCACGGCGCTGAACTTCTTCCACTGGTTTCTCTTCTGGGAGTTAAGCCTCGTCCCCGCCTTCTTCCTGGTGAAGCTGTGGGGCGGACCGCAGCGGAGCCGGGCGGCGGCGCAGTTTTTCATCTACACCATGGTGGGGAGCATCGGGTTGCTGCTGTCCTTTCTGGCGCTCTTCCTGGCGACGAAGCAATTCGACTTTTTCGAGCTGGCCCGGCTCGCGCGAACCGGCGGCTTGAACAGCGCGCTGACGGCTGAACTGGGATGGAGGGAACTTACGGGTCGGACGCTGGTGCTGTTGATCTTTGCGGGCGCCTTCCTGGGTTTTGCGGTCAAGATTCCCATCGTGCCGTTCCACACCTGGCTGCCGCTGGCGTATGCGGAGGCGCCGACCCCGGTGACGATGCTGCTGACGGGCGTGATGTCGAAGATGGGGGTTTACGGCTTCCTGCGCATCCTGCTGCCGATCTTTCCCGAGCCGGCCCGCTGGGTGTTGAAGCCCTTGCTGGCGCTGGCGGTGCTCAGCATTGGGTGGTCGGCCTTCGCGGCCTTTGCGCAGCGGGATTTGAAGCGCATGCTGGGTTACTCGTCGATCAACCACCTGGGCTATTGCGTGCTGGGCATGCTGGTGGTGTTCAGCGGGCGCGAGGCAGTGGTGGACGGCGGGTTGCAGCGGGCGGCGGCGCTGAATGGCGTGCTGCTCCAGATGTTCAACCACGGCCTCACGGCCGCCACCCTGTTCCTGTTTGTCGGACTGATCGAACGGCGGAGCGGGGGGTTGCGCGGGGTGGATGATTTCGGCGGGATCCGGAAGGTTGCGCCGGTGTTGACGGGGCTGATGGGCATTGCGGTGTTCTCGTCCCTGGGTCTGCCCGGGCTCAACGGGTTCGTGGGCGAGTTCCTGATCTTCAAGGGCGCCTTCCCGCTGGCGCCGTGGGCGGCGGCGTTGTCCACGCTGGGATTGCTGGTCACCGCCATCTTCCTGTTGAGCCTGGTGCAGCGGGTGTTTCACGGGCCGCTGGCCGGGCGCTGGCGCGGGTTTCCGGACCTCACGCTGCGCGAGCGGTGGCTGGCGGGAGCGCCGGTGGCGCTGATGGCCGTGCTCGGGGTGTATCCGCAACTCATCCTTGGCGTGGTGGATCCGACGGTGGTGAACCTCGTGCGACAGTTTGGATTCTGAGCTCCCATGAACATGGATCCATCCGAACCGAACCTGCTGGCGTGGACGATCTACCTGTCCTTCCTGGGGGCGTTGGGGGTGATGTGCGTGCCGCGCGGCAAGGCGCGGGCGGCGCGGATTGTTGCGCTGGGGACGGCGCTGGCGGGGTTGGGGATTGGCCTGGGGGTGGCGGTGGACTGGAGTCCGGCGCCGGAACTGGTTCCCCTGGTCAATGTGGAGTGGGTCCAGGCGCTGGGCATCCGGTTTCACCTGGGTTTTGACGGCATCAGCCTGACGCTGGTGTTGCTGACCGGGATTGCCGCGGTGGCCGGGGTGTTGTTCTCGTGGAACATCGAGCATCGGACCAAGGAGTTTTTCGCGTTCTTTCTTGTGCTGATCGGGGCGGTGTATGGCGTGTTCCTGAGCTTCGACCTGTTTTTGCTGTTCGTGTTTTACGAGATCGCGATCATCCCGAAGTATTTCCTGATCGCCATCTGGGGTTCGACGCGCAAGGAGTATGGCGCGATGAAGCTGGCGCTGTATTCGCTGGTGGGCAGCGGAATGGTGTTGATCGGGATGATTGCCGCCTGGGCGGTGGCGGGAGGCCAGACCTTTGACCTGGTGAGCCTGGGGCAGCATCCGTTCCCCGTGGCCTTCCAGAAGTGGGCCTTCCCGCTGGTGTTCGTCGGGTTTGCCATCCTGGCCGGTCTCTGGCCGTTTCACACCTGGGCGCCGACGGGCCATGTGGCGGCGCCCACGGCGGCTTCGATGCTGCTGGCGGGGGTGATCATGAAGCTGGGCGCCTATGGCTGTCTGCGGGTGGCGATGGTGCTGTTCCCGCAGGGGCTGCTGCTGTGGCAGCACGAGGTGGCGCTGCTGGCGGTGATCGGGATTGTGTACGGGGCGAGCGTGGCGCTGGTGCAGAAGGACTTCAAGTTTGTCATCGGCTATTCGAGCGTGAGCCACATGGGATTTGTCCTGCTTGGCCTGGCCACCCTGGATGCCGTGGGCTTGACCGGCGCGGTCCTGCAGATGTTCTCGCACGGAGTCATCGCCGGACTGCTGTTCGCGGTGGTGGGCCGGATGGTGTATGACCGGACCCATACGCGGGATTTTGCGGATCTGGAGGGCATGCGGCTGGACAAGATGCTGCCGTTTGCCGCGGTGACCTTCGTGATTGCCGGGGTGGCGTCGATGGGGCTGCCGGGCTTCAGCGGGTTTGTCGCGGAACTGCAGGTGTTGATCGGCGCCTGGAACGCCTTCCCCACGCTGGCGGTCATCGCGGGCGTGGGCATCCTGGTCGGGGTGGCCTATACGTTGCGCGCCGTGCACCACGCGTTCTTTGGAGACGCGGACGCGGCGCCGCCTGCGGAATCGATGCCGCTGCCGCCCATCTCGGTGCCGGAGCGGATGGGAGCCGCGCTCTTGATTCTGGCCACGCTGGCGGTGGGATTGTATCCGCGCCTGCTTCTGGATTTCATCGATCCGGCCCTGCGCGGCCCGATGTTTGACGGGCTGAGGGCCGTGATGAAGGGAGGGACGTGGTGAGCGAGCTGAGTTACCTCGAGATCTTGCGCCTGGCGCTGCCCGAGACCGCGCTGGTGATCACGGCGCTGGTGGTGCTGGCGTCCGATCTCCTGGCGCTGCGTAAGGATTCGCTGTCCGTGCGCCTGGGCTTCTGCGCGTCACTGGCCGTGCTGGGCTGTGTGGCGGCCGGGGTGCTGTTGGTGATGGCGAGCGGGGCGGGAGATGTCGGTGGCGGGATGTTTGTGGTCACGCCCCTGATTCGACTGGTGAAGCTGGGGGTGCTGGCGATGGCGGTGCCCGCCCTGTTGGTTTCGGCGCAGGGCCGGTTCACGACGCACGCCGGCGAGTATGTGGCCCTGATCCTGTTTGCCGTCGTCGGGATGATGTTCCTGGTCAGCGCGGAGGATCTCCTGATGGTGTTCGTGGCCCTGGAGATGACGAGTCTTTCGCTCTACGTGTTGACGGCGTTCCACAAGCGCGAGGTGGGATCGGCCGAGGCGGCCCTCAAGTACTTCCTGTTTGGCGGCATGTCGGCGGCCCTGGCGTTGTTTGGGTTCAGCCTGCTGTACGGTCTGACCGGCAGCACGAACCTGAACGAGATGGCGCAGGGCGTGGGGGTGCACGCCTCGGACCCGCTGCTGGTGGTGGCCCTGATCGGTGTGCTGGCGGGTCTGGGATTCAAGGTGGCGGTGGTGCCTTTCCATCTGTGGGCGCCCGACGTGTATCAAGGGGCGCCGACGCCGAGTGCGGCGTTGATCGCGACCGGCTCGAAGGTGGCCAGCTTCTTCATCCTGGCGAAGCTCATGATGGTCGGGTTGGCGGGGAGCGAAGGCAGCGCGGCCTGGGGGCGGTATGGCTCGGGTTGGGTTCTGGCGCTGGCCATTGCGGCGGCGGCCTCGATGATTCTGGGGAACCTGGCGGCGCTGGCCCAGTCGAGTGTGAAGCGTTTGCTGGCCTATTCGGCGATTGCCCACGCCGGATACGTTTCGCTGGCCATCCTTTCCAACGACTCGGCGGGTTTGACCGCGCTCCTGTATTACGTCTTCGTGTACGGCCTGGCGACGATGGGTGCGTTTGCGGTGGTGTCCGTGGTCGAGCAGCAAACGGGTGGTGATCGGCTCGAGGATTTCACCGGTCTGGCCCGGCGCGCCCCCGTGCTCGCACTGGGCCTGCTGGTATTCCTGTTGTCCCTGGCTGGGATTCCTCCGCTGGCGGGGTTCTTCGGCAAGTTTTACGTGTTCGCGGCCGCGGCGGGTGCGGAAGCCGGACTGGGATTGTTTTGGCTGGTGATCCTGGGCATCGCCATGAGTGTGGTTTCACTCTATTACTACCTCATGGTGTTGAAGCGGGCTTACGTGCAGGAACCTGGCGAAGAGGTGGCAAAGTTTCGGGTGAATGGTGTGGCGACGGCCACCGTCGCCATTCTGGCTCTGGCGGTGGTGATCCTGGGCTGTTTCCCCGACTGGATCCTTCACCGGATCGCGACGGCGTTGGGCTGAGTTCCGCGAGGCGGGAGACCACGAGGTGAGCGGGAGGTGACCGTTTCCCGGCGCGGTTGATCCTTCAGAACCGGAACAGGTGCAGGTCCAGTTCGAACCAGAATCCATTGAAGTCGAATTGAATCAGAGGGGGATCCAGTCGTCCGTCCACCCAGAACACCTCGTTGCGCGTGACCAGGCGGCTGAGGATTTCCTCGAACGGTTCGTGGTCGAGGCCCAGCAGGTGGTAGCGATTCTGGCGCAGCCGCGCTTTGCGCATGGCGGCCAGGAGGTCCTGCACCTCCGCCACGGATCCCCTGAGGATCCACAGCTCGGCCTCCGGAGCCTTCACGGCGAGCTTGTCGAGCTTCTGCACGCTGCACTCGCCGCATTCCACCCAGAGGCAGGGGCGCAACTGGTAATCCAGCTCCACCAGGTCCGGACGGAAGGGGAGGTTGTCGTCGTGGAGGCGGGGTTCGATCTGCAATCGCTCGCGGTGGAAGAGGAGGAAGGCCAGCAGTTTGAGCAACACGTGGCGCGCGGTTTCGGTCTCCTGACAACCGAGGATCAGCTTGTGCGGCAAGGAGCGCCGACGGTCGCCGGTCTTCAGGGTGAAACTATACTTGCCACTCACGCCTGTGGCTCGCCCGGGCCCGACAGCATGAGTTCGCTCAACGCATCCGCCACGCGCTCCAGGGAAAGCAGGTCCGTGTTGAAGGTGGCGGAGTAGTGCAGCGGGTCGTCGATGTCCGCGCCGAAGTATTTCTTCACGTAGCGCGTCCGTCCGCGGTCCTCGCGGCGCAACACCTCGAGCGCGGCCTTGCGGGTGAGCTTGCGGGCTGCGGCCAGGCGGGCGGCGCGGGTTTCCTCGGACCCCACCAGCCGGACATGCAGCACGTCCGGGCGGTTGCGGATGACAAGATTGGCGGCGCGTCCGATCAGGATCACATTGCCCAGTTCCACCAGGTGCAGGATGGTTTCGGTGGTGTGCTGGATGAGGGTCCAGGAGGGCGGGCGCAGGCCGAAGAATTCCTCGACGGCATCCTGCAGTTCCGTCCGGCGATCTTCGGGGATGAACTCGGCCATGCGTGCCGGGAGATGGTGATCCTCGAGCACGCGGGTGACCAGTTCCCGGTCAAAGACGGTCCAGGGCCGCTGGCCCGGAACGGCCTTGGCCTGCAGGCGTCCGGCCAGTTGCTCGGCGATGGCATGGGCGCCGCTGCCGGCCAGGCGGGACAAGGTGAGGGCGCGGAACCGGCTGGGCGCCGTGCGTTTGCCTCGCACCGGTTTGGCGGGTGAGATCTCGCAGTTGATGAAGGACAGGCACTGTTCGTATCCGATTCCGGTATGCATAAGTGGGCTCCCGTTGGCTCGTTGTTATCGCAGTGCCGCTGAAGCCCCGGCGCGCGCAGACGGGCGTTTCTCAGCGGACCGCCCGGCAGGCTACGGCAATCCCGCGCCGGTGCCAATCCGCTATTCCTTCTTCGATTCCTTCGCCCAGGTGTCCTTGAGCGTGATGGTGCGGTTGAACACCAGCGCGGAACCGGGAGCGCGGGTGGCGGCCTCCTGGTCGAGACAGAAGTAGCCGAGGCGCTCGAACTGGTAGCGCCACCCCGGGGTGGCCTCGGCGAGGCTGGGCTCGCACCGGGCGGTGATGACTTCGAGGGAGGCGGGGTTCAGGTGCGCGTGGAAATCGCCGTCCAGATCGGGCTCGGGCACGGTGAACAGGCGGTCGTAAAGCCGCACCTCGGCCTCGACCGCGTGCCGGGCGCTGACCCAATGAACGGTGCCCTTGACCTTGCGTCCGGCGGTCGCGCCGCCGGTCTTGCTGTCCCGATCGGCGGTGCAGCGCAGCTCGGCGACGTGGCCCTGCGCGTCCTTGATCACCTCGTCGCAGCGGATGATGTAGGCATACTTGAGGCGGACCTCGCCGCCGGGCTTGAGGCGGAAGAACTTGGCGGGCGGCTGCTCCATGAAATCATCCCGTTCGATGTAGAGTTCGCGGCCAAACGGAACCTTGCGCGTGCCGGCACTTTCGTCCTCGGGATTGTTCACCGCTTCGAGCTCCTCGGTCTGGTCCTCGGGATAGTTGGTCAGAACGACTTTGAGCGGGCGCAGCACGGCCAGGCGGCGCAGGGCGCGGCGGTTGAGGTCCTGGCGGATGGCGTGTTCATAGACGGCGATGTCCGTGACGCTCTTGTACTTGGTGACGCCGATGTTGTAGGCGAACGCGCGCAGCGCCTCGGCGGTCACCCCCCGCCGCCGGATGCCGCTGAGCGTGGGGAGGCGCGGATCGTCCCAGCCGCTCACCACCCCTTCATTCACCAGTTGGATGAGCTTGCGCTTGGACACGATCATGTAGCTGGGGATGAGCTTGGCGAACTCGTATTGGTGGGGGACGGGCCGCGGCAGGTCGAGGTTCTCGAGGATCCAGTCGTAGAGCGGACGGTGCACCTCGAATTCGAGGGTGCAGATGCTGTGCGTGATGCCCTCGATGTAGTCGCTCAGGCAATGCGCGAAATCGTAGAGCGGGTAGAGGCACCAGTCCTTGCCGGCATGATGATGTTCGGCGTGGCGAATGCGGTAGAGCAGGGGATCGCGCAGCCAGACGTTGGGCGAGGCCATGTCGATCTTCGCCCGCAGCGTCCGGGTGCCGTCGGGAAATTCCCCGGCCCGCATCCGGGTGAACAGATCGAGGTTTTCCTCGAGGCCGCGGTTGCGGAACGGACTTTCCTTGCCGGGCTTGTCCGGTGCGCCGCGGTACTTGTCGGTGTCCTCCGGTGACAGGTCGCACACGTACGCCTTGCCCTTCTGAATCAACTGAACCGCATACTGGTAGAGCGCCTCGAAGTAGTCGGAGGCGTGGAACGCCTCGGCGGTGTCGGCGGCCGGCGGCCGGAGACCGGATGGGGGGAGGGCGGGGAGGTGGAAGTCGGTCTGGCCGTCCCGCACTTGCCGGGTGGGCTCGGCTCCCTTGGGCTTCAGCCCGAGGCAATGGTCGGCCCAGCCGGCGATCAACCACCGGACGTCCTGCGTGATGGACTGCACGTACTCGACCTCCTCCTTGGCCGGGTTGGTGTCGTCCATGCGCAGGTTGCAGATGCCGCCGAATTCCCGGGCGATGCCGAAGTTGAGGCAGATGCTCTTGGCGTGGCCAATGTGCAGGTAACCGTTCGGCTCGGGCGGGAACCGGGTGATGATCTTCGGGTGCGTTCCGGCCGCCACGTCGGCGGCGACGATATCCCGGATGAAATCGGTGGGCGCGGGGCGGGTTTCCGGAGTAGTGCTCAAAGCCATTGGCGGTTCAGTAAGCCAGAACTGGTGGCCGAAGCAAATCGCAAACGTGGGAGGGTGGTTTTCTGCTGTTCCTGCCCGCGGGATTGGATCAAACTGGCGCCGAATTCATGCACCGGCTGATCCAGGGTGTTCATCAGTTTCAGACCCACGAGTTCCGCAGCTACAGCAGCCTGTTCCGGCGCCTGGCCCGCGAGGGGCAGAATCCGCACACCCTGTTCATCACCTGCGCGGACTCCCGTGTCCTGGCCGAACTCATCACCGGCAGCCGGCCCGGCGACCTGTTCGTGGTCAAGAATGTGGGAAATATTGTGCCCCCGGCGTCGGTGGCGGGCCCCAACTCGACGGCGGCGGCGGTGGAGTTCGCGATCGACAGTCTCGGGGTCAGCGACATTGTGCTTTGCGGACACACGCAGTGCGGGGCGGTGTCGGCGCTGGTGGGAGGGATCCCGCACGCCGACCACCAGCCGCACCTGGCTGAATGGCTGGAGCAGTTGCGGACCGTGTATGACGCCGTGGTGCGGAACTATCCGGACCTGGTCGATCCCTCCGATCTCGAGACTGTGATGGCCGAGGAGAACGTGCTGTTCGGGTTGGAGAATCTCAAGACCTACGGGGCGGTGCGGCGCGCCCTGGACGGCCAGCGGGTGCGGCTGCACGGCTGGATGTTCAAGATCCGCACGGCCAAGCTGTTCGCCTACAACCCGGAGAGCGGTCAGTTCGAGCCCATCGCGCCGCCGGAAGACTAGGCCCCTCCGAACCCCGGACGTCCGCAGCGGCGGACTGTGACCGTCGCCTTGCCAAGGCTTGGGACGCATCTCCGCGCTCCGGCGCTTGCAGTCCTGCCGAGCTCTGCCATAATCCCCGGCTCGCAGGACGCGGGTTGAGGCGTGCGGGCTGGTGGTTACCGGTTCACGCAGGATGCCACGGCCAACCGTCCTGACTCCCTTTCGATCCTCCCCCACGAGCAGGCGGGCCAGAAGGGAAGAGAGCAGCAAAGACCAGATGCAACATATTCGAAACCTCGCGATCATCGCGCACGTGGACCATGGCAAGACCACCCTGGTGGACTGCCTGTTGAAGCAGTCCGGCACCTTCCGGGCGAACGAGGCCAAGGCCAGCGAGGAGCGGGTCATGGACTCGATGGACCTCGAGCGCGAGAAGGGCATCACCATCCGCGCCAAGAACGCGGCGTTCAAGTATAAGAACTTCCACGTGAACATCGTGGACACCCCCGGCCACGCGGACTTCGGCGGCGAGGTGGAGCGGATCATGAACATGATTGACGGCGTGCTGCTGGTGGTGGATGCCGCCGAGGGGCCGCAGGCGCAGACGCGGTTCGTGCTGCGCAAGGCGCTCGAAGCCGGCGCCAAGCCGATCGTGGTGATCAACAAGATCGACCGTGAGAACGCCAATCCCAAGAAGGTGCTCGACCAGGTGTTCGAGCTGTTCATGTCCCTGAACGCCACGGACGAGCAGTTGGATTTCCCGTTTGTCTATTGCTCGGCCAAGGACGGTTACGCGAAGGAATCCATCGAACACGTCAGCGGCACCATGGAGCCGTTGTTCGACATGATCATGAAACACATTCCGCCGCCGCGCGCGCGGGCCGGGGAGGGGTTCCAGGTGCTGGTCGCCAACCTGGATTACTCGGATTACCTGGGCCGGATCGCCTTCGGCAAGATCGTCGAGGGCAAGGTGAAGGTGGGGGAGGCCGCCTGTTGTCTGCACGGCGACGGGTCGGTCAGTTCCGGCAAGATCACCATGATCTACCATTTCGAGGGGCTCAAGCGCATCGAGATTGAGGAAGCTCATGCGGGGGACATTGTGGGGCTGACCGGGTTCGAGGACGTGTTCATCGGCGAAACCCTGGCGGACAAGGCCGAGCGCGGTGCGTTGCCCTACATCCCGATTGATCCGCCGACGATCCAGATGGAGTTTGCGGTCAACGACGGGCCGCTGGCCGGCCAGGACGGCAAGCTGGTGACGGCCCGGCACATCTGGGAGCGCTTGGTCAAGGAAACCCGCACCAACGTGGCGCTCAAGGTGGCCCAAACCCCCGATCCCAAGGTGTTCACAGTCAACGGCCGCGGCGAAATGCAGATCGCCATCCTGGTCGAGCAGATGCGGCGCGAGGGCTACGAGGTGCTGGTGTCCCGCCCCGAGGTGTTGTGGAAGAAGGCGGCCAACGGGGATCCGGTGGAGCCGATCGAGAGGCTGTTTGTCGAGGTGCCCCAGGACTGCATGGGGGGCGTGATGGAGAACCTGGCCTTCCGCAAGGCCGAGATCAGCACCATGAACCATCACGGCGCGCATGTGACCATCGAGGCCCTCATCCCCATGCGCGGGTTGATCGGGTTCGAAACGGACCTGGTGAACATGACGCGCGGCCTGGGGGTCATGAGCCACCTGTTCCACGAATACGGGCCGGACCGCGGGGAGATCGCCGCGCGCAAGAACGGGTCGCTGGTCAGCCTGGACAACGGGGAGGCGACCTCCTACGCGCTGAATGCGATCCAGGAACGCGGCCGCCTGCTGGTGGTTCCCGGGGACAAGGTGTACGCCGGGATGATCGTGGGCGAAAACGCGCGCGAGCAGGATCTGCCGGTCAATCCGATCAAGGAGAAGAAGCTCACCAACATGCGTTCCCAGGGGGACGGCAAGGGCATCCAGCTCAACGCTCCGCTCCGGCTCAGCCTGGAGCGCGCCCTCGAGTACATCGACGTGGACGAATATGTCGAGGCCACGCCGAAGAACCTGCGATTGCGCAAGAAGCTGCTCGACGAGAACCAGCGCAAGCGGGCGCAGAAGTCGCGCGTGCTCAAGTTTCTGGCGGTGTAGCTGACGGCCAACCTTTCTGACAGGGATTGATGAACGAGAAGATTTTGAAGCGATTGGCGCGCAAGGATTATGTGCCGGCCAACGTCCACGGATTGCAGCAGCTCCTCGGGTTGCCGCCCGGCGCCCAGCCCGAACTCGAGCGGGCGCTGCGCGAGCTGACCCAGTCCGGGCGCCTCACCTGCACCAAGGGCCAGCGGTACATCCTTTCCGTCGAGGCTGACCTGATCCCGGGTCGTATCCGGATCAACCGGCAGGGGAAAGGCTTCCTCATCCCTGACGATACGGGCCTGAAGGAAATCGTGATTCCGGAGAGCGCCACCGGCACGGCCTTGCACGAAGATCGCGTGCTGGTGCGGCGCGACGTCAAGCCGCGCCGTCCGGGATTGAAGCCCGCCGAGCCGGAGACGGGCTCGGTCATCCGGATCCTGGAACGCCGGCGGGCGCAGATTGTGGGAACGCTCCAGCGCGGGCGGCAGTTTCTGTATGTCATCCCGGATGACCCGCGCATTCCGCACGACATCTACGTGCCCCCGCCGCGCGATGTCGGACGCCCGGCGCATCCGGGCGACAAGGTGGTGGTCGAGTTGCGTGCCTGGGAGTCCCGCCACACCAATCCGGAAGGCGAAATCATCGAGGTGCTGGGCGCGCCGGATGACGAGGGGGTGGACATGCTGTCCGTCCTGCGGCAGTACGATCTGCCCCTGCACTTCCCGCCGGCCGTCCTGCACGAGGCGCGATCCATCCGCCCGGAGCTGGCCCCGCGGGACCTGGCCGGCCGCACGGATTGCCGGGATCATCCGGTGATCACGATTGATCCGGACGACGCGAAGGACTTTGACGATGCGTTCTGCTTGCAGCGTGTCTCGGCGGATCAATGGCGCTTGTGGGTGCATATTGCGGACGTCTCGCATTATGTGAGGCCCGGGACGGCCCTGGACCAGGAGGCGCGCCGGCGCGGCAACTCGACGTATCTGGTGGACCGGGTCATTCCGATGCTGCCCGAGGCCTTGAGCAACGAGTTGTGCTCGCTGAAGCCCGCGGTGGATCGCCTGACGCGGTGCGTGGAGTTCCTGATTTCCGGCGACGGCCGCGTGCTGAACGCGAAGTTCTATCCGGCCGTGATCCACTCGCGGCGCCGGTTCACCTACCCGGAGGCGTTGGGGATCCTGCGGGGCAAGGCGGCGGATCCGATCGAGCAGATGCTGCATCAAGCCCACACGCTGGCGCAGCGGCTAAGGCGGCACCGGTTCCACAACGGGTCGCTCGCGCTGGATTTTCCGGAAACCAAGATCCGGCTGGATGCCAGCGGCCGGGTTTCGCATATCGAGAAGGTCGAGAACGATGTTTCGCACCAGTTGATCGAGGAATTCATGCTGCTGGCCAACGAGGCGGTGGCGGCGCACCTGATGCGGCGGCAGATCAAGGCCATCTACCGCGTGCACGAGGAACCGGACGAACGCCGCTTGCAGGAGTATCGCGAGGAGGTGCTCAGCCACCAGGTGCCCTGCGGCAACCTCAGCCGGTCCGCCGAAGTCCAGAAGCTGCTGCACCGACTCGAGTCGCTGCCCATCGGACCCGCCCTCAAGATCGGGTTCCTCAAGTCCCTGATGCGCGCCCGCTACGCCGTGGAGCCCCTCGGCCACTACGGCCTGGCCAAGAAGGAATACACCCACTTCACCTCGCCCATCCGACGGTATGCCGACCTCGTGGTGCACCGCGCTCTGTTCGGCGGGAACCACGGGCCCGCCCATTCCCTCAAGGAAACCGCCGACCACATTTCCGCCACCGAACGGAACTCGGCGGACGCCGAGCGGGACAGCAAGGATGTGAAGATGTTCGCGTTCCTGCGCGGGCAGCTCCAGTCCGCGCAACCCCAGTCCTATCCCGGCCTGGTCACCGAGGTGCGCAATTTCGGGTTCTTCGTGGATGTCTCCGGACTGGCCATGAGCGGGTTGGTCCACCTCTCGAGTCTCGAGGACGACTTCTACGTGTTTGATCCGGTCCGGGCGCACCTGGTCGGACGCCGCACCCGCCGGGTCCTGCGGCTGGGGGACAACGTCCAGGTACAGGTGGCAAAGGTGGACACCTTCAAGAAGCAGGTGGATTTCCGGCTGGTGGGAGGGGGCAAGCCGGTCCCGCGTTCCCCAGCAGAAAAGCACCCGCGCACAGGATCCCGCCCTCGCCACCATGCCCGGGCGCGATCACACCGGCCGGGTGGACACCGCCCACGGCGCCGTTGAGCGGCTCGGGAGCACGGACCATCTTGTCCGCCCGACGCATCGGACCCGGCAGGGCGTCCTGGATGGCCTCGCGGCTGCGCCGCCGCCAGACCTTGGAATGTGAAATGGTCAAGCCCGGTAAACCGAATAGCTTTTAGTCGCACCCGGTTCTACCGCATTCGCAGCAAGTAAATTTCGATTCCAACGAAAAGCGCCCGCAGGCCTCGATGGCTTGCGGGCGCTCTGGTTTGGGGAACGCTTACATCCCGCCCATGCCGCCGCCACCATGTCCGCCGTGGGGCATCGGCTGGCCGGGTTGCTCGGGTCCGATCCGGAACGGGCGCATCATTTCATTGTCCTCGTGTTCGACGATGTGGCAGTGCCACACGAACTGGCCGGGGGTGCTGAACTGCGCCCGCACCCGCGTAACCTGGCCCGGATAGGCGATCACGGTGTCCTTGTAGCCCGTTTCCGTGGGCTCGGGCAGAGTGATGACACCGTCGAGCTGGATCGGCTGAACCACGTCGCCGTTTTCGTCCAGGACGAGGCCTTCACGGTTCACCACCTCGAACACGACCTCATGGACGTGCATGGGGTGGGCGTCGCCGGTAGTGTTGTAGAACTCCCACACCTCGGTCGCCCCGACCGCCGGGTTTTCGGTGACCGGCTCCGCCCACATGTTTTCTTTGGCGACTCCGCTCTCGACGGTGCCGAGCAACGCCTCGACCGGCCCGTCCACCATGTTGTTGCTGGCATCGTAGCCCATCCCCATCCTCTCGATCAGGGCCAGGGGGCGCGTGACGGTTTCCGGAGGCAGCGGCACGAGGGCCGGCAGCACCAGGAAGGCGGGGGGCGTGGTGGGATCGGGCGCAATCGCCGGCACCACCCGGAATTCCAGGACCTGGCCCGTGGAATCGGGATCCGCGACGGGGAAGTCCACGCCGGGCACCCCGCCGCCGAACGGTTCGTCCGGACCGAGGTTGCCGAGGACGTAGTTGCCGACGGGCACGTTGGTGAAGTCCACAATCACATCCGCACGCTCGGCCAGGCCCATGAGGAGGGTGTTGCCGGCGGCGGTGAGGTTGACCGGGGCCGCCAGGAAGCCGCCCTCGTTGCCGATCTGCCACACCTCGACGCCCGGGATGTTGGCGAAGTTCAGGATCAGGAAGCGCGCCTGGCAGCCGTTGAGGAAGCGGAAGCGGTAACGCCGCTTCTCCACGACCTGGAATGGCCAGGTATTCCCATTGACCATGATGCAGTTGCCGAAGAACTCGGGATTCCAAATGGGCGAGAAGCTGCCTTCCATCCCGCCCTCCGGAATGAACGGCCCCACGATGGTGTCGAAGAACTCGCGCGTGTCCGGATAGAACAACGAACCGTCGGCGTTGAACGCCCGATCCTGGATGGCGATCGGGATCTCGTAATACGTCTTGTTCGGCGGGAACTTGTCGTTGGCTTTCGGGGCGGGGCCGGGCAGGACGGCCGCCAGGCCGGTCCGGCTGTCGAGCACCGAGGCGTCGCCGTTGGGTCCGCCACGCACGATGTAGAATCCGGCGGGCCCGGCATAGACATTGAGCCGGGTCAGGCCCAGGGCGTGATCGTGATACCAGATTGTGGAAGCCCGGTTCGCGTTCGGGTATTCGAAGATCGCGTGGCCAGGCCCCCAGGTGGCTCCGAAGTTCGCCGCGGCCTTGCCGGCGAAGAAGTCATACCACGTGCCCCGGTCCGCGTAGCCCGCCGGAATGTTCGTGGCCGCGGGCAAATACCACGCCTCGGCATAGCCGTCGCTCTCATCGCCCACCCCGACCGCCCCATGGACATGGGTGACCATCGGCACGGGGCCCGTGTAGCGCCCGGGCGTCGGCTGGCCGGTGAAGTCCGGACGCGTGTCGCGGTGCATGATGCCGCCGGGCGGATTGGCCCAATGCAGGGTCGGGTCCACCGGCAGCAGGTGGGGGAGGTAGTTCCCGTTGGCGTCCACGAGTTCATTGATCCACTTGATGCGGACGGGGCGGTTGGCGCTGGCCTCGATGGTCAGGGAGGGGGCGTTGTGGATGAGGAGGCCGGCCTTGCTTTCCGCCTTGACCGCGCCGTAGCCCCAGACGGTGGTGGGGGGCAATCCCGCCGGCAGGATCTGCTGCTGGAGCTGCCGCATCGAGATTTCGTAATAGTCCACCTGTTTTCCGCCCCGCTGCTTGATGACGCCCGCCCGGGGCATGACCGGCGGGATGAGCAGCGGCGTCTGGTACTTGGGAATGCTGGAAGGCTGCAACGTGCCTCCCGGGATGGCGGCCAGGGCCCGGGGCAGCGTTCCTCTCCACGGCAGGAACAGGCCGGCGCCGGCGACCCCCATCACCTTGATGAACTGTCGGCGGCTGGTTTTTTCAATGATGTTCTCCATACAGGATCCTCCTCGAATGATCCTCGAAAGCGCCTTTCGGGATGGCCGCACGGGTCTTTTCGGACACCCCCGGCACCCCCCCCTTGGCAAAGACTCCTCCTGAGAACCACTCTCACTGCGTGTCGTGTTTGGTTTTGTGTCCCCGTGCCGGTCTCATCGCACCCCGGGTGCCTCCCGGGTCATTCATGCCATGAGCAACACTGGGAATCAGGCTGCCTTAATAGCACAATAACCCAAAGGCTGTCAAATTGAGGCGTCTCAGTTCTTCCACGAATCCCGGATCCGCAGGAAGCCAGGAGCCCGACCCGATATCGCCCCGTTGGGGCGCCCGGGGCCGCCACGCTCAGGGTCTGGCCGGACGCACACATCGCAACCCCATGACACTGGACTGGGTACCCGGCTGGGTGGTCGAGAGCCCTACGGCCTTTGCCGGTTTCTGCCGGATGAATCGGATGTTCCCGCCTCTTCCGGCAGATCGACCTTGATGCCCAGCATCCGGGCCAGAAACGCCAGGCGGTCGGCGGCTTCTTCGATCTGTTTGTCGGTGGGTTTGCCCGCGCCGTGTCCGGCCTTGGTCTCGATCCGGATGAGCACCGGCGGTCCGCCGGGGGCCTGGCATTCCTGGAGGCGCGCGGCGAATTTGAAGCTGTGCGCCGGCACCACGCGGTCGTCGTGATCGGCGGTGGTGATGAGGGTGGCCGGATAGCGGGTGCCGGGCTTGAGGTTGTGATAGGGCGAGTAGGCGTACAGCGCCTTGAATTCGGTTTCGTTATCCGAGGATCCGTAATCCGAGGTCCAGGCCCAGCCGATGGTGAACTGGTGGAACCGGAGCATGTCGAGCACCCCCACGGCCGGCAGGGCGGCGGCGAAGAGATCCGGACGCTGTGTCATGCAGGCGCCGACGAGCAGACCGCCGTTGCTGCCGCCGGCGATGGCGAGGCGGCTGGGTTTGGTATAACGGTTGGTGACCAGCCAGTCGGCCGCGGCCATGAAATCGTCGAACACGTTCTGCTTGTTCAGTTTGATGCCCGCCTGGTGCCATTTCTCCCCATACTCCCCGCCCCCGCGCAGGTTGGGCACGGCATAGACCCCGCCCATTTCCATCCAGACCAGGTTGGCGACCGAGAAAGTGGGTGTGAGGCTGATGTTAAATCCGCCGTAGCCGTAGAGCAGGGTGGGGTGGGTGAGGCCTTTGGACAGTGCCACACTGTGCGTCAGGAACATCGGCATCCGGGTGCCGTCCCGGCTGGAGTAAAAGACCTGCTCGGTCCGGTAGAAATCCAGGTTCGCCCGCACCTGGGGTTTGCGGAACAGCTCGCTGGTGTGGTTGGTGAGATTGAGGCGGTAGATGGTGGGCGGGGTCGTGAAGCTGGTGAACGAATAAAAGGTCTCGCGGTCGCCGCGCCGGCCGCCCAGTCCGGAAACGGTTCCGAGGCCGGGGAGTTTCAGCTCCCCCTGGGCGGCGCCCGCCAGTGAATGCCATCGCACCACACTGGTGGCATCGGCCAGGTACTCGGTGATGAAGTGTTCGTTGACCAGGCTGACCTGCTCCAGCTTGTTCTGAGTCTCCGGGATGATCTCCACCCAGTCGGCCGTCTTCGCATCCCGAATGTCCAGGGCGATCACCCGGTGGTTGGGCGCGCCGTGATCGGTTTTGAACCAGAACACCGGCCCCTCGTTCCCCACAAACGTGTAGTCGGCATCAAACGCCATCAGCAGCTCCTGGACGGCGTTGGTCGGCGAGGTGAGGTCCTTGTAGAGCACGCGGTTCTTCGGGTCGGTGCCCTCGGTGGCGGTGATGATGAGGTAATGGCCGTCGTCGGTGACCCTCCCGTTGAAGTTCCACTCCTTGTGGTCGGGCCGGTGGTAAACCAGTTCATCCTCGGATTGCGGGGTGCCGAGCTTGTGGAAGTGGAGTTTGTGGAAGTAGTTCGCACCGCTCAACTCCTTCCCCTCTGCGGGCGCGTCGTAGCGGCTGTAGAAAAAGCCCGAACCGTCCTTCAGCCACGAGGCACCCGAAAACTTGACCCACGCGATGGTGTCCGGGAGGTCTTCCCCAGTCTCGACCGCGCGCACACGCCACTCCTGCCAGTCCGAGCCGGACCTGGCCACGCCATAAGCCGCCAGCCGCCCATCCCGGCTGACCTCGAGGCCGGTGAGCGCCACCGTGCCGTCCTTGGACAGGGCGTTGGGATCGATCAACACCCGCGGTTCGCCGTTCAGCTTGTCCACGGTGTAGATCACGCTTTGATTCTGCAATCCGTCGTTCTTCGCGTAGAAGTAGCGTCCGCCCTCGGTGAAGGGGACGCCGTAGCGCTCGAAGTTCCAGAGGGTTTTCAGCCGGTGGTAGATGGCCTGGCGTCCGGGCAAGGACTGGAGGTAGGGCATCGTGACCGCGTTCTGGGCCTGGACCCAGTCCTTGGTCGCGTCGGCGTTGTCGTCTTCGAGCCAGCGATACGGGTCCTCGACCTTCACCCCGTGGTAGGTGTCCACCACATTGGTCTTGGCGGTGGCCGGGTAACCGCGTGAGTCCACGGCCAGGGCGGAGGGGAGCAGGGCGGGCAGGGTCAGAACCAGGCTGGGAACGACTCGGGTCAGGAATCGCATGGGCGGAGCATGCAATGGGAGACGGCGCAGCGTCAAACCCCGAGAGTTTCGTGGAGCGGCTTCTCGGAAGAGAGCCGCCATCTTCTCGGGGAAGGAAGTCCGGCGGTCTGCCGACGCGCCGCTACAGGGGCGTAGCGGCTCCTCGGAAGAGAGCCGCCATTGTCTCCGGGAAAGAAGTCCGGCGGTCTCCCGACGCGCCGCTACCGGCTAACGGTTTTGGCTGGTGGCGGTCCGTCGCCTGCCGCTACGTTGGCCCGCATGAAACTTGCGCCGCTCACGCCGCAACCCGAGTGGCATCATCTTCCCCGGCTCGCCCCCGAGTTCTATCGCGGCTTCGCCGTCGTCCAGTGGACCATCACGCTTGAACACCGCGCCACCGGCTGGCTGGATGACCGGTTTCATCTCCACTTCCGCGAATTGCTCCTGCACGCCGCCGCGCGAGAAGGTTTGTTCTGCGCCGTCTATGTCCTCATGCCCGATCACCTGCACCTGATCTGGCTCGGCCTGCGCGTGGATTCCGACCAGCGCAACGCCATGAAGTTCCTCCGGAAACATCTGGCCGCCGAACTCGCGCGCCGCTCGCCCACGGGCGTCGAGTTCGAGTTGCAGAAGCAATCGCACGACAGCGTACTGCGGGAGCAGGACCGTCTGCGTGGTGCGTTCGAGAAATCGTGCTTCTACGTGCTGGATAATCCGCGCCGGAAGGGCCTGGTCGAGCATCCGCGCGACTGGCCGTATCTGGGTGCGGTGGTGCCGGGCTGTCCATTCCTGCATCCGCTGGGCGAAGATTTCTGGGAATACTTCTGGAAGCTCTATACGGAAAAGCGGGAGCATAGCCCGGCGTAGCGGCTTCTCGGAAGAGAGCCGCCATCTTCTCGGGGAAGGAAGTCCGGCGGTCTGCCGACGCGCCGCTACGGGGGCGCACCGTACTCGTTCAGGATCCTCTCATCCGCCACCGATGGCCCACCTGGGGTCAGCCGGTCGAGAGTTTCCCCGATGAGATATAGCGATCCAGCCACCACGGTGAGCGCCGCGCCGGTGGTTTGTTCCAGCGCCTGCCCCACGGAATCCACCACTGTGACCTGCGCCGTGTGCGCCGTTTTCCGACAGGCCTCAGCCAGTTGGTGGGGATCGGCGCTTCGGTCGCTTTTCACGCGCACGCAGAAAATCTCCGCGGCGACCGGCGCCAGGACCTCGCACATCACCGTCCAATCCTTGTCCCCGAGTATGCCCAGGATGAGCGCGGGGCGGACGCCCCCGAACTCCTCCTCCAACGCGGCCCGAAGCATGGCCGCCCCGGCGGGATTGTGCGCGCCGTCCAGGAGGATGCGTCGGCGCCTCTCAGGCGGTCCGGACATGGCGCCAAGATCCTGGTCTGCGGTTCGGGCGATCGGGCGTTCGACCAACTGCAATCGGCCGGCCCATTGGACGGTCTCGAGTCCCCGGCGAATCGCCGGTTCGCTCACTGGCAACGCCGGTTGCAACGCGTGGACGGTGGCCAGGGCGGTGGCGGCGTTCAGCCGTTGGTGCCAGCCCAGGAGGGGCAGCCGGATCGTGTCCAGCGGCGGGTGCGTGGTGTGGGCGGGGGTGACGAGGGTCAGGGCGCTGCCGCAGGCCAGGGCGGTTTCCTGGATCACGGCCAGCGCCTCGGGTTCCGCTGTGGCGGTGATGACGGGGATGTGCGGCTTGATGATGCCCGCCTTCTCGATGGCGATGCTGCGGAAGTCATGTCCCAGCCAAGGCTGGTGATCGAGATCGATGTTGGTGATGACACTGGCCAGCGGGGTGACGATGTTGGTGGCGTCGAGCCGTCCCCCCATGCCGGTTTCCCAGATGACCAGGTCGCAGGACTGTTCGGCAAAATACTGGAGGGCCATGACCGTCACGAACTCGAAAAACGTGGGGCAGGCGTCGCCCTCAGAACGCGAAGCGGGGGAGTGCTGTTGAAGATCGGATGGAGCGGGGGGAACGGGGGAGGCCGACGGGACGCCTGCGCTACCCTGCCTTCGCAGTTCGGCTGCCAGGCGCACGACGTCGGCCTCGCGGATCATCTGCCGGTTCACCTGGATGCGCTCGCGGAAGGTGACCAGGTGCGGCGAAGTGTAGAGTCCGACGCGGAGGCCGGCCGCGCGATAGAGGCTTTCGAGCAGGGCGGCCACGGAGCCCTTGCCGTTGGTGCCGGCGATGTGGATGAAGCGCAAACGGTCCTGCGGATTGCCCGCCTGCGCCGCCAGCCTGCGCGTGTTCTCCAGCCCGAGTTTCAGGCCGAACAGGCGCAGGCTGTAGAGAAACTCGATGGTTTCGAGATAGGTCACTCAGAGCACGAATTCGACATGGCAGGGCTGGCGCCTTTCAGCCCGCAGCCGTCGGACCAGCTCAGGCATCTCGGCGGCGTAACGTTCACACAGGCGGAAGGCGGCCTGAGCCGAAAGACACCGTGGGCTCGCGTCCGAAGTGGACCAATCCGGAAGGTCCAGCTCAGCGGCCACCGCTGCGTCTTTGAATTTGGAGTAGTTTTGCATGCAATTCGGGCGGGCCGTGTTTCAAGAATAGCTCCCGCCACCCCGTCTCATTCACATCCAGGCGGTTCGCCTGCATCAAGCCTATCACATCGTCCACGTCCTTCTCAACCCGCCCAGGATGCCCATGGCGAATAGCATGACTCTTCAGGGCAAGCAGGTGCCTGAGCGCGACCATTCTGGGGCCAGCCGGATCCTCCGCGAGCACCGGGACGCTCTCAGCCTCAAACTGGCTGAAGGTTTCGGGGCTTACGAGCATTAGGTCCAGGGGCAGCGTCCCTTCATCCGGCGGATCGAACTGGACGAATGTCGTGCCTTCCAGTCGAATCCGATAGCCTTGGCCCAGAAGGAGAGCACGCCAGTCTCCGACAGCCGACCTCGGGATGACCAGGTCCAGGTCAAAGGTGTTCCTTGGATGGCCGTGTGCAATGACCGCGTGTCCGCCGATCAGGAGTGAAGAAAGCCCGGCATCACGCGCCTTCTGACTGATGGCAAACAGCCGCATGAAGGGAATCCTAGAGGGGTTTGTTGTGCGCGTGGTGGTGCGCGGCGGCGATGAAGCCCCGGAACAGGGGGTGCGGCTGGTGCGGCTTGCTCCGGAACTCGGGATGGAACTGGCTGGCGATGAAGAACGGATGATCCGGCAGCTCGATGAGTTCCACCAGCTTCTCGTCCGGGGTCGTGCCGGCGAACACCAGGCCCTTCTTCTCCAGCAGTTCGCGGTACTTGTTGTTGAATTCGTAACGGTGGCGATGGCGTTCCTTGACGATGAAGGCGCCGTAGAGTGACGCCGCACGGCTGCCCACCTTGAGCTGGCAGGGTTGCGCGCCCAGCCGCATGGTGCCGCCCTTCTTGGTCACCTTGAGCTGGCTGTCGAGCATGGCAATGACCGGATGCGGGGTGTTGGGATCGAACTCGGCGGAATGGGCCCGGTCCAGTCCGGCCACGTGGCGGGCGAACTCGATGGTGGCAATCTGCATGCCCAGGCAGAGCCCGAGGTAGGGCACGTGGTGTTCCCGGGCATAGCGCGCGGCGGCAATCTTGCCCTCGATGCCCCGCTCGCCGAAGCCGCCGGGAATCAGGATGCCGCCCAGTCCCTTCAAGATCTTCTCCGGTCCCTCCCGCTCGATGTCCTCGGCGTCCACGCGCACGATCTCGACGCCGCAATCATTGGCCACGCCGCCGTGGATGATGGCTTCATAGACCGACTTGTAGGCGTCCTGGAGGCCGATGTATTTCCCCACCACCCCGACGCGCACCCGGTGGGCCGGGGCGATCATCTTGCGGATGATTTCCTGCCAGTGCGCCATCTGGGGCTGGGGGCAGTCGAGGTGCAGGTGCTGGCACACCAGATCGTCCATGCGCTCGCGCTGCAGCATCAAGGGCACCTCGTAGATGCTGTGGTCCACGTCCTTCTCCTCGATGACCCCCTCGAAGGGCACGTTGCAGAAGAGCGAGATCTTCTGACGCAGTTCCTTGTCCAGCGGACGTTCGCAGCGGCAGACGATCAGTTGCGGGGTGATGCCGATCTCGCGCAGCTTGGCCACGGACTGTTGGGTGGGCTTGGTCTTGAGTTCGCCGGCCGCCTTGATGAACGGGACGTAGGTGACATGGATGAACAGCACGTTGCTGGGGCCGACATCCAGCGCAAATTCGCGGATGGCCTCCAGGAAGGGCAACCCCTCGATGTCCCCGGTGGTGCCCCCGATCTCCGTGATGAGCACGTCCGCCTGGCTGGCCTCGGCCAGTT
Organism: Verrucomicrobiota bacterium; assembly: GCA_025457615.1. Classification (GTDB taxonomy): domain Bacteria; phylum Verrucomicrobiota; class Verrucomicrobiia; order Limisphaerales; family DSYF01; genus JALOTU01. Next base: position 28,659 of record JALOTZ010000037.1, read on the forward strand.
GCAGGATGCGGTTCTGGATCTCGCCGGTGACGTGCGGGATGACCTGGACGGTCTTGCCCAGGTAATCGCCGCGCCGTTCCTTGTCCAGCACCGTCTGATACACCTGGCCGCTGGTGAGGTTGTTGAGCCGGCTGAGCTGGACGCTGGTGAAGCGTTCGTAGTGTCCCAGGTCCAGGTCGGTTTCCGCGCCGTCGTCCAGCACATAGACCTCGCCGTGCTGGTAGGGACTCATCGTGCCGGGATCCACGTTGAGGTAGGGATCGAACTTCTGCAGGCAGATCTTCAGGCCGCGGTTCTCGAGCAGGGTGCCCAGGGCGGCGGCGGTGAGTCCCTTGCCCAGGGAACTGATCACGCCGCCGGTCACGAAGATGTATTTCATGGGTAAAGCAAAACCGGCGAGGCACGCAAACCTCGCCGGGACCGCACTGTCTCAGAAGCCCCGCCCCCTGGCAAGCCACAGTCGAAGCCCGGAATTCGGACGAATCCCATCCAACGCAGTGCTGCGAGGGCGCCATGGCGCTTGGGGTTGCAACTCTGGGTCGGCAGCGTTGGACGGCACCGTTTGGAGAGCAAGGCCAGGATCAGGTCCGCCATCCCCTTTTGGCGGTTCGCCTCTGCGTCCTGGCTGCATTGCGCCTTGGCGTTGAATACCGGCTGCGGCGTTCCGCCTGAAAACGGAGCTCCGAATCGAGCCACTGGCGGCCTCTTCCTCACGGCCCGGGGAGGGGGCGCCGCCGGAGAATCGCCTCGACCCGCGCCACATCCTCCGGCGTGTCCACCCCGATCCCTTCGTCCTCGACGCGCACCACGGCGATGGACAGCCCGTGCTCGAGGGCCCGCAACTGCTCGAGTTTCTCTGCCTGTTCGAGGCTGGACACCGGCCAGCGCACGAGCTGAAGCAAGGTTTCGCGCCGGTAACCGTAGATGCCGAGATGTCGCAGGTAGGGGAATTCATCCTGCAGCGGTCCGCTTTCGCCTTGGGCCTCGCGGACATGGGGGATGGGATTGCGTGAGAAGTAAAGCGCGCGGCCGGCAGCCGAGGTGACCACCTTGACCACCCCCGGGCTGCCGAGCATGGACCGGTCACGGATGGGGGTGGCGGCGGTGGACATCTCACAGTCGCTCAGGGCTTCGGCCACGCGGTCGATGACGCGCGGATCGATCAACGGTTCGTCGCCCTGGATGTTGACCACGGCGCGGCAGGTGAGCCGGGCGGCGACTTCGGCCACGCGGTCCGTTCCGCTCGGATGATCGGCGCGGGTCATTTCCACACGGCAGAAACGACGGGCGACCGTCGCGATGCGTTCGTCGTCCGTCGCCACGATCAGCTCGGAGAGCCGGGCCGATTGGCGGCACTGATCCACGACATGTTGGAGCAGCGGTTGGCCGGCGATGAGGACCAGCGGTTTGCCCGGAAAGCGCGAGGAGGCGTAGCGGGCGGGGATGATGCCGAGGATGTCCATGCGCGTCCCTGCGTTGCCAGAGGCGGGGCGGGTTGTCAAAGCCGCATTCGCACTGGTTTCCCGCTTGGCGGGCGGCGGCGGCGCTCCTAGGCTGCGTGGCATGCGGCCTCTTGCGGCATTCCTGGCTTACCTCGCGGTGGTGTTCCTGGGGGGACCCTTGCTGGCGCCCTGGGTGTATGGGGTGGCGCAACACCTTGGGGAGGGCTGGCCCTGGCTGACAGAGCAGCCGTTCCGACGCTACGTCAACCGCTGCATGCTGGTGTTCGCGCTGGCCGGCATGTATCCGTTGATTCGCGCGTTCGGAGCGCGCTCCGCTGCTGAACTCGGCCTGGTGCCGCCCCGGGGGCATTGGGGAAAGCTTTGGGGCGGCGTAGCGCTGGGGTTTGTGTCCTTGGCGTTGATTGTCGCTGTGTGCTTGATTGCCGGAGTGCGCGTGTGGGGGCATGAGCTGGATACGGCGGAGTTTGTGAAGATTCTGGTGGTGGCCGCACTGACGGGGATGTCGGTGGCGATCATCGAGGAACTGCTCTTTCGCGGCGCCATCTTCGGGGCTTTTCGAAAGGTGATGCACTGGGTGCCGGCGGCGCTGATCAGCAGCGCCATCTACGCCATCCTGCATTTCATGAAGCGGGCGGATGACCCGGGGGCGGACCATTGGTATTCCGGACTGGTTGTGCTCGGGCACATGTTCAGCGGGTTTCTGAATTGGCAGGAGGTGGTCCCCGGTTTCTTCAATCTCACGCTCGCCGGCATCTTGTTGGCCCTCGCGTACCAGAAATCCGGCAACCTCTGGTTCTCCATCGGACTGCACGGCGGCTGGATTTTCTGGCGACGGGCCTATGGCGCACTCACAGACCAACCTCGGGTGGACGGAGTCGAAGTCGGTCCCAGTCCCTACGAATGGTTCTTCGGCACCAAGACCATGACGGACGGCTGGCTGGCGGCGCTGGTGTTGCTCGTGGCGTTGGCGGTGCTGTGGAGATTGCCGCTGGGACGGGGCCGCCGCCCATCTCAACCACGCCAGCACTGTCAATAGTGAGCGCCGATACATTGCGCCGTCATGGAAGGTCCAAGCCGGGGCAGGACATGCGACGCTGGCCGCCGTGCAGCGCAACCGCGGATCGGTCGAGGCCCGCTTAAAACACTTTACCGTTTCTTGACCATTTTGAGTCATTTTTTCGGCGGTCAAGTTTTGGGTGGAAACGGGCGGCATGGCTCCGACCCCGCGCCACCATGGGCTCCAACACCATAGACACGATCCAACCCATCCATGAGGGTGGGCTTGGAGACCCCCAGTTCCTGAGCGATGCGGGCAAACGATCGCCCCTGAACCCGAAGCTCGATGAAACGCTGCACGGTGTTTGCGTCA
>JALOTZ010000089.1 GCA_025457615.1 Verrucomicrobiota bacterium
TGCCCGAGGCGGCGGGCCATTGTTGACGTTGAATCATAAAATCAAGAGGGGATCACCCGTCCGCCGCTCATGTCGATTTTGCCGCGGCGCGCTTCCAGGACCTGGCGGATTTCGCCCATGCGGCCCGCGGTGAGGGGCCACTTGATGATGAGGATGCACTGAATGATCCCAAGAGCCATGGGGATCAAGGACATCATCAGGATCATGCGGGTAAAGACCCCGTCGGCCTGTGCGGCGCCCAGCTTGATCTGGAAGCCGGCGGCAATCACCACGAATCCAGATATACCCGTGAAAACTGTGCCGGTGAACTTTTGGAACCAGGAGAAGACGGACTCGAAGGAGCCTTCCCGCCGCTCGCCCGTGCGCACCTCGTCATCATCCACGATATCGGCCTTCATGGACGGAACCACCGTCCACAATCCGGCAATGAGCAACCCGTTGAGCAGTACGGGAATTACGGCCAGCCAAGGCAATTTCGGATTGTAGCAGAACCAGATACTGCCGGCCATGACGATGTGTGCGACAGTCACAACCAGCAGCGAACGCTCTTTGCCAAAACGGGTGGCCAGTTTGCCAAAGAAGGGAATGCTGAAGAAGCCGAGAAACCCGCCGATGGTCCCGGCAACGCCGGTGAAGGTGGCGGCAAACACCTTGTCGCCCCCAAAGACATAGTAGAGCGAAATGTATCCGCCCATGCCCGTGACCAGTCCCTCCAGGTTCATGGTGAAAATAAGCGCCAGCATCATCAGGAACGGGCGGCTCTTGAAGGTCAGACCCAGGCTCCTGAGGAAGGGTTCCTTCTTTTGCTTTTGGGCCTTGGCGTAATAGCGTTCCTTGCATACGAAGGTCGGAATCATGCCGATGATTAGCACCAGTCCTGCGAACCAGATGGCAATGTTGCGGATGCCCAAGAGGGTATTGGGCTCCTCACCCGGCAACTGGCCGGTAAAAAATGGTTGCTGCGTTAGTTTCCAAACCCATGGACTGATCAAACCGAACAATGTGATAACGATCCCTGAATACACATTCACGCTGGTGCGTTCGTTGTAGTCGGGCGTCATCTCCATTTTCAGCGACTGGTAGGGGATGTTGTAGATCGTGGTCGCCGTGGACATGAGAATGCCGAAGATGACGAACCAGACCGCGATCCAGATCATGTCCCAGTGTTCGTTGAACCGCCAGACGAAGGGCAGGATCAGGGCCATCAACAAACAGCCCAGAAACATGAAGGGACGGCGGCGTCCAAAGCGCGTGCGCGCGTTGTCGGAAATCCAGCCCATCACCGGATCAGTGAGGGCATCCACGATGCGAAAGATCATCACGATCATGCTGTTGAGCGCGGGGGACATGCCCAACCCGTAAACCAGCACCTGCTGCACCTGGTATTGAATGATTTGGTCAACGAGTCCCATCGAAGGGCTGCCCAGGCCATACAGCGCCTTTTCGTGCCTGGGCACCTTGTCCTCCGTGGCGGTCTTTTGTGGCCGGTGCGTGTCGGGATGGAGGGGTGCGGGAAGCTCTTGCATGGGAAGGGTTTAATTTCGAGGATGCTACGAATTACGGTTGCCCTTGAGCGGCATGGCCACGTGGGTGGGACTGTCCGGGCCAATCTCCAACAGCGTCAGTCCGGGCGCCTCCATGTTGAACGCTGCGGTTTTCGCGGGGATGCGCAAGGCGTCCCCCACGTAGCGCGGGAGAGACTCAAATGCCGTGGGCGGCAGGTCAGTGAACCCAAAATCCGCGGGCGTGTGGTGGATCAAGTGAATTTCTTGGCTGGGCATGAGTTGAGATTCAGTTCTGCGTGATGACGTGGCCTTTATCGGTACAAAGATCGAGTGGGCTGTCGAGGTCGAGTTTGATGGCCGTGCCGAGCGGCTGGCAGACGGCCTCGGGAACATTGAGCCAGAGGACGCCGGGGATGTTCGCCCAACTCGCGCCGCCGCTGACGCGCCGTGCGAGTTGTGTGCCGTCGCCGCCCACCACCGTGGCGGAACGGATGTTGTTGCGGAGGCCTTTGACCGCGACTTCTCCCCACGGCCGCTCCAATTGGAACAGGTAAAGCGTCCGGCGATCCTGGCTCAAGGTGCTTGGCCCATACCAGTGCCCGGCAGGCAAGCCGGCGCGTGTTCCGTAAATGGCTTCCCCGTTGACCTTCAGCCATGCGCCCATCGCGCGGAGGATGTCCGCCTGATGGTAGAAGATCTTGCCGTCACCGAGGGGCGCGACGTTGAGCAGCAAGTTGCCGCCCATGCCGGCGCATTCGATCAGGGTGCGGACGAGTTCGGGCACAGTCTTGTAGGACGGGTCGGTGGCCATGGACCAACTGCGGTTCATCGTGAGGCACAATTCCCACGGTCCTTCCGGTGCGCGCAGGGGAATGCCCTGTTCCGGCGTGGCGTAATCGCCGTAGCCGCCCATGCGGCTGTTGAGAATCACGCCGGGCCGCCACGCACGAAGCTGGTCACGCAGTTCGGCGAACCGCCATTGCTCTGGCGTGCGTTCCCAGTCGCCGTCGAACCACAACAAATCCGGCGCGTAACGCTCGCAGAGTTCGCGCAACTGGAGACGGTGAAAGCGGAGAAAGTTTTCCCAGCGGGCGGGGTTGTCGGGTGTGCCGGCGGGCGGATAGCAAAACCGGTGGCCGACGTGGTCGCCGAGCGTGGCACCCGGCTTGGTGACGCTGGGGTAGTCGGGGTGGGTCCAGTCGAGGTGGGAGTAATAGAGGCCGGTGTGGAGACTTTTGGCACGCATCGCCTCGCAGAACGGGCCGACGAGATCGCGTCCGGCGGGCGTGTCGCGGACGACCGAGTAATGCTCGGCGGTGTCCCAGAGCGCCATGCCGTCGTGGTGTTTGGTGGTGAGCACGGCGTAGCGGGCACCGGCCTCGGCAAACAGCTCGGCCCACTGTGCGGGATCGTAGCGGCGGGCCAGAAAGGCGTGACGCTGTGCCATGTAGTCCTCATAGGGCAGCGAATCCGTGGGGTCTTGGCCGGGTTGTCCGTGGTTGAAGAAAGACCAGGATTCCGGGTATTGGCCGACGGCGTAGATGCCCCAGTGGACAAAGATGCCGAATTTGGCGTTGCTGAACCAGGTCAGGTCGGGAGAGGTTTGTGTGGATGGCATGAGGATTGTCGTTCAGTTGATTTCCAACAGCGCCAGTCCAGGCGTTTCCATACTAAAGCTCGCGAGCCACTGGCCGTCACGTTGTTCAATGCGGACTTCGTTGGGAAAGGCGGCGGCAAAGGTGTTGATGGCCCGGAGTTCCTTCAGTTGCTCGCGGGTCGGATTCGCGGGTGAACCGAGGGCGCGATAGTTGGCGAGGATGTTGTTCTCGATCGCGCCGAGCCGGCAAAGTCGCGGTGTGTGTCTTGGCTTTTCCGGCAGGACAATTTCAACGCGTAGGTTGGTGGCGTCAGCGGATTCTGCAAACGCATAGACCA
>JALOTZ010000065.1 GCA_025457615.1 Verrucomicrobiota bacterium
CTGGTTGGTCCCGGTGGAGCCCACAACCGGCGACCAGTTGGTGCCCAGTCCGGCGCTCAATTCGTTGGTTTGACTCTGCAACTCCCAGCCGGTGTAGTTGGACGGCCAGGAAAGGGTCAGCCAGCCGTTGCTGGAGCCGTAAGTGAGTGGAATGGGGGTGGTGGGGAGGGATGTTGTGAAAGGCGTCACGTCGGCGAACGACAAACCCATGCGGAATTCATCGAGCACAAACACGTTCGTCGTATCGGGACGGGTGCCGAAGCCGGTGATGGCAAAGTTGCCTCCGGAAAGCGAGGCATCCGCCACACCCAAGGTGCCGCCCAATGCGGGATTCACCCAGAGTTCCACCGTATCAACGTCGGAGGGTCCAAAGGTGTATCTCCCGACCAGCAGTGCGGTCGAACCCGCCGTCGCCAGAACGGCAGAGTGGGAATGGGTTCCGGTCGAGCCGCGCGAGATTCCCCAGTTGGGAGTGGGATCATTGTCACCCAGGTTCGCGCCCACGTAGATATTGCCACTGGTCTCAGCCGCGCCGATGCCAATGCGGGCAACTGTCGTGGAATTGAAGTTGTCATTCAGATGCATCAGCATGCTGAAGTAGAGCGTGGTGCCATCAGCTCCGAAACTGCCGTTGTTGGCACCGCCCGTCCGGTAGCTTATAAACGGATCGGTGGTCATGAAGCGGTAGGGATTCAACGTGCCGGTGCCCCAGGTGGCGTTGGTCACCAGACCCGCGCCGCCCGAAACGGTCAGCACTTTGTTCCCCTGGCTATAGGAAAGTCCGCTGACGACATCCAAGGAAGTCCCCCAGTTGCCGCGCCAGCCGGTGCTGGTGCCAGTCGGGCTTCCGCCGACATTGGTGGCCGGCAGGCCGTTGCCCCCGTTGAGCCCACCGTCTGGATCGGGATTGTTTGAACCGATGGCGTAGTTGAATGGTTCGTAAATGATCAACGAGGAACCCGGTCCGTTTACGGTCTGGGTGAGCGGGCTGGAAACACTCCCGCTGTATTGGGCATCGCCGGCATATATCGCCGTGATGCTGTGGGAACCCGGCGCCAGCGTGCTGGTGTTCACAGTGGCCACTCCCGAGTTCACGGCTCCCGAGCCCAGCGCGACCTCGCCATCCATGAAGGTCACCGTGCCGGTCGCGTCCCCGGCCGTCATCCCGTTGGTCAGGACGGTGGCCGTGAACGTGACGGCGTCGCCCTGGGTCGAGGGATTGAGCGAGGAAGTCAGTGTCAGCGTGTTGATGAGGGATGGCCCGCCCTCGGCCCCGCTGACCACCACGTCGCTGAAGGTCACCGTTCGTGTGGTGGTGGTGGAGTCGGAATTGACGAACATGCCGAAGTGCATGACCGGATCCAGCACGGCGCGGGGACGGTATTCCGGAACGTTGTAGCCGTCGCCGACCCACTGATAGAAGTCCACATTGGCCCGCTGGGTCCAATTCACTCCATCGCTCGAGGTGGAGGCGGTGAAGACACTTCCGGTGCGAGTGATCTGTAACCAGACGGGGGCGGAGGCTCCGGGACTGGTGCCGTAAGCGATGATGCCAGCGTGCCGGTCGTTGACGTTGCCGCTGGAGAGCGGGGACCGGTTGGGCATGACCGCCATGAACTCGGTGATCGGGGCGATGTCATCACAGACCATCAGCCCGGCGTCGCCGACGCCACTGTAGCTGGCGAGACGGGCGGTGATGGAGCCATCGCCGGCGATGGTTTTCCACACGAAGCGCCGTCCGCTGCGCCCGAGGGTGCCCATGGAGGTTTCCATGCGCGGTCCTTTGCCGGTGAGCGTCCATGTGCCGGAACTGTAACTGACCGAGCCGCCGCCGGCCTTGGCCAGGTCCGCGGATTCCCAGCCGGCGGGCAGGCCGGCGACAATGGTGACCGGGCGCTCGATGCCGAGATTGGGCGCGGTGGCGGAGTCAATCACGGTGACGGTCTCGGTATCGGTGTTGAGACCAAGACCGGAGGCAGTCGCGGTCAAGGTGACCACCGTTTCAGCGGCAACGCTCTGGCCGGTGAGGGTAACGGTGGCCATGACCTCGCCCGCAGGGATAATCACGCTGGCCGGCAAGTTGACGGCCCCGGATGGACTGGCCGACAGACTCACGGTAAGCGGTGTGGCTGTGGACGCGTTGACCCGGATGACGCGCACGGTCGAGGTGCCGCCGGACTCGGAAACAGCACGCCGATCAGTCGTGACAAGAATGCGCGACAGCGTGGCGTTGGTGCGTTGCCACAGGTAGATGCTGGGTGCCTCGGGGGCCGTAACCGGCGCGCCACTCACGGGCATGGCCCCGGTGCGGAAGCGGTTGAAATCGTTGACCGCGACGCTGGCGGGTCCGGCCATGAGGATGCCGTTGCTGTTGTAAATGAGGTTGTCAGCGACACGCCAGCCGGTGCAGGTCGGATCCTCCAGGTTGATGACCGGTGAAGTCGGCAGGGCGTCGAAAATGTTGCCTCGCACAATCGTGTCGAAGGTGCGGTCGTAGGACCAGATCGGCGGCATGGCATCGGTCTGCGCGTCGGTTCCGGCGGTGCGGATGCGGTTGTAGGCGAAGATGAACCCCTCGGTGGTGCCATGCAAATGCGCCGTGCCGCTGCCATTGAGCGTGTCATTATTGTAATAGACATTTCGCGGGCCGTTCGGGCCGTGAATGGTGGATGCGGCGGCGTCAATGCCGTAAACCGTCTTGCCGCGCTGCGGCGACCAGGGGCCAAAGACGCACTGCTCGACCAGATTCTCCAGCGGGAATCTCCCGTGCAACTGGGGCGACTGCACGGTGTCGCCGGTGAACGTGCAAGCGCGCACCACGCAGCGCGAGGCCATCTGGAAGATGCCCATGTGCCGGAGGGTGTCGCCGGTACAGTTGTCCATCAAACAATCCGTGTCGGCCTGGCCCCAGCCGAGGTAGGCGCGCGAGCCGCTGCTGATGTCCGCCCAGGTGCCGTCGAAGTCGCAGTCGCGCACCTCGAAACGGACTCGGCTCTCGCTGGTGATGCCCAGCGGCCAGTCCTTGGCCTTGATCACCCGCACGGCGCGCACCCAGGAGTTGGCGGTTCGCCGGTGACGAAAAGGCTCCAATTCCACGTCTGCCGCTTGCGTGTCAATGGCCAGATCCTGCAACCCGCACCATTGTCGGATTGTCGTGGTGCGCATTTGCGGGGCTTCATCGAGGAAGAAATCATGCGGGAAGGTGCGGTCAAAGGTGGCGGTGTTGCCGTTGATCGCGGTGATCTTTGCGATGAAGACGCGCCCGAAGTGCCACATGGGATCGGCGTAGAGGCAGCCGGTGCCGGGGTTGCTGTAGCGCTCGCGCATGGTGTCGCCCGCCGAGGCGTCGCTGGCCACGATGCGCACCCAGGAACCCACCGCATAGCCGCTGGTAGCCGGGTTCACCGTGAAGGTCATTTGGCTGGCACCGCGCGGGGTGTCGCTGGCGGCGTACAGGTAGGTGCCGCCCCAGGTGCCGCCGTCGAACTGGAACAACGCGTCGCTGACGCTGGTGGCCGCCTTGCTCAACTTGATCGTAGTGATCTCCTTTCCGGCCCCGGCCACCACCACGCCGTCCTCGTTGACGGTAAGCGGCTTCGTCAAGACATAGCTGCCGGTCGGGAAATACAGGATGGCGCGCTGGGTGGTGCCGTTGTTCCAGGCGAGCGCAGCCGCCAGCGCGGCCGCCACCTCATCATCGTCATTGCTCACCCCGTCGCCCGCCGCCCCGTAGCCGTTCTGGACGTCGAAGACCGCATACCCGGACGGGGGTGACGCCGGGTTCAGGACGGAGGCAAAGCCGGACGGAATGCCCCCCTCCATGCCCACGCTGGTCCAGTTCGGATAAACGATCCCGTCCGGCCCCACCACATCCGCCGTGGTCAGGCGGTTGGTTTCCCATGGGTCAATGAGGTATTGCCGGGGCCAAGTCTGAAGATCGGCAGCGGAAAGGGGCAACACCGGCCAAAGCAGCGCGAGGGCGGACCATAGCAAAATGCCGACGTTAAGTTCTAACGGCAGCAAGTTCTTGCCGGCGCCGGAGAAATTGGGCTGGGCTGTTATAGGTTGGGGCATGAAGTCATTCCTTGAAGCTACTGTTTCAGGCGGTAGAAAACACCAGGAATGTTCGGGTCGAGGGCCAGATTCGTGGCACTGACCAACGCGGTGCCGGGAATGTCCACCCAGCCTGCGCCGAGGCCGGACTCGGGAGAATTTGTCTGCGCCTGGAGCGTCCACCCCATGACCCCCCAATCCAGGGTCAGCATGTCGTGACTGGCCGACACGATGTAGTCGAGATGGACGGCGGGGGAAAAGAATGGAGCCGTCGTGGTGTTGATGACCAATTGCGGGCGAAAGGAGGCGTTTGAGTATTCCTTGGTGCGGAGGTAGGCCGTGCCTTCGGGGGTCAGCATCACCAGATAGAAGGCTAGCGCCGTTTCGCCCTTTTGTCGCTGCGCGCTGAGATAATTGGAAACATCCCATTCAATCCAGCCCGGAGCCGACGCGGTTACCGGAAAGCCGACCAAATCGCATTCCTCCGGCCGGTTGGCCCAACTCACGCCGGTGTTCGACCAGTTGGTAGAAGTTTCCAGAAGCGTGATCCGGCCAGGGCCGGCGGAAATAGATTCCACATACATCCGGAGTTTGGCGGAGACCACGGCATTGGTCACATTGGCGACGGAAAACTTGACCAAACCCCGCCGTTCAAAGCCTGGCCCCGACATTTTCACGCCAAGGGTGGTTTCGAGGCCGTAGTTGTTGGTAGACAGGGTCGGATCGAGCTGGCGCAGCCAGACATAGGAGTCATCCGTGGGGCTGTTCGTGAGAACCGTCGCCACGGGAGAAGGCGTGATCGTGTAGGTGGCGGTGGCGGTGGGGCTGTAAGGGGCATCTCCATTGAAGGCCCGCGCCTTGAACGTGGCGCTCTTGGCCAGACGCACCGGGCCGGTGTAAACCTGCGAAAGGTAACCGGGTTCTTCGCCGTTGCTGGTATAGCGTATCGTGTCCCCCGCCGTGGCGCTGACCGAGACCAGCACTTGATTGCTGTAAGTGCCGGCGGGAGTGAGGATGACGGGAGTGAGCAGAACATTGGAGCCGGTGCGCGGGCCGATGTAATTGGTGGCCAGCACGACGTTGTCGAACCGGATCCAGGTATCGTAGGGGGGCACCCAATCGCCACCCTGGCCGCCGTAGAAACACTGGAACTGGCTGCCGAACTCCTTGTTGTTCAGTGAATCCACCGTGCGGAACAAAAGGTTGGTTTCATTCTGGCAGAAATTGCCGTCCAGCCAGGTTTGGCAAATCCCGTTGGTGGCTCCGATGCTGTTGAGCTGGATGTATTGCTCGAGACAATGCCACTTGCCCGGCAACAACTTGGCCCGTGTGCCCCGGTAATCGCAATGCAGACTGGTCCCCCAGCCGTTGGTCAGGGGCAGATAGGCGTAAAGGTAAAGCTCGCCACACTTATCCCACATGTAGCGCGCGCCCCAGCCATTGGTGCCATCGGGATGAATTCCGCCGCCATACAGCGCATGCGCCATCAGGCCAGGGATCTTGCCCCCTTGAACATAGGGGAAGTTCGGGTCCAGACGGATGTAGTAGCGGAAATACATGGCCTCGTGGTAGGCAGGAACTCCCGGTTGGGCACTGAGGAGAAAATAAGTGGCGCTGGTCCCGCTCCCCGCGACTCCATCCTGCCCCTGTTTCAAAAACACATTCAGACCGTTGCCGTCACGCCCCCCGTTGGTGATGCTCAGGTCGGGATCATTGAAGACAGCGTGCCAAAGGTTGAACCAATTGCTCGTCTCCGCAGCCCCATAGAACAGCACGTCCGGTCGCCCCGCCAGACCGGCCTCAATTTGGTTGGTCTCACCGCCTATTTGAGCTTGGGAGGTGGCGGGCAAGAGGCAAATCCAGCCGATACCGACAATGAGAAAGATTGAGAGTGTGAGCTTCACAGGTCAAACTTGTCACCAGAATTTGGTTTCACTTCCCAACTCGCAGGCCAGGGCTTCCATGAAGAAATAATCGCCCCAACTGGTGTGGACATTTCGAGCCTGACCGGGGACATCGTCTCCGATCTGCCCCTTGCGCAGCAAGCCGGGATGAGATTCATCGGCGTCGAGATAATCCGGACAGCACAGGCGCGCAAGCAGCGCGTGCTTGGCCTTTCGCAGGCCGGATTCATCAGGCACATGCCGGAGCAATTCGTCAAAGCCGCAGGCGGCGATGGAGGCGGCGGAGGAATCGCGCAACGGCTCGGCACCGGGCGGCAGCCGGAAATCCCAGAGCGGCACAATCTCCTCGTCCAGATGGCTGATGAATTTGCGCGCCAGCTTCAAGGCGGTTTGCAGATGCTCGGGTGCCTTGGTGTACTTGTAGCTCAAGGCAAACCCATAGATGGCCCAGGCCGCGCCGCGCGCCCAATGGGAAGTGACATTGTGCCCGCAGGCGTTTTCAGCTCGCATCGGAAGGCCCGAGGCGGGGTCGAAGCGGTAGGCATGACACACCGATCCATCAGGCCTTACGAAATGCAGGCGCGTCAGTTCGGCATGTCGGAAGGCCACGTCGTAGAAGCGGCGCTCACCGGTTTGCTCCGCAGCCCAGTAAAGCAGCGGCAGGTTCATCATGCAGTCAATGATGGCCAGCCCGGCGAAATGGGGATTATACTCATCCATCCGGCCCCAAGCCTGAAGGTAGCCGGCCGGAGGGATGGACCGGGCGGCCAGCAACTCGGCGGCGCGCAACCCGGTTTCCCGATGCATCCGGTCGCCCGTGAGTTTGAAGAACGCCACGGAGTAGAGGCTGTAGAGGAAGCCCAGGTCATGCATCGTGTCAGCCGCGTGCTCGGTAACCTTGCGGCGATACCACGGATCGAGGCGCAGGGCCTGATTCAAAAAGTATTCATCTTCTGTCTGCACCCACGCCAGCAAGGCCGTGCCGAGCGGAAACGAGGAGGTCCAGTTGGCAATGGAAAAGAACGATTCCCGATCGTTCCAATACTCGCCCGCCGCATCGGCCCCCCACGCGCCCGGCGCATCCGCCAGTTTGTGAAGGTGGGCGCGCAGCTTGCGCGCTCCAACATCGAAGGCCTCCGCCGCCACCTTCGGGGTGAACTGCGGGAGCGAAGCCAGTCTGACGATGAAATCTGTTTGCAACTTTGTAGTCATAAAATGGGAGCCGGGGCAATGTCATGGACTGCAGCGCAGCCGGGCGCGGAGTTCGGCCGGCGGGCCGGCTGCACCAACCGGCTGTCACAGAGAAGCAGGTCCGACTTGTTGCCGACCGTGGGGTCAAACCACCGCGAGCCGCCGCCGCGGATGGCGCGGCTGAACCAGTTGCTGGCCGCGTAACAGGTGGCCCCCGGGCAACGAACCGCAGTCATCAAGCCCGGCACCATCAGATGGGAACATACGAATCGCATGCAACGTCCAATCAAGTCTCTCCCCTTGACATAAGGTCCCGCGCCTGACTGGTCAGGCGCGGGACTGTCTGACGAGCCACAGGCCCGTCCAACCACCCAACCCCAAGACTACTTCTTCAACCGGTAGAAGACCGCCCCACTGTTCGGATCAACCGTCAGGTTGGTGGAGGTCAGCGTTGCCGTATCAGGCGACACATCCACCCAGCCGGTCGAGCTCAGTCCCTCACTCAGCAGCTTGGTCTGCGATTGCAGCGTCCAGCCCGTGACCCCCCATTCCAAGGTCAGCGTGCTGCCGCTTGCAGAGGCCGTGATGGCCGGTGCCGCCGTCGAGGTATAGGGCATGACATCCGCCGCTGTGGTGCCGAAGCGAATCTCGTCCACGGTCAGATTCGCAGGCTTCGCAGGATCGGCGCGCGTGCTGATCGAGTAGAAGGTCAGATCCAAGTTCGTGAGGCTGGTCCCATCCGGCCAGAGTTTCAGCTCAGGCGTGCCCAGCGGTTGATCGAGCGGCGGGTTGACCCACACCTCGGCCAGGTTGCTCGTCCCGTTCGGGATGCCCATTTGGGTGCCGATGTAAGTGAGCCTGCCCACGAATAACGTAACGTTTGTGCTCGCTGTCACTCCCACGCCGTTCGTGATACCATAGGCCGTCGCGACCCCACCCTTGTCATGCGTGATGAAGAATTGACCGAGGCGAAGCGGTGCTCGGCTGATGCCGATGTTCAGATTCTGGTTCTTCGGGCTCTTGATGTTAAACTCTCCCCAAGCGTTTGTGTCGTTGAACTGGGCCAAAAAGCTGAAATAGATGACCTTCCCGTCCACGCCAAAGGTATCCGCATATTTGACGGGGTTGTCCGCCTCGTAGTTCTTATAGGCCAGAAACGGATCGGATGCCATTGCATCCGCTGGCACGGCCTGGTTGACACCCCAGTCGCCGTTGGTGATGTTTGTGGGCCAGGCATTGCGATACACCCTGACATCACCCAACCACTCACCAGTGAAGTGGGACATTGCATTCGAAGAAGTGACCAGCGTCAGGGCGCCTTGCGAGTAGCTTAGACCGTTGGTCATCAAGGCAGAGCCGCCCCATTGCCGGTAAAGTCCGGTGCCGGGTGAATTGGTGCTGTTTGCCCCCAGGTAGGTCCCCAATACCGACACATAGTTGGTAGGGTCGCCGCCCGTGGTGTCGTAGGGGATACCGTTGGCACCACCCGTGGTCGTCAAGTTGTAGCCATGACTGGCGTCGTTGGCTAGAGCCGCGCCAAGGGGATAAGCGAACTGCTCGTTGATGAACAGGCTGGCGTTGGCGCTCGCGGCGGCCAGCAACGCAAGGGCAGCCACGGCTCGCGTGAGGACTGTTGGATTCATGTTGTTCTTCATACTGCTTGTTTGTTTGTTGTGTTTGGTGAGGGTGTTCGGGGCAAAGTTTAGTAATAGAAGTTCTCGCCGTTGAAACTGGTGTATTGCATTTTCAATGTGGCGGCCTTCCGGGTTTCGACATGGCCATCGCCGAAGGTCACGTTGATGGAATCACACTTACCTCCTTGCGGGTGGCCACCGGGAGTGTTCCAGCGGGTCATGAGCTTTTCCGGATTCGTGAACGCCGGCCCCATGTAACCGAAATCCGTGAGGATGGGATGATGAGCCGCGCTGCGGTCCGAGGATTTGATCGGCCAACCCGACGTGCCGTCCGTGCGCACGACCGACTGCGCAGCCAGGGGGAAGAGCGACTGGGCGCTGCCGGCGACGGTGCGCGGCACCCACCAGTTATGGTTAATCTGGGCAAAATACTGGAAGCCTCCCAGGCTGCGGAAATACTTGAGGAGATCATCCATGTTCTGGACATTTCTGCCATTGGCGGCACTGAAGACGCTATTCACGTTATCCAGTTCCATGTTTCGCACGGGGCAGAACCACATCGGCACATCCAGACTGTAGTCGCGGGACATGATGACCACCAGGTTGGTGGAGACATCCCACAGGTTGCCGCCGACTGGGGCGGGCAATGGAGGCGAAGGCAACCGGTCATTATTGTCCCCGGCATACATGTTGGCCGCCAGGCCCCACTGTTTGTAATTGCTGGTGCAGTTGACGACCTTGGCCTTGAACTTGGTCCGGCCCAGCGCCGGCAGCAGCATCGCCGCCAGAATGGCGATGATGGCGATCACCACCAACAGCTCGATGAGGGTGAAGGCAGTCCGAACTGGGCTGTGCCCGTTGTGTTTGGATGGTTGGGGACTGATTTTCATGGTGTGAAGCTACGCGCGAGGCGAAGGAAATGGCGACGGGCATTTTGCGAAATACCCGGGCAAATTTGCGACATGCCGCCGTGGCAATCCCCTCCACGAATCGGACGCGCACTGGGGCCATGGACCTGGTAGGGGCCGCGCGGCAGTCCGTCCTCCGCAGTAGCCCTGCTACAGAGGATGGACGCGGCCCGCCTTGGCAAACATTCAACGCTCAACGCTCAACGCTGAAGGGGTTGGCAATCGTTGCCGCATTGGACGTTCAACGTTGGACGTTGGACGTTTTGCATCGGTTCAGGGGTTCACTGCGCGAAACCTGCTTTCGGAGAATTCTCCCCCGGGACCGATTACAGCTTCATTGATCAATGAGGTCCCGGAGCCGGCGGGCAACGATGCGTCGGGGTCCAGGCTGCCGGCTGCCCGAGGGGATCAGCTCAAGCGGGTCGAGCGAGCCGGCGCCGAGGTGGCCTGACCTGCCTCCGTGCGCCAGGCGAGCGGGTGTTTCCCGGTGGCTTTGCGGATCACGCGTCGCAGATGCTTCACGTCGGAGAAGCCGCAGGCCGCCGACACATCCTCGAGCGGCAGATTCGTGTCCTTGAGCAATTCGAGGGCATGGTCCAGGCGCAACTGTTGCAAGGCTTCCAGGGGCGAGTGACCCGTTGCCAAACGAAACCGACGCTCCAACTGACGCCG
>JALOTZ010000066.1 GCA_025457615.1 Verrucomicrobiota bacterium
AGCGCCGCCGTGCAAGCCGTGCTGGAACGGCTCGAGGGGGAACTGGTCGTCATCCGGAACAGTGGCTACGTCTCCTACTTCCTGATCGTGGCGGACTTTGTCGCCTACGGCCGCAGCCAGGGGATCGCCTGCGTGGCGCGCGGTTCGGCCGCCGGTTCGCTGGTCACCTACCTGTTGGATATCGCCAACGTGGATCCCATCCGCTACGGGCTGCTGTTCGAGCGCTTCCTCAACCCGGAGCGGGTCAGCCCGCCGGACATCGACATTGATTTCGCGGACGACCGGCGGGCGGACGTCATCGAGTATGTACGCCAGAAGTATGGGAACCAGTGCGTGTCCCAGATCATCACCTTCGGCACCATGGGCGCCAAATCGGTCATCCGCGACGTGGGCCGGGTGATGGGGCTTTCCTACGGGGATTGCGACCGGCTGGCCAAGATGATTCCGGCGGATCTGAAGCTGGGGGGCAAAGAGGATGAGCAATACGGAGGGTCGTTGCTGAAGAAGGCCATCCACGTCATCCCGGAACTCAAGCAGGCCTGCGAGACCGAGGAGGTCACGCGCGAGTTGGTGGACACGGCGATGGTGCTCGAGGACCTGAGCCGCAACGCCTCGGTGCACGCCGCCGGGGTGGTGATCGGCCCCGAGCCGCTGGTCAACCTTCTGCCGCTCAAGCAGGACGAGTCCGGCACGCTGGTCACCCAGTATGCCATGGGGCCCGTCGGCGAACTGGGCCTGTTGAAGATGGATTTCCTGGGCCTCAAGACGCTCACCGTCATC
Source organism: Verrucomicrobiota bacterium (assembly GCA_025457615.1). Classification (GTDB taxonomy): domain Bacteria; phylum Verrucomicrobiota; class Verrucomicrobiia; order Limisphaerales; family DSYF01; genus JALOTU01. The sequence goes on from JALOTZ010000066.1 coordinate 781, forward strand.
CGCAACGTCTGCGAGATGGTGCGCGAGACGCGCGGACAGGCCATCGACATCGACCGTATTCCGCTGGACGACCAGAGCACCTACGACCTGTTGAACAAGGGCAACACGGTGGGGGTGTTCCAGTTGGAATCGGGCGGGATGCGGGATCTGTGCCGCAAGTTCGAGATCAGCTCCATCGAGCACATCACCGCCCTGGTGGCCTTGTATCGGCCGGGGCCGATGGAACTGATTCCCGACTTCATCAAGCGGCGGCACGGGGAGGTGGCGATCGAGTATCCGCACCCGCTGCTCGAGCCGATTGCGCGCGAGACCTATGGCGTGCTGGTGTATCAGGAGCAGGTGATGCAGGCGGCGCAAGTGCTGGCCGGCTACACGCTGGGCGGGGCCGACGTGCTCCGTCGCGCCATGGGCAAGAAGAAGAAGGAGGAGATGGCCAAGCAGCGGGCCATCTTTGTGAAGGGCGCGAGAGAGAAGAACCAAATCCCCGAACGCAAGGCCAACGAGATCTTTGATTTGCTCGAAGAGTTCGCCGGGTACGGCTTCAACAAATCGCACGCCGCCGCCTACGCGCTGGTGGCCTACCAGACCGCCTACCTGAAGGCGAATTACCCGGTCGAATTCCTCGCGGCGATGATGACCAACGACATGGGCTCGACCGACAAGCTGGCGGTGGTGCTCGCCGAGGCCGCCGCCATGGGCGTCGAGGTGCTGCCGCCGGATGTCAACGAGGGCCAAGCCTTCTTCTGGCCCTCCGCCAAGGCAGGCCAGCAGGGCATCCGCTTTGGCCTGGCCGCCATCAAGGGCGTGGGTGAAGTCGCGGTGCAGTCCATCATCGCCGCCCGCCAGGCGGGCGGACCGTTCAGCCGGCTCGAGGACCTGTGCGCCCGGGTGGACACCCGCACCGTCAATCGCCGTGTCCTGGAAGCGCTCATCAAGTGCGGCGCCTGCGACTGCCTGGGCGAGACCCGGGCTTCCCTGTTTGCCCGGGTGGAACGCGCGCTGGCCCGCGGATCCAGCATCGCCGCGGACCGGATTCGCGGGCAGGCCTCGCTGTTCGGCATGATGGAGGAAACGCCGTCCTCGTCGTCCGCCAAACCGTCCCCCGAAGGCCTGCCCGAGTGGCCGCAGCACGAGTTGCTCGCCGCCGAGAAGGAGTTGCTGGGATTCTACGTGACCGGCCATCCGCTCACCCCCTACGCGCCCATCCTCGAGAAGTATTTGCTGCACGACTCGCAGACCGCCAAGGAACTGCCCCCCCGCACCCTCACCCGCACCGGCGGCATGATCGCCGCCGTGCAACAGGGAATGTCGAAGAAATCCGGCAAACCCTACGCCATGATCACCCTGGAGGATCTCAAGGGGACCATGAGCCTGCTGTGCTTTAACGAGAACTACGACAAGTATCGCGAGTTGCTCACCGTGGGCACGGCCCTGGGCGTCATCGGGGAAGTCTCCAACGAGGAAGATCGGCCGAAGATCTTTCCCCAGGAACTCTTTCGACTCGAAGAAGCCCCGCGGCGGTTCACCAACCAGGTGCATCTGCGCCTCTTTACGGCGCATCTGACCCCCGATCGGATCGAGGCGGCGCGTGACCTGGTGGCCGCGCATCGCGGCAAGTGTCCGCTGTTTCTCTGCCTGCGCACGCCGGGCGGCGAGGCGGTGTTCATCGAGACGCACCAGAACTTTGCCGTGACGCCCTCGCTTGAACTTCAGAAAGCCGCGGATGCGTTATTCGGCGAGGAGACCTACTACGTGGAGGTCAACACCGCGCTGCCCGAGCGCCAGAAACGCTGGGGCCGGCGCAACGGGGACGACAGCGGGGGCGAGTGAACCGTGAAAAATTCTCCGAACAAGAAAGGGGGTGCATCTTGACGCTGTCCGCGAGGCCAAATCGGCGGGAGCTCGGCGTTTACGCCGCTTCACCGTCCGCCGCCCGCCCACCGGCCAGTGGTTTCGTCTTGATGCGCTCGAACCTTGAAGCGGCCTGAAGGCCGCGCGCCGGGACAGTGTCAAGAAGCGCCCCAAGAAAGGTCACGCTTTGAAGCCTTGAACCGTAGCCGACGACGTGAGTCGGCGCCATTGTTCCAAACTGGACGTGGCCTTCAGCAATCCAGCCGCCCTTCCAGGCTCAGGGGTAGAATTCCTGGAAACCCGGTTTCGCGCTGTGCACCATATCCCTCTCTTTCTCTTCCGCCTTCCCTTGATCCGGTCGTGTTGAGGCGAGGGAGGCCCCGATAAAGAGAAGAGGAGAAAGAGCTGGTAGGCGGTGCTGGTCAGAGCGGCTCGGGTGTGCCATCCGCGGTTGTCAGTGGCCCCCGCGGTCTGCAGAACCGGCGGTCAACTGCACCGGTTTGTAGCCGCCCTTGCCTTTGAAGTAGAGGATAAGCGCGACGTAGCACACCAGCATGAAGGCGGGGAACATCGCCATCCGGCCCAACGCGCTGAACTGCCCGGCCTTGCTGGCCGACTTGAGCGCGGCCTGCCCATCCTCGGTCTCCACGCGAGCCGCCTGCACCGGATCGATGGCCCGATAGCCGCCCAGCAGGTAATGCTTCTGGATCGTCACGGTCTGGTAAACGGCTGGGCTCTCCGACTCCAGTTTGGCGGTGGCGGTGGATTCCTGGAGGAAGCCGATGAAGGGGAACCCGAGAATGCCCACGGCCAGCATCCCGATCCCGCCCATCGAGTTCAGGGTGAGCGCGCCGCCCTTGGGACATTGCTCTGACGTCAGGCCCAACATGGTCGGCCAGAAGAACGTCTTGCCGATCCCGTAGAGCGTGGCTGCGGCGAAGATGGCCAGCAGCCCCGCGCTGGCTGTCTTCGAAAGGGCGGTGAGACCGAGAATGGCCAGGGTGGCGCAGGTGGCCAGCAGGCCCAGCGGCGAGAGCTTGTGGACCAGCGGACCCGCGAAGAACCGCAGGACCACCATGATGGCTGAGGTGTAAACCAACACCCAGCCGGGATGATGTCCGGCCGCTTTCATCGGCTCTTCCATCAGCGAACTGATCCAGCCGTCCGTGCCGATTTCCGTGGTGGCCAGCGGCATCATGATGATGATGAGAAACGCGAGGATGCCGCGCCCGAAGGACCTGGTGATGGCCATGAAGGCCACCACCACGACGGCGGTGGGGATCCAGAACGCCCAACCGGGCCAGTTCCAGCCGGCCGGAACCAGCACCTGGAAGAGTTGGGCGAAGACCAGGCCGAAACCGACCAGGGCCCCGAACGCGCCCAGTTCCTTGAGCATCTCCACGTAGCCCACGCCCGCCTGTTCGCGTTCGCTGCGCGGGAACCTGAGCCCGATCAACATGATGAAAAACACGACCGCCGGCACGAGAATCAGACCCAGCACCAGGCGCCAGTCCGTGTGCGTCGCCAGGCCGATGGTGACCAAGCCGCCGATGACCAGGCCGCCCGGCCAGCCCGCGTGCAGGATGTTCAGCCACTTGATCTTGTCCCGGCTGAACATGGTGGCGACCACGGGATTGATGTAGGCCTCGACGGTGCCGTTGCCCAGCGCGAGGATGATGCTACCCCAGTAGAGCAGGGTGTAACCCTTGTGTTGCGCCGCGATCAAGGCGTCGCCCTCCAGGCCTTGAATCACGCCGTAAGCCGCGAACGCCATCAGGGTGTAGGCCACGTAGCAAACGAAGGAGAAGATCATGGCCGTCTTGTACCCAATGCGGTCGATGAAGAGGCTGAACAGGATGATGCTCACCCCGAACGGCCAGACCCCGGCCCCCTGCAACTCGCCCACCTGCACCTTGTCCAGGCCGAAGTCCGTGATGAACTGGCCGCCGCAGAGAATCATCCGGCTGATGAAGGCGTAGGAGGTGGTGATGAGCGCGATGAAGCAGCCCCAGAAGAGGACTTTGTCGTGACGATTGTTCATGTGAGTGCGGGAGGGGTTGCCGGGGAAAGCCCGCCGGGGCCCGCGCCGAGGCGGGCCATCGAAGCTCCTGGAGACCAGGCTTGCGGAATCGGCATTGCGCGGATGAAAGCCAGAGCCGCTCCGACTGTCAACCGCCTTTGATCCCACTCACGAAAAAGAACCGGGCCAGTCAACCAGGAGGTGGCTGAAAGGCCCGGGGAATGTTCGAATGGTACACACGTAGGATTCGGAGTAATCCGGCGGCGGCCTGTACCCAACCGCCACCGAAACTTATTGGACCGTCCAAAGAGCAACCGCAGCGAATCTCCGCACTGCAGCTTTGATGGCGCCAAAAATAGGAGGCCCGGGCCACGCTGTCAAACGCCATCTGAAAGTATTAAGACGGATTACGGCTCGAATCACCAAGAGTGCCTCAGCTAAAGCAAGCGGCCGTCCCTCGACTGTGTCCGAGGGACGGCCCTGGTCAACTCGCGCAAACCTCAATCTCCGGCTGGAGGCGGACCGCCGGGACCGCGGCCTCCAGGGCCGCCGGGGCCGCCGGGGCCTCCGGGTTCGCCACTTTCCGGACCGCGGCCTTCCTCAAACCGGCGCCGCACTTCCTGCTGGAAGGATTCCATCTCGGCCTTTTCCACCACCCCATCCCCGTTGGAGTCCATGCGCCCCATGAATCGCTGCATGCGCTCGGGAATCTCGTCCGAGGTCAGCTTGCCATCCTTGTTCTTGTCCAGCTCGAGCATGCGCTGGGACACGTCGCCGCCGCCCGGTCCGCCCCGGGAACCCAGTTCGTCCGGCGTGAGCTTGAAATCCTTGTTGGTATCCAGCTTCCGCAGGGACATCGAGGCGCTCTGGATTTCCTTGCCATCCAGGGTGCCGTCCGCGTTGAGATCCAAAGCCCCCATCAGGTTGCCCCCCGCCCCGCCCCGTCCCCGGAAGCCGCCGCGGTTGGCGGGTTCGGTGCCTTGACCTTGGGGAGCTCCCGGTTGGGCAAGGGCTCCGATGACCGTCGCGCCCAGGAAGGCCGCGGCCAGTAGTGCAGTCTTTCTCATAGATTTAATCCTCAAGTTGATCTTCGTGTGTCGCTCCGCCGGAGAGACGCCGCTGGAATTCGCGGCGGCCCTCACGGCACAACCCGACAGACGCAGTCGAGTGTCGGGAGGTTTCATCCGTTGCGCCACTCTTTTTGCTTCTACCGTTCCGACTCCTCCTGCTCGGGCGCTCCACGGCGCACCGGACGCTCCTCATCATCCTCCCAATCCGGACGCCCGTAGCCGCGTCCGCGCGGTCCAAATCCCGGGGCTCCTTGCGGTCCTCGCTCCCACCCTTCTTCGCGGCCCCAGGCTCGGGGCGGCGGTCCGGGAGGCTGCGAGGGGCCATCCAGGCGTGGTCCCGGTCCATAGCCGGGCCTGCCCATGCGCGGACCCGGAGCCTGGTCCTGATCATCCCCCGGCCATCGGGGTCCTGCCCCGGGTCCCTGCCGGAGCCGCAGTGGAGCGCCGCAGTTCGGGCAACAGCCCGGACCCGGGGCCTCCTCGTCCTGCCAGCCGCGTCTGCACTGCGGGGGCGGGCCGTAGCGGCCGGGCTCATCCGCATCCGGTTCGCCTCCCCGGAACTGGGGGCCCCCCGGTCCTCGATGGAGGCGTTCGCGCTCGGGGCGTCGCGGACGTTCCTCATCCTGGTTTTGGGCGTAAGCCGGTGCGGTCAGCATCAGGGCCAACGCCGCCATCATCAATGTTGTCTTCATGGTTCGATCCTTTCCAGACTCCCGGTCGCGGGCTGGCCGGCGCGCGGAGAGTCTTGGCTTGCCTGGTTGATGGTCAGGCCGGGGAGCTGCGGCCAGCCGCCGCCCCGGTCGTGAACAGTGGCTGAAGGCGATGGGATTCCTTCGCGCGACGGCCATTGGTATTTCCTGTTCACACCAGATCAGACGCGGACACCGTTAAGGGGGCATGAAGAGGGGGGCGGAGAATTGTTAAGCGGTTGTAAAACTTCAGCCGGTGCGAGGCGCCGGCGGGATGGACCGGCTGATCCCATAAAGCGGCAGCCCGGCCAGCAGCAGCAGAATCGCGCCGGCCGCAATCCACGGCTTGTAAACAACAGCACTGTAGATCAGGAACCCGCACGTGCCGGCGAAGATCCAGGGTGTGAACGGGTAAGCGGCCACCCGGTAGGGGCGCGCCCGCGCCGGCTCCCGGCGCCTCAGGGTCAGGAGCGCCAGCGTGGTCGCCAGGTGGAAGCCGTACACGACCGCGGCGGTGTAGAGAATCGCATGCAGGAACGATCCCAGCGCCATGATCAGCCCGCTGGCGACGAGCCCCTGGACCGCCAGGGCAGCCGCCGGAGTTTCCAACCGGGGACTCCAGGCTCCCAGCGGACGGAACAGCCGATGATCCCGGCCCACGGCGAATGAGATTCGCGCGCCGGTGAGGATCAGGCCATTCAACGCGCCCAGGGCTGAGACGCAGATCAGCGCGCTGATCAGCGTCCCCCCGGCTCCGGGCCATACGGCATTCACGGTGTCCGTCGCCACCGCCGCGGACCCCCGCATCCCGTCGAATCCGAGCACGGCCAGGAAGGCCCCGTTGACCGCCACATAGAGCAGGGTGACCCCGACGATGCCCAACCACAGGGCGCGGGTGATGTTGCGTCCGGGATTCACCACTTCCGCCGCCACGTACGCCATCTCATTCCATCCGCCATAACAGAACAACACGAAGATCAGCGCCAGACTCAACGGCAGATCGTCCATCCGTGCGGCCGGTTCCGGGCTGCCCCGCCCAAGACCCATGGCGATGACGAAGAGCAAGCCCAGCCCCTTGACGAGCGTCAGCAGGTTTTGTGTCCGCTTTCCCCCACGAACGCCCAGCACATTGACCAGCGTCAGCACCGCCACCGCCAACACGGCATGGACTTGAGGACTGCCCGCCAGGCCGACCACAGCCAGGGGATCAGGCAAGGCGGTCGCATAGGTGGAGAACGTGAACGCCACCACGGCAATGTCGCCCGGACGCACAATGGCCAATTGCGCCCAGCCGAAGAGAAACCCGGCGGCCGGTCCGTAGGCGCGTGTGAGGTAAACGTAGTCGCCTCCCGGCTGCGGATAAGCCGTGGCCAGTTCGGCGTAGCACAGGGCGCCGCACAGGCTGAGCAGGCCGCCGAACACCCACAACGCCAGCAGGCCGGCCGGGCCTCCGACACCCCGGGCCACGTCCGGGGCGACCTGGTAGAGGCCCACCCCGACAATGATCCCCACAATCAGGCAGGTGCTGTCCAACAGGGACAGGACCCGCCGCGGTTCGGTGAGGCCAGGGGTCATGGTGATCCTCAACCAGACGCCAGCCGAGGGAACGGTCGGCGTTCCATACAGACATCATACACCGTTTCCCGATCTGCACCCGCCCTGGGGTGGAATGTGGCCGGGCTCGATGAGCACCGAAAGCACACGCAGGCTCACCGGGCGCCGGCGGGGCGGGCCCTCACGCCTTCCAGATCATGTCGGCCACCGTGCGGTTGGCGGGGATGAAGGGCAGCACGTGCGTGGTGTAGGGCACGATCACGTCCAAGACGTAGGGTTCGTCCGCCTCCAGCAACCGCTGGAGGGCGGCCCGCAGGTCGCGCTTGTACATCACCCGCTCGCACTTCACGTTGAATGAATTGCACACCCGGACGTAGTCCGGATACACCTGCGCCCGGTCGTCCGGGTTGCCGAGGTAGGTGTGGCCGCGGCGGCCCTTGTAGAACTTGTCCTCCCACTGCACGACCATGCCGAGGTGCTGGTTGTTCAGGATGATGGCCTTGGCGGCGATCTTCTCGACGTGCGCCGTGGCCAGTTCCTGGATGTTCATCAGGAAAGATCCGTCGCCGTCGATGTCGATGACCTGCTTGTCCGGCAAGGCGACCTTGATGCCGAGGGCGGCGGGATAGCCGAATCCCATCGAGCCCAGGCCGCCGCTGGTGATAAACTGGCGCGGGTGCTTGTACTTGTACCATTGTCCGGCCCACATCTGGTGCTGGCCGACGCCGGTGGTGATGTAGGCTTCGCCCTGGGTCAGGTCGTAGAGCTCCTCGATCACCATCTGTTGCAGGATGATCTGGTCCTCCTGGCCCTTGAGATGGTGTTTCACGTGGTCGCCACTGGCGATCTCGTCGGTCACGCGATAGGCGAACGGCCCTTTCTGCTTCCACTCCTCGATCTGCGCCAGCCAGGCCGTGTGCTTCTGGTTCAGCGGCCGCGCGGCCAGCATCTTGTTCAAGCGCCGGAGCGCGTCCTTGATGTCGCCAATCACCGGCAGGTGCGCCCGCCGGTTCTTGTTGAGTTCGGACGCGTCGATGTCCACGTGCACGATGGTGCCGTGTTTGCAGAACTCCTCGAACTTGCCGGTCACGCGGTCGTCGAACCGCACGCCGAACGCCAGCAGGAGGTCCGCGCCGTCCTTGACCTTGACCATCGGCTCATCCGGGTGGGCGCGATGCTTGTATTCGCCGTTGACCGCCCAGTTGGCGAAGGCGGCGCCGTGCATGCCCAGCCAGCGCAACGACAACGGGTGCGTCTCGGGAAAGGCGCCGATGCCCATCAGGGTGGTGGTGACCGGGATGTGAGTGGCCTCGGCAAACTTCCGGAGTTCCGCCGCCGCGCCGCTGGTGATGATGCCGCCGCCGACATAGAGCACCGGGCGTTCGGCCTTCTCGATCAGGCCCATGATCTCGTTCAGGGCCAGTTCGTCCGCCTTGAGCTCGGGCTGATGGTAACCGCGCAAGCCCTTCTTGATCTGCTCGAGCGTGGGCCAGACCGGATGGGTGCGCTGCTGCTGGACGTTCTTGGGCAGATCGATGACCACCGGGCCGGGCCGGCCGGATTGGGCGATGTAAAACGCCTCCTTCACGATCCGCGGGATGTCGTTGATGTCGGTCACCAGGTAGGAATGCTTCACGATGGGCAGCGTCACCCCGATGATGTCGGTTTCCTGGAACGCGCCGCGTCCGATCATGGCCTGGTTGACCTGGCCGGTGATGGCGACCAGCGGACAGGAATCCATGTAGGCATCGGCAACGGAGGTCACGAGGTTGGTGGCGCCGGGGCCGCTGGTGCCCATGCACACGCCGGCCTTGCCGGTGGCGCGGGCGTAGCCCTCGGCGGCGAACCCGCCGCCCTGCTCGTGGCGGGGCAGGATGGTGCGGATCTTGGACTCGGTGAGCGCCTGGTGGATTTCCATGCTGGCGCCGCCCGGGTAGGCAAAGATCACCTCGACCCCCTCGCGTTCGAGGGCGGCGACCAGGATCTGGCTGCCGGACATGGCCGGGCCGCGGCGGTCGCCGGCGGGGGCGGTTTTCTTGCGTGCGTTCGATTTCGTCACTGACTTGCTCATGTTCGTTCGTGTGTTAAGGCTGGCGCCGCGGGTGCAACAAAAAACCCACGACCGTTGCCAGCCGTGGGTTCCTGTTCAAACTCGATTCAAGCTCGACAAGCCACCCCGGCCGCGCCGGTTACGAGGACCCGCACTACCACCGCGTTGACTTGTCGTCCAGATTCCAACATTGAGCACGTAGGCTAGCGCTGGAACGCAGGGACGGTCAAGTGCGGAAATGCGCCCGCAGCGATTCCGCCAGGGTGATTTTCTGTAGGAACTGAAGTTGTTGGAGTGGAGTGGTTAAAATTCGGGCTAGACACGGGACGGTTTTCTTGCTCTCCTA
>JALOTZ010000038.1 GCA_025457615.1 Verrucomicrobiota bacterium
CGCCGACCTTGGACAATCAGTTCATCGCTCACACCCAGAGCATGGCCCCGGCGCGCTCTGGAGTCCAGCAGAATCTTCCCCTTTCCGCTAAACTGTTACGGCGCGAGGGCCTGTGGCGAGGCGCTGAGCGCCGATCGCCAGCCGCCAAGCGCTACGGTCGGCTTGGCTCTTTGCGGGGGAAGAGGGGTTCGGGTTTGCCGAGGGTGTGGCCGGGTTGGGCGCCGCCCCAGTCAGCCAGGGCGAGCTGGTCCGGCACCCCGGTGCAGCCGAGTTGCTCGTAGATGCGGCCGGCGGTGGTGGGCAGGAAGGGCCAGAGCAGGACGGCAAGGATCCGGCAGGTTTCGACGAGGTTGTAGAGCACGGCATCCAGACGTCCAGCTTGGGCGGGGTCTTTGGCCAGTTTGAACGGCGCGGTGTGGTCCACGTATTGATTGGCCCGGGCGACCAGCGTCCAGACGGACTGGACGGCGGCCTGCAGTTCGCAGGTCGCGAGTTGGCGTCGGACGCGGTCCACGGCGGTGGCGGCGTCCCCGGCCAGTTCGGTGGATCGCTCCGGCACCACGCCTTGACGGTAGCGGTGCAGCATGGAGAGGGAGCGGTTGACGAGGTTGCCCAAGCCGTTGGCCAGCTCGGCGGTGTAGCGCGCAGCAAACCCGCTGTCCGTCCAGTTGCCGTCCGGGCCGATGTCCAGTTCGCGCAGCACGTAAAAGCGGAAGGCGTCAAGGCCCCATTCGTTGATGACGGCGATGGGATCCACGATGTTGCCGGTGGTTTTGCTGATTTTGGCGCCTTCCTTCTGCCACCAGCCATGCACGACGATTTGCCGGGGCAAGGGCAGGCCGCCGGCGTGCAGCATGATCGGCCAATAGACGGCGTGAAACTTGAGGATGTCCTTGCCGATGACATGGATGTCGGCGGGCCAGAGGGAGATTTGAGATGTGGGATTTGAGATTTGAGATTGCAGGTCCGGGAGCGCGGCGAGAATGGCGGGGTCGCCTTGAGACGCGGGGACGGTGATGTAGTTGGTGAGGGCATCGAACCAGACGTAGTTGACATAGTCGGGGTCGAAGGGCATGGGAATGCCCCAGTTCAGGCGCTCGCGCGGCCGGCTGATACAGAGGTCGGCCAGCGGCTCTTTCTTGAGGAAGCCCAGGACTTCGTTGCGCCGGTAGTCCGGGTAAACGAAGTCCGGGTTGGCTTCGATATGCTCCAGCAGCCACTGCTGGTATTGGCCCATCTTGAAGTACCAGTTCTCCTCCACCAGTTCCCGCACCTCGCCGTAGATCGGGTCCCAGGAGCCGTCCGGGTTGCGATCCTTGTGGGTCAGGAAGGTTTCCTGGCGCCACGAGTACCAGCCGCGGTATTCGGCTTTGTAGATGTCGCCCTGGGCGTGGAGTTTGGTGAGGAGGGCGGCCACCACCTGTTTGTGGCGGGGTTCGGTGGTGCGGATGAAATCGTTATTCGAGAGTTGGAGCGTGTGGGCGAAGGTTTTCCAGACGGCGGCCAGTTCGTCCACGTAGGCCTGCGTGGGTTTGCCCTCGGCCTGAGCGGCCTGCTGCACCTTCTGTCCGTGTTCATCCAGGCCGGTCAGGAAGAACGCCTCGTGTCCCAGAGCGCGTTGTCCGCGGGCGATGACGTCGGCGATGACTTTTTCATAGGCGTGGCCGAGGTGGGGTGCGCCGTTGACGTAATCGATGGCGGTGGTGATGTAGAACCGCTTGTTCATTCGGGCCGGAGTGTGGGCCAGGAGGGGCGGGAGCTCAATGCGCAAGTCCCGGGACCATATCCGGGCTCGTCTTTTCCGGCGGGGCGCCTAGGCTGCGGGCATGGAATGGTGGGCGGACAACCGGTTGTTCAGCCGCGCCGGGAATGTGTTGAGACGCAACTGGCAGCGTGCGCTGCGGTTGCGGGAACAATTCGACCTGACGGAGGAAGGCTTTCATCTGGTGCTGGCGGGTCTCGTGGGGGTGGTGGGGGGGCTGGTGAATCTGGTTTTGTATCACGCGATTGAATCCACCAAGTATTTGCTGCTGCACCGCCCGGGGGATCCGGTCGAGATCGCCGAGAGCCTGGCGTTGTGGCAGCGGCTGGTGGTGCCGGCAGCGGGGGGCTTGGGGGCGGGGTTGGTGCTTTACTGGGGACTGCGGCTGGTGGGGCGGCAGGGCTCGACGAATCTGTTGGAGGTGGTGGTGGCGGGGGATGGACGGCTGCCGTTGCGCACCAGCCTGGTCAAGACCGTTTCGTCCGTGTTGAGCATTGCCTCGGGCGCCTCGATTGGGCGCGAGGGTGCGATCACCGCGCTCAGTGCCACGCTGGCCTCGAAGCTTGGGCAGGTGGCGAAGTGGCCGCCTTACCGCCTGCGGTTGCTGGTGGGATGCGGCGCGGCATCGGGGATTGCGGCGGCCTACAATGCGCCGATTGCCGGGGCGGTGTTTGCGGCCAGCATCGTGTTGGGCCACTTCTCGATGAACCAGTTTGCGCCGCTGGTGGTTTCCTCGGTGGTGGCGACGGTGGTTTCCCGCGGGTTCTTTGGAATCAATCCCTGGTATGAGGTTCCGCCCTACGATTTCACCCGGGTGGGGCAGTTGGCCTGGTTCATGGTGTTGGGGGCGTTGTGTGGTGGGGTGGGAGCGCTGTTCCAGGAGGGGCTGCGCTGGAGCGAACGCCGGTTCAAGGCCTTGTCCCTGCCGGTCTATGTGCAACTGGCGCTGGGCGGATTGATTGTCGGGATCATTGCGATCCGGTATCCGGAGGTGTGCGGCAACGGGTATGCGGTGACCAATCGCATCCTCAACGAGGAGTTCGCCGCGCAGGGTCTGGCCGTGCTGTTTCTGGTCTTGCTGGTGCTGGCCAAACTCGTGGCTACCTCGGCGGCGATCGGGTCGGGGGCGGTGGGGGGCTTGATGACGCCCACGTTATTTCTGGGGGCGGGAACCGGGGCGGCCTTTGGGCTGGCGCTGGAGCGGTTGGGCTGGATTTCGGAATTGCCGGTGGGATTGTTCGCGGCGGTGGGCATGGGGAGTCTGCTGGCGGCGACGACCCGCTCGCCCCTGCTGGCGATGATTTTCCTGTTTGAGATCTCGCTTAACTACGCCCTGATGCCGGCTCTGATGCTGGGTTGTGTGATGGCGACTTTGGCGGCGCGGCAATTCCATCCGGAATCCGTTTACAGCGAGGCGCTGCACGAGCGCGGGCTGGCGGGGGCGGCGGAGTTGGCGGATCAAGGGGCGGTGAGCGATCAAACGGTGGGGGACTTGATGCAGGCTCCGGTGCCCCCAGTGCGGGACACCGCGCCCCTGCACGAAGTGGCCAGCCGGTTTCTGTCCGTAGCCAACAACTTCCTGCCGGTCGTGGATGCGGGTGGGCGCCTGATGGGGGTGGTGGCGCTGCATGATCTCAAGGAGCATCTCTCGAGCGGCCAGGAATTGCAGGGGATCATTGCCTACGACGTCATGCGCCCGCCGCCGCCCTGCCTGACGCCGCATCAGCGGCTGGTGGATGTGCTGCCCGTGGCCTTGGGGAGCGAGTTGCGGTCGATTCCGGTGGTGAATTCTCCGGGCGAGAACAAGCTGATCGGATCGGTGCCGCGCGCGGAGATCCTGGGAATCCTGTCCGAGGCCATGGACCAGCGGTCCAAGCCGGTGAAGGTGTGAGTTACAGGACGAGCGCCAGGAAGCCTGACACGGCGGCCAGAACCCAGATCAGCGCCACGGCCTGCGGTGGGCTCCAGCCTCGTCGGACCAGGCGGTGCGACAGATGATTGGTGTCGCCGATGTAAAAGGGTTTTCCGGCTTTCGTCCGCACGATGACCATCCACATCATGTCCAGCAGGGGCACGGCGAGGATGAGCAGGGGCGTCAGCACCGCCAGCGGACGCGGATCCTGTGCGGTATGGAAACTTGGCAGGATGGCGAGCACCGCGACGCAGAAACCGACCAGGTGACTGCCCGCGTCGCCGAGAAAGACCTGTGCCCGCGGGTAGTTGGCGGGGAGGAATCCGAGGAGGGCGCCGCAGACCAGCGATGCGAAGAGGACTTCGACCTGCTGGCCGTGGCGCGCGGCGGCGGCGGCGAAGGTGCCGGCGGCAATCGCCCCCAGGCCGGCGCAGAGCCCGTTCATGTTGTCCATGAAATTGAACGCGTTGATGACCGCGAGGATCCAGAGCGCGGTCACGGCGTGCTGAAAGAGCGGGTTTGAGACAAACAGGGTGATGCGCAGTCCGGCAGCGGCCAGGAGGAGGGCCACGGCCAGTTGTGAGGCGAACTTCACGCCGGGACGCAGGACATGCCGGTCATCCAGCACACCCAACCCGGTCATCAGCGCGGCTCCCCCGAGGACCGCCATCCAGAGCTGCGCCCTTTCGAGCACCAGCGTTCTCAATGTTTCGTTCAGCCCCAAGGTCAGACCCGCCGAGAGCAACAGTCCGGTCAACACCGCCAGTCCGCCCGCCAGGGGAACGGCGTCCTGGTGCAGTTTACGGAAGCCTGGCTGGTCCATGAGTCCCAGGCGGGGGCAGGCCCGGCGCCAGAGCGGCACCGCCAGCAGCGTGATGATGCCGGCCGCGGCGCATCCCAGGGCCGGCGGTGCAATCATCGGGATCATCGGGCGCCTCCCGGGTGTTTGGAGAGCAGTTGGCGGTAGAGGCAGACCAATGTTTCGACCAGGACGCGGGCGGCGAAGTTGCCTTGGACGAACGTGCGTCCCTCGTGTCCGAGTCGCCGACGCAGTTCCGGATCCCGCGCCAGCCGCAAGAGCGCCTCCGCCGCGCGGTCCAGCGCCCCGGTGCGAATCAGGAAGCCGGTCCGGCCATCGAGACAAACCTCGTCCGCCCCATCGAAATCATAGGCCACCACCGGTTTGCCGGCGGCCAGCGCCTGGGGCAGGGCGCGCGACAGGGCTTCCCGCCGCGAGAGATGGACCAGGCAATCCATGATGCCGACATGATGCGGCACCGCCTCGGGTGGAACCAGTCCGGTGAACACGACCTTGGATCCCAGGCCCATCCGGTCGGCTTGCGCCTCGATTTGTTCGCGGCGGGCGCCGCCGCCGACGAACAGCACCCGGGCCTGGGGGCATTGCGGCAGGATTTGTTTCAGCACCTCGAGCAGGTCATCGTGACCTTTGAGCGGGGCCAGGCGGGCGAGTTTGCCGATGACGAAGTCGTCCGGGGCCAGTCCCCATTGGGATCGCAACGCGAGGTCGTTGTGGCTGTTAAGAAACGGATCGAGTTCGAAGCCGCTGAACACGCGCGTGTATTGGTCCGGCTGCCCGATGCCGGCGGCGAGGTAGAGCCGGGTCATGGCATGGGCGGAGCAGACGAAGTGGGTGGTGACGCGGGCGGCGTGGCGTTCCGCGCTGCGGAAGACCCAGTTGGCCAGCCGACCCTGGAAGGGGCCGAAGGAGGGGCCGTGGATATGATGCACGATGACGGGCACGCCGGCGCGATGGGCTGCCAGCCGGCCCAGCACTCCGGCCTTGCCGCTGTGCGTGTGCACGAGATCGGGCTTCTGGAGGCGCAGGATGCGGGTGAGTTTGCCGAGCGCAATGACGTCCTTGAGCGGATGGACGGGCCGGACCAGTTCGGGGACGAGTTGGAAAGGGATGCCGGCCTGGCGCACGGCTGGTTCGAGGGAGCCTTCCGCGCCGACGGTGGGACCGGCGATCAGGGCCACTTCGAGAGACGGGATTCGGCGCAGGCCCAGCAGGGTGGTGAGGGTGTTTTCCTGCGCGCCGCCCACCACGAGCCGGGTGATGACGTGCGTGACCCGCATGCGGGCGTCAAGGGGTGACACCGCGCAGGGCTTCGAGCCGTTGCCGCACTTGCTGGGCTTCAGCCGTGTTGGGGGGCGCGTTGGTCAGGTAGAGCTGGAAGTTGTAGATCGCCTGGTTGGTGTCCCCGCGCTTGAAGGCGATTTCCCCGAGGCCGAAGTAGAGGGGGTAGCCCTTGGGGAACGACAGCAGCAGGGATTCGTAATCGCTTTGGGCTGCGTCCAGGTTCTCGAGTTGGAGGTTGGCGATGGCGCGGTTGAGGCGTGCGGGGGCGTTGTTGCTTTGCAACTCGAGCGCCCGGGTGAGCACCTCGACGGCCGACACCTGATTGGTCATGCGCAGCAGCACGAAGCCCTTGTTCACCAGCAGATTGACGTCGTCCGGGAGCCCGGCCAACTGCCGATCGATGAGCTGCAGCGCGTTCGAGTAGAGGTTGGCCTGGAGATAGAGTTGCAGGGCGGCGGCGACGACGTTGGTGTTGGCGGGGCTGGCCTCGATGGCGGCCTCGACGGTCTGCACCGCCCGGTCCGGTTCCCGTTTGCCGAGGTAAGCCGCCGCTTCCACGAAGACCAGTTCGAGCTGATTGGTGCTGCTCAGGGCGAACTGGTCCGGGTGGCTGCGAACGCGCTCCACGGTGGCCAGGGCTTCGTCCGGATTGCCCAGCGCCGAGACCAGCCGGGCGTACCAGAGCTGCGGGGCGAGGGCGTCGGGCAACAACTGGCGCACGCGATCGAACTCGCGCAGGGCCTGGCGGAACAGGCGGCCTTTCAGGAACACCTCGGCCAGCGCCATAGTGAAGCGGGGCTCGTCGAACAGGCCGTTGGCGTTGATCACCTGTTCCCAACCGCGGTACCGGCCGAATTCGTCCTCGATGGCCTTGGTGACCTGGACACTACTGGGTCGTCCGGCCAGGAGATCCTCGTTGAATCTGCGATTCACCTTGGCGACGACGTTGTCCGGGTTGAACCGCAGGGCCTGCTCGAAATGGCGGCCGGCCTTTTCGGGATGGCCGGAGCGTTGGAGCTCGACGGCGTAGGAGTTGAGGGAGCGGGACAGCCACTCGGCCAGGACCCGGGCGGTCGGATTACGCTCCGGCTGAAGGTGGAGCTTTTCAATGAGCGGGTTGGGTCTCGAGGCGGGTCCGGACCGCTTGCCTGTGGAAATACCCGCTTCCACGGCTTCGATCAGGCGGAGGGCCGATTGATTCCAAAAGCGTTCGTTGAGGGTGACCTGCGCTTCTGACAGGGGCGGTGGAACGAGTTCCCCCTGGGGATAAGGTTTGAGCAGGTTCAGGATCCCGGCCGGCTGGACCTGGAACAGCTCGAAGTAGTAACCAAAGCTCGGGTGGGCATAGCAGAGCTGGTTGCTCTGCGCGAAAATCAACATCAGGTTCATCAAGCTCTGGTCCAGCACCCGCGCCTGCAGATTGGTGGGCGGATCGACCGGCCAGCGGTCGGGATGACGTTCCGCCATCATCCGGTGATATTGCGGCCAGACCAGCGACCCGGTGCCCAGCAGAATCGCATCCGGGCGATCCCCGCGTTCCAGGAGGGCGGACCGCAGCACGAACTCGCGCGCCGGATCATCGCTCAGCACGACGGTGTGACCTTCCGGAATCTGGTCGGCAATCAACGTGGCGTAATCGCGCAGCATCGAGCTGTTGGTCAGCCGGATTTGGGGCAGATTGCGCAGGGCCAGGCCCGCCGTCGCGACGATGGCCAGGATCCAGACGGCGGGGACCACCACTTTGGGCAGCGTCGAACGCCGGCTGCGTCCGTAGGTGTATTCCTCCGCGTTGGGAAGCTGTCCGAAGACCAGCAGGAAGTAACCGGCGAAGTAGCCGATGCTGATGGCGCCCAGATAATAGAAAGTTAGAAACGGCACGCCCAGGCCGGCGTTGCGCGGACTGACCGGGGGGTCAAAGGCGATCCAGACACAGAGGGTCAGGAGCGCCGCGTGGACGATGTGCATCATGAGGGTGCTGAACCGCGCCCCCTGGGGACTCAGGTCGCCGAAGGATTGGGGCCATCGAATCGAGATGAGGAGGATGGGAACCAGGGAACCGAAGCTGAGCAGCCCGAGCGTTTTCTTCGGAAACGCCAGGAGGATGCTCTTCTGGCCGCCCAGGGTGTACTTCAACGATGGCCAGAACCCGATCGGCACCTCCGCGTTCTGGCTTTGCAGGATCGGCAAGAGCAGGTAGAGCGAGGCCCCCAGCAGTCCGAGGAAAAGCATCCGGCCGAGGAACCGGCTCTCGAAAAACCGCAGTCCTTTCAACCAGATCAAGGCCACCAGGTAGAGGGGAAGAAAACCCACGATGGCATAGTTGTTGGCCATGCCCGCCCCGACCAGCGCCGCGGTCTGCCAGAGCCAGTGCGGACGTCCGTCCAGCCGGAATTCCAGCAGACAGCGGATGACATAGGCAAAGAGCAGCAGGTCCAGCATCTCGCGGGTGCCCGCGGTGGCGTTTTCCCAGAAGGTCAGTTGCAGGCCGCACAGGGCGACGGCCAGGGCCGGAGGCAGCCAGGCGGATCCCACAGCCAGCGGATGGCCCTCGGGTCCGGATCGGATGCGTTGTTCATGGGTCCGGTTGTGGGGCAGAATGGCCACACTGCGCGCAAGCAGTCCCAGGATGGCCGCCGCGCAGAGGGCGTTGCCGAGATTGAGCGCGGCCGGAATCCAGGTTTCCGGCAGCCCCTTCAGGGGAAGGGTCACCAGAAAGTGCAGTGGACTGCCCAGGTCCGGTTCCCACAGCCAGCCGGACAGCCGCGCCACCTGTTGCACGCTGCCGAACGAGATCCACGGATTCAGCGTGAAGGCGTACACGACCACCGCGCAGGCAGCCAGAATCCAAGGCAGCGTGCTGGTCGAGAATCGGCGTAACAATGCAGGAGGATCACCGGTCATAGGCGAACAATGGGCACAGTTGACTGACAGAGGCGCTGGTTGGCAAGCCTTCGTTGGCCGGCCCAACTCTCTCGAGGGTTTCCATTTTCGGCAGGGCGTCCGGTGCTCCGGCGCCGGGGCCGCGACACAGTGTAGCCCTACCGATCGGGGAACCTCTTTTCAGAATCGGTTCAAGGGGATGCCGCATCCGTGTCCCGGACGCGCAGGTCCGCAATGCACTCCACGTGTTGGGTCTGCGGAAACATGTCCAGGGGCACCACCCGGCGCAAGGTGTAGCGTTCCCCGCACAGATTCTTGAGGTCCCGCGCCATCGTGGCCGGATGGCAGGACACGTAAAGGATCTGGCGGGGCGCGACCGTCTGGAGTGTCTGGAGGGTTTCCGGGGCGCATCCCTTGCGGGGCGGATCCAGCAGGGCGGTGGTGTGGCGGGCCTCGAATGATTCCAGCAACCTGGGCAGCTCGGACTCGGCGGTTCCGGCGGTGAACTGTCCGTTGGTCACGCCGTGCGAGGCGGCGTTGCGGCGGGCGGCGTGGATGGCCTGCCGGTCATATTCCACGCCCGCGAACGACTCGACGTCGCGGGCCAGTTCGATGCCGAAGAAGCCCACGCCGCAGTACACATCCACCAGATGACGGGTCTGGGCGTCTCGCAGCATCGCGCGCACCGTGTGCACCAGGGTGGGCAGCAGGTGGAAATTGTTTTGGAAGAAGGAACCGGGTCCGACCTCCCAACCCGGCACGGGCAGCCGCAACTCGACCTTGATCCCGCCGCGGGGTGGCGGGTGGTTGCGCACCGCGCGCACCAGTTCGTTGAGGCCGGGCTCGGCGATGCGGCATTCCTCGATGTCCTCGACCAGGCCGCTGTCATGGCGTACGAAACCGAGGTTGAGCTTCTGTTCCGGTTTGTTCCACTGGCTGCGGATGAGGATCCGGTTGCGGTAGCCGTAGGGGGTGGGGCAGGGCAGCACGGGTTCCACCCGTCCGGGGTCGAACCCGCCGACCCGCTCGAAGAGGTCGGCGACCTGCTTGCGCTTGTGGCGCAGTTGCGCGGAATACTCGAGGTGCTGGTACTGGCAGCCGCCGCAGGCGCCGAAGTAGCGGCACTCGGGGGTCACGCGCTCGGGGGAGGGGGATTGGATGCGGAGCAGCCGGGCGCGCGCGAACTGTTTCTTCACCTCGGTCAACTCCACCTCGACCACTTCACCGGGGATGACGTAGGGGACAAACAGCACGAAGCCCTCGAGGCGCGCCACACCTTCGCCGCCGAAGGCCAGGTCCTCGATATTCACCGTGCAACGGGTGCCCACCGGCCACTGCATCATTCTTGAAGGTGAGGGGCGGGAGGCGGATTCGAAAGCACATTTCCTGGAGCGCGCCCGGGTTTCATGAGCCGGCGGGTGCTCCGGGCCGGCGTGGTGGACTGCGGGAAAACCGCGAAAAGCCGAAGAAAAATCTGAATTTTCTGCTTGCGCGGGTCGTTCCACGCGCTTAAACCGGCGCGGAGTCTAACGATTCACAACAAATCAAAACCAAAACTATTATGGCAAAAGCACTGTCCAAGTCACAGATCGCAGCAACATTGGCGGAGAAGGTGGAGATCACCAAGAAGCAGTCGGTTCAGTTCCTCGACGAGCTCGCCGCGCTGGCCTACAAGCAGGCGAAGAATTCGTTCACCGTTCCCGGCCTGGGCAAGCTGGTGCTGGTCAATCGCAAGGCGCGTCAGGGCCGCAACCCGGCGACGGGCGAGACCATCCAGATTCCCGCCAAGCGCGTGGTGAAGTTTCGTGTCGCCAAGGCCGCCAAGGACGCCATCCTCGGTTAGCCGCGACGCTTCGTGATTCCGGCGCCCTGAGCTTCAGGGCGCCTTTTTTTTCCGCGCTTTACCCCTATGAAAATCCAGAAGAACAAAGTGGTGTCCATTGATTACAAGCTGACCGGCGACAATGGACAGGTTCTCGACAGTTCCGAGGGACGCGAGCCCCTGGCCTACCTGCACGGCAACGGCAACCTCGTGTCCGGTCTCGAAGAGGCGTTGGAGGGCAAGGCTGCCGGGGATGCGCTCAGGGTGAGTGTGCCGCCCGAGAAAGGCTATGGCCTGCGTGACGAGAGCCGGATGGTGGAGGTGTCCAAGGACAAGTTCCAGGGCGCGCCGGAGGTCAAGCCCGGCATGCAGTTCCGCGCGCAGACCCCGCAGGGCCTGCAGATCTTCACCGTGTCCAAGGTCGCCGAAACCTCCGTGACGTTGGACGGCAATCATCCGCTGGCGGGCGCCACGCTGAACTTCGACGTCACGGTTCGCGACGTGCGGGACGCCACGTCCGATGAAGTATCCCACGGCCACGTGCACGGTCCCGGTGGACATCATCACTGAGGATAAGGCCCATTCTCGGGAGAGGTTTACGGATGGGCAGGGCCACGCTTCGCGGCAGGGCAGGGCGCGACGCTGCGGCGCCCTATCCCATGACGGCAGGGCCGCGCTGCGCCGCGGCTTGGGCCCCAACGGGGCGGTCCTCTGCCAACCCGGACGCCACTTTCAAGGAACGGTCTAGCGCTGCGTTGTCGGCTTTGGGGAAATCAGGATGTAAACCACGGGCACGATGATCAGGGTGAGGAACGTGGAGGTGATCATGCCGGCCACCACCGCCACACCGAGCGGGCGTCGTGCGCCCGCCGCCTCGCCCAATCCCAGGGCCACGGGCAGAATGCCGAAGATGGTGGACATGGCGGTCATGAGGATGGGGCGGAGCCGGATGCGGCCGGCTTCGAGCATGGCCGCCGTGGCATCCTGTCCCTGGGCCATGCGTTGGTTGGCGAACTCGACCAGCAGAATCGAGTTCTTGGTGACCAACCCCAGCAGGAGCACGATGCCGATCAGGCTGTACACGTTCAGGGTCATGGAGGGCAATTCCGGCAGGTGCGAGGTGAGGAAGGCCAGCCAGCCGGGCAGTTGATCCAGGGGGGCGAAGGATTTGATCAACGCGAGGTTGTTGATGAACCCGCCCGCCCACAGGCCGCTGAGCGCCCCGAACAGGGCCAGCGGCAGCGCCAACATGATGACGAACGGGTGCCGCAGGCTTTCAAATTGCGCCGCCAGCACGATGTAGATCACCAGCACCGCCAGCAGGAGCACGCGGCCGGATTCCGTCGCGCCTTCCTTGATTTCATCCGCCTCGCCTGCCCAGCGGTAGGTCATGTTCGAGGGAAGCCGTTTGTCCAGCAGCTCTTCGGTCTTGTCGATGGCCGCGCCCAGGGGCATGCCCTGCACCTGGCCGGAGACGGAGACGGAACGCTGTCGCGCGAACCGGTTGATGGCGTTGGGTGAACCCTGTTCCTGCGGCAGCAGCACGCTGGAGGCGGGCACGAACCGACCTGCCTCGGTGCGGAGGTAGATGGTTTCCAGGCTGTTGGGGGTCAAGCGTCCCTGGCGATCGAGTTGGGCGATCACGTCGTATTCCTTGCCCTTCACGTTGTAGCGGGCGACCTCGAGTCCGCCCCACAACAATTGCAGCGCCTGGGAGGCGTCGCGCACGCTGACGCCGAGGTTGGAGGCCAGATCGCGGTCCACGCGCAGGGTCATCTGGGGCTTCTCGAAGTTCAGGTTGAGCCGGGCCTGGGGCAGGATGCCGGCTTGGGCCAATTCCCGGCGAACCTCATTGCCCACGCGTTCGAGTTCCTGGAGATCGGGTCCGAGCAGGACCAACTGGAACTGTTCTCCGATGTCCGTGGACTTGGGCAGCAGGGCGATGGCCTGCGCGCCCTGAATCTCGTTGATCAGCCGCATGAACATCGAGGACGGCGCCCCGGGCCGCGCCAGTTGGAGCGCGGAACGGCGGTTGCCGTCCTTGAGTTTGATGAACATGATGCCGAAGTCGGGTTCGCCCGGAGCGCCCCGCGCCAGCGCCACCGCGGAGAAGAAGGCCTCGGTCTCCGGGAACGAGGCGGCGATTTGTTCGGCCTGGCGCACCGTGCGATCCGTGTAATCGCTGGTGGACCCTTGGGGCGCGAAGAGCAGCATCAACACATAGCCCTTGTCCTCATCCGGCAGGAATTCCTTCGGCAGCACGGTGTAGAACCCGTAGGTCAGGCCCAGGGAAAGCAGGCCAATGGCCACCACGACGGCCTTGCGCCGCACCGCCCACGCCAGGGTCTTCGCGTAGCGATTCTCGACCGCCTTGAAGAACCGTTCCAAGCCGCGATAGACCGCGCCGTGCGTCTCCGGTTCGTGCCGCAGGATCCGCGCGCACAAGGTCGGGGTGAGCGTCAGCGCGACGAACGCGGAGATGATGACCGAGCCGGCGGTGGCCACGGCAAACTCGCGGAAGAGGATGCCGGTGGTGCCGGACTGGAACGCGATGGGCAGGAACACGGCGACCAGGGTGATGGTGATGGCGATCACCGCGGTGGTGATTTCCTTCACGCCGCGCAGCGCCGCGTCGATGGGCTCCATGCCGTCCTCGATGTGGCGGAAGATGTTTTCCAGCACCACGATGGCGTCATCCACCACGACGCCCACGGCCAGCACCATGGCCAGCAGGGTGAGGATGTTGATGCTGTAGCCCATGACGTTGAGGATGAGGAAGGTGCCGATCAGGGACACGGGAACCGCGATGAGGGGGATGAGGGTTGCCCGGAAGTTGCGCAGGAAGGCGAGCATGATCAGCAGCACCAGGGCGAACGCGAGGAAGATGGTTTCGCCCACCTCGTTGACGGCGCGGCGGACGAAGGTCGAGGAATCGTAGGCGATGCTGAGCTGGATCCCGGCGGGCAGGTTCGGGGCGATGCGGGCGACCTCGGCCTTGACCAGTTCGGCCACCTCGAGGGCGTTGGCTTCGGACTGCTTCACAATGCCCAAGCCGACGGCGGGGCGTCCATTGTAGCGCGCGACGGTTTTTTCCTGCTCGACGCCCAGCTCCACCGTGGCGACCTCGCGCAGGCGCACCGCGGCGTTGTTGCGCCAGGCCACCACCAGGTCCTCGAACTGTTCCGGCCGGTTCAGTTTGCCCAAGGTGCGCACGCTGACTTCGCGGTCGAGGTTCTCGAGGCTGCCGGAGGGGAGTTCGACGCTGTTGTTCCGAAAGGCCGCGATCAATTCCCCGGCCGAAATCTGGTGCGCGCCCAGCCGGGTGGAGTCCACGCGCACGCGAATGGCCTGGCGCTTCTCCCCGCCCAGGTTCACCCCGCCCACGCCGGGCACCGTCTGCAAGCGGTCCTTGAACTGGCGCTCGGCGATGTCGGTGAGTTCCAGGGTCGAGTAGCGGTCGCTGAACAGTGCGATCCACATCACCTCCTGCGCATTGGCGTCCTGCTTGGCCACGATGGGTTCCTCGATGTCCTCCGGCAGGAACTCGCGCGCGCGGGCCAGCCGGTCGCGCACGTCCTGCGCCGCGATGTCCACCTGCCGGTCGAGGTTGAACCGGACGGTGATGAGGCTGACGGCCTCGCGCGAGAGGGAGGTGAGGGTCTTGATGCCGGGGATGGTGTTGACCTCCTGCTCGATGCGTTCGGTGATCTCGGCTTCCATCACCTCCGCGCTGGCGCCGCGATAGACGGTGGTGATGGTTACAATGGGCGGATCCACGTCCGGCAACTCGCGCACGGGCAGGCGCAGGAACCCGACCAGGCCGAACAGCACGATCAGCAGGTTCAGCATGGTCGCGAAGATCGGACGGCGAATGCAGATTTCAGGCAGAGACATGGGGAAGGGGCGGGTGGACTAGGGGGCCGGGGTGGGGGCGTTGGTGTCGGGGGCAGCCTGGACGACCTTCATGCCATCCACCAGCTTCTGGATGCCGCTGGCGACAAACTGGCTTTGCTCATCGAGTCCGGCCAGCACCTCGACCTGGCCGGGCAGGCGGACGCCCAGGGTCACCCGGGTGAGGTTGGCCCGACCGTCGGCCACGCGGTAAACCGCGAAGGCGTCCAGGGAAGGGACGAGGGCTGATTCTGGAATGACGATCGAGTCCTTGCGGGTTTCCACCACGACGGACACGCGGGCGAACATGCCGGGCTGAAGCCGGCGGTCCGGGTTGGCCGCCAGCAGCCGGATTTCCACGGTTCGCGTGGCCGGGTCCACCACCGGATCGATCAGGTCCACCTTCCCCTCGAACCGATGATCCGGCCACGCGGCCACGGACAGGCTGGCGGTCTGGCCGGTGCGCAGCTGCGCCAGATGACGTTCCGGAACCCGGAACCGCACCTTGACCGTGAGGTCATCCACCAACGTGACCAGCGACGTGCCGGCGTGGACGTACTGGCCGGGACTGACCTTGCGCGGGCCGACCTGTCCGTCGAAGGGGGCCTCGATGAACCGTTCGGAGAGTGCCTGCTCGGCGGCGTTGAGCACCGCGGACTTTACAGCCAGCAGGCTCTCCAGTTGATCGAGTTCCTGCTGGGAGATGGCCTTCGTGCCGATGAGGGTCTTGGCCCGGTCGAGATTGGATTGCGCCAGTTGGAGTTCGGCCCTGGCCTGCGCCACGGCGGCCGACTCGGTGCGGGAATTCAGCGTGAACAATCGCTGGCCGCGCTTCACGCGGTCGCCCTCCGCAAACTCGATCGATTCGATGAGTCCGGAAACCTCCGGCTGGATATCGACGCTCTCGCGGGCTTCGACGGTGCCCACGGCCGACAGGGTTTGTTCGACATCCGTGCGCACCGGGGTTTGCAGGATCACCGGCATGGTCACCTCGGGCGGGGGGCCGTCCGCGCCGCCCTGGTTGCAGCCGGTGAGGGTGAGGACCAGCGCGGCCGCGGCCAGCAGGGGGGTCATGAGCCCGAACCTCGATCCCCCCTTGGATCCTGGACCTGCGCCGCCACGGTGGTGGGGCGATGGCTGCCGCCAGTTCGTTGAGTTACGGAGTTCAGTCAAAGGTCTTCGTTTCATGATTGTTCATCCCATCCGCCGCCGACGGCCTTGATGAGGCGCACGAGGGCGAGGCGTTGTTCGGTGGCTCCCTGAATCGCCGCCAGTTCCGCCTGGAGCCGGACGGTCTCGGAATCCACCACTTCGATGAAATTGATGGCGCCCGCGGTGTAGCGGGCATAGGAGATCTGGGCGGAGCGGCGTCCCGCGCGGGCGGCCTCTTGCAGGGCAGCGACCTGGTCATCGAGGAAACGAATCGCTGCCAGGCTGTCTTCCACGTCCCGGAAGGCCTGCAGGATCTGCTGACGATAGATCGCCACGCCTTCCTCGTAGGCCATCCGGGCGCGCTCGAGGTTGGCCCGGTTTCGGCCCCCGGCAAAGAGGGGCAGTGAAACGCTCGGTCCAATGGACCAGGTGCGGCTGTCCCAGAGGAACAGGTCGTCCACATCCCCGCTCAGGTAACCGCCCGCGGCCGTCAACCGGACCACCGGGAAGAAGGCGGCCTGAGCCACGCCGATGCTGGCGTTGCGCGCGGCCAGCGCCCGTTCAGCCGCCGCCACATCGGGGCGCCGCTCCAGCAGGTTCGACGGAAGATTCGGGGCGATCGCGGGCAGGGGGGCGGTCGCTTCGGGAATGCGTTCCTCAAAGGTCTCGGGGGGCAGGCCGCACAGGACGGCCAACGTGTTCACCAGTTCGGCGCGCCGCCGCAACACCCGTTGCAGGCCCGCCTCGGCGGACGCCACTTCCACCCGGGTGCGCTCCACTTCAAACTCGGTTCCGAACCCCGCCTTGAACCGCAGTTCGATGGCCTCCAAGGCTTCGCGCCGGACGCCAATGGTTTGTCGGAGAATGGCCAGCTCGCGGTCTGCCCCCTGAATGGCCACGTAGGTGGCGGCCACATCGGACTGCAACGCCAGCAGCACCGCCTGGTAGGCGGCCTCGGCGCTCAAGGCCTCCATCCGGGCGGACTCGAAGGAGCGCCGCACCCGGCCCCAGAGATCGATCTCGTAACTCAAGTCCAGCACCGTGGTCCACTGGTCCTGCGTGATGCTGGGAATGTCGAACGCCGGGAAGGGATTGGGCGCATTGCCCGACGTGCGGTAGCGGACCCAGTCGGCGTTGCCATCCAGGGTGGGGAACAGTTCCGACCGGCTGATGCGGGCGTTGGCCCGGGCCTGTTCGAACCGGTAGAACGCCGCCTTCAGGTCGTAATTGTTCGTGCGGGCGATCTGCTGCAACTCGTCCAGCCGCGGTTCCGCGAACACGGCCCACCACTCGCCGCGCGGCACATGGTCCCGCGGTTCGGCCGCCTTCCACCGCCAGTCGGCGGGCACCTCCACGGACGGGCGCTGGTAATCCGGCCCCACCGCGCAGCCCGCCAGCATCCACACGCAGGCCAGGCCGGCAAGCCGGATGATGCCGTTCCGGGAATTGCCACGCCGAGGCCGGCGGGAGATGGCGACGACCGGTCTGGGTTCTTGCGACTTCATGAGTTGGCGCCTCCGGCCGTGGCTGCGGATTCGGCGAGCCGCCGCAGTTCGTTGATGATGGCGGCACGCTGGCGCGGGGCCAGCGGGGAGACCTGAAGGGTTTCCATGAGCCACAATCCCTGCACCGCCAGCACGACCACGCTGGCCCGGCTGAACTGATCGAAGGCGGAGAGTTCCTTGAACAGCTTACGGTTGTGTTGTTTGACCGGCGCCAACAGGCGGGGATCGTTGGCCACCGCGGCCAGCGCCGCCGCGTTGATCTGGCGCGAGGGGTCGTCGTTGTCCAATCCCGACTCCACGATCGCCTTCAACAGCGCGGCCTGGTCTCCGGGGAACCGGGACTCGGCCAGGCGTCGCTCCTCTTCGCATTGCTCGATGCGCTGGGCGATCATCCCCTGCAGCAGGGCTTCCTTGTTCGGGAAATGGTAGAGCAGGCCGCCCTTGCTGACGCCCGCCTCGCCGGCCACGGCGTCCAGGGTCAGATGCGCGGCGCCCTGCTTCAGCACCACCGCCTCCGCCGCCGCCAGAATGATGTCTCTTGAGCTGTTGCGCCCCGACATGGCGCTTTTGACTATACCGTCCAGACGGTATAGTCAAGCCCCGGTTCGAGTTCGGGCTTGCCTTGAGGGCTTCCTCTGGAACACTGATCGGCCTTTATGGATGCCGAACTGACACACTCGGAACAATGGCTGCGTTTCCTGGCCTGGCTGGAAGACAACTGGCGGCGGGTGGCGGCGGTCGCCTCGATCGTGATCGGGTTGGGGGTCGTGGTGGCTTTCGTGCTCTGGCAGGGGGCGCAAAAGCAGCGCAATGCCTCCGAAGCTCTCTCCCTGCTGCTGGTGGCGCCCGAAGGTTCCTCGAGCGACCGCCTGACGCGTTTCGCGTCCGACCACGCCGGGACCGAGGCGGGGACCCGGGCGTTGCTGCTGGCGGGGGGCGCGCTGTTCGCCGAGGGGAAGTATCCCGAGGCGCAGGCACGGTTCGAGGCCTTTCTGGCCGGACAACCGGCGTCGCCCTTGACGCCCAAGGCGCGGTTGGGTGTGGCAGCGTGCAAGGAGGCCCAAGGCCAGATCGACGCGGCCATCCAAGAGTACCAGGGGTTGGCGGAGAGCCGGGGCAGCGGGAACACGATGCCGGTCGCCCGTTTCTCCCTGGCCAGCCTGTACGTCCAGCAGGGGCGCCCCGACCTGGCCCGGGTGCAGTATGAGGAACTGGCGAGGATGCAAGGCAGTGCGCTGGCGATGGAGGCTCAAGCCCGGCTGCGTGAACTGCCCGCCCCCGCCGCCAGTGCTTCGCCGGAGGCCATGCCGCTGGCACCGCTGGGCGCGCCCCCCGCAGCCCCTTGAGTGCTGAGGCCTCCTGGCAGGCCCGTTCGCAGTTCCGGCCCCTGGAATTCCAAACATGAAACTGACCATCATTGGGACCGGCTATGTCGGTTTGGTGAGCGGCACCTGCTTTGCCGAGGTTGGGCATCACGTGATTTGCGTGGACAACAACGAGGCCAAGGTGAAGCTGCTGCGGTCCGGGGGCATTCCGATCTACGAGCCGGGCCTGGAGGAACTGGTGAAGAAGAACGTGGCGGCCGGGCGCCTGAGCTTCACCAGCAGCATCGCCGAGGGGGTGGAGAAGTCCGACGTGATCTTCATCGCCGTGCCCACGCCGCCGCAGGACGACGGTTCGGTGGACCTGAGTTTCATCGAGAAGGTGGCCCGCGAGATCGCGGGAGCCATGCACGGCTACAAGATCATCGTGGACAAGAGCACGGTGCCGGTGAAGACGGGCGAGAAGGTGGCGGAAACCATCAAGCGTTACTGCAAGTCGAAGGTGGATTTCGACGTGGTGAGCAATCCGGAGTTCCTGCGGGAAGGGTTCGCCGTGGAGGACCTGATGAAGCCGGACCGGGTGGTGATCGGGGTGCGTGGCCCGCGCCCGGTGGCCGCGATGAAGGAGGTTTACGTTCCGTTCCAGGCGCCGGTCATCGTGACGGACATCAATTCGGCCGAGCTGATCAAGCACGCGTCCAACTCCTTCCTGGCGCTCAAGATTTCCTACATCAACGCGGTGTCTGTGCTGTGCGAGATCACCGGAGCCAACGTCCAGGAGGTGGCGATGGGGATGGGGTTGGACGAGCGGATCGGCCGCCGGTTCCTCAACGCGGGTCTCGGGTTCGGCGGCAGCTGCTTTCCCAAGGACCTCAGCGCGTTCATCAAGATCGCCGAGGAGGTCGGGTATGATTTCGGTCTGCTCAAGGAGGTGCAGCGCATCAATGCCGCGCAGATGGACCGCTTCGTCAAGAAGATCAGCGACACACTCTGGGTGTTGAAAGAGAAGAAAATCGGCGTCCTGGGGCTGGCGTTCAAGCAGAACACCGACGACGTGCGCATGTCGCCCGCCATTGACCTCTGCCGGCGATTGCTCCGGGAGGGCGCGACCCTGCGGGTGCATGATCCCAAGGCCATGGACAAAGCGCGCGAGTGGCTGCCAGACGTCGAATACGTCGCGGACCTGAATGCGGTGGCCGAAGGCTGCGACGCCCTGGTGGTGGCGACCGAGTGGGAGGAGTTCAAGGCGCTGGACTTGAAGCGGGCGCGCGAGGCGATGTCGCATCCCATCTTCTTCGACGGCCGCAACCTGTTCGACCCCGCGGAAATGGAGAAGCAGGGATGGATCTACAAGAGTGTCGGGCGGTGAGGGCGGGCATGCGGGAATGGAGTCATGGAGGGATGGAGTGATGGACCCGGATTTTGCCGCAGGCTTCCAGGACGCCAACTCCCCAACACTACAGCGTTCGAACACTCCGGATTCCCCGCTGATCGAGGTGGCGGCTGGGCTGATCTTTCGCGACGGCCAGTTGCTCATCGCGCAGCGTTACCCCGGCTCGCATCAGG
The DNA here is from genome assembly GCA_025457615.1 of Verrucomicrobiota bacterium. Lineage (GTDB taxonomy): Bacteria > Verrucomicrobiota > Verrucomicrobiia > Limisphaerales > DSYF01 > JALOTU01. The sequence continues at coordinate 19,914 of JALOTZ010000038.1, forward strand.
GCGGGCTGTGGGAATTCCCCGGCGGCAAGCGTGAACCGGGTGAGACTTTCGAGGCGGCCCTGGTCCGCGAACTCGCGGAAGAACTGGGCGTCAGGGTTGAGGTGGGGGAATTGATCGAGAACATCCTTCACCGATACCCGGACAAATCGGTTCACATCCAGTTTTACCGCTGCGAAATCCGGGCGGGCGAACCGCGGGCGTTGGGGTGCCACGCGCTGCGCTGGGTGCGGCAGGCCCGGTTGCGCGAGCAGGATTTTCCGGCGGCGGACGCCCGTTTGCTGGATCGTCTCGTCCGCGAGGACCGGCTGTGGGTTTCCGCGGGTTAGCGCTGAAGGCTCATGGAAGGCTCGAAGCGTCTCTCAAGGCCCAACGCTGGCCCGGCGGAGGCCAGGCTCGTCACCTTGGTTCCTGCGGCGAGGGCTCCGGGGCACCCTGCCGGACCCTCATCCACTGCTTACAGCTTTCCGTAGAACGACTCGATCACGCGCTTGAAGTCGTTATCGGTGACCTTGATGATGTCCATCTCGCGCTTGGCGTTCTCCGGGGAATCGCTGGCATGGGCGGCATTGACCATCACGCTGGACCCGAATTCGCGCCGGATCGAGCCGGGGGGCGCCTTGGAGGGATCCGTCGGCCCGAGCACGTCGCGGATTTTGCGAACCGCCTCGATACCCTCGTAAATGATGGCGAAGCACTTCTCCGATCCCGGTCGGGCGCGCTCCGCCTCGGGACATTCGGAGGGGGCGCGGCCGGACATGAAGCGGACGATGTTCTCGAACTGGTTGTCGCCAAAGGCGGGGCCGAGCACGTCGCCCAGCTTGGCCACCACCTCGGGGGCGAGGGCAAATCCGAAGTCCTTCTCGACGGCATCCTTGGCCTTGGCTGCCACCATGTCCTTGAGCTTGGTGCGCAGGACCTCGCGCACCGGCCCGTAGAACTCGCAGGCCTGTTCCACGCTCATCTGGTGCAGTTTGATGCCCACGATGTACAGGCCGGTCTTGGAAAAGTGATCAATCATCCGGCCCGGACGGCCGGAAGCGAAGCGGAAATTCTCCGGCTTGATCAGGACCAGGGTTCGCTGTGGGGTCTGACCCTCCGGGAATGCGTTGACGTTTTCCAGCACGCCCCCGTCCGAGTCCGAGTAGCGCGCCCACAGCTTCAGCCGGGATTCGGCTTCCGTCGGGGTTGGCGCCGCCAGCGCGGCGGGCTCGAAATAGCGCACGCTCCCGTTGTCTTCCATGATCACGTCCCCATACGTGTCCCGGATCGTCTCACCGCCGCTGCGCCCTGGGCTGATGTGTCCGACCACGGAGAAGGTTTTGCGGACGGCATCGTCGCCCCGAAACACCAGCATCATCACCCGTCGCCCCCGGCCGGTCCTGGCATCCGGGCCGAACCGTTCCAGAATGTAGTCGCGGATGAGCTCCTGGATGCGGCGATTCTCGGGGGTTTGGTCCGAGGTGATCGCGTTGGCGTATTCCCGCGTGAGGGCGGCGCTGGGTGAAAACATGCGGGCGGCCACCAGATCGAGGCCGGTGCGGGCGATGAGGCGGCTGATGATTCCCCCGGTTCTGGATTTCAGGAGGGAATAGGGCGTAATGATGACGTAGGACAGTTGTTCAGACATAGGAATCAGTTTGATGAAGGGATGGCGGGCGAGGATTCCGAGGTGGCGGTGCCGCCGAGGAACTTGAAGATGACGGTTCCGCAGACCGGGCACTTGCCCTTGATGGCCTTACGCCCGTTCTTCATGGTTTCTTCAACGGCTTCCGAGATGGCCTTCTTGGCCTTGCATTTGACGCAATATCCTTCTGCCATTGTTGGATCCCTTCATGGCGCTTGATGCGCCTTCGGTTGTGCGTGTGAGCTTAGGGCCGTGCACCCCGGCCCGTCAACTGGCAATCTGGCGGGTTGGCAGACGGATTGTCTGTATAAGTCTCTGATTCTGAGTGGGAAATATGGAATCAGGAGCCCGGGATGGGAAGCAGGCATGCCCCGGGCTGCGTCGGACTTCGAACCAGCCTACACCGCCTGCTGACCGGCGCCGTCCATGCCGGTGCCGTCCAGATCAATGAGGATCTCCCGCGGTTCGGCCCCTTTGCTGGGGCCCACGATGCCGCGGTTTTCCAGTTCATCCATGATGCGGGCGGCGCGTGTATAACCCAGCCGGAGCCGGCGTTGCAGCAAGGAGACGCTGGCCTTCTGTTCCGAGCGGATCACCTCGACGCATTGTTCGATCAGCGTCTCGTCCTCGTCGATGCCCTCCTCGCCCGGCAGGTTGCCCGCCGGTTTCTGGAGTTGCTTGTGGATTTCGATCTCGTAGCTGGGTTTGCCTTGCTGGGAGATGAATTTCACGATGGCGTTGATCTCCTCGTCCGTGATCAAGCCTCCCTGGGCCCGGTGCAACTTGGCCGAGCCCGGCGGCAGATAGAGCATGTCGCCCTTGCCCAGCAGCTTGTCCGCCCCCATCGCGTCCAGGATTGTCCGCGAATCCACCCGTTGCGCCACCTGGAAGGCGATGCGGGCCGGGATGTTGGCCTTGATGACGCCGGTGATGACATCCACGGAGGGACGCTGGGTGGCGACGATGCAATGGATCCCGGCGGCCCGGGCCATCTGGGTGATCCGGGCAATGGCCATTTCCACGTCCGCCGGCGCCACCAGCATCAGGTCGGCCAGCTCGTCGATGATTACCACGATGTAACTGAGCTTTTCCGGGATGACAATCTCGTCCTCGCGCGGCACCACAATCTCCTCGTCCACCTCCACCGCGAACCCGTCCGCGCCGGCTTCCACGATTTCCTTGCGGGCGGTGAGCGGCAGTTCGGGTTCCTGGGCGGGCAGCGGCTTGTCCTTGGGTCTGGAGTTGAAGGAATTGATGTTGCGCACGCCCACCCGCGCGAAGATCTGGTAGCGCTTTTCCATTTCACGGATGACCCATTGCAGGGCGAGGGTCACCTTCTTGGGATCTGTCACGACCGGCACGACAAGGTGGGGCAGCGCGTTGTAATGCTGCAGCTCCACCACCTTGGGATCGATCATGACGAAGCGGAGCTGGTCCGGCGAAAAGCGGTACAGCAGGGAGGTGATGATGAGATTGATGCAGACCGACTTGCCGGACCCGGTGCTGCCGGCGATCAGGAGGTGCGGCATGTCCGCCAGGTCGGCGATGATCGGCTTGCCGTAAACGTCCTTGCCCAGCGCGACCGGCACGCGGGCTTTGGAGGTCCGCCACTCCTCGGATTCCAACAGGTCGCGGGCGATGACCTTGGTCTTGACCGGGTTGGGGACCTCGACACCGACGGAGCTTTTGCCGGGCACCGGAACGAGGATGTGAATGCGTTCGGCCTTGAGGGCCGCCGCCAGGTTGTTGCCCAGGCTCTGGATCTTCTCCAGCTTGACGCCCGGCGCCGGATGCAGTTCGTAACGGGTGATGGTGGGTCCCTTGGTGATGTCTCCCGGCTCCACCTCGATGCCGAACTGCGCCAGCGTCTGCTGCATCAGCCGCGCCTTGGCCATCAATTCCTCCTTGCTCTCGGTGGGACGCAGGTTCGGGTCCGGGTGATTCAGCAGGTCCAGCGGAGGCAGTTTGTAATCGCCGATGAGCGGCACGGCGGCCACGGCCACCGGTTTGCGTTTGGCGGCGGTCTTGGGTTTGGCGGCCACAGCCGGTTTGGCCGCCAGCCCCGCTTCCTCCCCCTCCTTTTCCTCCTCCTCTTTCTCTTTATCGGTCTCCGTCTCCTGGTCGTCCCCACCCAGGGGGCCTGCGACCGCCGTCACCTTCTCCACAGGCTTGGGCGCGAACGGGTTATCGGTGCCCAGGATATCCGCTGTGGTGGCGGCCTCCAATTCCTTGCGGGTGATGGTCATGACCGGTTCCTCATCCACCGGTTCCTCGATCTTGGGTTCCTCCTTGCGGGCTTTTGCCGGCCGGTTGACGGGCACGCTCAGATCCCGGACTTCCGGGGTGGGCACCGGCAGTCCATCCACGCCCACTCCGGTCTTGCGCGCCTGTTCCACCTCGCGTCGGAGCTTTTCCTCCCTTTCCTTGAGTTGCTGCGCCTTGCGTTCCAGCCTGGTTTCCTCGAGGCCCGCCACCGCCTCGCTGCCCTGGCCCATCACCTTTCGGATCCAGACCCCCAGCCGGAAGTTGGTCAGGTAGAGCAGGCTGATGAAGTAGAGCATGAGGAACAGGATCGTGGCCCCGACCCGGCCAAAGTAACCGAACCCGAACTTGTTCAGACACACCCCGAACACGCCGCCCGCCGTCACAAACAGCCGTTCGGTCAGGCTGCCGATCAGGTGGCCGTGAAGGTCGAGCAGTCCGGTCCCGCAGATCATGAACACCACCAGCCACGGCCAGCGCCGGCGCAGGTAACCAAACGCCTCAAAAAAGCAGCCCAACCCCAGGAAACCCGTCAGCACCGGAACCACATACGCCGCCACACCAAACCACAGCAGAAAGTAATATCCCATCCACGCCCCGAACGACCCGATCCAGTTGCGGATGGGGACGTTCACGGGCAGGCCGTTTTTCGAGACATCGTGGGGATCGTAGGAAAACAGCGCCACCAGCAGCAGCGCCGAAAAACCCAGGAACACGATCCCCGCCACGTCCCCGAATCCGCGCATTGTATCCGGGTCAGTTGACGACCGTTTTGCCATGGGGCGAACCTACCAATTCTGCCGCCAGTTCAAAGCGCAAATCCCCAGCCATTCCCAGTCTGTCCCGGCCCGGGCCCCTGAGTCGCCGCACCGCCGCGACGCCAAGCCGTTCCCCATCTTCCAGCAGCCTGGTTCCAGGTGAAGCGGCTGCGGGGCGCGGACCCGCCCCGCAATGAGAGGGGCCTGGTGGGGGCCAGCCATTCTCATTTTGGCCCGGAGATGCGGCTCCATGAGCCGCAGCATCCCCGCCACGGAATGCCGTCCTCAATCTTCCAGATGCCTTTTCCAGGCGCAGCTGCTGCGGGTCGCGGACCCGTGCTCCAAAAGGAGAATTGCTGGGTGGGGGCAGGTTGAGTGGACAGCCAGCGGTTCTTATGGTTAGAGTTCGACAGGCTTGGTGTGGATGCACCCATGAATGGAATGGCAGACGGGTTGGTCATTGCGGGCGGAATGGTCCTGCTCGCGTTGCTGTGCTGGCCCCGACACGGTTTGGTCGGGCGCTGGCTGGCGGCGCGTCGGCTGGCGCGTCGGGTGCGGCGCGAGGATGCCATCAAGCATATTCTCAAGCGCGAGGTCAATGGGGCGGAGGCCACGGTGGACGGGCTGGCCGGTCATCTCCAAATGCCCACCCGTCAAGTGTTGGGGCTGTTGGAAGACCTGGAGCATCGCGGGTTGATCTCGTTCGAGGGGGGGCGGCTGCATCTCCGGTCGGCGGGACGCGACCTCGCCCTGCACCTGATCCGCGCGCATCGGTTGTGGGAAAGCTATTTGTCCGAGGAAACCGGCGTGGCTGAGGTGCAGTGGCATCGTCAGGCCGAACGCAAGGAACACCTGCTGACGCCGCAGGAAGCGGACGCCCTGGCTGCGCGACTCGGCCATCCCACCCTGGACCCGCACGGGGACGTGATTCCCGCCCCGGGCCAGCCGGTTCCCGGGGATGTCGGCCTGCCGCTCAATGCGGCGGACGTGAACCAGCCGCTGCGCATCACGCATGTCGAGGACGAGCCGCCGGCGGTTTACGCGCAATTGACCGCGCAGGGCATCCGTCCGGGCATGCGCGGCCTGCTGATCGAGAAGCTCCCGCACCGGCTGCGATTCTGGGTGGACGGCAACGAACACGTGCTGGCCCCGCTGGTCGCCCACAACATCTCCGTGGAAACCATCACGGACTGCGCCCCGCAAGACCTGCTGGATGAAGAATACCTTTCCGGGCTGGACCAGGGTCAGCGGGGCAAGGTCCTGGGACTGTCACCAGCCTGTCGTGGACCCGAGCGGCGCCGTTTGTTGGACCTGGGGTTTGTGCCCGGCACGGAAGTGTTTGCGGAAATGAAGAGTCCTGGCGGTGATCCGACCGCCTACCGCGTTCGCGGCGCGCTCATCGCCCTGCGCAAGGAACAGGCCGGGCTGGTGAGGATCTCCAGCCTGCGACCCGCCACCCCATGAACCCGAGCCTGGCCTCCACCCCGCCGCGTCAGGCCTGTGCCGAGTGCGACGTCTATCGCGCGGCGCAGTTGAAGAAACTGGGAGTGAACGTCGAGACCTGGGACTTCGTGGTGGCGCTCGCCGGGAATCCCAACACGGGGAAGAGCACGGTGTTCAACGCGCTGACCGGGCTGCGGCAGCACACGGGCAACTGGCCCGGCAAAACGGTGGCGCGCGCGGAGGGCGGGTTCGAATACCGCGACCAGCGCTACAAGCTCGTGGACCTGCCCGGCACCTACTCCCTCCTGTCCACCAGCCTGGATGAACAGATCGCGCGCGACTTCCTCTTGTTCGGACGTCCGGACGTCTGCGTGGTGGTGGCCGATGCCACGCGCCTGGAGCGCAATCTCAACCTCGCGCTGCAGGTGCTCGAAATCACCGACCGCGCCGTGCTTTGCCTGAACCTCATTGATGAGGCGGGCCGGCGCGGAATCACGGTCGATGACCGGCAATTGAGCCGTGACCTGGGCGTTCCGGTGGTGCCTTGCGCGGCGCGCCAGGGCCAGGGTCTGCCCGAGTTGCTGGCGGCCGTGGCCGAGGTGGCCGATGGGCGGCGGCTATGCCGTCCGCATCGCCTCTCGCAGGAGCCCCCCGCGTTGCAGTCGGCGCTGCGCGAGTTGGTGGCCCAGATCGAATCCACCTATCCCGATCTCCCCAACGCCCGCTGGGTGGCGCTCCGGTTGCTGGGGGGCGACGAACACGTGGCGCAGGCGCTGCGCAGCGGTGAACTGGCCGAGCTTTACACCCGCACCCAGCCTCCAGCGGCTTCAAAATGATGAACACTTCCCCGGCCCACCCCGCGGCGGATCGCATTCTGCAGTCGGCCCGGCAACTGCGCGAGCGCCTGAGCGGCGATCTCCACGAGCAGGTGGTCGAGGCCATCTACGCAGACGCCGCGCGCCTTGCGGGTCGTTCGGTCGCTTCCCCCGGGCAAGGCGCGCTGCCGACGTGGGAGCGCGCGGTGGATCGGTTCGTGACCAGCCGGATCTGGGGGTTCCCGATCATGCTGGCCCTGTTCACGCTGATGTTCTGGTTGACGATCAGCGGGGCCAACGTGCCCTCCGGTCTGCTGTCTGACCTGTTCATCGGCCGGATTTATCCCGTGTTGAGCGAGGGGGCGATCCGTCTGGGGACGCCGTGGTGGTTGAAGGGGGTGGTGGTGGACGGGATGTATCTGGCCACCGCCTGGGTGGTGAGCGTGATGTTGCCGCCCATGGCGATCTTCTTCCCGCTGTTCACCCTGCTCGAGGATCTGGGTTATCTGCCACGCGTGGCGTTCAATCTCGACCTGCCCTTCAAGAAGGCCGGGGCGCACGGCAAACAGGCGATGAGCACCATGATGGGGTTTGGCTGCAACGCGGCGGGGGTGATCGCCACGCGCATCATCGACAGTCCGCGCGAACGGCTGATCGCGATCCTCACGAACAACTTCGCGCTGTGCAACGGGCGTTGGCCCACCCAGTTCCTCATGGCCACGCTCTTTGTCGGGAGTCTCGTGCCGGCACACCTGGCCGGGCTGGCCTCGGCGGGCGCGGTCACCGCGGTGGCGGCGCTGGGAGTGCTGATCACCTTCGCGGTGGCCTGGGGATTGTCCCGCACCGTGCTCAAGGGCCAGGTCTCGACCTTCAGTCTCGAGTTGCCCCCGTATCGTCCGCCCCAGATCTGGCGCACGCTTTACACCTCCCTCATCGACCGCACCTTGTTTGTGCTGTGGCGCGCGGTGGTGTTCGCGCTGCCGGCCGGGGCGGTCATCTGGATCAGCGCCAACCTCAGCGTCGGAGGGACCAGCCTCGCCGAGCACCTGATCGGCTGGCTGGATCCGGTGGGCGTGGTGCTCGGGCTCAATGGCGTGATCCTCCTGGCTTATATCGTGGCCATTCCCGCCAACGAGATCGTCATCCCCACCGTCCTCATGCTCACCGTGCTTTCCGCGCGCCTCAGTGGGGTGGGCGAAGGGGCAGGGGTGATGTTTGAATTGGAATCGCCGGCGTCGCTCAAGCAGGTGCTGGAAACGGGCGGTTGGACCGCGCTGACCGGCATCAACCTGATGCTCTTCAGCCTGCTGCACAACCCGTGCAGCACGACGATCTACACCATCTACAAGGAAACCGGCAGTGTGAAGTGGACCGCCGTGGCGACGCTCCTGCCCGTGGTTCTTGGCTTCCTCATCACCTTCCTCGTCGCGCTCTGCTGGCGGGGATGGTGAGGCCGGGCTGGGCACTGAATCCTGCAGGTTGGGCGAGAATCGACGATCGAGCCTCCAGTATCCGGGTTGCGGGCGGGACACCACGACCCTTTCCCTCACCCACTTCTAATCACATCCTTTCCTTGACCCGCAAATCGCATGGGTTGACTTCCTCTCCGACGGGTGCTGCACTGTCGGAGTGCCACCGCCGCGGTTTTCGGCCCGGCGTGCAGACGAACCCGGCGTCGGCGCTCTGGCGCGTCGCGGGTCTCCGCCGAATTTGAGAGCTATGAAAATCACAGGCAAGCAACACTTCGTTCGTGCCGCGTTGGTGAGCGTCCTCGTGGCGACGACCACGGCCCCGCAGGCCGCCAGCACCTCGACCGCCGGCATGGCAAGGCGACCGAACATCGTCATCATCCTCGGCGATGATCTGGGGTTCTCGGACATGGGCGCGTTCGGCGGCGAGATCAAAACGCCAAACCTCGATTCCCTCGCCAAGGCCGGCGTGCGCTGCACCCAGTTCTACACGCATGCCAGTTGCTCGCCCACGCGCTCCATGCTGCTCAGCGGCGTGGACACCCACCGCAACGGCCTGGGCAACATGAACGAGTGGATCGCCCCGAACCAGGCGGGCAAGCCCGGCTACGAAGGTTACCTCAACACCCGTGTGACGACCCTGCCGCAACTGCTCAAGGACAGCGGTTACCACACCTACATGGCCGGCAAATGGCACATGGGCAATAAGCCCGACCTGATCCCCGCCGCGCGCGGCTTCGAGCGTGACTTCGCGCTGCTCGACGGCGCGGGCAGCTACTGGGACATGGCGAATTTCAGCGCCACCACTCCGAAATCCACTTTCACCGAGGATGGCCGCTACCTGAAAAAACTGCCCGACAACTACTACGCGACGAAGACCTACACCGACAAGATGATCGGTTTCATCGAGGCGAACCGGAAGGACGGCAAACCGTTCTTTGCCTACGTCGCGCACCAGGCCCCGCACGACCCGTATCATCTGCCGCGCGACTGGCGCAACCGGCACGTGGGCGAATACGACAAGGGTTGGGACGCCGTGCGCGAGGAGCGGCTCAAGCGCCAGGTCGATCTCGGCATTACGCCGGCGGGCACCGAATTGGCCGAGCGCATGTGGTTCGTGCCCGATCCCATCGTGCTGGCGCCCCTGGCGCGCGCGTTCCTTGGCAAAAAGATGGAGCTGTACGCCGGCATGGTGGAGAACATGGACTTCCACGTCGGGCGGCTGATTGATTATTTGAAGAAGGTCGGCGAGTACGACAATACGATCTTCATTGTCTTCGGGGACAACGGGGCGGAAGGGGCCGACCTGTTCAAGATGATCACGGGCACGCCCGGCACGGCGAATTACCTCTTCGCGGCCATTGAGTGGTCGCAGACTGATCCGAACGCCTGGGGTGATCCCCATAGTTACGTCGGCTACGGCCCGATGTGGGCCCAAGTCTCGATGACCCCGTTCAGCCAGTTCAAAGGCAACCTTGCCGAGGGCGGCATCCGCAACGCCCTCATCGTTAGCGGTCCGATCGTCAAGCGGCCCAAGGGCAGCATCAACAACAAGAGCGTCCTGCACGTGGCGGACCTCATGCCCACGCTGCTGGAGGCGGCGGGGGCGAGTTACCCCAAGACCGTCAACGGCCAGGAGTTGCCGCCGCTGATCGGCAAGTCGTGGGTCAAAACGCTGGCGGGCGAGGAGGAGTCCCCACGCTCCGCCCAGGACTACCTGGCGTGGGAAGTGTTCGGCAACCGCGCGGTGCGGCAAGGCGATTGGAAGTTGCGCTGGCAGTATAAACCTTACGGCACCGAGGAATGGGAGCTGTTCAATCTCGCCACCGATTGGGGCGAACGCCATGATCTGGCCGCCCAGCATCCCGAGAAGGTCAAGGCCCTCCTGGCGCTCTGGGACGACTATGTCCGGGTCAACAATGTGATCCTGCCCAACCGCTTGATCTGGGAAGGGATGGCTAAAGCGATGCCGGATCGTTACCCGGTGTTCGCGGGTTTTCCGCCGCTCATCTACCAGCGCCAGTTCGTGCCGCCCACCAACCTGTTGGCCGACCCCAAACCTTGATCGCACCGGAAAACAAAGCGAACTCAATTCAGCCAACGACCAATGCCATGAAGACAGAAACCAAACCACAGCGCGAAGGGGGTCACATTCCTTTCGGCTCGCGCTCACGGCGCCTCGCTACCACGATCCTGGCCCTAACGATCTTCGGCCCGATATTCGCGTTCGCACAAATTCCTCCGCGCTTCTATTGGAAAAGCCTCGCCGGTGCCAATGCCGTGCCGGTGATTTACCAATCGTTGAGCGGCAATGCCAATCCCATGGACCCGGCGCTCGTCGTCTCAGACGATGCCAGCGTGGACGCGAACGTTGCCCTTGTGGGTTACGCCAAAATGCTGCCCCTGTTTGACCGCACCCTCACCCTGGCGGTGCTGCAGCCGGTGGGCCGGATCTCCGGCAACTTCGCCGGCCAGAGCCAGAGCGCTAGCGGTTTCGGTGACCCGATGGTCGAAGTGGGCTACAACTTGATCGGCCCCAAGGCGATCAAGAACCTCCCCGACATCATGCGCTACGAACCAAAGTTCTCGCTCGACTTGATCGTGGATGTCGTGTTCCCCATCGGCGAATATGACAGCGACCAGGCGCTGAACCTCGGCCTGAACCGCTGGTATGGACGGGTGGGTGCGCCCATCGTCTGGCAGATCGGTCCGTGGGTGCCCGGCCGGCGCACCACCTTTGAGGTGTTTCCCTCGGTCTGGTTTTTCAGTGATAAC
>JALOTZ010000067.1 GCA_025457615.1 Verrucomicrobiota bacterium
CAAACAGGCGGCGTCGCGCCGTATTTCGGCTGGGCGCCGCCAAAAAAATCACTCGCCGTGCGGTTCACCTAGATTTTAACCTCAGGTGCGGAATCGCTGTGGCTCGCGTTCCGCATTTGCACCCGGCTCGGCTTCGGCTACAGTCAGCCCTCAATATGGCGATGTCTGACTCTGATATGTGGAAACGGTTCTTGGCCCACTACCGGGAATACTCTTCGCTCGGCTTTGCGATGGACCTGAGTCGAGTGGATTGGCCCGCGGACTTCTTCTCACAAATGCAGGCCAAGGTGAATGAAGCCTTTCGGGCAATGAAGGACCTCGAGAGTGGCTCGATTGCAAACCCGGACGAGAATCGGATGGTCGGACACTATTGGCTGCGTAATCCTGAATTGGCACCGACTCCGGAGATTGCCAATTCAATCAGAACGACACTGGAACGGATCAAACTTTTCTGCCGAAAGGTCCACAGTGGCGAAATCCGAGGTGCGAAGGGGACTTTCTCCAACATTATCGTTATAGGAATAGGTGGTTCTGCCTTGGGCCCGCTTTTCGTCTCCAAGGCACTTGGACATCCGAAAACGGATAAACTCTCGTTCTATTTGCTCGATAATACAGACCCAGACGGCATGGATCGTGTGTTCGACGAGATCGGTGATGGGTTGGGGCGAACATTGTGTGTTGTGATATCCAAATCGGGAGGAACCAAGGAGACGCGCAATGGTATGGTCGAGGCCAATAAGGCTTACGATCGCCTTGGTTTGAGTTTTGCCAGGCACGCGGTGGCGGTCACTCAAAAGGGAAGCCAACTGGACAAGGTGGCAGGGGCTGAAGGATGGATCGATAGATTTCCAATGTGGGACTGGGTCGGTGGCCGTACTAGTGAACTCTCAGCAGTAGGCCTGCTTCCGGCTGCGCTACAAGGAATCGATATCGATAAACTAATCCAGGGTGCCAAGGATATGGACCAAGTGACCCGCACTGCGTGTTCCAAGTCGAATCCTGCCATGGGAATGGCATTGGCTTGGTTTGCTGCAGGTAACGGTAAAGGAGACAGAAATCTTGTCATCCTCCCCTACAAGGACCGTTTGGAACTCGTATCTAAGTACCTTCAGCAACTTATCATGGAATCCATAGGCAAAGCGTATGATCTCAATGGAAATCGAGTAAACCAAGGACTTAGCGTATTCGGCAATAAAGGATCTACTGACCAACACAGCTTCGTTCAGCAACTGCGGGACGGAAGAAACGACTTTATCGTTATTTTTATTGAAGTTCTTAGAGATCGCTCCGGAGCTTCACCTAAAGTCGAATCAGACCTGACCTCGGGCGATTACCTCCAAGGATTTATGCTTGGAACCAGGTTCGCACTGACACAGAACACTCGCCAGTCAGTTACCGTAACGATCGATGAGGTGTCTGCTTATACAGTGGGTGCTCTCATTGCACTGTTTGAGCGATCGGTCGGATTCTATGCATCCTTGATTGGCATAAATGCATATCACCAGCCCGGGGTGGAAGCGGGAAAGAAGGCCGCCACTGAACTTGTCATACTCAAGACTCAAATAACTGAGTTGCTTGCAAAGTATGCTGGCCAGGGATTTACCTCACAAGATATTGCACAAGAGCTTGATACGAGCATTTCTGCGGACTCCATCTACAAGATCTGCAAGAGGCTTTCAGCCAATGCGGATTCTGGAGTCAAGCTGCACTCTGGCGATAACCCTGAAGGACTGCGTTTTTGCTGTTAGATGTTTCAGTATCCTAAGCCTTATGACGTCATCGTCGTAGGTGCCGGTCATGCAGGCATCGAAGCGGCCTTGGCCGCATCGAGAATGGGATGTCAGACCCTGCTTCTCACAACCAACCTCGATTCAATCGGACAGATGTCCTGCAATCCGGCGATCGGTGGCTTGGCAAAAGGACATCTCGTTCGTGAGATAGATGCCCTAGGCGGAGAGATGGGAATTTGCAGTGACTTGACAGGCATTCAGTTCAGAATGCTGAACACTAGAAAAGGGCCTGCCGTACAAGCCCCTAGGGCACAGTGTGACAAGCGTGCTTACCAAGCGCGCATGAAGCTACTGTGCGAGCGGCAGCCCCGGCTTGACCTAAGGCAGGGACACGTGACTGGGCTGCTGTTCTCAAAAGATTCAGTTGTCGGAGTCATGACGTCAGTCGATGTCAGTTACAACGCAAAATCTGTCATCATCACCACTGGAACTTTCCTGCATGGTTTGATGCATGTTGGCGGCAGCAAGCACAGTGGTGGAAGAATGGGAGATCTGGCCTCGGTAGGCATCTCTGAATCATTGAGTTCAATTGGCCTCACCTTGGGAAGGTTCAAGACAGGTACTCCACCAAGGTTACTCAAGCGGTCCATTGACTTCTCCAAGACAGAGTCTCAGCCTGGAGATCGCGATATCCAGTACTTCTCACACTGGAAGAGCGAATTGTTCCACGTGGAACAATCCAATGCTTCTCAACGACCATGCTGCACACAATATCCATGCGGATCCATCCTCGAGCGCAACGGGGGCCAGCAGCATTGCCATATCACCTGGACCACAGAGCGGACGGCCGTAGTGATTCGCGAAAACCTGCATCGGTCACCTCTATACTCAGGAGCTATTAAGGGAACTGGTCCGCGTTATTGCCCGTCCATTGAAGACAAGATTGTTCGGTTCGCTGACAAGGATCGGCACCAGATATTTTTGGAGCCTGAAGGCATTGATACAGAGGAGATTTACGTCAATGGCTTGTCAACTTCATTGCCTTTTGACGTGCAAATCCAATTGGTCCAAACCCTAACCGGGTGTGAGAATGCCGAGATCCTTCGCCCGGCTTATGCGGTGGAGTATGACTACGTTTTGCCTACACAGCTTAAACCAACTCTTGAGGTTAAGTGCTGCTCAGGCCTGTATCTCGCTGGTCAAATCAACGGAACGTCTGGCTACGAAGAAGCTGCTGCACAGGGTCTTATGTCTGGACTCAATGCCGCGCTTCGCATTCAATCTCGACCTCCACTGGTTCTAAGGCGAGATCAAGCCTACATCGGTGTGCTCATCGATGACCTAGTGACCAAGGGGACTTCGGAGCCATACCGGATGTTCACCTCCAGGGCTGAGTATCGCCTGCTTTTGCGGCAAGATAACGCGGACCTGAGGCTCTCAAAGATTGGCTACGAAGCCGGGTTGCTGAACGCGTCGAGGTGTCGTCAAGTGGAGGTCAAGCGCACGCTGGTTGAAAAGGAACTGCAACGCCTGCGGCAAACAGGTTGCGATTCTACCACCCTTGAAAAGCTTCTTAGACGTCCTGAGGTCAGTTACGCAAGACTGCCTGGAGCAGATATGTCTTTGCCCGATGACGTCATCAGGCAGGTGGAAATATATGTCAAGTACGCAGGTTATCTGGACCGTCAGCGCGCGGCGGTGGAGCGGATTCAATCGCTTGAAAGCCGGCGCCTGCCTGAGTTGATGGATTACGATTCGATCACGGGGCTGAGGACCGAAGCTAAACAGAAGTTGGCGGCTGTCAGGCCAGGAACTATTGGCCAGGCCTCCAGAATCTCAGGGGTCTCCCCGGCCGATATCAGCCTGCTTTCCGTCTGGGCAGCAAGGTTATCACAATAAAGAATAGATGTTATTAGAATTCTAGCTGCTCTCATGATGAGTTTACCAGCCGTCAGCATTGGTTGAGCCGGAATCTGCCACGGCATGGCCCAGCACACCACTGACTTCCACCCGCTGGCAAGCCTCCTCCGGCTTCCCTCCCGCTGCGCAGGCACCCGAGCGTTCTCCAGGAAATCAGCCTGGTCTGCACCTGTCTGCGTGCCCCGCACAGGCAGGCGTGCGCGGCTACTCGCGCGTCGCCCGCACGTGAGTCGGCGCCATTCTCCTCATTCCAGGGCAAATCAAGTTGCATCTCGGCCAAGAAAGGGGCAGTCAACCCTTTTCCACCGGCTGCATCCTTTCCTTGCGCAGGCCGGCTCCTTTGAAGGCGGACTAGCGGTTGTGAGCAGGCAGTTTGTCCGAATGACGCGCCAATCGACAGGCAATGGCATTTTTCCCACCACGCAATGGAGCGTGGTGCTCGATGCCGCCAACACCGATCCGGCACTGGCCGGCCTGGCCCTCGAACGGCTCTGTTCCCGCTACTGGTATCCGGTGTACGCCTTTGTGCGGCAGCGCGGCCACCGCCCCCACGCCGCCGAGGATCTGACCCAAGGATTCTTTGCCGACCTGCTCGCACGCCGCGCCTTCGAACGAGTCGAGCCGGCCCGCGGACGCTTCCGTTCCTTCGTCCTCGCCTCGATCACCAACTACCTGCTGAACCAGCACGACCGCGCCCGCGCCCGGAAACGCGGAGGCGATTACCGTCTGATCTCGCTGAGCGAGGCGGGTGCCGAGGAGATGTATCGACACGAGCCGGTGGATCAGCAGTCGCCGGAAAAGCAGTTCGAGCGTCGCTGGGCCAGGGTGCTGGTGCAGCGGGTGTTCGACCGGTTGCGCGAGGACGCCGAGGCGCGCGGGAACGCCACCCTGTTTCGCGCCCTGCAACCCTGGTTGACGTCCGACCCCGAGACCGGCGCCTGTCAACGTCTGGCCGCCCAACTGGGCATGGAACCCGGCACCCTCAAGGTGGCCCTTCACCGCTTGCGCCGGCATTTCGGAGAAGTCCTGCGCAGCGAAGTGGCCCACACCGTCCGCGAACCCGAGGAAGTCGAGGCGGAAATCCGTCACCTGCTGGCGGTGATCGCGGAGTGACCCCGCGCGGCTGGCTCTTTTCTGGCGGCAGGATGTAACCGCAGGGCGGTGTTTGCTTTAGAACTGTGGCAGTGACTGACGTGTCGCCTCAACCCAAGTGTTCCCAGTGCGGACGTCCGCTCGATGCGGTCGCGCCCGGCGGCCTTTGCCTGCGCTGCCTGCTGGAACTGGGCTTGAAATCCAGCGGCGCGGACGAGTCTTCCACCGCAGACCCTCCCCCCACTGCGGATCTCCAGGACGACACGTTCGAGCAGTATCGGGTGATCGAGAAGATTGGCGAGGGCGGCTGCGGCATCGTGTATCGCGCCGAACAACTCGCTCCGGTGCGCCGCGAGGTGGCCCTCAAGGTCATCAAGCTCGGATTGGATACCCGGGCCGTCCTGACCCGATTCGAGGCCGAGCGCCAGGCATTGGCCCTGATGGATCATCCGCACATCGCCCGGGTCTTCGATGCGGGGGTGTCGCAGCGCGGACGTCCCTTCTTCGCCATGGAACTGGTGCCGGGCGAGCCCATCACCGACTACTGTGATCGCCGGGGGTTGTCTGTCCGGCAGCGGCTGCACTTGTTCATCCTGGTCTGCCAGGCCCTCGAACACGCCCACCAGAAAGGCGTCATCCATCGCGACATCAAGCCCTCGAACATCCTGGTGGCGGAGCAGGACGGCCGGCCCGTGCCGAAGGTGATTGATTTTGGCGTCGCCAAGGCCACCGCCGCCCAACGTCTGGCCGACCAGACCCTCTACACCGCCTTCGACCAATTCGTCGGCACCCCGGCCTACATGAGCCCCGAGCAGGCGGCGTTGGCCGGCGAGGACATTGATACGCGCAGCGACCTCTATTCGCTCGGCGTGCTGCTCTACGAACTGCTCACCGGACGGACGCCCTTCGAACCGGAGCGGTTGCGTCAAGCGGCGCTGGATGAACTGTGCCGCATCATCCGGCAGGAGGACCCCGACAAACCGTCCACCCGCGTCGCCACCCTGCCGCCCAAAGACTTGTCCTTCGCCGCCGACCGTCGCGGGCTGCCTCCGTCGCGGTTCGCGGCCCAGTTGCGCGGAGATCTCGACTGGGTGGTGATGAAGGCGTTGGAAAAGGATCGAGCGCGGCGCTACCCCTCCGCCGGCAGCCTGGCGGCCGATGTGCAGCGACATCTGGCCCATGAACCCGTGGTGGCCGGACCTCCCACCGTGCTCTACCGGTTCAAAAAGTACGTGCGACGCAACCGGCTGCTGGCCGCGAGCATCGCGGCGGTCGCCCTGGCGTTGACCGTGGGCCTGGGCCTTTCCACCTGGCTCTATTTTCGCGAACAGGAGGCGCGACGCTGGGCCGAGTCGCGCGCCTACGCCTCGGACATGGGCCTGGCCTCGCGAATGTGCACCCAGTCTTCCGGCCTGGCCGGTGTCGAGCGTTTGCTCGCTGCGTGGCGGGATCGACAACCCGACCGCCGTGGATGGGAGTGGTATTACTTGAACGGTCTTTGTCATCCCGAGGAATTATGCCTCGCGGCAAACGCCGACAGAATGTCCGCAGTGGCCTGGAATCCGGAGGGCACCCGACTGGCCGCCGGCAGCATGTCCGGCCGAATCCAACAATTCGATGCGCGGACGGGGGCTTCGTTGCTGTCGTACCTCGGCCACACCGGCGCGGTGAACAGCCTGGCGTGGAGTTCGGATGGCGCCGGGCTGGCCAGCGGCGGAGCAGATGGCGTGGTGCGGCTGTGGAGCGCCACGGCCACAACCAACCTGGCCCAATGGACGGGGTCTGGTCGTCCCGTGCTTTCAGTGGCGTGGGATCCGGACGGAACCACGCTCGCCGCGAGCGATGGTCAGGGCCGGGTGTTCCGCTGGACTGTGGCGACCGGAGCACCGCTGCCCACACTGCGCGGTCCAAGCATCGCGTATGCGCTCACGTGGAGTCCCGATGGCAACCGGTTGGCCGCAGTCGGCAGCTCTTCCAGCTTGACCGTCTGGGACACCGCGTCCGACACGGTCCTGCTCGCACGGTCCCCGCAGCCGGGAACGCCCATTTTCCGGAGCGCCGCCTGGTCGCCCGACGGCCGAAGTTTGGCTGTGGGTTGTGAGGATTACACCGTCAAACTGCTGGACCCGGCCACGGGAACCAACTTTGCCACGCTCTGGGATCATCGCCACCCGATCGTTGCAGTGGTTTGGAGCAGCGACGGGACACGCCTGGCCTCGACGGATGAGGGCGACGGCACCGTGCGCGTGTGGGATGTCAAGGCGGCGCGCGTGGTGCGCTCTTTCCGCGGCCATCAAGGCCCAGCCAAATCCGTCGCCTGGCAGCCCGGCAGCCACCGCCTCGCCTCCGCAGGCTCCGATGGCACCGTGCGCGTGTGGGATGCGGACCGCCCCGGCCAAAGTCTGCGTCCGCTCCGGCATCCCAACCAGGTCCTCAGCCTGTCCTGGCATCCGGATGGCAAACGGCTGGCGGCCGGTGGCCGCCACGATTCGGCGGTCATCTGGGATACCACCCAACGCGGGAAGCCTATCGACCTGTCTGCCCCCGTCCAGTGGGTTTGGGCTGTCGCGTGGAGCCCCGACGGCTCGCGCCTGGCGACCGTGGGCAATGACAACGTGGTTCGCCTGTGGCATCCGGACGGTCGGCCCGGGGAACAGCTGTCCTCGCCGGGCCCCGGCGCGCGAACGCTGGCGTGGAGTCCGGACGGTCGGTGTCTGGCCTTTGCGGGTAGGTCCAGCGGACTTTGCCTTTGGGCAACCAACACGACCCATCTGACCCGCATTCCGCTTCCGCCCGATCAACACTCCTACGCACTCGCCTGGAGGCCGGACGGCAGGGAGTTGGCCGTCTCCGCCGGTCTGCGCATCCTGCTGTTCCATCCGACCAACACAAACCCCCACCGTGTGCTTTCGGGCCACTCGGAGGTGGTGCGGTCCCTGGCCTGGGCGCCGGACGGATCGAGGTTGGCCTCCGCAGGGGACGATTCCCTTGCCCGAATCTGGCACTTGGATCGTGATGAGCCGGAGACCGTGCTGACGGGGCACACGGCGCCGGTGTACGCTGTGGCTTGGAATCCGGATGGCAGCCGACTGATCACCGCCAGTTGGGACAGCTTCATCAAGCTCTGGGACCCGGTGGCGGGCGTGGAACTCTGTTCCTTCGCTGAACATGCCAGCCAGGTCGCGGCCGCCGTGTTCAGCCCCGATGGTTTCTCGTTCGCCTCATCCGATCTGGACGGGATGATCTACCTGCGCGATGCCACCCCGGGTTACCGTTACGAGACCCGGCGGGAAGGCGCTGCGGCCCCAACACCTGCTCTCGCCCCGCGCCATTCGAGTGCGGACAACCGCGACGCGCTGGTCTGGTACCGCGACACCGCCGAGCGGTTCCGACATCTCGAGCAGGATCTGCACTCGCACCGGTTGCTCGTGCGCTTCCTGGCCGATTGCCCGTATCCCGAGCTGCGTGATGGACGCAAGGCGGTCGAACTGGGCGAGCAAGCCGCCGCTCTCAGCCATCGTAACAATGCCGCGATCCTCGATGACCTCGCCGCCGCCTACGCCGAAGCCGGCGACTTCCCCAAGGCCGTCGCCGTCCAGACCGAAGCCATCGCCCTTCTCAACAATCCCAAGACCAGGGCCGAATACACCATCCGCCTCCGCGACTACGAGTCCGAGCGCCCCAGCCGCGACTCCGACTGGTAGCCGCCCGGCGCGCCGACGTTACGGACCGCGAGTTGTCCCAACTCGCAGCAGCCCTGCACCGACAAACTGCCGACAAACTGCGATGGGGCCGCATTCGCCCCCGAACCGGACCAAGGATTCACCACGGATTTCACGGATTACGCGGATAGGGACCGGAAAGTTATCCGTGGAATCCGTGGAATCCGTGGTCAACTACATTTAAAGCTTTTTTTCGTTCGCGTGGATGCATGTCTGTGGGCATGGAGGGTGCCCACTTGCGCGAACTCGCCCTTGACCCCCGATGCACCTGGCCCGACGGCGCCAAAGGTTGTGCTACACTCGGTGCGTGGATGAAATCGATACGCAGATCACCTTCGTTCAACTCCAGTCCCAACGCTGCAGCTTCCCCTGCATCGCCGAGCAGCGTAAGGTGTCCAAGCCCGCTTCGAACCAATCTTCGGCGGGATCTGGCCATGACGTGCTCCCGGGCCGCGACGTCATGCCCACCGCCGCCGCCCCTGGCACCGACTGCGACCAGGTGAATCCGTAAATCGGTAGAGAAACGGTAAAGAAACGGTAAAGTTTTCGGGGTTCAGAGCCCGATACGGGGCTCGCGGGCATTCCCCCTGAACCGGACCAAGGATTCACCACGGATTGCACGGATTTCGCGGATAAGAAAGGATTTGTGTGTTCTTCCCCATCCGTGCAATCCGTGAAATCCGTGGTTCCTTCCGGTTCAGTGCTCAAGTGCGCGAAACCGCATTACTGGGAACGCCCATCTGCCGTGAGCCTTTCCCGGCTTCGAGAGCGACCCGCGTATTCGCAGCAGCCCCGCACGCTCGGGACGCCTGCAGATTGAAACCCAGCACCCTGCTACCCCCCACGCCCCCCCGTAACCTTCCGCGAGGATTTCTCGATTCATAGGGCGGCATGACGACAGCCGCTTCAGAAACGGTTCCGCAACCAGCCCGCGCAACGGCGGGTTCCGGCCAGTCACGGGTGCGGCTGGGCGCATTTGGGTCTGCAACAGGTTCGGCAAGTTTTCAACCTCCTGCCGATTCGGAAATCAGCGACACGCCGGGTTGGGAAGCCTGCGCCATGCGCGTTTCTACCAGCAGGACTGTGCCCCTGAAAGCGGCGTCCCTTGAGCTTTCAGCCTTTGAGCATTTCAGCTTTTCAGCTTTTCAGCCCTTCAGCATTTCACCGTGTCATTGTCACCATAACCGCCCCTGCTACCTGCGGGTTTCCTGTAACTCTGCCCCGCCATTCCTTTTGGAAAGGGCGTAGGCATGGTGTCGATACGGACAGACCGTTGGCCGGTATGGGTTGGCGTGAAGGATCGGGTTTGGTTGCCGGGGTTTTCCGGGCCGTTGGGTTTGGGCGGACGGATCCGCAGGCGACCGCCGGTCTGGGAGGTTGGGTTTGGGGGCGGAGGGCGATGGGGGTGGGAGGGTTCCGCCTGGGGATGGAGTGAGGGTGCGCCTCGGCGCATCCTCACTCCCGCCGGCCCCGCAGCCAAACTCTTCAACCACAGAGAGCACGAAGCGCACGAAGCCAGAACCTGTATTCTCAGTGTTCCCCGCTCTTTACGGCCCATTCCCTTTTCAGGACCCCGGAAGTCCAGCCGGGCCGCTGCCGCAGTTCCGGCGGCCTGCCTGCCTGCCTCCTGCGGTCCTGAGAATGTCCGATCCAAACAGAAACAAAGAACCAAACAAACAAAGGAGTGAATATGCGTAAACTCAAACAAACATCGAAAACGTGGCTGGCGGCCGTGGCCGCCCTAACTCTCAGCATGACCGCGGCGCAGGCGAAATTTGTCTGTGGCAACGTCTCTGGAACGTGGAGCAAGGCCGACAGCCCCATCATCGTAACCTGCGATATCATTGTCCCACCGGGCGAAACGTTGACGATCGAG
>JALOTZ010000068.1 GCA_025457615.1 Verrucomicrobiota bacterium
AATCAGGGTGGCTCGCCGCGACGGGTTACGGCCACCGCAGCCGGAAAAACACGGCCGGAGTGCCGGGGGCGAGGGGCACGAGGACCCGGTTGGTGGTGGCCGAGCCGGCCACGGTCACCCAATTGGTGCCCAGCCCGGCGGCCAGGCTGTTGGTCTGGGTCTGCAATTCCCAGCCGGTGTGGCTGGCCGGCCAGGAAAGGTCCAGCGCGGCGCCCCCGATCACCGTCGCAGTCAGATTCGTCGGCACAGTGGAAACCGAGCTGGCGAAGGCGCGGAGTGCATACTCGCCGCTGCCGGATTGGGCCAGCACGCGCGCCACATAACGTCCGCTGCTGCCGGCCACCGCGCTCAGCCAGGCGTTGCGACCGTCCGCCGCGCCGTTCGCGTCGCTAGCCACCAGCGCGCCGGCCGGACTGTAAAGTTCCAACGCTGGATCCAGCGTGTTGCTGCACTCGCCACTGCCATCGGCCGGAGTCGAAGTCGAGGCAAACACGGTCTGGCCGGCGATGGCATGGAAGCCGAAGTAGTCGCTGTTGGCGGTGCCCGGCAGCCAGCCCAGGGCCGCGGGACAGCCGTCCAAATCCTGCGCGGACGCGAACGTATCGTTGGCCTCGGCGTCAAACGCCGCGTTCCGCAGCACGGTCAGGACGTAATGGCCGCCCGCGGGCCCCCGGACTTTGGCGCAGTAGAGGCCGCTGGCGGGGATGCTGTAATTGAGCACGGCCTGCTGGACATTGGCGAAGGCCTGGCCGGAGGCCAGCACGGTGCCGGCGCTGTTCAGGAGTTGGAGCGTCAGGTTCGTGTTGCCCTCGGCGGCGTGGGCCGCCAAGGTGAGACGGTCGCCGGCAGTCAACGTGAAGACGTAGTGATCGAATCCTGTGCCGCTGGCAACGTTGGTGCCGATCTTCAGGCTGCGTCCGCTGCCCACGTAGGGGCCGTTGGTGCTGTTGAGGGACACCATCAGGCGCTGGCTGCCCTGGGTGTTGTCGTTCTTGATGCCGACCGTCGCGCCTGCGCCCTCGTTGCCCGGGACAAAGCCGCTGGCCAGGTCGGGGTAATTGAACTGAAGGGTGCCGTCGGCTTCATTCAGCACGGCCTGGAAGGTGATGGTGCCCTGGTGGCTGCTGTCGTTTTTGAATTCCACGTTGTTCCATTGAACGACAAGCTGCTGGCTGTTGCCGCTGCCGAACACCTGGTAATAAACGCGCCCGGCGCTGCGGGTGTGCAAATCGTCCCAGAACGCCGCCACACCGGCATACGACGGAGTGGTGGTCAGATCGGTGTTCGCGCCGCTCGAATACCCGCCGCCGAATGTGAGCAGACCGTTCGGGGTCAGGCCGAACGTCGTGCGCACCGTGCCGTAGAAGTTGAAGGTGAACCCGTTCAGATAGGGATGGTCGGAGGGCAACGTGACCGAACCATCGTCCGTGCTCGAAAACTCGCTGTATCCGCTGCCGCTGATGTCCTGGAACTGATAGGGCACACTCACGGCCCGGTAGCCGAAGCCATCCGGTCCCGGCGCGTCGCCGGCGCCCCAGACCGCGGCGCGGGAGGCGGCTCCCGGCAGTGCCACCAAGGCGGCATCGAGATTCTGCGCGGCGGCCACCGTGTCATTGGAGGCGCCGCCCAGGCTTTCCGTCTCGACCGCCGCGTTGAGCCAGGCTTCCAGCGTGAACCCGCCCGTGGTGTGGTTGGCGCCGCTCACCCGGATGGCGTAGTCCCCACCCCCCGTGATCGGCTGCGTCTGGAGCACCAGCGTTTCGCCGGGACTCGGGGAGGTTAGCTCCGCGAGGGTTCCGCCCGGGCCGTCCAACCGCACGATGGGTTGGAAGCCGGACGCGGGTTGCACCAGCAGGGTCAGCGTCTGTCCGGCGTCCAGCGCGACGCTGTACACGTCCTGATCGCCCGATGGCCCGCTGTAGCCGGAGGCCGTCGTTCCATACGCCAGACTCCCCAGCGGTTCGCGCGCCGTGAAGGCCGGCAGGGCGACGGCGGGGAACTGGGTGTAGAAATGCACCACGAAATCACCGCCTTCCGTTCCGTTGCCCGAGGGCAACAACCCGCTGTATTCCCCGTCCAGGTGGTTGCCGGCGGGATCCTCGAGCAGACCGTCGCCGCTGCGCAAGGTGAGCGTCCAGGAATCCTCGGGCAGAGCGTTGAAGGTGAGCGTCAGCGTCGAGTTGCTGCTGGTCGAACTGTAGCTGACGTCGGCGGGGGTGTTGGTTCCGTTGACCGCGCCCACCAGGCGGAGGGCGGCGGCGGTGACCTGGCCGGCGACAAGCGGTTCGCTGAACGTGGCCGTGCAGGTGAGGTTGCCCGCCGGCATGCTGGCGTTATTGGTGAGGGAAGACGCGGTGACCCGGGGCGCCTGGGTGTCGGTGGCAAACGACGCCGCGAAGGCGGCCACCGGCGAGTTCAGGGTGTCGAGCACCGCGCCGGCGGCCAGGGTGGCCGTGTGTTGGCCGTTCGCCAGTGGCGGCAGGGTGAACATCACCGTGCCGCCATCGCCGATGTCAAAGCCCGGGCAACTCACGCCGTCAATCTTCAGGTCGGACGGCTGAAGCGTGGTGAAGCGGACGGGGTGCTTGAATTGGACGGTCATCTGCGTCGGGGTGGTCTTGAGCAGCGCGCCCTGGGCAGGGGTGCTGCTGGCGACGTGGAAGTCCGGCAGTGCGCCGGTGGCGCCGGTCACGCCGAGGAGGTATTCGCCGCTCGTGATCCCCGCCGGGGTGACCCGCAGGGTGTAAGTGCCACCGGCCGGCACCCGGTAAGTCAACCGGGCGTTGCGCCCGTCCGGCGCCCCGTTGTCGTTGGTGGCCACCAGGGTTCCGCCCGAATCAAACACTTCCAGCCGCGGATCCAGCGCGTTGCCGGGCAGTGCAGTTCCCTCGCCGGGAGTGAGCGTGAACACGCTCAAGGTGTCGCCCGCAGCGGCCTCCACGGCATAATGATCTTCGGCGGACGTTCGTTGCAGGTTGGGGGTGGTGATTTGCACCACCAATTCATACGCCCCGCTGCTGCCGCCCCAATTGTCCGCGCACACGAAATACTCGCCGCTGTAGCTGAACGCGGAGTGGGTGACCAGCGAGTTGGGCCAGCCTCCCCCGTCGTCGTTGCTCGCCAGTTCGGTGGCGGTGCGGCTGAACAATCGCAGGTAGGGATCGCTGTCCGCATCGGTCCGATTGAGGCGCAGTTCCACCGTGTCTCCCGGCGCGGCGCGGAACTTGAAGAAGTCCCAGTCCAGGTCGCCGCCGGCGCTGATGAGACCGGTGACTGTGGCGCGCCAGGTTTGGTTGCTGACGAGGACGAAACTGCCGGTGAGATCGTTGGCCAGCGCCAGGTCGCCTGGGCTGGCGTTCTTCGCCCCGTCGTCGTTCGGTTCGATCTCGGCGGTCAGAGACGGGATGGCATGCAGATGGCCAAACGCCCCCTGGCTGCCGCTGATGGGTTGCGCGCCGGCCCGCGTGTCGTGCGGCTCGGTTTCCAGGCAGGCGTTGCGGGTGAGGACGAGGTTGTAGTCGCCGGTCGAGCCGGTCACTTGCAGGGAATACGTGGCGGTCTCCCCGATTCGGACCCGGTCAATGAACTGGCTCAGGTTGCTCCAGCCCGCCACGCCGCGGGCCAGCAGCGCCCCGGCGGGATCGAACAGCGATACTGAGGGCGCTCCGCCGCTCGACGCGGCCACGCCCACCGTCACCACATCATTGGAAGCCAGTGTTACCGCATACCAGTCGTTCGCCCCGAAACCGAGGACGGCCAGGGCGGCAATGGCATTGGTGTACGTGCGCGCGCCGGGGTCGAGGTCTTGGGCGGCGTCGCGGGAATCGTTGCCTGAGCCTCCGTAGGATTCCAATTCGAGCGCGGCGTTCAGCGCGGGGCGAAGCGTGTAATCCCCCGTGCTGGCGCCGGCGCCGCTAATGCGGATCGAGTAATTGCCGGCAGCGGCGACGGGCAGCGGCTGGGTGGCGAGCGATTGGCCGGGGGCAGACGCGGTCAGATTGGTCAGCAGCGTGTTGGCGGGGTCACGCACCTCGAGTGACGGTTGCAGACTGCCGCTGGCGCATTGTACGGCCACAGCCAGTTGTTGCCCGGAATTGAGCGCCAGCGTGAAGGTGTCGCTGTCGCCCGGATCGTGGATGGCGGCCTCCAGCCGCGCGTCATACACCAGGCTGGCCAGGGGCGTCCGGGCATTCAGCGCCACGGGCAAGGCCGTCGAAACGAAATCCCATCGGAACGTGGCGGCAAAGTCCAGGGAAGGATTGCCTTGAAGGTCGGTCAGGGCGCCCGCCGGCAGGTGCGCGGTCACCGTGTCTTCCGCCGGGCCGTTGGTGACGGTAAACGACAGGCTGTTGGAGTTCAGCACGGTCACATCGAGGACCGCCCCCGGGCTCAGGACCAGGTCGCTGACGCTGACGCTGTTGGTGTCGAATGCTTCGTTGAAGGTGAGCGTGATTGCAGCCGTCGGCAGGATGAGCGTTCCGCCGCTGGCCGGCACCGTCGAGATCACACTCAGCGGCGTGGGATCGTAGCGAACCGTCCCGGTCCAGGGCGCGATCCCACGACCATCGCGCAGCCGGCTGATGGCGTCCGCGGCGATGGCCAGCGTTTGCGCCCCTTCCACCGTGACCGGGGAGGTATTGAAGGAAAAGGTGACCGTGTTGGACGAACTGAGGGCGAACTGATCGGCCGGCACGCCATTGACGGTCAGATCGGACGCCGCGACGCTGCCGGACGTGCAGGGATCCGTGAAGGTGACCTGGAACTGGGTCGGCGCGGTGAGCACGGTTTCCTCGAGGGCCGGCACGGTGGCGACCACGTCGAAGGCGAGGTTGGTCAGGGCGCGCCAGGCGTTGAGGCGTCCGCCAGTGACGCATTGGCCGGCGAAATCGCTGTTGGCATCCACGCTGTCCAGGACGGTCTGTTTGACGGACGGGGCGGGCAGCAAAGGGTTGTGGGACCACAGCAGGGCGCAGACGCCGGCCACCTGGGGGGTGGCCATCGAGGTCCCGTTGAGAAACTGGTAGTCGGCGCCCGAGGAGCAACTGTAGATATTGTGCCCCGGCGCGGCGAGGTCCACGGACAGCAGGCCGTAGTTCGAGCTGGATTGACGCAGGTCGCGGTTGTTGCTGTTGGCCACGGAAATGATGTTCGAGTTGGTGAAACTCGAGGGGTAATGCGGGTTGGCGTCCGTATCCACGCCGTCGTTGCCCGCGGCCGCCACAAACAGGATGTTGGCCTGGGCGGCCTCCGCGATGGCGTCCACCATGGCCTGGCTGTAGGGGATGCCGCCCCAGGAATTGGACGTGAGCCGCACGCGCATCCGCGTGGCGTAGGCGATGGCGTTGACCAGGTCGGAGGTTGCCCCGCGGCCCAGGTTGTTGAGCGCCTTGAGCGCCATCAATCGCACCTTCCATGTCACGCCCACCACGCCGGTGCTGTTGTTGGCCGCCGCCCCGAGGGTGCCGGCGCAATGCGTGCCGTGATAGACATCGGTGTAGTCGTCCATCGGATCGTTGTCGAAGTTGTGGAAATCCCAGCCATACACGTCGTCCACCAAGCCGTTGCCCTCGTCATCCACGCCGTTGCCGGGAGTCTCGCCGGGATTGCGCCAGAGGTTGGCCGTGAGATCCGGGTGATGGTAATTGATGCCGGTATCAATCACCGCCACAACCACATTGGTCGAACCGGTCTCGATATCCCAGGCCTCCGGGGCGTCAATATCGGCGTCCGGCGTTCCGGCCATGCCCCAGTTGACCGTTTGCCCGGTATTGTGGAGGCCCCAGAGTTCGCCAAACGACGGATCATTGGGAAAGGTGGCCAGCGCCTGCGCGATGCCGTCGGGTTCGGCGTAATCCACCACATTGCTCAACGACAGCAACGCGGCCATGCCCTCCGGCACGGTGTCGAGGGTTGGATTCGGAAATGCCACCAGGTAAAGGTGCGCCGCGCTCATCTTCTGGCGGATCACCGCTCCCACGCGCGCGACCGCCGACGCAAGACCAGCTTCGGCCTCCGGCCGCACTTTGACGATCAGATGATCCGCGACCGCGACGCGCAAGCTTGGACGCGGATGGAATCCGCCCTGGGGCAGGCGCGGAAAGGTTTCCTCGACGCGCAGCAGGGGATACTTGAAATCGGCCTTCACCAGCCGCACGCGCCGGGCGTTGCCCTGCGCGTCGGGCGGCAGGTCGCGCCGGGCCAGTTCCCGTGCTTCAGCGACCATCCGCTCGATGGGCGTCAACGGCAGGGCGGCGTTGGTTGGGGAGGCCAGCGTCAACGGGTTCGGGGCCGCGGGGGACCCGTTGCTCATCAAGGGCACGGCGGACGCCGGGGTGCCGGAGGCGGGGCTGGGTGGCGTCGCGAGGCGGGCGTCCGCAGTTCCCGGGGTGAGCGGCACCGGCGGCCGTCCAACGCCGGCCCGGTGCAAAATCCACCATCCGCCCACGATGAGCATCGCCAACACCAGGACTATCGTGGGGCGTTTCATATCTGACGTCTGTGCTTCAGCGATGGCCGATTCCGCGCGGGGGCTGCGCCTGTGAACGCAGTGAAAACCCGGCGTTCCGTGCTGTCGCCCCAGAGGGCTGGCTCACGGCGAGGACCGCAGGCGGTAGAACGCGGCCTCGTTGGTCGCCGGCACATCGCAATGCAGTTCGTCGCCCGCCACATAGGGCGGGTGGTTGGTCACGTCGGTCCAGTCCACTGCCTCGCCCAGTGCGGACGAGGACTGGAGGACAAAGTCGGTAGCGAAAGACGGCCAAGCCAGGGTGGCGGTCTGGTCCGAACTCGCGATGCGCAGCGCCAGCGGTTGGGCGGCGACCGTCATGGCCGGGTCGCCTTGGAGAATCAGGCTGAAGGTCTGGTAGCGGTAGTCGCCCTGCACATTGGACTGACCGGCATAAGCCGCCTTGGCCAGGCTGAAGGCCTGTCCCAACGACGCCGGGGCGTGGGTGAGGGCTGCTTGATAGAAGCCCCCGGCCATCCGGAAGCAAGCCCCGCCCGCCGGATCGCTCAGCAAGCCGAGACTGAGGCCGGCGCAGCCGATGTAGGCCAGCCCGCCGTGGTTGGATAGGCGCAGAAAGGCGTCGCTGATGCAGCTCTCGTAAGTTCCGCTGGGATCTTCGTAGGAATCGAAGTCGGCCGTGCTGCACGCGATGGTGTTCACAATCACGGCCTTCTGGGTCAAGGTTTTGACGTCGGACACGGCGAACGCGTTGTTCTCCGGCTCCATATACCAGCCCAGGCTGTAGCCGTGAGCGGCGCTGAAGAGGAAATAGAAGCCGCCGTCGTTGATCTTGGCCTTGAGGTTGGCCCGGTTCAGTTCGTAGCTGCCGGCGCCCCCGCCCCCGTCCCACGAGGTCAGCGTGTCGGTGAACAGCTTGTAGTCGCTGGGGACAAACCCGCTGGCTTGCGCGTAATCGCGGTAAAGCCGGCGCGACCAGATTTCGCAATCCGAGACCGGCGAATGTTCGCGAAAGCCGGGCAGCCCGTCCTGAACCGCATCCGTGGGACGCGCCTCGCCCGTGAAGCTGCTGAACCCTTTGTTGGCCACCACCAGAAAACGACGGAGGAACGCGTCGGCGGGCGGCGAATTCTCGAAGTTCTTCAGTTTGTTGACGAAATTGTTCACGTTGACCGTGTTGCGGGCCGGCATGCGCGCCAGGAAGACATCCGGGAGCATATCGCCTTCGGCCTCCGCCGGATTGGTGACGGACGCCTCGCCAAAGATGTTGTCGTTGTCGCGATCCCAGTTGCCGGTGGTATCGGCGTAGTACCAGTCGCAGGGGAACTCCTCCTCGCGCCAGGTGCCCGGCGCCAGCTCGTCCTCGAACCTGGCCTTGGCATAGCGGCAGGGGACGATGGGATTGCCCGTGCCGGCCGTGTGATTGCTCTCGCCATCCCCGCCCAGCAGAACAAACCGGGTGTTCCGGGTGTTGACGTAATCAATGATGCAGTTGCGGATCTTTTCCGGCGCGTCCCGCCCCGGATACGCCGCGGTGATCGAGGCCACCGTTCGGACCTCGCACACCAAGCCGTCGTGGCTCGCGCGGTGGTCGGCCAGCACCTGCCAGGCGTTGGACAAGGTGTCGCTGGTGATGATCAGGTAATCCACCACCGACTCCACACCGGCCGGGCTCGACGACAGCGCCGTCCTCTGCGCGTCCACCGCGTCCGGGTTGATGACCAGGGCGCGGGCCAGGTCGCTGAATTCGGCGGGGGCGGGGGGTGGGGTGATCGCGGGTTGTTCCACCGCCGACAGTTCCAGCCCGATTTCCAGATCCTCGGCCAGGAGCACCTCACCGCCTTGTCCGCGATAGCGGACGGGGTTGAGTTCGACCTGGGCGATGGTGAAGCCGCGCAGTTGGCCGACGCCGAGCAAACGGGCCGAGTGGGGCGGATAGGGTTGAGCGGACTGGTAATGTTTCGCATCGGGAGGCACAAACTGCGGAGCCGGGCGGCCGTCGAGAACCCGCGTCCTTTGAATCGGCAGCACCTTCACCCCACGCCGCACCACCCGCTCGGTGGCGCGCACCGTCAATCCCGTCACCGTCGTGCCGGGCGGGATCAGGAGGTGCACAAACCGGGCCGGCAGGGACGGCGCGCCGGGTCGGTCGGAGTGCACCCCGGCGTTGCCAAGGTGCACCTGCTGAAAACCGTCTTGTTCGTCGAGACGCAGGTCCGAGGCGGCATGCTGAAACCGGTGGACGCGGGCGGGGGGCACGGCGCGGGCGGGCAGGGCCGCGAGCAGGACGAGCACGACGCACAAGGCCCGCCGTGGCCCGGGGAAGCCGCGGGGCGGGCGGGCCGTGAGCACGGTTGACAGCGGAAGCGTCCGCGGGTGTTTCATGCGAGGCGCGGGTGGCGCCCGGGGTTCACTGGCGGGGGGCACCGTTGCGTGAGAGGGTAAGGGCGGCAGCGACTGGAGAAAGGCCGGGGTTGCGCTACCGGTAGCCCGGGCTTGACGCTTCCGAACGCTTCCGTAGGTTCTTCCACATTGAAGCTGGCCCGAATCACCCTGGAGGACATCGCGAAGCTTGGGCAGGTCCACAAGATGACCGTCTCGCGCGCGTTGCGGGATGATCCGCGGATCTCGCCGGCCACCCGCAAGCGAATCCAGCGCATCGCCCGCGAGCTGGGCTACCAGGCCAACCCCCTGGTGTCCATCTACCAGGCCCATGTCCGCTCCGGTCAGCCCATTCATTACCAGGCCACCATCGGCTGGGTGAACGATCACCCGAATGCCAGCTACTGGCATGACGCGCCCTGGACGCGCGGTCTGTACGAGGGGGCGGCGCGCCGGGCCAAGGAACTGGGCTTCGTGCTGGACGAAATCTGGCTGGACCGCGTCGAAAGCCAGAAGGCCGAGGTCAACATCGCGCGTTATTGCCGCGTGATCCGTGCCCGGGGCATCCACGGCGTCATTCTGCCGCTCTCCTCGCTTTACTCGCACGCCTTCCGCCGCTGGCCCGAGTTGTCGGTGGCGGTGATCGGCCTGCAACATAGCATCGCCCGACAGGAATCCCCCCCGGACGAGGCCAACGAGAATGTCTATCACACGGCCAGTTTCGATTACTTCGGGAACATCCGCCTGGCCTGTGAACACCTGCGCGAGGCGGGGTATCGTCGCATCGGCCTGGTCATCTCGCGCTGGATGGACGCCCACAGCGACCTGCTGTATCGCGGCGGGTTTCTGGCGCAACAACTGGACTGGCCCCGGGCCGAGCATGTGCCGATTTTGTTCGACAACAACGCGGCGATGGAGCCGTCCCGTCCGTTCGTCCGCTGGCTGGACCGCCACCGCCCGGACGTGGTGATTTGCTCGACGAATCTGGCGCGGGGCTGGATTGAGACCACCGGGCGGCGGGTGCCCAGGGACATCGGGCTGGTTCATCTCTACCTGGCCGCGGATGTGAAGGGGTGGAGTGGCATTGATCCCAACATGCCGGAGGTCGGGGGGGCGGCGGTGGACCTTGTGGTGCAGCAACTGCGCCTGAATCAACGGGGCCTTCCGCGGACCTGCCACGAACTGTTCGTCACAGGCCGCTGGATGCATGGGAAGACCACGCGCCAGCCCCCCACCCGCCTCGCCGGGTAATTGGGGTTCCTCCCCCAATCGCAACGACTCCCCCGCCGCGCCACAAGAACCGCAGGACGGCGGCGTACAACAAAAGGGACGGACTCACGTCCGTCCCTCTCATGATCACCAACCCGAAAGGGGTCAACGGCGGCGGATCAGCAAGCCCGCCAGGCCCAGGCCAAGGCGAGAGCCGACGGCTCGGGAACGACCGTATAGGGCGTCACATCGGACAAAGTTTCTCCCAGGCGGAATTCGTCGATCACCATCACATTGGCGGTGTCGGGACGGGTGTTGTTGAAGATGCCGTTGATGGTGAGATTGCCGGTGATCTGTGCATCAGAGGCTCCCAGCGGCCCACCTAGGGTTGGGTTGACCCACATGTTCAAGGTGTCGGCATTCGCGGCTCCGAAGGTGTAGCGCAGCACCAACAAGGCCGTGTCGCCGGCGGCGGCTGGAACGGTGGTGTTCACGATGCTGACATTATTGACCGTCGAGATGCCCCAGTTGGGGGTCGCGTCGTTGTCACCGATGTTCGCTCCGATGAAGACATTGCCGCCGGGGGCACTGGAGAGAGTGATGCGGGCTATTGTGGTGCTGTCGAAGTTTGCATTCAGCTTCATCAGCAAGCTGGCGTAGAGCGTCGTTCCGTCCACGCCGAAGGCCCCGGAGGTGGATGCACCGTCGCGGAAGCTGATGAACGGATCGGTGGTCATGAAGCGGTAGTTGGCGATGCTGCCGGTGCCCCAAGTGGCGTTGTTGACTTGGCCGGCGCCGCCCGAGGTTGTCAGTTGATTGGGGCCTTGGCTGTAGGTTAGTCCGCTGACCACATCGAGTGACGTGCCCCAATTTCCACGAAGGCCGGTGCTGGTGCCGGTGGGATTGCCGCCCACATTGGTGGCGGGCAACCCGTTGCCGCCATTCAGGCCGCCGTCGGGGTCGGGATTGTTCGATCCAATGGTGTAGTTGAAACCCTCCTGCATGATGAGGTTCGCTTGAACGTTTGCGGCCAAAAAGGCCATGCTGCACAGGATGGTGAGTGACTTCTTCATGAATACTGCTCCGTTACGTTGTTGTTTGTTAATTTGCTCTCGAAATCAGAGCGACGGCGCCAACGCGAATGGTGCCTGGTCCTGATTGCTTGCACTTTAGGTGGTCGGCTCCCTTTTCACCGAAGGGCATTTTGCGAAGTCC
>JALOTZ010000069.1 GCA_025457615.1 Verrucomicrobiota bacterium
AAAGAGCGACCCCGTCAAGCTGGCGCTGGCAGCGCGGCTGAGGCGGGAGACGATCCTGACGGTGGGATGGATAGCGAAGCGGTTGGAGCTGGGGACGAGTAAACGGGTCAGTCCTAAACGTTGACACTTGTGGGGGAACGGCTGATTCATCTGGAGTGAAGGGGTCGGGCCGTGAAGTGTGGAAACTGGCGGCTTGACCATCACAACAACGGGGCCATGACGCGCTATGCCTACGACGCCGCCGGGCAGTTGACCAATGAAGTGACCGGCGCCACCACCAACGGCTGGGTCTATGACGAGGCCGGCAACTGGCTCAATGCCAGCCCGGACAGCAAATGGGTGTACAACAGGGACAATGAAATCACCGGACGCCTGCCTCTGGCCGGCAGCAACACCGTCCCCATCACGGTGACCGGCGAGGTGGACCCTGGTCCCAACAACAACAAGTGGTATCAGAGCGTGGCCACGCTCGGGGACACCACCGTGCCCGTCAGCCCGGTCAACGGCACCTTCAGCATCCCGAACGAAGCAGGGGGCAAACCATAGTCTTGACCACAGGCCGAAACGCGGAGAGGCTCCCGACCCATGCCGCGCAAGCTGCGAGTCGAGTTTCCCGGGGCCATTTACCCCGTGAGATAGCGGGTTGCTTCCGTGTTCTGCTGTGCGCGTGTTTCGTCCTCACGCTTGCCAAGCTTCCGATCCCAGCGCTGCGAGATATCTCACGGGGTGAACCATGTCCTGAGCCGTGGGGACCGGCGGGAGGACATCTTTCAGGACGAGGTGGACCGGTTGCTGGGTGAGCATGGCATTGGCGCCGACGATGCGGCGGGGCGAAAGGGGTTTGAGCGGCGGATGGAGGCGCGGCGGCGTCAGGAGATGGAGGAGGCCCAATACGAGCCGTTGCGGCGGGGGTGGCGAAGGGGTCGGGCCGTGAATTGTGGAAACTGGCGGCTTGACCATCACCAACAACGGGGCGGTGACCCGTTATGCCCAATGCCTGGACCTACGACGAGGCGGGCAACTGGCTCAACGCCACCCCGGACAGCAAGTGGGTGTACAACGCCGACAACGAGATTGCCGGGCGCCTGCCCACCACCTCCCCCGGGGTGACGAACATCACCGTGACGGGGAAGGTCGAGCCGGAGCCGGACACCACCAAATGGTCCAACACCTGGGCGGATTGCCGGGGATCGCGCGCCCGGGTCAGCCTGGCGGACGGGACGTTCAGCCTGTCCAACGTGCCGGTGGACCCGGGGCACAATGCGCTGCGGGTGACGGTGACGGACGTTTCGGGCAACACGGCTGCGCAGGTGCGCAACGTGGCGTGGACCAACGGGGTCACGGAATACTTCAGCCACGATGGCAATGGGAACCTGACCGACTGGGTCTCCGGCAGCCAGAACTGGACCTACGAATGGGATTCGGCCGACCGGCTGGTGGAGGTATCGAGCAACGGGGTGCCGGTGTTGCAGAACTGGTATGACGCCAATTCGCGGCGCATCGCCAAGCTGGAGGTGGTGGGCGGAGTGACGAACAAATTCAGTTAACAAGAACCACCAAGCTGCGCTTGGCCCTTTCCGGATCACACGGATGGGAAAAGGAAACGGGCAGGGCTGCAGTCCCAAAGATCGCAGAGCAAGACTGTTGAGCCCATCCAACCCTCCACCTGCCGGCTGACAGCATCTGTCCGGCGGACGGGTTGTCGTTGTTCGAGCCTCCAATTTCGATGTCAGTTTCGCATTGCCTCTCGGGGCCTGGCAGGGCACAGTTTCCGCCCAGGTCGGGGCGTAGCGTAGCCTGGCTAGCGCGCTTGTTTCGGGTACAAGAGGTCGCGAGTTCGAATCTCGCCGCCCCGACCATTTTTCTTTGTCGCAAGGCCGCCTTTGAATGCCACACGGCCGTGAGTCGTCATCCTTTGAATCCATCTATGAATCCTCGCCTGTCTGGTTGTTCGTTGTCCCTGACCCTGGCCATCGGGCTCGCCGCCTGCAGTTCCGCCAATCCTGCCCTGGCGCAGGCACATCCGAATCCCGCCATGAAACGTCTCCTGATCGTCAGCACCACCACGGGCTTCCGTCACAGTTCCATCCCGACCGCCGAGAAGGTGTTGGGCGAACTCTCCGAGCGCACCCGGGAGTTCACGGTGGAATACGCCCGGGTGGATCCCACCGAAGCCCGATTCCAGGGGGCGGACGGCAAACCGGACAAGGCCAAGGTGCACGAGGCCATTCGGGTTGTGTTGGCGGAGAAGATGAGTCCGGCTGCGCTGAAGAACTATGATGCCATTGTGTTTGCCAACACCACCGGCGATCTGCCCCTGCCGGACCCGCAGGCGTTTCTGGACTGGATCCGCTCAGGCAAGGCTTTCGTGGGCGTGCACTCGGCCACGGACACGTTCCCGGGGTTGCCCGCCTACACGGAGATGATCGGGGGACATTTCCTCAGGCACGGGCCGCAGGTGGAAGTGGATATCATCAACCAGGATCCGGGATGCAGCGCATGCCGGCATCTCGGTGCGACCTGGAAGGTTTACGACGAGATTTACCAGTTCAAGGACTTCGACCGGGCCAAGGTTCAGGGCCTGCTCACGCTCGACAAGCATCCCAACGACCAGACCCCGGGCGATTACCCGGTGGCCTGGCGCAAGATGTTCGGGCAGGGCCGGGTCTTCTACACCTCGCTCGGGCACCGCGAAGACATCTGGGACCCGGCCTGGGTGGACAAGGACGGCCAGCGCAAGAACCCGGCCGAGGTCAGCCGCCAGTATCAGCAGCACCTTTTGGGCGGCATCCGCTGGGCGTTGGGAACCGATTCGGAACGGCCCGAGTAAGCGTCTCGACCGGCGGATGAGACCGGGGCCACCCCGGGAAACTGATGCACGCCCAAGTCATCCAGCCCTCGGACCTTCCGAACGATCTGGTCTATGCCCTCCCGTCCATCGTGGAGCGGCTGGATCTGGCCGACTTGTTTCCCGTGCCTCAACCGCTGGAGGTCGAATTGGGAAGCGGCGACGGATCATTCCTGCTCGCCTACGCAGAGCGACATCCCGAGCGGAATTTCATCGGCGTCGAGCGGCTCCTGGGCCGCATCCGCAAACTGGATCGCAAAGGCCGACGGCTGGGACTGAGGAACCTGCGTGGCGTGCGGATCGAGTGCGCCTACTTTCTCGAGTATCTCCTCCCGCCGCATTGCGCGGACGCCCTGCACATCTACTTCCCGGATCCCTGGCCCAAGAAGAGGCATCACAAACACCGCCTGATCCATGAGCGGTTTCCGTCACTGGCGGAACAGGCCCTCACGACGGGAGGGAGCGTGCACTTGCGCACCGACGACCCGGACTATTTCGAGCAAATGACGTCCGTGTTCAACCGCGCCGACGCCTTCGAGCGGGCTGAGCCGCCTCAGGATCTGGGATGGTTTCCAACGGACTTCGAGCGGGACTTCCTGGCGGCGGGCAAGCCCATTCAACGCGTCAGCTACCAGCTCAGACGTCGATGAACGGAGGCTGGTCGTCGTCGCGCCCGGGCGGACGCTGACGTCGAAACCGGATGCGCGTCTGCCGGCTGCCGAGGAGGCCGTTGGTCACCAGGGATACCAGGCCGATGATGAGGGCTGCCAGCAGGGACCAGCCAAAGGAGTCGATGGTGAAGGCGGGAACGACCCAGGCGACGAAGTAGAGCAACGCCGCGTTGATGACGATCAGGAACAGGCCCAGGCTCATCACCAGCAAGGGCAGCGCGGCGAACAGCAGGAAGGGGCGCACCCCGGCGTTGAGCATGCCGAGCAGCAGCGAGGCGAGGACGAGCTGACCGCCGCTGGTGCAGTCCACCCCCGGCAATACCGCCACCGCCACCAGCACGCCCAGGGTGTTCACCAGCCAGTTCTGGATGAAATGGACAGCGCCGGGCTTCATGGATTCAAAGGCGCCTCCCCTCCCCCACGCGCGCCACCTCGAACCCCGTGTGTTGAACCAGGCTCAAACTCATCGTCCCGTCCCCACCGTGATGATCAGGAACTCACAGTCACCCTCCGCCCGCAACTGCGCGTCCTCCACACTGGCCGGGATCAAGCTGAATTGGCCCGGAACCAGCCACACCTCGCCGAATTTGGAGCCAATGCTGGAATTCCCCTCGACCTGGCCCACGATGGTCATGCGGCCGGCGGGCGTCGCAAACCCGCCCCCTCCACGCAAGCGGCGAACCTCCACGCGGAACAGCGCGTCATCGGCCAGCAACCGGTACTGAGACGCGCCATCAGACGAAAAGCCGCGCGGCGCCAGTGCGGGTTCAAAGTCCTCAAAGTCGATGCACTCCAGCGACTGCTCGACGTGCAGTTCCCTCGGCCGTCCGTCAAGCCCCACGCGGTTCCAATCAAAAACGCGGTAGGTGGTGTCCGAGTTCTGTTGGATTTCGAACAGGACATTGCCACCGCCGATGGCGTGCACCCGTCCGCTGGGGAGGAACAGCGAATCCCCCCTGGCCACCGCCAGACGGTGAAAGCACTCCGCCACGCTCCCGTCCCGCAGCCGTTGCACGAACCCGGTTCGCGTCACGCCGCGCCGGAGTCCGGCGTAGAACGCGGCGTTGGCAGCCGCGTCCACCACATACCACATCTCCGTCTTCGGCTCGCCCCCGAGGTCGGCGGCCTGGCTGGCGGGTGGATGGACCTGGAGGGACAAGTCTTCTTGTGCATCCAGGATCTTGATGAGCAAAGGAAAGCGTCCCTGCTGGTCGGGCGCATCCCCGAGCAGGGTCTGGCGCTGATGCTCCATCAGCCAGCGGAGATCTTTCCCCGCCAGCGGACCCTGGGCAACGACGCTCACATCCCCGGGACGGTCGCTGATTTCCCAGGATTCCCCGATGCGTTTTCCGTCCGGCAGTGGCTTGGCAAACAGCCGCTCCAGGCTGCGACCTCCCCAGACGCGCTCCTTGAAGATGGGGTGAAAGGTCAGCGGATAGAGCATCACTGGCAAAGGGTAGTGCGGGACGGTGGCACCTTATCCCTCGGGTGGTTCCGGGTTCTGGGCGGGGGCGGTTTCCTCGCTGAACCTGCCCAAGGCGCGATACTTCCGGTACCGATGCTGGAGCAGGTCCTCGGGCGAGAGCTTCTGCAGTTCTTCCAAGGCATTGATGAGATGCTCGCGAAGGTTGGAACTGGTCGCTTCTGGATCCGTGTGGGCGCCACCCAAGGGCTCGGGCACGATTGCATCCACCAACCCCAAAGCCAGCAGGTGGTTGGCCGTGATCTTGAGAGCTTCAGCCGCCTTGGCCGCGGCGCCCCGGTCCTTCCAGAGGATCGCAGCGCAACCCTCGGGGCTGATCACCGAGTAGTAGGCGTTTTCCAGCACCAGCACCTTGTCCGCCACCCCAATCCCCAATGCTCCACCTGACCCTCCTTCACCGATCACAGCCGCCACGATGGGAACACGGAACATCGTCATTTCCCTCAGGTTGACGGCGATCGCTTCCGCGATATGCCGCTCCTCGGCCCCGATGCCCGGGTAAGCACCGGCCGTGTCGATGAGACTGATGATCGGGAGCCCAAACTTGTCGGCCAACCGCATCAGCCGCAACGCCTTCCGGTAACCCTCCGGATGGGCCGATCCGAAATTGCGGAGGATATTCTCCTTGGTGCCCCGCCCCTTCTGCGTGCAGACCACCATGCACCGATGCCCGCCAATCATGGCTAATCCGCCCACCATGGCCTTGTCATCCGAGAACAACCGATCCCCATGCAGTGGATGGAATTCGTCGAAAGCCAACCGAAGATAATCCATGGAGTAAGGCCGCTTGGGGTGTCGTGCCAGTTGAACCCGCTGCCAGGCGCTCAGGTTCGTAAAGACATGGCGCCGGGTTTCCTCCAGCTTCTTCTCGATCAACGCAATCTCGTCTTCAATGCTCAGGTCCGGCAGGTGGGGCTCCGGATGTTTGCGCAACTCATTGAGCGTCTCTTGCAACTCGACGATCGGCTTCTCGAAGTCGAGGACGTGTTTCATTCGCGCCAGCCTAGCCGCCGCCCGCAAGACAGGCAACGCCGAACTCCAAAACGAAAGGCCGGACAAGTGTCCGGCCTTTCAGGACGATGAGGTTTATACGCCGTCGTCCACGACGCTCAGAAGTGCAATGCGGCCAACTAGGTGGGTCGCTGTTCGGACCGCATTGCAAGCAAAACCTCTCTGCCAACCCTAACGAACAGCGAAATCATCTGAGGATAAGATGTACCCGGACGCGGTTTCGTTCAAACGGCGGCCAGTTTTTCTTGCAGGGCCGCCGGTCTGACGGCCGGATTCAAGTCTGGTCTTCAAAAGGCCCTGCGCAAGAGAGATCTGTGTAGATTCGGGTATGGGTGCGGGACCGCAACACCCGGCCCAGGGGCGTGTGGTCGGGGAGCCGGAGCGAAGATTTCCAAGCCTCCTCCTTGCCCCTGCCGGAAGCCAGCACCCAGATATTCTCGGCCCGAGCCAGCACGGAGTAGCTGATGGTGATCCGCTGAGAGGGCGGTTTGGGAGCGATGACCGTCCGAAAATGCTCCGGAGCCGCCATCACTTCCGGGGACTCCCCCGGGAAAAGGGATGCGACATGGCCGTCCTCCCCCATCCCCAGCAACACAAGATCCAGACACGGAACCTCACCTGGAGCTGTCCACGTCCATTTAACCAGTCCCCGGGTGGCCGTACTGGCGGCCAGCTCGGGCTCAATTTCCCCTGGGATGCGGTGGAGGTTGGTTTCCGGAACCCCGTTGGTCTTGAACAGGTGCTTCCACGCCATCCCGAAATTACTCTCCGGATGGTCCGATGGTACACACCGTTCATCCGCCCAAAAGAAGTGCGCTTTGCCCAGGAGGTCCGGGTGACCGGCAAGCACTTTGGTCGCAGCCTCGAAGAACGCCTTCGCAATCCGCCCCCCCGAGAGGGCCACGGTGGCTTCCCTACCCTTGAAACTCATGGTCTGAAACCACTCCAGCCAGTCCCGCGCGGCCGCCTGCGCCAGGTCGTCGGCAGACCCAAACCCGCGGATCTCGCAGGGCGGAAATTGCAGGGTGTAGCTATTCATGGAGCGCGGTCCGGCGCGGGGTTCGTTCGCTGGAGCGGTTGCGGCTCGCGCCAGGCGTGTCCCGAACGCGCCAGCAAGTCCTCGGAAGACTTCGGACCCCACGTGCCCGCCGGGTAAAACTCCCGCTCGCCCATCGGCACGCCATCCCAACCGGCGCGAATCGAGTCCACCAGGGTCCACGCCGCCTCCACCTCGTCCCGCCGCAGGAACAGCGTCGCGTCACCCGCCATGGCGTCGAGCAGCAATCGCTCATACGCCTCCGGAGTGTAGGCGCCGAATTCCGCGTCGTAGCTGAAGTGCATGCGGACCGGCCGAATCTGCATGCTCGCCCCCGGCACCTTGCCGTTGATCCGCATGGTGATGCCCTCGTTGGGCTGCAGCCGGATGGTGACGGAATTGGCGTCCAGGCGCGGACCACAGCGGGCGGCGAAGAGCACGTTGGGGGTGGGACGGAACTGCACGCGCACCTCGCTGGCGCTCAGGGGCAGGCACTTGCCGGTGCGCACGTAGAAGGGCACACCGGACCAGCGCCAGTTGTCCACGTGCAGCTTGAGCGCGACGTAGGTTTCCACGTTGGAATCCGGGCGCACCAGGGGCTCGTGGCGGTAAGCCGCCTGCGCGGCGCCGTTCACCGCGCCCGCCGCATACTGCCCGCGCACCACCATGCGAGACACCTGCTCCGGCGGAATCGCGCGAATGGACTCGATCAGCTTGACCTTCTCATCCCGGATGGGTTCCGCCTCCAACGACACCGGCGGTTCCATGGTCACGAGGGACATGACCTGGAGGATGTGGTTCTGGACCATGTCGCGCAGCGCCCCCGCTTCCTCGTAATAGCCGCCCCGGCGCCCCACGCCCAGGCTCTCGCTGACCGTGATCTGCACATGATCCACGGAGTTCCGGCTCCACAACGGCTCGAACAGCGCGTTGGAAAACCGGAAGGTCAGGAGGTTTTGCACCGTCTCCTTGCCCAGATAGTGGTCGATGCGGAAGATCTGGTCCTCGTGCGCGTGCCGGGTCAGCTCGTGATTCAGTCCGCGCGCCGAAGCCAGATCGTGCCCGAAGGGCTTCTCCACCACCACCCGCTGCCAGCCGTGGGGATCGTCCCGGCACAACAAACCCGCCTGACACAACTGCGCCACCGCCTGCCCGAACCGGCTGGGCGAAATCGCGAGATAGAAGAGCAGGTTGTGCGACAACGGTCCCGCTCCAAACCCTGCCACCAAGGTCTTGAGCTTCTGGAAGGAGTCTCCGTCGTCGATGTCGCCCCGGCAGTAGTGGACTTTGGAGGCAAATTCCTTCCAGGCGCCCGGTTCCACCCTGCGGGAGCGGGGCAGCTTCTCGAAGGCCGCCAGCAATTCCTTTCGCCAGACATCATCCGCCTTCGCGCTGCGCGCAAAGCCGATGATCCGGTAATCCGACGGCAGCAACTTCTGCTGGTGCAGGTCGTAAAGGGCGGGGATCAGCTTCCGCGAGGTCAGGTCGCCACTGGCTCCGAAGATCACGATGGTGCACGGCTCGACACTGCGCCGCGCCGAATCCAGGCGGCAGATCATCAACTCGTCCAGAGCCTCGGAAGAAAGCATGCGCCGCCACCATGCCGCACCCCCGCCGCCTTTTCAACGCCCAAACCCACCCCCCCGTAGCCGCCTGACGTCAGTCGGCGCCAATATCCCGAACCCTGCGTACCCCCTTCGCCAGCGCCACGCCACCCCCGTCCAACCAGCGCGGACTCACGTCCACGACTACCGCCCCGTAGCCGCCGGACGTCAATCGGCGCCATCCCGATAATCCGCCATGACCTTCAGCAGCTCGCGCACCGCCGCGTCCAGCCCGGACAGGATGGCCCGGCTCATGAGGCTGTGCCCGATGTTCAACTCCACCAAGTGGGGAACTCCCAGCAGCACCCGGACATTCTCGTTGTTCAATCCATGACCCGCGTTGACCCGAAGGCCGGCGGCATGGGCCTGTTGCGCCGCCTGTTTGAGGCGCGCCAACTCCTCGGCCCGCCCCGGCCCCGTGTCGAAGCGCTCGGCAAAAGCTCCGGTGTGCAGTTCCACAAACTGCGCCCCGACCTGGGCCGAAGCCTCGATCTGCCTCGCGTCGGGCGCCACGAACAGGCTGACCTCGATTCCCACGTCGTTGAGATGCTTGCGGGTTTCGCTCAGCGAGTAGAGGTGATGCGCGACATCCAGTCCGCCTTCGGTGGTGACTTCCAGACGCCGTTCCGGCACCAGACAGACGATGTCGGGCTTGAGCTGGCAGGCGATCTTGACGATTTCGGGCGCGTTGGCCATCTCGAGGTTCAGGCGCGTCTGGACCGCTTCCTTCAACTGCCAGATGTCCCGGTCCTGGATGTGGCGCCGGTCCTCGCGCAGATGAGCGGTGATGCC
Source organism: Verrucomicrobiota bacterium (assembly GCA_025457615.1). Classification (GTDB taxonomy): domain Bacteria; phylum Verrucomicrobiota; class Verrucomicrobiia; order Limisphaerales; family DSYF01; genus JALOTU01. Next base: position 9,446 of record JALOTZ010000069.1, read on the forward strand.
GTGTGCGCCCGCCTGTTCCGCCACGCGCGCCGCGGCGACTGGATCCGGCTCGCCGGCGCCGCGTCCCCGGTAGCGCGCCTCGCGCAGCGTGGCCACATGGTCGATATTGACTCCGAGTTTCAGCATGGGACGCAATGTCTGCCAGACCCGGCCCCGCTGTGCAACCACGCAGACCGGGTGAAATCGTTTGCTGTTTCCGGCGGGAAATCGAGACTGCGGCCGTTGAAGCGGACGGGGAGCCGGCTGCGCGCGACAAACAGACCCTTGGCGCTTCGTCCCGCCGGTTTACTCGCATGTCTCCCCTCAGTTGTGCTCATCGCACGTTTGCTCTGATTCACCCTCAGGTGACGGCGATTCCGCATTCGGGCTGGGGCTGGGTTGCGCGGTGTGGCGGAGTGGATCACTGCATTGCCGCATCCTGATCCACGCTTTGACCCGATCAACGGAGACCCGCAGCCCACTTCACTGCGGCTCGAACATGAGGAAGCTCCCCGTTCACATCCTCGTGGATGCGGAGGTAGAGCCTGAGGTAGTCGTTCAGGACCCGCAGAACATCTTCGCCCATCTCGGTGCTCCCAAACAGTTCAGGGAGTCGGGCGGAGAAATCCAGGCCGAGTTGGAGTTCCTTCGAGGGAATCGGCATGCCCAAGTCATGATTGGTCAGGAGCAACCGGCGTTGGCGGTGACAGGTTTGACCACAGGCGTC
>JALOTZ010000007.1 GCA_025457615.1 Verrucomicrobiota bacterium
GTTTGGGCGGCGCGGACAGGCAAGCCCCCCGGCTGGCGTCCTTCCCCTGATGAATGGTCCGAACTGGCCAAGCTCCCCACACTCGAGGAAATCAAGGCCAGCAAAATCACCCCGTCCCGCGTGGCCGAATGAGTTTGCCCGGGGAGGGTCAAGACAGCGGGCCGCCAATCAAAGCGGCCTATAAGTCAAATGCGGGGCTGGAAAGCTGGCCTTGCCCCCTTGAAACCGCCCTTTCCGCCCTTTTCGTGCTCCTGATCTGGCTGGCCTCCCTGATCTACTGCCTTTCCGCAGACGTAACGCTCGCCTGGGACCCCTCCCCCGATGCTGGGATTGCGTCGTATCGCGTCCATTACGGAACGCTGTCCGGTACCTACACCGCTACCACGAATGCCGGCCTGGCAACGAACCTGACTGTTTCCGGGCTGAACGTAGGGAAAACCTACTGGTTTGCCGCCACGGCCGTGGGAACCAACGATCTGGAAAGCCACTTCTCGAATGAAGTCGGTTACACCGTGCCTATCCCCCCGCCCTTGGTTCATGCTCAATCCGCCGTCTTGCTCACCCCTCGGGGCATGACCAGCAGCAATTTGCTGGATTGGGTCCCGTGTGAATTCACCCCCACCTGGCTGAACGCCACCTCTCCCGCTGCGTGGTTCTCTGTCACTGGGGCCACCATTCACGCGGCTGACATGCTGTCCCCATGAATGTCTTGCCGGCCACGGCCGCCGATGCGGAATTCTGGGCCGGACAAAACCCCGTGGTGTTTGCCTGCTTTGTCGAAATGCCCGACGCCTACAAATGGCATTCCGGAGTCATTTCCGACGCTGAGCTTTGGGCTCGCGCTCAGGATCCAGTTGAAGCGCAGTTCTGTGCCCTCTTTGTGCGGCGCAACCGGCACAAATCGAGTTGGAAAACGATTTGGAACGTCATTCAGGCCAGCCATTGCTCCGGTGTGGTTTTCCGGGCCGCTCATCCCGTAATCGAGCGGCGGGCTGTTCAGTGGGGGGCAATTCCGGGCTTCTCAGACGGGCCGGGGTTGTGCCGTTACCTGGGGACCGGATCCGCCTGGAAAGCCTATCGCGGGCGTTTTCCGTCTTTTGCTTCCAGTCGGGCCTCCTAGGATTCGATTACAGGCGTCTTGATCGGCCTTCCGCTGTCCTGACCCTCGGCAGAAACCCGGAAAACGCTGCCCTGCCTTTCCGCTCCGTTTTGCAGGTTGCGCAACAGGTAGCTGCCCGGGCAAAGCTTCCGGATCCTTTCAGCGTCAAAGCCTAAATCCTCCAGGTACCCGACGGCCGCCTTGTCCACCTGGCGGAACGTGACAACCTCCGTCGTCTGGTTGCGCACCCGGTTGTGAATCAAGTTGGGCTGTTGTGTAATCATGAGCGTATCCAAGCCGTGCCGGCGTCCGGTCTCGAGCACCAAGGCCAATTCCCAAGGGCATTTCGCGGTCCCCACCAGCTTTTGCAGTTCATCACACGCGAAAAGCTTGTTTCCCCCCAGCTTGGTGGACACGTTGAAAGCCCACTCGAGGAAGAAGCGAAAGCCGGCTTCCAAATCCCCCGGGAACATCCGGCACGGGTCAAACAACACCCAGCCGGAGGGCAAGGCGTCAAACATCTCTTGAGGCGACCGGCAGGAAGGGGTTTTGAGCCTCAGCGCAAACTCCCCTTCGTGGTCAAAGATGAACTTCGGACCCGCCACCTTCCCCAACAGGTACCGCATGGCAAACGTCGTCTTGCCCGACCCGGAACACCCGGTAATCAGCAGCTTGGAAGGCTTGTGCGAAAGGTTCACGTGATTGCAAGTGCCCGGCTGGGCTGCCAGATGACCCAGCCGGGTCTTGTCGTCGCCTGATTGCCTGGGCAATCAGGGGGGGCATTTCTCCACCCGGTTCTTAGCCTCAGGGCTGGCTCAATTTGGGATCCCCCACCGGATTGAACAGGATCCCGGCTTCACTTTGCTGTTACTCTGCCCCCGTCTCGGGGTGTGAATTCTTTCTCTCGGCGGCCGCCGTGCGTGCCAAGTCGCCGATTTTTCCCAACACGAACGCGGACCGGCCGGCATAGCCGATCACCGCCACCCCCAGCAACACGGCCGGGGCATGCTGGCCGGCCAATTGGTACTGTGCGCAAACCGTCTCTGACAGGCTGGCAATCAAATCCTTTTCGTCGGCTTCCATCGCCACATCCCCAGCCAACGCTTTCGCCAAGGCTTCGTCTTTCGACACCCGCAGGGCGGCCGCATAGGTCCTCCGCACAATGAACCTGTCGAGCGTGCCACACAAAGCGCGAACTGCCTTTTCAACAGTCCCGGGAGGAAAAGCCGAAGGAACGCTTCCAACGCCAATCGCAGGGCCAGCGTGCGGCAGTAGGTCCGGATCCTCTGCCGAAGGGTTGTCGGGGGTGGGGGATCCAACACCATGCTTGGCAAGTGTTGCCTGGTGAACCTTGCGCAGCCGTTCAACATCCGGGCCTGACGGTGCAGCTTGCGAAGGGCTTGGCGTTGTCGCCGATCCCGCAGGAAGTCCCCCCACCGGGCCAGCCAGATTCTCAGCGGGTTGCTCATTCATGCGCCAAACCCCAAGAAATCGTTCACTTCGTCCAAGAGGCTTTTGCCCGGGGTGCGGGCTGATGGCGCTTTCCGGGCTCCCTCGAGCAACCTTTCCGCCTCAGCCTGGTTGGTCTTGAAAGCGGAAAGCTCGTCCTCGAGCTCGGAAATGCGCTTTTGCAGCGAAACCGGATCCTCCGAAGGCTTGGGCTTGGGCTGGAAACCCTTCGGTTTGGTTTTCGGGGGGGGATTGGCGGCCACAATGTCCGCGGCAGTCTCTTCTTTCGCAATGCTCACGGTCGGACAATGGTCCTATCCTGCCCCCCACCGCAACGCATGAGAGTGCGACTAGGGTATTACTCCGGCGATACTTCCGGGCTCGTTTGCGGGGCGGAAATCCGGAAATCCGTGTCTTTTGCCCTCAGCCAACCGGCTGAAAGCTCCCGTTTCAGTGTGCGTTCAACGCCGATCTTCGCCAAGGCTCGCAACACGAGCGAAAACGACCTCTCGCCAGTGTGCAGCCGTATGGCGTCAATGGCGTCAATGATTTTGTCGTCAAGTTTGAGGCTTCGTACGATCATACCTGGGGTATTGAGTGACTTTGAGCCCGGGAATCCCGGAGTAATCCCGGTCAAAGGTGAGGATCTGAGCTTTGAACATCTCTGCAACCGCAGCTTGGAACACGTCCCCAGTTGCCAGCTTCTTTCCCTTGCGTCGGAGCTGAATCCGGCCGCTACGGACGGCCGTTGTGTGGGTCAAGGCCACCGGCCTGGGGAACCGGCTGAAAAACCACTCCAAGGCAGTATCCTGTTGGTTCTCGCCGGCCAAAAACTCGGCCAACGTCACAGGCGTCGTAATCAGTGCCAGCCTTTGACCGGCCAGCCAACGCTTGACCCTAATTCGGCCTTCCTTCGTCTTCTCAGCTTTCCGGAAGTGAATGACCAGTGTGCTGTCGGCTACTGCCCGCACGTTTCTCCTTTCGTTGTGTCCCGATTCGCCTGGCAATCTCATCCGTGTAGAACGCCGGATCCGGCAAAAAGGTCTCAAGAACGTCGTTCACGCTCTTGAGACCTTCAATGTCCCGGATCTTCTCCAAGCGGTCCCTTATCTCCGTACTGACGGCAATAGACGTTCTCACCCGCTCAAACTATGTTCAAACGCCTGAAAAGACAAGCCCCTCCGCTTTGCTTCCCGCAGGGCAAAAGGCATGTCAAGCTGTTGGTGAATGCCTGCAAAAGCGCATTTCGGCCGGTCTGTGATGCAGCGCATGATGTCTTCGTCACTGGCTTGACGATACCAACGGATCTTGTTCTTTCGGAATTGCAGGCATGTCATTGGAACTTTCTCCAATTGTCCGTTGCCATCGCCGCCGGGCTCTTTCTGGCAACCTTTGGGTTCTCCACCAGTCTTGCACGCACGTCTTGCACGCAACGGGTGGCCTTCTCTGCGTTCTCACGGTAACGGATCCTCCACAAACCCCCGTTCCGGTCCATTTCCGGCTTCCCAAGCACCTTGAGACACATTTCAAGGAACTCTTCTTCCCCGGCCTTGTGGGGACCGGCCATGCCCTTGGCTCCCCCGGCAGTAGCCTTCCCGGGTATTCCCGCCTTCCGCTTAGGAGCGGGTACTACTCGGGTACCCGGGTCTGAAGACTCCTTTTCTACCCGTTCTCCCAAAGGAGTCTCCCTTGTATGGTCCATTGTATCCCCGTCCGTGGGGGAAGGATTCCCCCGAACTAGCGGAGAATCGCCCCCGTACTGGGGGAGAACTTCCCCCGAACTAGGGGAGACCTTCCCCCAGCTTGGGGGATTCTGTCCCCCACTTCGGGGGCTACTTTCCCCCACTTCGGGGGCTACTTTCCCCCACTTCGGGGGAGAACTTCCCCCACTTCGGGGGACGTTTTCCCCCATTTCCGGGGCGGGATTGGACATAGCGTCAAAATTCCCGTGATAATCGACCTCATCTCCCCCGCGTCTGGCTCCGACTGAGACTAGGGGAAGGTCTCCCCCAGTCTCCCGGGGCTCGTCTCCCGGGTCTTCGTCGGCGTGGTATGTCGCCGCCTTCCCTCGCGCATAGGCGTCCTCCCGGGGCTTGAACTCATCCGGCGGTGGACACATCGCCACAATCCTCCATTCCGGGTCCGGCCATCGGTCCCGGAACCATATCAACCGCTCTTCCATCAGCCGATCACGCCACTTCGCAATGCTCTTGCGATCATGCCGCAGCAGGTCGCTCAATGTGTGAATGCTGATGAAGATTTTCCCCCGGCCGTTGCCCCCGTACATGTGAAGGAAGCTGAAGTCCAACACCGCGCAAAAAAGCATCTTCACCGCAGCCGGCAGACGCTTGGCTAAAACACTGTGACGAATCTTTGGCGCAATATCCCACTTCGCTTCAATTTCGATTTGCTCCGCCGACTTGGCCGGCGTGAGTGTAAACACCTTCTTCGGCGTCCCGTTGCCTGTCTCAATTGTTGGTGTCGTGTCCATAGGTCAATTCCTGTAGGCGTTGTCTTGAATCAGTTCATGCAACGGAGTGTGAAGGCGCTTGGTCAAATCCATCAAGGTTGTCACCAAACGCGGAATGCACTGGCTGCACACTCCCGTGTGCGTGTGCTCGTGAATCTGCACCCAACTGCAACCGCCCACACAGGCCTTGCTGTCCGTGCAACCGCAATAGACGCAACGCCGCTCATGCTTCGGGTTGATCTTCATTGCTCGCGCACCTGAACCTTTCTGGATTTGGCCAGCCGTTTCGCCGCCGTCCGCGCTCTGCGCAAAGACGCATACCAAACTGATTTGCGATCACTTGCGCAGACACACCAACCGATAAATGACGGATCGGCACTAGCGTGGATCGACACGTATGGTTGTTCACTCTGTGGATGTTTCATTGCTCGCCCTCCTCGAATTGAAGTCCACGCATCCGGATCTGTTGAAGCAAATCGTTCAGTTCCGCAATCTGTCGCACCCACCAGTCCGGCCTTACTCCCAATCTGTGGCACGCCTCCAATTCCTGCTGTACCCGGGAAATGCGATCCGCTAACAGCAGCGTCAAATACGCTTGTTGCGCAACGCTCAATGAACGTCTCGTGTCAGTAATCATGATTGCACCCTCCGTTCTGTCACCTCAGCCATAAACAGTGCGCTGTTGACTTCTTTGACCTGGATTAGCCTGTACCCGAACTTTTTCCGGGCGCAGGCCTTGGCAGCCGGCGCTTCTCCGGCCGTGCAAGATGCGGAGCGGCCTTCGCAGGTTGCCCGGTAAGTCCCCGATACATACCGGACATAAATGGGGGCCCAATATGTTGCGGTCATGCCCCCCTCCTTTCTGACCGCGCTTGGGCGGATTTGCGGCGGGCGGTTTGCAGCGTGCGCATACTCACCATGCCCGGAATGTTGGGCGGCGCGGCCTTGGTGAGTTGCATACGCCGGGGAATGGATTGAGCTACGGCCAAGGCGGAATGATCCACACAGAGCCGGACAAAAGAACTCAAGTCAGTAGCTCTTTCACTGATTACTTGAGCGATGAACGCGGCCTGATCCGGCCGCAGGCGAATGGTTTTGAGCTGCATAGCGTCGAAAGACTACAATGTAGTCTCTACGGTGCCAAGCGGTATTTTGCATCGTGGTTCCTCGTGTTGAACATCGGTTTATGCGCCAACTCAATCCCACAACCATTCGATTTGACGAACCTACTCGAAAAGAAGTGGAGCGGGTTGCTTCGATGGGTGGGGTTGCGCCGGCTGACGTAATCCGCATGTGCGTCAAACACGGTCTTCCCATTGTGGAGTACGGATTCTCTCAGATGAACACGCTTCTTGAGACGAAAACCCCAAGGAAAGCGGTCAAGTCATGAAAGGCGGCCGCCATCCCCGCACCCCCCGGAAAAGTGATTCAAATCCTGTCGCTCCGACCATTTGCTTTTGGGTTTTTCAAGATTCCCCTGGAGTCCCTGACAATTTCCTGACCGCCCCTGGCGCCCGCTTGCCCCCGCGCTCCTGGAGGAGTGGTCAGGATTCGTTTGAACATCCGGGGTTCGGCGGTTATCTGTATGCACGTGCGCTGGTTCAGGAAACCCTGGTTTGTCGTCGCGGCCTTGGCTTGGTTGCCGGCCGTGGCGCATTGCCCGTTGGAGTCCCTCACCGGCTTCGAGTTCCTCCAGTGCGCGGAGGAATCCCCGGCTTCCCAACCGCCGTCCGGGGATTGCCACGACTGCTGCGCGGTGGAGAAATCCCAGTTCCGGGCGGAACAATCCCGCCCGCTGGTACTGCCTCCGGATTGTCTTTCCTCGTGCCAGACGCCGTTGCTCATTCCTGAGGCAAGCCCAGCGGTCCCAGCCGCGCTGGATCTGACGGCGGCGCCGCCGGACCTGTCGCCGCGGTGGCATTTCCTCGCCCGCACGGCTTTGCCGGTACGGGCTCCTTCATTGGTCGCCTGACCCGTCCCTTCCGGGACTTCCTCCACACGCGGCGTGAGCGCACGCCGTGCTTTCGTGTCTGTCTTTGTTTGTCCTGTCGGTTTTGCGAGATCATGAAGCGAATCTTTTGCCTGCCGCTGTTCCTGACAGCGGCGCTGGCCGGCGCGAGTGCGCTGCCGGCCATTGGTCAGGACGTTGGTGCCGTGTGCGGCACGAACGCGCTCACCCTCGAGGCGGCGATCCGGCTGGCGTTGGATCACAATCATGACCTGCGCGCCTCGGCGGCGCGGGTGGAGGCGGCGTCGGGCCGCGCCCAGCAAGCGGGTCAATGGAGCAATCCGGAGCTGGAATTCAGCGCCGAGGACTGGCCGGTGGATCAGGGAGACGGCTTTTCCGACGCCAAACAGCTCATCGGCATCAGCCAATCGCTGCCGTATCCCGGGAAGAAGTCGCTGGAGCGACGGATTGGCGGCGCGGGGGTGAAGTGGTCGGGCCAGGAACTCGCCCTGCGCCGGACGGAGGTTGTCCGCGATGTGAAGGCTGGATTTTACCGTGTCCTGGCGGCGGAGCGCATGGTGGAAGTCACGGGTCAACTGGTGAGGGTCGCCGAATCGGCCGCGGTCACCGCCCGCAAGCGTGTGGATGCGGGGGCGGCAGCTTTCCAGGAACAACTGCGCGCCGAGGTTCAACTCGAGCAGGCACGCACGGAACAGGCCGAACGGCAGCGCGACCTGGCGACGGCGCGGCAGGTGTTGGTCGCGCTGCTGGGCCGGCCGGAGATGAAAGCCGTCCGCCTGGCCGGGGGCTTGACCGAGAAGCCAGACGCGGCGCTGCTCGAGGTGAAGGAGGAAGACTGGCTGACGGGGCATCCGAGTGCGGCGGCCGCGCGGGCCACCGTCGAGCGTGCCGAACTGGAAGCGCGCCGGGCGCGGCTGGAAAAGTATCCGGACGTGGAGCTGGGTGTCGCCGGTGGCCGCGTCGGCGCGACGGATGAATCGATCGTGCAGCTTGGCGTGTCCATTCCCTTGCCGGTGCTGGATCGGGGCGGGGGCCGCGAGCGCGAGGCGAACGCCCACGTGGAGGCCGCCCGGGCGGACTGTCTGGCCGTGCAACAGCAGTTGCAGCGCGAGTGGACCGAGGCGCGCGAGCGGTATCGCACGGCCATGGATCACGTGGCCCGTTACCGCGAGCGGATTCTGCCCAAGGCGGAGGAGGCGTTGCGGCTGGTCCAGACCGGTTTCGAGCAGGGCAAGTTCGGTTTCATGGACCTCGTGGACACGCAGCGGACCGACGCGGAAGTGCATCTGGCGTATCTGGAGAAGCTGTTTGAACTGAATGTGGCCCAGGCGGAACTGGAGGCGTTGCTCCAACCGGAAGTTAGTTCCGTCCCGATCTCAAACTAGAAAGCTGACCATGAAGAACGAACTCCTGATGTTTTTGAGTGCGCTGGTGGCCGTGGCGCTGCTGGCCGGATGCAGCCGCACTGACGGGGCCGCGGAAGGCGACGGGCACGATCATGAGGGCCATGGCCATGCCGAGACCGAGGATGGCGTGGCGATGTGTGGCGAGCACGGGGTGCCGGAGGCGGAATGTGCCGTTTGCAATCCCGACCTCGCGCCGGCGCTGCAGCCCGGCGAAAGCCTGAAGGTGCGGCTGCCCTCGACAAACTCGGCGGCCATCGTCGGGGTGCAGACCGCGCGTCCGGAGAGCGGTGCGATGGCCGATGGCGTGGAATGCCTCGCCGAAGTGAGCTTCAACCTGAACCGGGTGGCGCAGGTGGCCGCCCCGGTGGGTGGCATCGTGCACAGCGTCGAGGTGGACCTGGGCGACCCCGTGGAGGAGAAGCAGACGCTGGTGAAGATCTGGTCGGCGAGCATCGCGGAAGCCGTCGCCCGGGCCGTGCTGACGCATCAGACGCTGGACCGCGAGCGCCGGCTGCGCCAGGAGCGCGTGACTTCGGAAAAGGATCTGCAGGAGGCGGAGGCCGCGCATCGTTCGGCGTGCCAGCAGTTGCGCACGCTGGGCTTCACGGAGGAACAGATCGAGGAGCTTGGCGGCAGGCCGCAGGAGCAGGTGCTCATGGAAGTACGCGCGCCGTTCGCCGGCGAAATCACCGACCGCACCGCCGTGCGTGGCGCCTTGGTGGATGCCGGCCAGCCGCTGTTCACCGTGGTGGATCACTCCGTCATGTGGGCCATGCTGCAGGTGCCGGAGTCGGCGCTCGGACAGGTGAAGGCCGGGCAGGCGGTGGAACTGCGCGTGGATTCACTGCCGGAGCAGGTGTTTGGGGGCCAGCTCACCTGGGTCGGACCGGCGGTGGACGAGCGCACCCGGATGACGCGGGCGCGGGCCGAGTTTGCAAATCCGGAAGGTCTGCTGAGGGACAAGATGTTCGCCCGGGCACGCATCCTGACGCGACAGAGTGAGGCGTCGTTGCTCGTACCGCCGGCGTCGATTCAGCGTGTCGGGGGCCGGCCGTTCGTGTTCATCAAACTGGCCGATGACCTGTTCGAGGTCCGGGCCGTGACGCTCGGGACGAGATTCGAGGGACGGCAGGAGGTTCTGGCCGGGCTGCGTCCGCAGGAGGAGGTGGCGGTGAACCATGCCTTTGCCCTCAAATCCGCGATGCTGATGTCGAGGTTGGGCGCGGGTTGTGCCGACGACTGACGCCCAGGAAACATATGCTGAACGGGCTCATCCAGTTTTCCCTGAAGAATCGGCTGCTGGTCTGCGTGCTCGCGGTGGCGCTGGTGCTCGTGGGCGGGCGCAGCCTGAGCGTGCTGCCGATCGACGCCTTTCCCGACACGACGCCGGTGCAGGTGCAGGTCAACACCACGGCGGCGGCGTTGAACCCGCAGGAGACCGAAGCGCAGATCACCGTGCCGGTGGAACTGGCCATCAGCGGCCTGCCGGGATTGCAGAATGTGCGGTCCATCTCCAAGTTCGGGCTGTCCCAGGTCGTCGCGACGTTCGACGACCGCACGGACCTCTTCCGGGCGCGGCAACTGGTCACGGAGCGGTTGCAGACGGTGGAACTGCCCGAGGGCATCGGGCGTCCGCAGTTGGGGCCAATCGCCACCGGGCTGGGGGAGGTGTTCCACTATGTCGTGCGTTCGGCGGACACCAACCGAACCCTGAGCGAATTGCGCGTGCTGCAGGATTGGGTGGTGAAGCCGGAGCTGCGCAAAGTGCCCGGCGTGGCCGAGGTCAACACCTGGGGTGGTTTGGAGAAGCAGTTTCATGTGGTGGTCGAGACCGACCGACTCGTCAAGTACCGGCTGACCTTCGAGGATCTGGTGGAGGCCTTGCAGGCAAACAACCAGAATGTCGGCGGCGGCCAGGTGGTGCGGGGCGGCGAGTCGCTGCTCGTGCATGGCGTCGGGGTGGCCACGGGCGTCGAGGACCTCGGCCACATTGTCCTCGCCAGCCACGACGGCACGCCGGTGCGGGTGCGTGACGTGGCGACGGTGAAGGAGGACCACGAGATCCGGCGCGGGGCAGTGACGGCGGACGGGTGGGGCGAGGCGGTGCTGGGGCTGGGCTTCATGCTCATGGGCGAGAACAGCGCCGTGGTCACACGCGCGTTGAAGGCGAAGCTGGCCGAAGTGCAGCCGTTTCTGCCGCCGGATGTGAAACTCGAAGTGCTTTACGACCGGACGGAGCTCGTGGACAACGTGATTCGCACGGTCGAACACAACCTGCTGGCCGGCGCCTTGCTGGTGGTGGCGGTGTTGTTCGCCTTCCTGGGCAACCTGCGGGCCGGGCTGATCGTGGCCGTGGCCATCCCGCTTTCGATGTTGTTCGCGGGCAGCTTCATGCTGCAAGCCGGCATCGCCGCGAGCTTGTTGAGCCTGGGGGCGGTGGATTTCGGCCTGATCGTGGACGGCGCGGTGGTGATGGTGGAGAACGTGATGCGACGGTTGGGAGAGCGGCAGCGCGCCCTCGGGCGGACGCTCACCCTGGCCGAGCGTGGCGACGTCCTGCGCGCGGCGCCGGTGGAAGTCGCGCGGCCGGTGGCTTATGGCGTGGGGATCATCCTGATCGTGTTCCTGCCCATCCTCACCCTCGAAGGCATCGAGGGGAAGCTCTTCAAGCCGATGGCGCTGACGTTGATCTTTGCGTTGCTCGGCTCACTGTTGATCGCGCTCACGCTGACCCCGGTGTTGATGTCGCTGTTCCTCCCCCGGGTGGTGCCGGAACGCGATCCGTGGCTGGTGCGCTGGGCGCATCGGCTCTATGCGCCGGTGTGGGAGTGGGCCTTGCGCCGCCGCGCGCTGACGTTGGCGGGGGCCGTGGTGTTGTTCGGACTGACGGCCTGGCTGGCCTCGCGCATGGGAGGCGAGTTTCTGCCCCGACTCGGTGAAGGAGCCATCGTCGGGACCACCGTGCGGCTGGCGGGCATTTCCGTCGAGGAAGCCGTGACGCAGAACGCGCGCATCGAGCGGGTGTTGATGGCGGAGTTCCCGGACGAGATCGAACACATCTGGACGCGCCTGGGCACGGCGGAGGTGGCGACGGATCCGATGGGGATTGAGCTGGCGGACTTCTTTCTGGCCTTGAAGCCGCGCCACGAGTGGAAGCGGGTGCGCACGCAGGCGGAGTTGACCGAGGAAATGCGTGGGGTTTTGAACCAGGTGCCGGGGTTGAAGCCGGCGTTCAGCCAGCCCATCGAGATGCGCATGAACGAACTCGTCGCCGGCATCCGCAGCGACATTGGGGTGAAGGTGTCCGGGGATGACCTGGAGGAACTGCGCCGGCTGGGGGGCGAGGTGCAGGCCGTGCTGGCCGAGATCCGCGGCGCCAGTGAGGCGTCGGTGGAGCAGTTGACCGGACAGACGTTTTTGCAGGTCCAGGTGGATGCCGACGCCATCGCGCGTTACGGCGTGACGACGCGCAGCGTGTTGAACGTGGTGGAGGCGGTCGGTTCCCGGCGCGTGGGCGAGGTGCGCGAGGGGCAACGGCGTTTCCCGCTGGTGGTGCGCTTGCCGGATCTGCCGCGCACGGATCCGGAGGCGCTGGCGGCGACCCTGATTCCCACGGCGACGGGCCCCGTTCTGCCGTTGAGCCAGGTGGCCCAGGTGACCGAACGGGAAGGGCCGTCCACCATCAACCGTGAGTGGGGCAAGCGGCGCATCACCGTACAGTGCAATGTGCGGGGGCGCGACGTGAAGAGTTTCGTGGCGGAGGCGAAGGCGAGGATCGTGGCGCAGGTGCCGCTGCCCGAAGGTTACACCCTCGAGTGGGGCGGACAGTTTGAGAACATGGAGCGGGCGAATCGCCGCTTGATGTTCGTCGTGCCGATGGCTCTGGCCCTGATCTTCGTGCTGCTGTACTTCAGTCTGAAGTCGTTGCGCGAGGTGGGGATCGTGGCCTCGGGCATTCCCTTGGGGTGGGTGGGGGGCGTGCTGGCGTTGTGGCTGCGCGGGATGCCCTTCACGGTCAGTTCGGCCGTCGGGTTCATTGCGTTGAGCGGGGTGGCGATTCTGAACGGCCTGGTGCTGGTGACTTTCATCAAGCAGAAGCTCGAAGGGGGAACGCCGCTGGAGCAGGCGGTGCGCGAGGGTTGCCTGGTGCGATTGCGGCCGGTGCTGATGACCGCGCTGGTCGCGGCCGTGGGTTTCATCCCGATGGCGGTCAACGTCGGTGTGGGTGGAGAAGTCCAGCGGCCCCTGGCGACGGTTGTCATTGGCGGCCTCTTCACCAACACGCTGCTGACGTTGCTGGTGCTGCCGGCGCTGTACTGCGGGAGGCGCTCCGGGGGAGAATCCCCGGAAACCCGGTCTTGCGCTGAGAATCTCTGAACCGTAGCCGCCCAGGTGAATGGGCGAATGGGCGCCGGTTCGCAGCGCCTGTCCGCGCTTTCACAAGCGCGGCTACGCAGGGGCCCGGGTCAGGGACCCGCGGTCCCAAAACGAGAAGAGTTGGCCCGGTTCCAGCCGGGCTTGAAGGGCGCCGGTCACCCCGGCGTCCCGCATCCGCTCGGGCCACCCACCACCACCACCGCGGCCGCTTCGTCCCGTAGATAACGGTTGGCGACGTCCCGGATCGTGTCCGAGGTCACGGCTTGGTATTCGGCGTCCTCGCGGGTGTAGTGGTCGTAGCCCAGCGCGTAGAGTTCATCAAGGGCGGTCATGCTGGCGAATCCACCCAGTTCCTGGCGGGAGATCTTGCGTTGTCCGACCAGCTTGGCCTTGGCGCGTTTGAGTTCCTCCTCGGTCAATCCCTCCGCCCGCAGCGCGGCGAGTTCCCGGCGCAGTTCGGCTTCCACCTGGGCGACGGTCTCCGGGGCGGTGCCGCCATAGAACGCGAAGCAGCCCGGGATCAGGCCGGGCATGTGCTGGGCCCCGACGTAATAGGCGAGGCCGAGCTGGTCCCGGATCCGGAGGAACAGGCGCGAGCCGAGGTCGCTGCAGGCTTCCTGGAGCAGCTCCAGGGCGCAACGGTCGGGGGCGTCGAAGGTGGTGCCGCGGAAACCCATGACCAGGACCGCCTGCTTCTTGTCGCGGGTCTCGCTGACGTGTGCCGGGAGAGCCGTGGTCGCCGGGGAGTGACGGCGGATGGTGTTGAGCGTGGGCGCCTCGGGATTGCTCCTCCAGCCGCCCAGCCGCCGCTGGACGGCCTCGAGAACGCGGTCGGCCTTCACATCGCCGAAGATGGCCAGCACGCAGTTGCCGGGGGCGGCGAGCCGGGTGTGATGGGCCCGGAGTTGATCCAGGGTGAGGGCGCTGACGGTGTCGGATTCCCCGAGGCTGTCGAGTCCGTAGCCGGTGGGCCCGCACAACTCGCGGCGCATGCGGCGCATGGCGCTGCGGAGCAGGTGATCGCGCTGGTCGCGGATGGAGGCCAGTTGGATCTCGCGCTCGCGCTCGACGGCGTCCGCCGGAAAGGCCGGCTGGATGAGCACTTCGCTGAACAGTTCCAGTCCGGTTTCGAAATCTTCGGACAACACCTCGGCATTCACGCCGAAGGTGTTGTTGGCGCCGTAGGTGTCCAAATGTCCACCGAGCGATTCGATTTCGCGCATCAAGGTTTCCCCATCCCGTTTCTGCGTGCCCTTGATGAGGCTGCGGGCCATGAGTTGGGTGATGCCATTGTCGGCAGGACGTTCGGCCAGCACGCCGCCCAACAGGATCGCGCGGAAATCCACGAAGGGCAGGCGATGATCCTCCTTGACCAACAGGCGCAGTCCGTTGGGCAGTTCGAGCTTCTGGATGGGGCGATCCACCCGTTGCTCGATCGAGAGGGTCACGGGCGGGCAGGCGCCCGTGGGCAGGAGCGCGTAGAGGGTGCTGTTGGCCGGCTTGAGGTAATGGCGGGCGACACGTCGGATCTCGTCCGGGGTGACGGTATGGACGTGGGCCAGGTAACGCTCAGAGAAGTTCAGGTCGTGGGCAGCCAGCCAGTTGGAACCGAGATCGCTGGCCTGGCCTTGCATGGTCTTGCGGGCCGCCAGCGTGCCGGAGATGAACTGTTTCACGGCCTTGGACAACTCCTCCTTCGTCACCAACGTTTCCTGCATGAGCTCGACCTGCTTGAGGATGGCGTCCCGGGCCGGCTTGAACTGGCTGGCATCCACGACGGCGCTGACGCCCGCCAGGCCGGGGTTGCCGGGGTTGTAGGTCCAGGCATCCACCGAGTGGACGAGGCCCTCGCGTTCGCGGACCTGCTGGAACAGCCGGCTGCTGCGACCGCCGCCCAGCAACAGCGCCAGGACGTCGAGCACCGGCACATCGGGGTGGCGCAGTTCGGGGATGTGCCAGGCGATGTGGAAGTGGCCCAATTCCACCGGCGCTTCCTCCAGGATCTCACGCGGGGCGGTTTGACGCGGCTCCAGCGGCAGCAGCAACGGCTGGAGTGCGCGGGTGCGGCTGTCCTTGAACGCCTCGCGAATTTGCGCCACCACGGCGTCCGATTTTACGTCGCCCGCCACGACGAAGAACAGGTTGTTGGGGATGTATTTCTCGGTGTAGTAACCGCGGATGTCCTCAGGCTGAAGCTGATTGAAGATGTCGAGCAGCCCGATGATGGGGAAGCGATAGGGGCTGTGGGTATAGACGGTTTCGAACAGGCGCTTGCTCGAGCGCCGGCCCGGGTCGTCCTGGCCCATGTCCATCTCGCGCCGGATGACGTCCAGTTCCTTCGCCAGTTCATCCGGCGGCAGCGAGGCGTGCTGCATGATGTCGCACAGGATGTCCAGGGCCACCGTGGCGCCGGTGTTGGGGACGTCGATGTGATAGACGGTGCGGTCGAAGCTGGTGTAGGCGTTCATGTAACCGCCCGCTTCCTGGACCTCCTGGTCGATCCGGCCCGCCGCGCGCGTGGTGGTGCCCTTGAAGAGCATGTGCTCGAGCACGTGGGAGAGTCCGGCCCCCAGCCAGCGTCCTTCGTGGATGCTCCCGGCTTTGCACCAGGCCTGGGCGGAAACCACCGGGGCGCTGTGGTCTTCGCGCACGATGATGACCAGCCCGTTGTCGAGTTGCGTCAGCGTCGTGCCCGGCGGCAGGGCTGGGATTGAATTGGCGTCCATCACAAGGCGGCCAATGTAGGGCCACGGCCCACGGCGCACAACCCGGGAGGAAGGGAAGCCAGCAATTCTCATTTTGGTCCGGAGCGCGGCTCCATGAGCCGCAGCACCCCCGCCACGGAAGGCCGTTCTCAATCTTCGAGTGGCTTTGTTCCAGGCGAAGCTGCTGCGGGTCGCGGACCCGCGCTCCAAAATGAGAATGGCTGAAGGGAAGCCGTAGCCGACCCTGTGAATGGGCGGATGGAGGCCCGTTCGCAGGGCCGGTCCGCGCTTTTACCAGCGCGGCTACGAAGGGGCCGTTTCAGGGAGAGGCTGGGAAGAAGGCAGATTGAAGAAGGCAGATGGCAGAAGGTGGAGGGATTCTCTTTCGCTGAAGCTTCGGAGGACGGGCGATTGGCTATTGCCTCGGCTGTGGGCCGCGATAAAGACTGGGGCCGAACAGACTGGTTCTCGCGCGTGGTTTCCGCTTTGGCAGGGCGTCCGGTGCTTCGGCGCCCCAGGCCGCGACGCCGCGCAGCCCTGCCAATCCTGGAATTTCAGCGGAGAATCGGATCCGATGCCAGACAGCGCCAATTCAATGACTGCAGCCTCCGCGCACTCCACGCCGCCGGGCAGCCCCACGCTGCGCTTGCGGGTGTCGCGCGTGGCGGAGGCTCGGATCCGCGGCGGGCATCCCTGGGTTTTCTCGGACAGCGTCCGGGAGACAAACCGTCCGGGGCGGGACGGTGAGCTGGCCGTGCTTTACGATCGGAACGACCGGTTCCTGGCGGTGGGGTTGTTCGACTCGACCTCGCCGATTCAGGTTCGGATTTTGCACCGCGGCAAGCCCTGCACCATTGATGAGAGTTGGTTTGGGAGGAACCTGGCGCGCGCCTTGCAGGCTCGTGCGAGTTTGTTTGATTCGGGCACCAACGGCTACCGGCTGATCAACGGCGAGAGCGACGGTTGGCCTGCACTGGTGGTGGATCGCTACAACACCACGTTGGTGCTTAAGCTGTACTCCGTGGCGTGGCTGCAACGACTGGAAATGCTGCAGTCGCTGTTGGTTCGGGGGCCGGCCCCGGAACGGATCGTGTTGCGTCTGAGCCGGAACATCCAGGACGCCGCCGGGCGCGATTTTGGTCGGGCGGATGGCGACCTCCTGTTCGGGCCGCCGGTGGACGCGCCGCCGGTGTTCCTCGAGAACGGAATCCGGTTCGAGGTGGATGTGGTCCGGGGACAGAAGACCGGATTCTTCCTCGACCAGCGCGAGAATCGCGAGCGCATCGCGAAGGTGGCGTCCGGGCGGCGCGTGTTGAATGCGTTCAGTTTTTCCGGCGGGTTCTCGCTGTATGCGGCGCGGGGCGGGGCGCGGGTGGTGACGGACCTGGACATCAGCTCGCACGCCCTGGAGCAGGCGAGGTGCAATTGGGGGCTGAATGCCGGCGAGCCTTGGGCGTCGGCGTGTGCGTACGAGGCTGTTCAAGCGGATGCGTTCGAGTGGCTGGGGGGCAGGTCGGACCGGCAGTTCGATTTGATCGTGCTGGATCCGCCCTCGCTGGCCCGGCGCGAATCCGAGCGCGCGGGAGCCATCGCGGCCTACCAAAGGCTCGCGACCGACGCCATCCGGTGGCTGGCGGACGGCGGGATCCTGTTTGCGGCGTCCTGTTCGGCACATGTGACGGCGGAGGAGTTCTTTGAAGCCGTTCGGAAGGCGGCGCGGGCTGGCGACCGCCGCGCGACGGAATTGGAAACCACCGGGCATGCGCTGGATCACCCGGCCACCTTCCCCGAGGCGCAGTATTTGAAAGGGATCTATTTGAGATTCTGAGGCGGGGAGGGGCAGGGAGCTGCTCGATCGTCTTGAATCTGCTGTATGCGAAGCACAAGTGGAAAGGGGTTGACTCGCCTAGCTCGCTTTGCCCACATGGCCTCACCCATGACTTGCCCGTGTGTCTCCTTGCGCAAATACTGTCCGCAAGCCACAGTATGAGCGATGAAGCTGAGATTCGACTTGGTCGAGAAGGTGACGCCGGAGATGGTGATGGAGAGCGTGTTGACGAACAATCACCGCTACAAGGCCGAGCCGCTTTTATCAACAACTGGGACTGGCAGTCTGTCACCAGCTTCAATCGAGGAGCGTGCGAACGAGGAAAGGCTCAGTTCGGCCATAACGCCGAAGCTCATGACCGAACCCGGCAACGCTGGGAAACCGCCCGCCCCCAAGTCCTGACGCTCGGGGAGGCGCTGGATTTCTTGCTCGAATGTCATCGCGCCGCGCCGTTCCTCTTCTTCAACGGAAACACCTTCGGTGAAATCGCTCGCCGCATTGTGGATGCGGTTTTCGTTGAGTTTCCCCTGCCCCGACGGCGTGAGGCCGGTTCTTTGGCGGCGCACTACGTCGCGGGCGTGCTCGATCGTCTCTCCATGGAGTCGGGCCTCGTCGTCCTCGTCCAACTTGCGGAACTGCAGCCCGGCGACCGCGTCGAAACCTTCCGCGGCTCGATGAGGGGAACCATCGTCAACGTCCTGCCTGATGGACGCGTCGTGTGGCGCACGGATTCCGGCGCCGAACTGACCACCTTGCCGGAGAGCCTGGTTCGGTTGGAGGCAAAGTAGCGGTCCAGCGCTGCCGATGCGGCTTTCCGCCTGGACGACGGTTTGGGGGGGGCCGAGGAGGAAGTTGGAGGTGGTCTGCCGTCGCGCTGCCGTCGCGGCGCCACAAATGCGGCCCCGGCTTCAGGCGAGGCCGCCAAGCCTGACGAGCTGCAGCACAGGCCTGTTTGTCTCACGCGACTTGGGCAGGTCCACGCGGAACTCGGCCACCCAATCGTTGTGTCCCTGTGGATCCACCAGCATTTGCTGGACGCGCCAACTGGCCTTGTCTTCCGAGGGCGTGACATAGGTGTGGCGCGCGTTGCGCGCTTCCGGGTCCAAACACAGACGCTCGTGATCCGCGTGGTAGAGCTCCATGAGCTTCTTCAGGCGATCCGCGGTCCACGGCGTGCCGTCGGGATCCAACGGGGCCGGGGATGCGTTCCCCGGCTCGGGTGACTGCGCGGCAACGCCCAACCCGGCGAGCGCCTCGACGGCCGCCTCGTAATCCCCAATGGCCAGGGCGCGCAGGACGGTGAACACCTGGATGCGCACGGCGGCGGTGAAGGCCTGGGGGTCGCGCGTGACGTCGGGAGCGGACTCGCCGACTGGAGGCGGCTTGGATTCCCGCGTGGCGGCTCGGGGCTGGTAGTTCGGATCGCGCAACTTCTCCCATTCATCCAGCAGGCTGGAATCCACCTCGCGGATCATGGTGCGCAGGTAGAGCTCCATTTCCCGCACCGGTTCGGTCTTGGCGTTGTCCGGCACCGTCTGGGCCAGGACCTTGTAAACACTGTTCAGATGCCGCAGCAGCAGGCCCTCGGCCCGTTGCAGTTCGTAGTCCCGGACGTAATCGGCGAAGGACCGGAAGTTCTCGAACATCTCGCGGGCGATGGACTTGGGCCGGATGTTCTCCTGGCCGACCCAGGGATGCTTGTCCGCGAAGGCGTTGAAGGTGGTGTAGATGAAGTCGCGGTTGGGCTTGGGATACTCGAGCTTTTCCAGCTCCTCCATGCGCTGCTCGTAATCCATCCCGTCGGCCTTCATGGCCGCGACCGCCGCGGCTTTGACCTTGTCGAGCTGCCGACGCAGGATGGCGTCGGGATTTTCCAGGATCGATTCTACCAACGTCAGCAGGTCCAGCGCGTAGCCGGGCGACTCCGGATCGAGGTGCGGCAGGGTTTCGATGAGATACAGCGACAGTGTCTGGTCCATCGAGAAGTCCTCCTGCAACTCGACGTTGACGCGCAGCTTCTGGAGCGGGGCGCGGGGAGAGGGGAGCGCGGAGTGGGCGGCGGCTTGGACGATTTCGATGATCTTGCGATCGAGCAGGGAGCGGAACAACTGCCAGGCGCGCTGGCGGTGGCCGGTTTTTTGTTTGGGGGAGTCGTGGCAGTCGCGGATGAGTTTCTGCATCGCGCGGCAGCCGTCGCCGTCACGGCTCAGCACGTTCAGGAGCATGGCGTGGGAGACCTGGAAGCGGGAGGTCAGGCCTTCGGGCGGCGCGGCCATGAGGCGTTGAAACGTCTTCACATCCCAATTGACGAAGTTGCGATCGGGCGGACGGCTCTTCACGCCTTTCTTTCCGCCTTTGGCCTCCTTCTCCGCCTTTTTCAGGTTGTCGATCACATGTTCCGGCGCCTGGGCGACGACCCAGCCCTGGTCGTCGAAGCCCTTGCGTCCGGCGCGGCCGCTGATCTGGTGAAAGTCGCGCGCGCTCAGGAGGGCCGTCTTCTCGCCATCGAACTTGCACAGGCGCGTGAACAGGACGGTGCGGATGGGGATGTTCACGCCGACGCCGAGGGTGTCCGTGCCGCAGATGACCTTGAGCAGTCCCTTCTGGGCGAGTTGCTCGACGCGGACGCGGTATTTGGGCAGGAGGCCGGCATGGTGGATGCCGATGCCGTGTTTGAGCCAGGTGCGGAGGCTGGGTCCGTAGGGACTGGTGAACGGGAACCCGGCGAGTTCGTTGGCGATCTGGTTCTTCTCCTCGCGGGAGGCGACGTTGATGCTGGTGAAGTCCTGGGCGCTCTGGGCCGCTTCCAGTTGGGTGAAGTGGACCACATAGACCGGGGCCTTGCCCTGCGCGACCAGTTGCTCGACGGTCTGCGCCAGGGGGATTTCCGAATAGGCGAAGTCGAGGGGGACGGGGCGGTCGGTTGATTTGACCGTCACGGTTTCGCGGCGGTTGAGCCGGGTCAGTTGCTCTTCGAAGAAGGTGGTGTCGCCGAGGGTGGCCGACATGAGGAGGAACCGGGCCTGGGGCAGGGTGAGCAGCGGCACCTGCCAAGCCACGCCGCGTTCGCGGTCCGCATACCAATGGAACTCGTCGATGACGACCTGCTGCACCGGCGCGTGGTCCCCCTCGCGCAGGGCGATGTTGGCCAGGATCTCGGCGGTGCAGCACAGGATGGGAGCGTCGCGGTTGACCGAGGCGTCCCCGGTGCTGAGCCCGACGTTGTCGGGTCCGAACTCGCGGCACAGGGCCAGCCATTTCTCGTTGACCAGGGCTTTGACGGGGCAGGTGTAGATCGAGCGTTTGCCCTGGGCGAGGGCCTGGAAATGCAGGGCCATGGCGACGAGCGATTTGCCCGAGCCGGTGGGGGTGTTGAGGATGACGTTCTTCTCGGCGAACAGTTCGAGCAGCGCCTCCTCCTGCGCCGGGTAGAGCGTCAGGCGGCGGTCCTCGACGTATTCGAGGAACCGGCTCAACAACGTGTCGTTGTCGGACGGTTCACGGTTGGGCAGCAGTTCCTGGAGGGTCACGTCAAAGGAGCGGCGGGGGCCGGCGCGGGCAGCGAGCGTTCCGCCTCGCGCAGAAAGAAGTCCGCCTCGTTCAGGTCGGCATGCAGTCGCGGCACCCAGGCTTCGCCCCAGAACAGGTTGCAACTGGTCTGGGCGCGCAGCAGGCGCCAGTGGGCCTCGTGCAGGTGGTAGTCCACTTCGGGTGGGTGTGAGGCCGCCAGGTCGGCCACCTGGCGGAGTCTGTGAAAAGTGTCGCTGACCTCCTGGATGCGTTTCAATCCCGCTTTCTGCTGATCCGATCCGGTCCATTGGAGGAATCCCAGCCCGTGGTGCCAGCCGGTGTTCCAAGCGCCGGTCTTCACCGTCACTTCGCCGTGCACGCCGTAGCGGTCGAGGTAATCGTGGATGAAGATGGGCTCGATCTCCGTTTCCCCGCGCCGGACCCAGTCAAGCAGTTCGCGGTAGAAGACCTGCCAGAAATTGCCTTTCGGGTTGGTGTTGCGGAACCAGCCCCCGTTGTCGCCGTCGGTGCCGGTGAGCACCAGGGGCGGGAAGTCGCACCACTTGGTCCGTTCATGCACTTCCTGCATGAACCAGCCGGCGTCCATGCCGGACAGTTGGGCGTCGGAGAGTTCGCGGTCGCGGGGCACGACGATGATTTCGGCGCCGCCGTGGCGGGCGACGTGTGGGCGATAGCGGAGTTCCTCCCAGCGCATCGTGGCGCCCTCGACCGGTTCCACGTAGTGACTGTCCACGCAGACGTAGCGGTAACCGAGTTGTTTGAGGGTGGGGATGAGTTCCATGCAGAAGCCCATCTCGGGTGGCCAGAAGCCTTGGAACTGCGAGCGCCAGAACAGGTGTTTGGCGATGCCCTGCCAGCGGGTGAGTTGCTCGTCCCAGTCCGCGCGCGGGATGAGGGCGAGCACGGCGTGGTAATAGGCCGAGCCGAGGAGCTCGAAGATCTTCGTGTTTTGGAGGTGCCAGAGCAGGTCGCCGCACTTGGTGATGCCATAGACGCGCTCCTGGAAGCCCGGGTTCGAGAGGGTTTCGAGCAGGGTGCCGGAGAGGTTGAGGTGCACGCGGGCGACGTCCTCGTAATCCCAGAGCATGCGCGGCATGCGGTCCATGGCCCAGAGAATCTCCCTGGCTTCCCACTCCTGGTTGGCCAGCAGGTCGTCGAGGTTGCCGGGGGGCTGGTGGAAGTTCAGCAACAGGGCATGGTGAACCTTGCGCATGGGCGAAGGATGCGCGGGGCCGGGAAGGTGCTCCAGACTTTTTCTTGAGTGGGGAGCAGGGGGGTGGGAGAGTGGCGCCTCAGGGCTTCTTGACCACCTGCTTGGGCTTGGCTGCTTCTGGCTTTGGCGTCTCAGACTTCTCCGGCACGAAAAACATCACCGACATGCCGGGCAGGTGAAGGTCCACGGCGAAGGGGCGTCCGTCCCAGGGAATCGGCTGGGCTTGCGCGCCGCTGGGGTTTCCGGCGCCGTCCCCGCCGTATTTCTGGGCGTTGGTGTTCAACACCTCCCTCCACAGCCCGTCACGCGGCACGCCGACGCGATAGACGTCGCGGGGCACTGGCGTGAGGTTGGCGGCGACCAGCAGGACCTCGTCCGGGTGGGTGCCGAACCGCACAAAGCTGATCACGCTGTTGTTCCCATCGTTGGGGTTCACCCACTGGAAACTCTTGGGATCGAAGTCGGACTGCGGAATGAACGCGTGCTCGCGATAGAAGCGGTTCAGGTCCGCGACCAGCAGGCGGATGCCCTCGTGGTCGATGTATTCGGTCAAGTGCCAGTCCAGGCTCCTGTCGTAGGCCCACTCGGCGGACTGGCCGAATTCGCCGCCCATGAACAGGGTTTTCTTGCCGGGCCAGCCCCACATCCAGGCGTAGAGGGCGCGCAGTTGGCGGGCCTTGTCCGGGATGTGATACGCGCCCATTTTGAGCAGCAGCGAACCTTTGCCATGGACGACCTCGTCGTGGGAGAAGGTCATCATGAAATGCTCGGTGTTCTGGTAGAGCATCCCAAACGTCAGTTGGTTGTGGTGGAATTTGCGGTGAATGGGATCCTTCTTGAAGTATTCCAGCGTGTCGTGCATCCAGCCCATGTTCCACTTCAAATCAAACCCCAGTCCGCCCTCCTTGGCCGGCTTGGATACGCCGCCCCAGGCGGTGGATTCCTCGGCAATCATG
This sequence comes from Verrucomicrobiota bacterium, assembly GCA_025457615.1. Lineage (GTDB taxonomy): Bacteria > Verrucomicrobiota > Verrucomicrobiia > Limisphaerales > DSYF01 > JALOTU01. Next base: position 23,004 of record JALOTZ010000007.1, read on the forward strand.
AGCACCCCGGGGAAATACTTGTGCACGGTGTCATTGGCGTAGCGGAGGAAGCTGATCGCCTCGAGGTTCTCGCGGCCGCCGTATTTGTTGGGAATCCACTGGCCCGGCTTGCGTGAGTAATCCAGGTAGAGCATGGAGGCCACGGCGTCCACCCGCAGGCCGTCGATGTGGTAACGGTCCAGCCAGGTCATGGCGCTGCCCAGGAGGAAGCAGCGGACCTCGGGCCGGCTGTAATTAAAGATCAGGGTTCCCCAATCCTGGTGCTCGCCCTGGCGCGGATCGGCGTGTTCATAGAGGTGCGTGCCGTCGAAGTGCGCCAGCGCGAAGAAGTCCTTGGGAAAATGGGCCGGCACCCAGTCCAGGATCACCCCGATGTTGTTCTGGTGCAGCGTGTCCACCAGGAACATGAAATCCTCGGGTGTGCCGTAGCGATGCGTGGGCGCGTAGAAGCCGGTGACCTGGTAGCCCCAGGACCCGTCGAAGGGATACTCCGCCAGCGGCATGAACTCGACGTGCGTGTAGCCCATCTCTTGGAGGTAGGGCACGAGTTCGCTGGCCATTTCGCGGTAGGTGAACGGACGGTTGCCATCCTCGGGATTGCGTTTCCACGAGCCCAGGTGCATTTCATAGACGAGCACCGGCTCGCGTCTCCAGTCGGTGTTGTCACGACGCGCCATCCATTGTTGATCGCCCCATTGGTATTTACGGACGTTCCAGACGACCGAGGCGTTGTTGGGGGGGCTTTCGAAGTAGGAGCCGTAGGGATCGGTCTTGAGGCGCATGGCGCCCCGGCGGGGGACGATCTCGTACTTGTAGAGCGCTCCCTCCTGGAGGCCGGGCACGAACAGTTCCCAAACGCCGGAATTGCCGAGCGAGCGCATGGGGTGAAACCGACCGTCCCAGCGGTTGAAATCGCCGACGACCGACACGCGGGCGGCGTTGGGGGCCCAGACGGCGAACGAAACCCCCAGCACCCCATCGATGGTTCGCACGTGCGCGCCGAGTTTCTGATAGACCCGGTGATCGGTGCCTTCGTTGAAGAAATAGACATCCTGCTCGCCGAGCGTGGGCAGGAAGCGGTAAGGATCGTAGAACTGCCGGATTTCGCCGTTGGTCTTGGTGATGCGCAGACGGTAGGGGAAGACTTCCTGGCGGTCGGCGATGAAGGCCTCGAAGAAGCCGAGGGCGTGGTGTTTGCCCATGGGATAGCGCAACTCCGGATCCGGCGCATGGTCCACCACCTCGCAATCCACCGCATCCTGCACCAGGGCGCGCACCAATAGTCCGCGTCGGCCGTCCTGGGTGTGGGGATGCATGCCCAGCAGCGCGTGCGGCTGGCCGAGCTGGCCGGCCAGCAGCGCGTCGAGTTCCTTCTTGGTGGTGATCATCGGTTCCCTTCGGGCTACTTGTTGCGGATGTAATCGTAAATGTTGAGGTAATGCTGGCCGGGCTGCTTCCAGGAATAATCCGAGCGCATCCCGTTGAGCACCAGGTGCCGGAAATGATCCGGGAAATGGTAATAGCATCCGATGGCCCGATGCAGGGCCGACTCGATGCCCGCATTGTCCGCGTGATGAAACACGTAGCCGTTGCGCTCGTGCAGCGGACGATCGGAGAAGTCCTTGTCGAACACCGTGTCCGCGAGTCCGCCCACGGAACGCACGATCGGCACCGTGCCGTAGCGCATCGAGATGAGCTGGGTCAGGCCGCACGGTTCGTAGCGGCTGGGCACGATCATCAGGTCCGCCCCGGCATAGATCAGGTGGGCCAGTTCGAGGTGGTAGCCGATCTCGAGGTGGCAATCGGGGCTGTTGTTCAGGTGGTGCTTGAGTCCCCAGAAATGGTCGTTGGTGGCCTTGTCCGGGGCGCTGCCCAGCAGGACGAACTGGGCGCGGTTGTTGAGCGCGTAGAAGATCGAGTGCCGCACCAGGTCGAGCCCCTTCTGGGAATCCAGCCGGCCAACAAAGGCCACAATCGGTTTCTCATTGTCCGCCAGCCAGAACCGGTTGCGCAACGCGCGCTTGTTCTCGTATTTCTTCTCGAGGTTGTTGACGCCGAACTGGGCCGGGATGTGGCCGTCTTTTTCCGGGTTGAACATGTCGTAGTCCAGCCCGTTGAGCACGCCGCCGTACTTGTTCTGGTGAATGTGCAGCGTGTGTTCCAGGCCGTGCCCTTGGCCTCCATCCTTGGCCTCCCACGCGTGTCGCGGCGAGACGGTGGTGACGAAATTGGAGTAAACGATGCCGCCCTTCATCAGGTTGATCGCCTGGGGATTGGCGTTGTCGCGCAGCCGGTCGTAATGGAAGTAGTAATCCGGGCGGTTCAACCCCGTGGCCTGCAGCACCTGGGCGCCCGTCACCCCTTGGTGCCGGAAGTTGTGAATGGTGTAGCACACGCGGGGATGCGACATGCCGATGCGTTGATAGATCTCGTACAGCATCACCGGCACAAGCCCTGTCTGCCAGTCGTGGCAATGGATGACATCCGGGTGTTTGCCGGTCTTGTACATGAACTCCAGCGCCGCCCGGCTGAAGAAGGCGAACCGCATCACGTCGTCGTTGTGCCCGTAGATGACGCCGCGGTTGAAGTAGTTGTCGTTGGAGTGCGGCTCGATGAAGAAGCATTTGCGGCCGTGCACGAATCCAAACCAGACCGTGCAGCGGATGGAGCCGCCGAACCAGGGCACCCACAGGTTTTCATACGTCTTGCACAACCCGTAGATGTGGTCGTAGCGCATGCAGTCGTACTTGGGCAGGATGATCTCGACGGCGTGGCCGCGGATCTCCAGCTCCCGGCCCAGGCCGAACACCACATCGGCCAGTCCGCCCACCTTGGCCACCGGCGCCAGCTCGGGCGTGATCATGACCACGAACATGGGCTGAATCTGCGGGCCGGACGGGGCGGGCGGCTCGACGATGTCCTGCGGCCTGGGTTGCTGCCGCGGCTCTTCTGGAGGCGGGGTGGTCAGCGGGAATTCCTTGATCAATTCCTGTTCGGAAAAGGGCGGTTGGGTTTGCGGTTCCACCGGGCGGGAAGCAGGCGGTGCTTCCGGTTGGGGCGCAGTCGGGGTTGGAGCGCTTATGGCGGGCGTGGCTGGCTTGGGGGAGATATCCGATGCCGCCTTGACCGACGGGGGCGCTGACGGGCCAACCGCCGAAGCCGGCACGTCGAGGTCAGCAAAGCTCTTGACGATTTTTGGGCTGGGCTTGGGGGCATCCACCGCGGCCTTGGGGACTTCACGGCTGGCTCCGGGCTGCGGAACTGGTGGAGCCGGTTGACTCTGCTGAATTGGCTGGGGTGGGTTGGAACCCGTGGGGGCAACGGGGTTCTGTTTGCGCCGTTTTGCCATAGTGGTGTGTGCCGGGTATCTTCCGACCGCGCTCAGGCTAGTCCAGCCGATTCGGTTACGGAAGCCGAAGTTTTCGCGTTGGCTCTGGGTGGTTGGCGCCGCCGGGATTTGTCGCAGTCCGCCCCGTGCGCCAGAAGCAACTGTTACCCGAGAGGGCCCGTCCTCCGTTGTCATTCCCGTCTTTCCGCGGGGGGCGTCTCGGGCTAACCTCCCCCTCCAAATGAAATCCAAAGGGATTGTCTATCTCGTGGGGGCCGGGCCGGGTGATGCGGGATTGCTCACCTTGCGCGGGGCGGAGCTTTTGGGACAGGCGGATGTGGTGGTTTACGACGCCCTGGTAAACCGGGAGCTGCTTCGGCACGCACCGGCCACGGCGGAATGTGTGCTGGGCGGACGGCGCGCTCACGGTCAACGGGTATCGCAGGAGGAAATCCTCCGGATGCTGGTGGAGCAGGCCAGGGCGGGCAAGACGGTGGTGCGGTTGAAGGGGGGCGATCCTTATGTGTTTGGCCGGGGCGGCGAGGAGGCCGAGGCGCTGGCGAAGGCGGGCATCCGGTTCGAGGTGGTGCCCGGGGTGTCGTCGTTTGCCGCCGTGCCCGCCTATGCCGGCATTCCCCTCACGCACCGGGATTTCAATTCGAAGCTCACCATCCTCACGGGGCACGCCGATCCGGAGTCGCCGGAGTGCCGGATTGATTGGGCGGCCGAGGCGCGGAGTCCGGGGACCAAGGTGGTGATGATGGGCACCGAACACATTGGGCGGGTGGCGGCGGTGCTGCGGAGGCATGGCATGGCTGCGGACATGCCGGTGGCCATGGTCAGCTGCGGCACCACCGGCCGGCAGCGCACGGTCGAGGGCACACTGGCCACGATTGCGGAGCTTGCCGCCCAGGCCCAGCTGCCGCCGCCGTCCATCACGGTCATTGGCGAGGTGGTGCGATTGCGCGAGCGCCTCAACTGGTTCGAGCACCTTCCCTTGTTCGGGAGGCGGATTGTGGTGACCCGCGCCCGGGTTCAAGCGCCTGAACTCGTGCGCCGCCTCAACGCGCTCGGGGCCGAGGTGCTCGAAATCCCCTGTATCCAGACCGCGCCACCCCAGGATGTGGGACCCCTGAAGGAAGCCATCGTTGGGCTGCACGAGTACGACTGGTTGGTGTTTACCAGCGCCAATGGCGTGCGGTGCTTTTTCGAGTACTTCGACAAAGGCTTCCAGGATGCGCGGGACATCGGCGGGGTGCGCATCGCCGCGGTGGGACCGGGCACGGTCGCGGCCCTGCGGGAGCGGCGCCTGGCGGTGAATGCGATGCCGAAACAGTTCACGGGCGTCCAAGTGGCCAAGGCGATGGCGGCGGAAGGTGACGTGGAGAACCTGCGGGTGTGCCTGCTGCGCGCGGAGACGGCCAACCCCGAGCTGCCCCGGCTGCTGGAGGAGAAAGGCGCGATCGTGGATGACATTGCCGTCTATCGCACCATCGGGGAATCGACCGCGCCCACGCCGGAGTCCGAGGCGCTGATCGAGAAGGGGGCGGATTGGATCACGTTCACCAGCGGATCCACGGTGGACCATTTCCATGCACGGTTCGATCTGCCGGGGTTGATGCAGCGGTTCCCGGACCTGAAACTGGCGAGCCTAGGCCCGGAAACCACGCAGGCCATGGCCGCCCTGCACCTGGAGCCGGCGGTCGAAGCCCGGGAGCACACGGTCGAGGGGTTGGTCACGGCGCTGGAGCGGCACGCCGGATCCCGACATCGTTCACCCCAGGCCCATTCTCGAAGCTGAAGTGCGCTTCGCACGGAGCGCCACCGTCCCGACCTTTCATTCAGGGCTTGGACGAGCCGAGCCAGCCTGTTCAGGCCGGTTGGATTTCAAGGACGAATTCCGAACAAACGGAAGGCTCAACTGTCAGTGTGGACAAGAGTCTCGGCAGCCATTCTCATTGCGGCTCAGGGAGCCGCGCGCCAGTTGCAAAGAGAATGGCGGGTCACGGACTGGGTGCTTGCCGCCGGTGGCACCTCGAAGTCAGACTGTCAGTTCGTAAGCGAATGGTGGCGGGTTGGTTGAACATGGCCTTGGATCGAGCCGGGCGAATGCAGCGACGTTTGCGTTGGATTCGCCTGGGGTGGCTTTGCGCCGTGCTGGGGACGGGCAGCGGGATGGCGAGCGCATCAGCCGCCTCGTTCACCGCCGCGATCGAGCCGGAAACTGTGGCGGTCGGGGATACCGCCGCGCTCAAGCTGGTTTTCGAAGGCTCCGGCCAGATCCAGCTCACCCAGATCCCCAATCTGCCTGGTCTGGTCATCAGCGGCCCGCAGCAGGGACGGTCGATCAACATCGTCAACGGCCAGCGGACGGAATCGGTGAACGCGACTTATTTTCTGCGGCCCACGCAACCCGGCGAGTTTGTGATCCCGGTTTTGACCGCGACCATCGGCGGGCAGGAGTTTCGGAGTCCGGCCCTGCGGTTGGTGGCGGTCCAGGCCACCCAGGGCGGTGACGGCCAATCGCTGGCGCTCCTGCGGTTGGTGGTGCCCCGGGAAAGGTTTTACGTGGGGGAAAGCGTGGTGTTGGAACTGCAATTGATCCTGCAGGGCCATGCGTCCAATCCCTCCGAATTCGGCATGCCCAACTTCTCGGGGCAGGGTTGGACTGCCGGGCCGCCGATGCAGGGCCAGATGCGCCAGGCCCAGCAGGGCCACCAGGTGGTGACCGTGTATCCCATCCGGATTCCCATCACCCCGCTTCAGCCCGGCTCCCTCACCCTCGGGCCGGTGAACAGCAGCGTCGTGGTGCAACTCCCCGCGCCAGCGCGCCGGAACGATCCGTTCGGAGGTTTCGACTTCGGCTTGTTCCAGCGCAGCGAACCGCGACGGGTTCCCCTTTCGTTGCCGGCGCACACGGTCGAGGTGTTGGCGCTGCCCACCAACCACGTTCCCCGAAGCTTCACGGGCGCCCTTGGGCAGTTCGACATGGCGGTGTCCGTGGGGCCGACCAATGTGACCGTCGGCGACCCCATCACCCTGCGCGTGCAGGTTTCCGGCAACGGCAATCTCAGCGCCCTGGCATTGCCACAACGGCTGGTCAGCGGTGACTTCAAGACTTACGAACCGGAAACCAAACTCGAGACCACCGATGACTTCGGGTTGGCCGGGATGAAGACCGTGGAGCAGATCATCATCCCGGAAAACACCGAAGTGCGCGAGGTGCCCGCCATCGAGTTCAGCTTCTTTGATCCGACCGCGGGCGCCTACCGCACGTTGACGCATCCGGCCACGCCGCTGCGCGTCATGCCCGCGGGTTCGCGCCCGGCGCCGGTGGTGGCGACGGGTGGGGGGGCGGGGGCGGACGAAGCTCCGCGCCAGGACATCGTGCACATCAAACCGCGGCTGGACGCGCCGGCGGCCCGCCCCTCGGGGGGGTTGCTGGGACCGCGATTCTTGATCTGGAATGGGGCGCCTTTGCTCGCCTGGCTGGGGGCGGTGGTTTGGCGCAAGCGCGCGGAGACGCTGGGACGCAATCCACGGCTCCGCCGCAGACAGGCGGTGAAGCGCCTCGTGGCGGAGGGGCTGAAGGAACTGGAGGACTTGACGCGCCGCGGCGAGAGCGAGCGGTTCTACGAGGTGGGGTTTCACCTTTTGCAGGAGCAGATCGGGGTTGTGCTGGATCAGCCCGCCTTGGGGATCACGGAATCCGTGGTGGAAGAGAAGCTGGCGCCCCTGGGCCTGGGCGAACCCACCTTGAACCAGCTGCACGAGTTGTTCCAGGCCTGCAACGTGGCGCGCTACGCCCCGACGCATGACCGGCAGGAACTTGCCGCGCTGCTCGGGAAGCTCAAGGTCTCGCTGGCCGCCTTGGAAAGGATTTCGGCATGAGGAGTGGCCTGGTGCTGGTGCTGACGGTTGGGTGGCTGCGGTCGGTCCACGGCGCAGCGACGGATTCGGCGGCGTTCGAACAGGCCAACCAGCTTTACGAGGAGGGACGCTACCAGGAGGCGATCGGGCAATACGAAGCCCTGGCAACGCGGCATTCCTCCGGGGCGGTTCACTTCAACCTGGGCAACGCCTACTTCAAGTCCGGCCAGCTCGGCGAGGCCCTGGCCCACTATCTCCAAGCCGAGCGCTTCTCGCCGCGGGATCCCGATGTGGCGGCCAACCTGCGATTTGCCCGGGAGCGGGTCACCGGCCCCAGCTACAAGCCCGGCTGGTTCGCCCGCAAAGCCCAGAGCCTCACGGGCAGGGAATGGGCGGCCGCGGCCACTGCCGCTGTCTGGCTGTTCTTCGGACTTCTTTCCGCAGGCCAGTTGCAGCGGGGTTGGCGCCCTCTCCTGCGCCCTTGGACCGGCGTGGCGGGCACCCTCGCAGCCGCCGTGGTGGCGACGGCCCTCTGGGTCGCGCATTTCAATGCCGACCGCCCCGTGGCGGTGGTGACCCAACGGGAGGCCGTGATGCGACTGGGCCCCTTGGAAGAATCCCAGAGCGCCGGCACGCTCCAGGATGGAGCGGAACTCCGGATCCTGGATCGCAAGGACACCTGGGTGCAGGTGACGGCCGACGGTCGGCAAAGGGGTTGGTTGCCATCCGCCGCCGTGCAGGAAATCCAGCCCTGAGGGACGCCCTCAATGCACCAAGGCTGCGGGTGCGCCGGTCTTGGCGCCCTCGAGACACTTTCGCAGCAGGCGGGCGAGGTCCTGCGGTGGATAAGGCTTGGCCAGGAACGCGATGTCCGCGTCGTCCTCGATCGATCCGATGGTGTCGGGGCTGTAACCGCTGCTGAGAATGACCTTCAAGTCCGGGCGGCGCTTGCGGAACTGTTCGACCAGTTCGTGCCCGTTCATGCCGCCGGGCATGACCACGTCGCTGAGCATGAGGTCGAAGCGTCCGTCCTGCTCTTCCCAGAGGGCGAGCGCTTCGCTGCCCGATTGCGCCACAAACACCTTGTAGTTGAGATTGCGCAGGATTTCCGTCACCAGCTCGCGCACGTCCTCCTCGTCCTCGACCAGCAGGATGTGCTCCTGATTGCCGACCGGCATTCCGCGATCCGGGGCTTCCTCCGTCAGCACCTCGGCGGCAGTTGCGGCGGTGGGGATATAGATCCGGAACGTCGTGCCCGCGCCCGGCTTGCTCTCGACATCAATCCAGCCCCGGTGCTGTTTGACGATCCCAAACACGGTGGCCAGGCCGAGGCCGGTGCCTTTTCCGAACTCCTTGGTGGAAAAGAACGGTTCGAAGATGCGCGAGAGGGTCTGCGCGTCCATGCCACACCCGGTATCGGTCACGGTCAAACACACGAACGGGCCGGGCCGGGCGTCCACATGGTGCTTGACGTATTCGGCGTCGATCTCGACCACGCCGGTGCGGATGAGCAGCGACTTGGCGCGGGCCTTGCCGTTGTCGGCCATGGCGTCGCGGGCATTGACCGCCAGGTTCATGACGACCTGCTCGATCATGCCGGCGTCGGCCTCGATGGCCGGCAGGGATTCGTTCCACTCGGACTGCAGGGTGATGTCTTCGCCGAGCATGCGACCCAGCATGTTGCTCAGGTTCTGCAGCAGATCGTTCAGGTCGATGATGCGCGGGCGGATCAGTTGCTTGCGTCCGAACAGCAGGAGCTGGCGGGTCAGCGTGGCGGCGCGCTTGGCGGCGTCCGAGATCTGATGCAGCGGCCGCTGCAACTCCTCGTCGGACGGGCGTTCCTCGATGAGGCTGTCGGCGTAGCCGATGATGACGGTCAGGATGTTGTTGAAATCATGCGCCACGCCGGCGGCCAGTTGTCCGATGGATTCCAGTTTTTGCGAGTGCCGGAACTGCGCCTCGAGGCTGACCATTTCGGTGATGTCCTCGCCGTAGCAATGAACGATGCGGTGTCCGGGGACGGGGAAGAACGACCAGGTGAGGGTGCGCTCGCCAATCTTGACCTCCTGCTGCAGGTGGCTTTGGCCGGTCTCCAGGCAATTGCGCACGACGGCATCCGCGCGGGGCGGCAGGATTTCGCGGATTTCCGTTTTCTGCAGCTCCTGCACCAATCGGTTGGCGGCTTCGTTGGCGTAGGTCAGTTCCGCCTCGGCTCCGAATTCCAGCACCGGGTTGGGGTTCACCTTGGGAAAGGCCGCCAGGCGCTGGATTTGCAGTTTGGCGTGCCGGCGGTCGGTGACATCCGCCAGGTTGCCGGAGGCGCCCGTCACGGACCCGTCGGGAGCCAGGGCGGGCTGCATGAAGACCTCGACCCAGCGCGCCTTGCCGGAGGCGGTGAGGAAGCGGGCTTCGAACCGGCAGAAGTCGAGTTTGCGGTTCATCAGCGAGAGGAACACATGCCGGCAGCGTTCGCGATCCTCCTCGTGGATGTATTCCAGCAGGTAGGTGCCCACCGTTTGCTTCACGTGGAACCCGGTCATGCTGGTCCAGGAGGAGTTCAGGAAGGTCCAATGCCCGAATTCATCCACCTGGAAGATGATATCGCGGATGTTCTCGATGACCTTCTGATAGCGGACCTCGTTCTTGCTCAGTTCCTCCTCGGAGCGCTTGCGGTCCACGCACAGGGCGATGCCGTTGGCCACCGAACCCAGGTCGTGCTCGATCTGTTCGGGAAATGGCGAGGTGCTGGCCAGCAGGATGACGCCCACCAGTCGGCCCTCGATCAGGAGCGGATAGGCCAGCAGCGCGGTCATCTTGAGCTTCATGGCCAGCACCCGGTCTCGCACCCGGGCCTCATGAAGCACCTCGTTGATCCGCAAGGGCCGCCCCGCGGACAAGGCCTTCTCGTCGAATTGCAGGAGAGGCGAGTGTTCACCGACGCCGGTCACCCACGCGTGCTCGCCCGCGGCCGCTCGCAATTGCAGCTGGCTTTCGCCCTGTGTCGTCCACACTTGGGCCAGTTCAACACTCAGGAAGCGGGTCATGGCCCGCGTGCAGCGCTCGAGGATGCTGTCCAGGGAATCGCGTCCGGTCACCGCCAGTCCGATCTCGGCGCCAAAGGCCGAAAGGCGCGCCTGTTCAAACGCCACCGCCGCCGCCGCGCGTTTGCGCTGGATCGAGTAGCGGATGCTTCGCTCCAAGCCGGCCGGCGCCAGCTCCCGTTTGACCAGGTAATCGTCCGCCCCCGCCTCCATCGCCGCCAGATCGACACTCAACTCTCCCGTGCCGGTCAACAAGATGATCGGGACCTGGCATCCCGCCGCCTTGGCGGTCCTCAACAGCTCAATCCCGTCGTCGGGACCCAACCGATAGTCCACCAGGCAGACGTCGTGACGGTTCTGCTGGAGGGTCTCGAGGGCGTCGCGGTAGGTCCGCACCCATTCCAGGACGTAGCGGCCTCCCGGCAGCTCCTCGAAATGGCCGCGCGCCAGGATGAAATCGTCCTCATCATCCTCCACCAACAGCACCTTGATGGTCTCCGCGCGTGTCATGTCATGCTTTGTGTCCGACGGGCTCCGGAAGGTGAACCGTGTCGAACCAATACTCGGTCAACCGCTTCATCAGGCGCACCAGGTCGGCAAAGGCGGCCGGCTTGGTCACAAAGGAATTCGCCCCCAGCTCATACATCTGGTGAATGTCGGTGTCCGCCCTCGAAGTGGTGAACACCACCACGGGGATGCGGCGCAGGACAGCGTCGGACCGGATCTCGCGCAGCACCTCCCGCCCGTCCTTCAACGGCATGTTCAAATCGAGCAGGATCAGCTCGGGACGGGGCGCATCCGGCTGGTTGGCGTAGGACCCGGTGCCTTTGAGATAGTCCAGCAGCATCTGGCCATCCTCGGCAAAGAGCAGGTGGTGCGGCACCGCGGCCTCCGCCAGGGCTTCTCGCACCAGCAGCCGGTCGTCCACATCGTCATCGGCCATCAGGATCACCCGGTTGGTTCTGGATGGATTCATGTTTTTGCTCCCTTCGGGGATGGCTGGCGCAGGGGGAGCAACACGATGAAGGTCGCCCCCTCGCCGGGTTTGCTCCGCGCCGTGATGGAGCCGCCGTGCCGCGTGACGATCTTGCGGCAGACCGCCAGGCCGATGCCCGTGCCTTCGTATTCGCTCTGCGAATGCAGGCGTTGAAAGACCACAAAGAGCCGCTTCACGTAGGCCTCATCGAACCCGATGCCGTTGTCCGACACCGTCAGCTCGCACAGCTCGCGCTTGGTCAGCCAGCGGGTGTTGCCGGAGTAATCGTTGGGTTCACCCGCCTCGGTGATGATCCGGGCCGAGAGGGAGACGCGCGGCTGGTTGCCCGGGGGCTGGAACTTCAGCGCGTTGCCGATGAGGTTCTGCAGGAGCTGCCGGATTTGCAGGGCATCCGCCTCGAGGGCGGGCAGTTCGCCAATGTCGATCTTCGCCCGGTTCTTCTCGATGCGCACTTCCAGGTCTTCCAGAACCTCGCGGACCACCGTCTTGAGCTCCACGCGGGTGAACGGTTGCGCGCGGGTCAGCACGCGCGAATACATCAGGAGTCCGTCGATGAGCCCCTGCATCCGGGCGGCCGCACTCTGCATCCGGGAAAGATAGTCGCAGGCCTCGGGGGTCAGGTCGTCGCCCAGGCGCGTGCGCAGCCGGTCCCCGAATGCCTGGATTTTGCGCAAGGGTTCCTGAAGATCGTGTGAGGCCACAAAGGCGAACTGTTCCAACTCCGAATTCGACCGGGCCAGCTCGCTCACCTTGGCGGCAAACCGTTCATCCGCCTCCGTGCGCTCGGTCACATCCTTGAACATGAGCACCGTGCCCACCTGCCGCCCGGCCTCCGGGATGGGGGTTCGCAGCACCTCCACCGGGAAGGCCGATCCATCCTTGCGTTGAAAGACGACCGGGGCCGGGTGTGCAGTTCCCGGCGCGCGCAGGTCTTCCTCGTCACTGGGTCTGGGGACGGCGCGATCCGCGAACACCTCCGCTTCAGCCTTTCCGAGGAGTTCTTCCGTGGACCATCCCATCATGGAAGCGGCGGCGGGATTGACGAAGGTGATCCGCCCTTCCAGGTCGCAACTGCAGATCCCTTCCCCGGCACCGTTCAGGATGGACACGTAACGTTGTTGGAGTCGCTGGAGCTCGACGGTGCGGGCCTCCACATGCTTTTCCAGGCGGTCCTTGGACCGGGAGAGGGCGTCCTGTTCGCGGGCGAGCGACTTTTCCCGCGCCGCCAACTGGTCCATGCGCCCGGCCAGTTCGGACCGTTCGGCTTCGGCCGCCCTGGCTCGGTCCGTGGCGGTTTTCGCCTCGCCTTTCCAGAACTCGACAGCGGCGGTCGCGCTGCTGAGCTTGACCTGCAGCTCAGCAAGGTTGCGGGAGAAGTCCGTCCGCGCCCGTTCCGTCGAGGTCAGCAGCGAGGTCCCCCACAGGCGGACGGTGCGCAAGGCCAGCAGGATCAACAGGGCCCACACAACGACCAGCAACAGCGCCGGGCCAGTCGCCGCCTGCCACGCCCGCTCATTGCTCGAACCAAAAAGGAACTCGGAAGGGCTGGTGGTGGCCACGACCGGGTGGATGGCCAGGACTTCCTGAAGAATCCACATGGTTCCCGCCACCGTGGACCCGATGGCCGCCACCACCGCCGCCAGCACCCAGCTCAACACGGGGACAGGGTCTTTGTCCACCGTATCGGTCGGTTCGACCGGGACGGCCAGCACTTGCGTTAATCCACCAGCCTGCGACACGCTTGGAAAACCTCCTGACTCGCAATCTCCGCTGTTCTTGCGGCACCCCGGCCTGGGTCGGGAACCGCATTGTGGCTTCCAAGCCAGCAACTTCAGAACCAAGCCATGGCTCTGGGCGTGCGCCTGCGGGAGAGATTTACATTCCATCCCGATTGCCCTCTAATGGGCCAGAATTGAACAGGTCCGAGACATCCCGCTCCCGTCCGCCTTGCTTCCCCCCTCGACGGTTTGGGTTGGAGGTCAGGTTCGCGTGCCATTCACCCTGCTTGTGAAGGCTCCCTCCCAGAACCCGGATGCAGGTGCGCTGGGGGTGATCGCCGGCAACCGTACCCTGCCGCTGCTGCTGGCCCGGGAGGCCCGGCGCGCCGGCATCGGCAGGCTGGTCGGCGTGGCCTTCGAGGGCGAAACCGATCCGGCGTTCGCTGAACTCGTCGATGACATCGAATGGATCAGAGTGGGACAGCTCTCGAAGCTGATCCAGGCGTTCAAGACCCGCGGCGTGACCCGGTGTGTGATGGTGGGCCAGATTGCTCCCCGCAACCTGTTTGACCTGCGTCCGGACCTGCGCGCCATGGCCCTGCTGCTGCGGCTCAAGGAGAAGAACGCGCACACCTTGTTTGGCGGCATTGCCGAGGAACTGGCCCGGGAGGGCATCACGCTCGTCGAAGCCACGCCCTGGCTCCAGCCAGCCCTGCCGGGGAAGGGATTCCGCCTGGGGCCCCCGCTCAGTTCGCGGCAGCAGGCGGATGTCGCCTTCGCGCACCGGATCGCCCTCGAGATTTCCCGCCTGGACATCGGGCAGATTGTGGTGGTGAAGGATGGGGCTGTGCTGGCCGTGGAGGGGTTTGAGGGGACGGATGCCTGTCTGGCGCGGGGCGGCGAACTGGCCGGCAAGGATGGGGGGGCGGTGGCGGTCAAGGTGGCCAAGCCCGATCACGACATGCGGTTCGACATCCCGTGCATCGGGGCTCGCACCCTCGAGACGTGTGCCCGGGCGGGTGTGGCGGTCCTGGCCTTTGAGGCGGGTCGAAGCCTCTTGCTCGAACAAGAAACTTGCGAGCGACTGGCCAAAGCGCACAGAATCTCTCTCGCGACCCTCGACTGAACACCCGCGGGGAAGCTGATCCAGCAACCATGTTAAGCTCACACGAAATCATCGCGTTCATGACGCCCGCCCTGGCCACGGAAATTCTCACCTGGGCCTACGAGGGTGAGAAGCCGCTCTACAAGGCCACCCTGGCCGCGGTGGCCGAAGCCCGCAAGGTTCGCGCTGTCTTCCTGGAGCGCCAACCCCGCTCCCAGCGGCACGCCGGCATGATCGAGATGCTGGCGAAGTCCCGGATGGAAGCCGCCGCGAGCACCCTTCTGCGAACCTGGCTCCTCAAGGGCCGGAAGAGCCTGCTGGTCGATTTCCTGGATGCGCTGGGGGTCGAGCACGAGGACGGCGTGGTGGATGATCTGCCCCCCTCCATGGACGAGGCCAGGCTGAAAGAGGCGGTGGACAAGGTGCTCCAAAAGCACCCTCACGAGGTGGTCGCCGTTTACCTCAACGCCTTCAACGGCATGAACGAAACAGGCTGGCCCGCGCTTAAGACCCTGCTCGAATCCGACCAGCGCCTCCAACTCGGAGCCGCCGCCTGACGTCGCCGCGCGATCAGGGCACCCCCGGCGACATCGCCCTTATTGGGCTGGCCGTCGCGACGGGCCGGAATCTGATTCTCAACCTGAACGACCACGGCTTCACCGTCGTGCCCCAGCGCCGCACCATCGAGAGGGGGTTCGTCAATCGTGCGGTTCCAGAAACTGGAACCCTGTCCTACTCACCCGTCGCCTTGGGCTCCCGCAGCAGGCGCAACCGCGACACGCGGATCCCGTCCACCGCCTCCACCCGCAGGCGCCATTCGCCCACGGTCAGGGCGTCCCCGGCCTTGGGGAAGCCGCCCAACCGCCGGGTGACGTAGCCGCTGACGGTGGTGAGATCCTCGGCTTCGATCCGTTCTCCCACGATGTCCTCCAGTTCATGGAGGGGCAGGAGTCCGGAGGCCTCCCAGAGGTTCGGGCCCATGGGCACCAGCAGCGGTTTTTCCTGATCGAACTCGTCCTGGATCTGTCCCACCAACTCCTCGAGGATGTTCTCCAGCGTCACCAACCCCTGTGTGCCCCCGTATTCGTCCACCACCAGCGCCATGTGCAGTTTCTGGTCCAGGAACAACTGGAGCAGGCGTTCGAGGCGGGCGGTTTCCGGCACGTAGATCAGCTTGCGCGCCGCCGCCAGCAGATCGCGTCCGGTCCGGGCTTTGTGGCGCAACCCGTAGAGGTCCTTGATGTGCACCGCCGCCAGGGAGCGGTCCACATCGCCGGCCTCGCACAGGGGAAATCTCGAGTAGCGCGTGCTCTCCGCCAGTTCGAGGCAGTCGCTGATGGGGGCGTCGGCATCCAGGCCGGTGATTTCCTGCCGGGGACGCATCACGTCGCGCACGATGCGCCGTCTCAGGTCCAGCGCGTTGACCACGATCTCGCGGCCCAGGGCCGATCCGCCGCTGCGCCGCTGGGTTTCGGCGAAGAGGAGCCGGAGTTCCTCCTCGGAGTGGCCCCCTTCGCGTTCGGACGATTCCTCGAGTCCAGCCTGTTTCAGCAGCCATTGGGACGTGCGATTGAGGACGAAGACGAACGGGTAGGAGAGGTGGTAGAACCAAAGCAGCGGATAGGCGATCCACAGGCTGACGTGGAGGGGTTTCTGGATGGCCAGCATCTTGGGCGCCTGCTCCCCGGCGCTGATGTGGAGGAAGGTGATGACGGAGAAGCCCACCGCAAAGGCCAGGCCTTCGCGCACGTGCGGATCCTCGACCTGGAACGCGTTGAACAGCGGGGCCAGCAGCGCGCTGAACACCGGCTCGCCAATCCAACCCAGCGCCAGGCTGGCCAGGGTGATGCCCAGTTGCGCCGCGCTGAGGAAGGCGTCCAGCCGATGCAAGATGAACCGGGCCACACCCGCCCGCCGGTTGCCGTCGCGCAGAAGCGGGTTCAGCTGCGTATCGCGCACCTTGACCAGCGCGAATTCGGCCGCCACGAAAAAGCCGTTCATCGACACCAGGGCGACGACCGCAATGATCCTCCAGGCCATCGAAATGGCGGCGGCGAGTTCCATGGTTAGAAGCTGACCTCCCCAAAGATGCGCTTGAGCACGTCCTGCATGGACAGCAGTCCCAACTCCCGCTGATCCCGTCCCACGACCACCACCAGTTGCTGTCCCGTCCGCCGCATCCGCCGCAAGGCCCGCTCGACCGGCAGGTTTTCGTCCACAAACACGGCGGGTTTGACGAACCGGGCGATGGACGCCGCCGGATCGAGATCGTCCCGGTACACGACCTGGTCCAGGTCCAGCATGCCGGCGATGCGACGTTGTTTGCCCTGGACATCCCACACGGGGAAGCGGCTGATGCCCTGGTCGCGCACCCGTTGAAAGACCTCGGACAGGGGCGTGTCCATGTTCAGCGTCACCGCCAGCTGCATGGGCTTCATCAACTGCCGCGCCGTCACGGCGTGGAGGTCCATGACGCGGTTGATGAGGAGCCGTTCATCCGAGGTGAAGCCGCGGGCGGATTCCTCGAGGATCACCCGCAGTTCCTCGCGGTTGCCGAAGAGTTGTCCGGACAAGGCCGGTTCCTGTCGCAGGCCCAGGAGGAGGCTGGCGCCCAGCTCCACGCACCGGACCAGGGGTCGCAGCCCGATGTGGACCCAGCGGACCGGTCCGGCGAACAGGGTGCAGAAGCGGTTGGGCGCCTGGCGGAACAGGGTCTTGGGCAGGAGATCGCAGAGGGTGTAAAAGGCGTACACCACCAGCGCAAAGGCTCCCCAGAGCGCCACGGGCCATTGCCTCAGTTGGGATTCCAGCACCATGAGAATCCAGACCAGGATGTAGAAATTGACCAGCGTGTTGCCGATGAACAGCGTCCAGAGGAATTGCTCCGGGTTGTTCAGGAACTTCATCAGCCGGATGGCGGTCTTGTGCCCCGTCCGGGCCTGCTGCCGCAGCCGGACCCGGTTGAGCGCAAACACACCCGCCTCCATCCCCGAGAGCACAAACGAGAGCCCGAGGCAGAGCGTCCATCCCGCCCAGATCAGTGTGTCCGCCTGGTTCATTTGACGCGTTCCACGATGAGTTCGCGCACCCGCCGCGCGTCGCAGGCACCCGCGGTGAGCCGCAGGCCGCGGAAGACCGCCGATTGTCCCTCGCTGGGCACCACCTCGAGCAGTTGCACCAGCAGTCCGCCCATGGTCTCCACTTCCTCGACCTCGCCCAGCGCCGGATAGCTGCGCCGGAAATCATCAATCCGCATCGCGCCATGCAGCCGCCAGCGATCCGGCCCCAGCGGCTCCAGCCAGACGCGATCCTCCGCGGCGTCATCCCGGGCTGCGCCCACGACTTCCTTGAGGATATCCTCCAGGGTGACAATGCCGGCTGTGCCGCCGAACTCGTCGAGCACGATCGCCATGCCGCGCTGCTGGCGCTGCAGGCTGCGCAGCAGTTGCAGCAGATTCATGGATTCGGGAACAAAGGAGGGGAACTCGATCACGTCCGCCAGGTCCGTGGCGGGATCCAGCAGCAGGGCACGCGTGTTGAGCACCCCGACAATGGTGTCTTCGTTCTCATCGTACATGGGCAGCCGGCGGTGGCGGAACCGGCGGGCGGCCTGCAGCATTTCCTCGACCGACAAGTCGTCCGGGATGCAGGCCATCTGGGAGCGGGGCCGCATTACATCCCTGGCGGTACGGCGGTCCAGGCTCATCACCTCGAGGATGATTTCCTTTTCCGATTGTTCGAGCGTGCCCTGTTGCTGGGCCCACTCGAGCAACTCCTGATACTCCGGGTCGTTGAGATGCCGTTGCGAGTCCGCGCTGCGCGCCAGGAAGGGCTTGAGCAGCAACGCATCAAACCGCTGTGAGACCCGGCGCAAGGGCAGGGTCAGCCGGTGCGCGAACTCGAGGGGAGCGGCCACGCGCGCGGACCAAACGGCGGGCCGCCGCACGGCCAGGGTCTTGGGCACCAGCTCGCAGAAGAAGATCAGGAAGATCAGCAGCCCGGCGATGGCGGGTTGAAACGGCCAGTGCCCGTTCAGGGCCATCCAGGTCACCGTGGCCAGCAAGGTGGCAAAGGCGGTGGTGTTGCCCAACACCATCGTGGCCAGCAGCTCCTGCGGTTGCGAAAGCAACCGGGTGATCCGCTCCCCGTGCCTCGGGGATTCCTGGCAAAGATGCTGCAATTGCCAGCGCCCCAGGGAAAACAGGGCGGTCTCCGCTGCCGAACAGAAAAAACTCACCCCGGCAGGGAGGATCATCAGCAACCACGCTGGCCAGAGCATTGAGTCCATCCGTGCCGAGTATGCGCCAGACGCTCCCGGGGCAAAAGCAAAACCAGTCAGGCAGCCGGCAGGGGGTGCAGCTTGATACTGCCCTCGCACGTAATCCTGGCTTCTCACGGGGGCGCGGCATTCATGCCGCTTCAGCATTCGCCAGCCCGCGGAACCAGCGTTTCATCGCGTGCCCTTCAGACGTTGAGGCGGCCTGAAGGCCGCGCTCGGGGGGCAGTGTCCAGATGCACTCCCGGGAGGCGCGTCGCCCGGCGCGCGGCTCCGTGAGCCGCAGCGTGGGCGCCGGTGCGGGTGGGCCTCGGATTGGAGGCAGGTTTCTGGAGGGTCGGGGCTGCGGCAGTTGCCGACTCGCGGTCCGAAGGCTCAGTTCAACGCCACCCCGCGCCGGACGTAGGTGGGCATGTCGAGGTCTTCGCCGTGGAGGACCGTGGGTTCGCCCTTCTCAAAGCGACCTTTGGAAACGACTTCCAACGGCAACTGGCCTTGGCGCAGGCGGGCCGACGTCTTGCGTCGGCTACCCCGCCGGGCGGCCGCCTGGGGCAGGCGATCCAGCGGAATGTCGGGAGGCGGCGGCACAAAGCGTGGATGGGCCGTGCGCGGCGCTTCCTCAGGACTGAGCAGGCGCGGGAACAGTTCATCGGATTCCTCGTCGGCGGTGCCGGCGGGGCGGCTGACGGTCTCGGCCGGTGCCGCGGCTTCCCTGTGCCCCCGGGGGCGGCACGCGGCAATGACCGTCACGGAGACCCGCGAGGCGAACTCGTCCGAGAGAGCCACGCCCATGGCCACGCGGGCCCGGGGACAGCTCCCGCTGAGTTCGGACATCAGGCGGTTGATGTCCGCCATGCTGAGCTCGGGTCCGCTCACCACGCTGACCAGGACGGCTTCCGCCCCTTCGAGGCCGCGGCCTTCCTCCAGCAAAGGATGCGCCCGGAGACGTTCGAGGACCTGGGCGATGCGTTCGGCGCCGGATCCCTCGGCCACGGCGAAGAGGTTCTCGGAATGCCGATCCTTGAGCGCGACCGCGAGATCTTCAAAGGTCAGTTCCATCGGACCCTTGAGCCGGATCAGGCGCCAGACGGCCTGCGCGCCCTCGGCGAGCAACGCCCCGGCCTTGTCAAAGGTGGTGGCCACGCTGGAGTGCTCGTCAATGAGTTTGAGGATCTTCTGGTTGGGCAGGCAGATGACGGCGTCCGCGGCGGCTTTCAGCGCTTCGAGTCCGCGGGCCGCATTCAGACTGCGCGTGTCGCCTTCGCACTCGAACGGCAGCACGACGAATCCGGCCACCAGCGCTCCGGCCTGCCGGGCCACGCGGGCGATCACGGGGCTGACCCCGGTGCCTGTGCCGCCACCCAGGCCGGCGATCACGAACACGATCTCCGCGTCCTGGCACAAGGGCTTGAGCTTGGACAGGTTTTCCTCGGCCGCCTTGGCGCCCCGCACCGGATCGCCCCCGGTGCCCAGTCCCCGGAGGCGCTTGGATTCGAGCAACAGCTTTTCCCCCGCCAAGCTGGTGGCCAGCAAGGCCGCATCCGTGGACACGGCCGCCAAGTGCGCCTGATCCAGGCCTGCCTGGATGAGGCGGTTCAGGATGGAGAGGCCGGCGCCGCCCACGCCGATGATTTTGATCCGGGGAACCCCGGGAGGGGCGGTGTGGTCCAATGGATTGTCCATGATCGTGCGGTTTGCTTTTGAGTTTAACGGAACCACTTTCCAAGCGGACCCAGGATTCCCCCGGCCCGCGCCCGGCCGGTGGCGCGGCGCTTCTGCTGGAAGGATCCAAACTTCACCAGGCCGATCGGGGTCGCGAACTCGGGCTGGTCCAGCGCGGACCGCAATCCGCTGATGGAGCTGGTGCGTCCGACATAGGCCGGGATTTCGAACACCTGCGTCGCCAGTTCGGCGATGCGTGGGATGCGGGCTCCGCCTCCGCACAGGAACACGCCCGTGCGGACGCGATCCGCGTGGTTGGAGTCCTGGACGTCGGCGGCCACGAGCTGGAGGATTTCCTCGACGCGCATGGACATGATCCGCAGCAGATGCCGGCGGTGGACGAGGCGAGGCGACATGCCCACCCCGCCGGGCAGGGTCAGCTCCACATCGGATTCCTCGGCGATGGCGCCGCCGTGCTCCAGCTTCAACTGCTCCGCCCGTCCGAGCGGCACCTTGAGCCCGTAAGCCAGATCGTTGGAGATGTGATCTCCCCCCACGGCCAGCACCCCGGTGTGCTTGATGACGCCGTCCGCATACAGGGCGTACTCCGTGGTGCCGCCCCCCAGGTCGATGACGAGCGCCCCGAGTTCCTTCTGCTCGGCACTGAGCAGGGAGAGGGAGGAGGCCAGTCCGCTGAACACCACCGCGTCCACCTCCAACTGGAGCCCCTTGACCACGCGCACGGGGTTTTGCAGGCGGTTCAGGTTGCCGTGCACCACATGCACCTCCACCTCGAGCCGTGCCCCCAACATGCCGGTCGGATCACTAATCCCGTCCTGGCCGTCCACGCTGAAGTTCTGTCGGATGGCATGGACGACGGCGTTTTCGGCGGGCAGGTTGATGGCCTTGGCGTTCTTGACGGCGTCTTCGAGATCCTCCGGACAGATTTCCCGGTCTTCGGCATAGACCGGATGAACGCCGCGGTTGGTGAATCCGCGGAGGTGTCCGCCGGTGACGGCCAGATGGACGCTGCGGATCTCGACATCGGCCATCTGCTCGGCCTCGACGATGGCGTTGCGGACGTCCTCCTCGGCCTGGGCGGTGTCAATGATTTCGCCCTTGCGCACCCCGCGGGACCGGGCCTGGCCCACGCCGATGATATTGAGAGCTCCCTCGCCACCCAACTCCCCCACCACGGCACAGACCTTCGAGGTTCCGATTTCCAGGCCCACAATGATGGATGATGAATCAAACATGATAGGTTCCAGTCCGTCTCGCGCCGGCTTCAGGTGGAGCGCCCGGCGGGCGCGGCGTCCGAATCCATCCACCGCACCGGGACGTTGTTTTTGACCGCCAGATCCAGGCTGAGGATCGTCTTGCGCATGCGCAGACTCTGTTCGTGAATCTCCTGCCAGCGCAACAACTGGGCGTCAAAGCCTTCGCACCCAAACGTGACCTGGGTTGCCGCATCCGTCTGGGCCACCAGCACGCCGGGTTCACCGAGATCCACGCGGGTCAGACGCACCCGCGCGCCCATGCCGCTATGGTTGAACGCATCGATCAATCGCAACGCCGCCTGCAAGTGGCTCGACTCGACCCGCTGCCCCAGTCGCAGGTCGGTCGGCGAGACGCCGGTGAGGGCCGGGCAACTCTCCTGGGCTGGATCGGCGGGTCCCTGCCGCTGATTGGCTTCGAGGGGCAGCATGACTGCGCCCTCGCCATCCAGCAGCCAGCTCTGCACCACCAGTTCATTCCCTTCCCCCAGGCGCGGCAGGGAGACGCGCGCAATGGGTTTGCGCTCCATCACCCGGATGCGCAGGGTCCGCGGCAGCAGACGCTCGACCGAGACCGAATGGATGTTGGGGGCGAGTTCGAGGTTCGATTTCACGCGTTCCAGGTCCAACGCCATCAGGTTCTGGCCCGTTTGCACTCCGCTCCAGCGAGCCAGTTGATCGACGGCGATCCGTCCGTCCGTGTGCACCTCCAGCACTTCAATGGCGAAGGCCCGGTTTTCGTACACCAGCCGGTTCAGCAGCCACTCGCCCGAACGCCACAACACGTAGAGCGTGAACACGGTCCCCAACAGCACGCCCAGCATGACCACCAGGCCCCGGGCGCGCATGGCCCGGACATGCTCCGACCGCAACTTCACGTCGAGCACGTTGTGGCGCGCATGGCGCTTGTTTTGTTTTTTCTTCCGCCACCACATGGTTCAGGGCTCCGCTTTCATCCGGATCAACGCGCCGCGGCCCAACCAGCGGCCGGACGGCGTTCCACCGCCCGCGCCAGCGCCAGTTCGACCATCCGCGCGCACAAGGCGGCATAACCCAATCCCGCCGCCGCCGCCGCCTTGGGAAACAGGCTGGTCTCTGTCATGCCCGGCAGGGTGTTGATCTCCAGGACCGAGGGCGCCCCGGACGGGTCCACGATGACGTCCACGCGCGCATAGGGCCCGCCCCCCACCGCCTCGAACGCCGCCTGCCCCGCGGCCTGCACGGCGGCCGTCACGTCGGGGGAAAAGCGGGCCGGACAGAGGTATTCCGTGGCCCCGACGGTGTACTTGGACTGGTAATCATACACGCCGCTGTGGGGCCGCACCTCGACCACGGGCAGGACTTGATCATCCAGGATCCCCACCGTGCATTCACGTCCCTCGATGCGGCTTTCAAGCAGGGCGCGGGTGTCGTGTCGCAGACAATCCCGCAACGCGTCCTTCCATTGCCCGATGGTCCCGATGAAATGCAGTCCCACGCTGGACCCCTGGCAGACGGGTTTCAGCACCGCCGGTGGCTGCAGCTTCGCGGGCCAGGCCGCATCCGCGGAATCCACCACGGCGAAGGGCGGGGTGGGGACGCCTGCGGAAACCAGGTGTTCCTTGGTCAGCACCTTGTCAAAGGCCACCCGGCTGGTTTCGACGCCGCATCCGGTATAAGGCACGCCGAGTGCCTCCAGTTGCGCCTGCACGGTGCCGTCCTCGCCATACGCGCCGTGCAAGGCCAGAAACGCGACCTCGGTTCCGGCGGGAAGATCCAAGGCCTTATCCCGGGGATCGATCTCGGTGACGGCATGTCCCAGCGACCGGAGCGCCGCCGCCACCGCCGCGCCCGATCGGAGCGACACCTCCCGTTCATCGCCGGGCCCGCCCCGCAGGACGGCGATTTGACGGCGCATGCTCACGCGCGCGGCGCCTCCTCGCCCACGATCCGCACTTCAGTCTGCAGCTCGATGCCGCGTTCGGCGCGCGCGCGCCGCTGAATCTGGCCGATCAATTCCAAAACGTCCGACGCGGTGGCGTGTCCGTCGGTGACGATGAAATTGGCGTGCTCGAAGGAGACCATCGCTCCGCCCACGCGGGCGCCTTTCAGGCCGAGTTCGTCCACGAGTTGGCCGGCGGGAATGCCTGCCGGGTTCTTGAAGATGCATCCGGCGCTGGGGGCGGCGGGCTGCGAGGCCCAGCGCTTCTCGTTGAACGCCGCCATGCGCCGCTCGATGGCTCCCGGGTCACCCGGCTTTCCCTCGAGCAACGCCTCCACCACCACGCGCGTTTCCAGCATCGGACACGAACGATAGACCGGCTGCATGTCCTGCCCCGCCACCACGTGCGGACGGCCCTGCAGGTCGAGCAGCCGCACCTCGATCACCACGTCGAAGGAGGCCCCGCCGTGGGCGCCGGCATTCATGCGCAACGCCCCCCCCACGCTGCCCGGAATCCCCTCCAGGAACTCCAACCCGGCCAACCCGTTCCGCCGTGCTTCCACCGCCACGGTCTTCAGACGCGCTCCCGCGCCGCAGCGCAGACGGTTCCCCGCCACCTGCACCCGGCCGAACCAGGGTTGGCTCAGGCTGATCATCAGGCCGCGAATTCCCCCGTCCCGCACCAGCAGATTGGACCCGCGTCCGATCACCATGACCGGCAGCGAGTGGTCCGAGGCAAAGCGGAGCGCGGTCGAGAGATCGGGTTCATCCGCAGGCTCGACCCAGAGGTCGGCCCGGCCGCCCACGCGCAGGGTCGTGCGTCGCGCCAGGGGTTCGTTCTCGAGAACCACGCTGGTCGGGCTCAACACTTCGCGCAGGCCCGACGCCATCCCCGCGGGGGCGGATACGGGGGCGGAGGCTTGGAGTTCCATCGTGGTCATGCCACCAAAGGGTTCCCTCGATCCAGCGGCTCGGCGGCGCGCGTCGCATTCATGGTCCGGATGATTCGCGCGGACTCCCGGCCCAGCAGGCGGCCCGCGATCTGCCGCGCCGCCTCCGGCTGATCCCAGGTTTCGAGAGCGGATTGCATCCGGCGCCGCACGGCGGCGTCTTCCACCATGGGGCGAAGCGCGGCCAGCAGGTGCTCGGGCTTGAGGTCGGCCTGCTCGATGAGCACGGCTGCGCCCGTGGACTCGAAGGCGCACGCGTTGTGAAACTGGTGGTTGTCGGCCGCGTGCGGAAACGGAATCAGCACCGCCGGCACCCGCAGGGCCGCCATCTCCGCCATGGACGAGGCCCCCGCGCGGCCGATGGCTGCGCTGGCCGCCCGCCAGGCCAGATCCATGCGATGCCAGAACCCGTGCACCACCGCCGTCAGTCCTTCGGCTGCGTAAGCCGCCCGCACCCGGGCTTCGTCCGCCGGGCCGCTCAGGTGGAGCCACTGCCAATGAGGCAGCAGGGACCGCGCACCGGGCAGCGCCCGCAAGACGATGTCATTGATGGCGATTGCCCCCTGGCTGCCGCCGATGACCAGGATCACCGGACGATCCGCATCCAAACCCAGCAGGCGGCGGCAGCCGGGATCCTCGATGGGCGCGTTGGGCATCCGCACCGGCGTGCCGGTGACGGTCGCTTCCCGACGGAAGCGGGAGGCGGCGCTGGGAAACCCGACGAACACTTCCGAGGCGAGGTGGGACAACAGTCGGTTGGCGCGTCCGGGGATGGTGTTGGACTCATGCAGGAACACCGGGATGCGCAGCCATCGGGCGGCGAGCACCGGGCCGACACAGGCGAACCCGCCCATGGCCAGCACCGCCTGGGGCCGATGCTTGCGGAAGTGTGCGAGTGATTGGCGCGCGGAGCGGACCACGTTGGTGCAGAACGACCAGCGGGCACCGCGCTGCAGAGCCACCGCCGGCAGGGTCACCACCTCCATGCCCTGCACGCCCTTGACCGCCTGCCGATCCACGGTCTTGGCGGAAATCATCAGGCTGGGGCGGCTGCCCTGGGACACCAACGCCTCGGCCACGGCCAGTCCGGGGAACAGATGCCCCCCGGTGCCGCCGCAAGCGATGGTCACGTGGGGTGGTTGAGCGGAGGGAGGCATCATGAGGCTTGCGCGGCGGGGAGGGCTTTGGCTTCGAAGAGGTTGGGGGACGCGTTGGGCACCGCCTGGCGCGCGATGCTGAGCAGCACGCCCACCGAGGTGAGCATCAGGACCAGGTTCGAGCCGCCATAACTGATGAACGGCAGCGAGATGCCCTTGTTGGGGAGCACGCTCGTCACCACCCCGATGTTGATGAACGCCTGGAAACCGATCAGGAACGTCACCCCGCACCCGACCAGCATCCCGAAGGCATCCCGCGCCCGCAGGGCAATGCGAACCCCGCAGAGGACGATCAGGCAGAACGCCACCAGCACCCCGAGGGTGGCCACCAGCCCCAACTCCTCACCAATGACCGAGAATATGAAGTCCGTGTGGTGCTCGGGTATGAATCCCAGTTTCTGACGTCCGTTGCCCAAACCCAGACCCTCCAGGCCACCCGAGCCCAGCGCAATCATGCCCTGGTAGGCTTGAAATCCCGCGCCCTCCCGATGCTCCTCCGGATGCAGCCAGGCCAGGATGCGCCTCAGCCGCATCGGGTCTTGGATCAGCAGAAAGGCCAGGCCGCCCGCACCGGCCACGGCCGGAGGCAGCAGATGGCTCCAACGCACACCGGCCACAATCAACATCACGGCGCTGACTCCAGCCAGCAGGATGGTAGTGCCGCGGTCCGGCTCGACAAAGACCAGTCCCAGCACCACACCAATCAACAGTGCGGGCTGCAGGATCCCGCGTCGCAGGTCGTGCATGTGGCGCATGTTGCGCTCGCAATGCCACGCCAGAAGCAGGATCAGGCCGAACTTGGCGAACTCGGAAGGTTGCACGCGAAACCCCTCGTAACCCAGCCAGCGGCGGGCGCCATTGATCGGGTCTCCGACCACCAGGACCACTCCCAGCAAGGCGACGGAAACCAGGTAAATCGGCCAGGCTGCCTTCCGCAGGACCGAGTAGTCCAGCGCGGCCATGCTCACACAACCCATCAGGCCCAGCGTGCCCCAGGCCATCTGGCGCAGCAGCAGTTGCGGTCCCTTGCCGGACATCCCGGCGCTATACAGCATCACCAACCCGAGCGCCAGGAGGGCGGAGACGCAGAACACCAGCGTCGTCACCGATCCCCTTAGCTTGTGCGCAGGTTGATCCATCGCCAGAAGATCGAGGAACCCGGTCCTCCAGCGCCTACATCCCGCCGCCCGGTGTGCCTGCGGTGGGCGCTTGGGACGCCGGAATCCGGAGTTTCTGTCCAACCTTGATGTTGGTCGTCGGCAGGTTGTTGAGCTGCTGGATGGCCTGCCAGGTGGTGCCATGCTGGGTGGCAATCTTCGACAGAGTGTCTCCCGAAACCACGGTGTAAAGAATCTCGCCGGAAGCGGAGGGCACCGCCGTGGCGGCTTCCGCCGTGGTCGGTGCGGGCGGGGGGATGACGATCTTCTGCCCCACCTGCAGGCGCGTCGGCTCGACGTTTGGATTGGCGTTTTTGATCGCCTGCATGGTGACGCCGAACTGTTTGCCGATGGAGTAGAACGTGTCGCCACGCTTGATGACGTAATCCTGGGTCGTGCCAGGCGCCGGGGTCACCGGTTGGACCGGGGGAACGGTTTCCATTCCGGGCGCCGTGGGGTAGGCGGACTCCCCTGGAATGCTGCCTGGGGGCAGTTCCTGCACGGGGGGCAACAACACTTGATTGGTGTCAGCGGGAGGAATGGCGATCGGCTCGATGGGTGGCAGCTCGGGCGGCGGGAGGGTTTGGCCAGTTTCCTCCTGCTTGGGCCGACAGCCCTGCACCAGGAGCGCGATCAGTCCGACCACGTGAATGGTCAGGACAAAGAAGACGGCGATCTTGACCCGGGAGCGTGCGCTGCGCTTCTGCTCCAGCGAGGAGCCTTGGGGAACGAGTGGGTTTGGTGTGTTCATGATAGTTGTCGGGGCGACTTCCGTCGCGTCATGGAGGGTTCAGTGTTGATCAAGTTCACCTTCGCCGGAACGCTCCCTCCGGGCGTTCCAGTGAAAGTCTGTTCGACATGGCGGCCACTTGTCCTGGCGACCGACTCCCGCCTACACCGGCGGGTTCAACCATGTATATGGGGGTGTGCGATCTTCAACCCCCCACCTATTGATTTCACGGCACTACAAAAGGTTTCGCCTCGATGCTGATAATCGCGAAATTGATCGAAGCAGGAACAAGCTGGAGACAGCAACACCACGTCACCTTCGGTTGCGCGTTTCGCAGCTTCTGCGACTGCTTCTAACAACGAACCCACCGGGGTGCAAGGAGTAAAGAGGCCCCAGGCCGCCTGGAGTTTTTCCCGGCCTTCCCCGAAGAGAAAGGCTCCTTTCACACGCTGGCCCACCAGGGCCGCCACACTGTGGTAATCAGCGCCCTTGTCCCGTCCGCCCGCCACCAGCCAGAGGTTCGGCTGGCCGGCCGGACCGGGCCGGGCGGCGTTCAGGGCCATCTCGAGCGCGTGCGGGTTGGTGGCTTTGGAATCGTTGATGTACTGGACGCCGGCCACCTCGGCCACCAGCTCGAACCGGTGCCGCGCCGGCTCGACCGCTTTGAGCGTGCCGGCCATGTGTTCCAGCGGGACGCGCAGGGCGCGGCCCACGGCCAGCGCGGCCATGAAATTCTCGGCATTGTGGGGACCCCGCATCCGGCATTGATCCAGATCCAGCAAGGGGCCCGACCAGTTGGCCAGGCGGCTCAGGATCAAGCCCCGGTCAAGATACAGGTCGGCCTCCCGGTCATGCGCGCTGAAGGTGACGACCTTGGACGGCACCGGGAGGTCAAGCCCGCGCATCACTTCGAGGGCTTCGCGCTGGATGATCGCCCAGTCGAACGCCTGCTGGTTTGCGAAAACCCGCGCGGTGGCGCGCACATACTCCTCCCGCGACCCGTAACGATCCAGATGGTCGGGGGTCAGGTTGGTGAGCACGGCCACGACGGGACGGAAATGCTCCACCCGTTCCAACTGGAACGCATTCACCTGGAGCACGAGATAATCCGCCTCGGCGGTCCCCTCGACCACATCGCAAACCGGTTGCGCCCGCTGTCCCGCCACGACGATCCGGCGGTTCTCCTGGACCAGCATGCGTTCGATCAGCTCGGCGACGGATCCCTTGCCGTTGGTGCCGGTGACCGCGAGGGCCAGGCAGCGGATGTGTTGGTAGGCCAGCTCGAGCTCTCCAATCAGCTTCAGCGGTCGGTTCAAGGCTTCCTGCACCAGGGGGGAACGGGTGGGCACGGCCGGGCTGAGCACGCACAGGTCGAAGGCCCCCGCCGGCAGCGACGTGGCGCCCAGATGCAATTGCACGCCGCGCTGCCGAAGGCTGGCCGTTTCCTCGCGCAGCGCCGGGGTGTCGTGGGGATCGATCGCGGTCACGTCCGCCCCGCTTCGCAGGAGCAGCTCGCCCACGGCCCGGCCGCGTCCGCCCAGGCCGATCAGCAACACGCTCTTTTTAACCGTTTCCATCCAAGGCTTCTGTCTGGTTGAGGTTCAGCGAATCTTCAACGTCGTCAGGGCCACGACCCCGAACAGGATGCCGAGAATATAGAATCGCATCACCACCTGCGACTCATACCATCCCAGCTTTTCAAAGTGGTGGTGCAGCGGCGCCATCAGGAAAATGCGCCGCCCCGTCCCGTAGCGAATCCGGGTGTATTTGAACCAGGTGGTCTGCATCAGGACGGAAAGCGCCTCCAACACAAACACCCCGCCGGCAATCACCAGCACAAACGGCTGATGGATGAGCACGGCGATGATGCCCAGCGCGCCGCCCAGGGCCAGCGACCCGGTATCACCCATGAACACCCGGGCCGGATGGCAGTTGTACCAGAGAAAACCCAGTCCGGCCCCGATCATCGCCGCGCAGAACACGGACAACTCGCCGGCGCCGGCCACGTAGGGAATCTGGAGATACTCCGCCATCCGAAAGTGGCCCGCCACGTAGGTCAACACCAGGAAGACGAAGGACACGATCACGGTGCAGCCGATGGCCAGCCCGTCGAGGCCGTCGGTGAGGTTCACCGCGTTGGAACTGCCGACGATGGTGAACAGGATCACTCCGAGTCCGATCAGCCCGGCGCTGGTGGCCACCGGATCTTTCAGGAAGGGCAGGGTGATCTCGGTCACCAGGCTGCGGGAACCCGGCAGGCTCCACAGGTAGAAGCCAATGAACAGGGCCAGGGCGGTTTGCACGGTGAGCTTCATCCAGGACGAGGCGCCGCCGCTGGCCTGCCGGGTGATCTTGGCGTAATCGTCATAGAATCCCAGCCCGCACAGCACGGCGGTGGACAGCAGGGTCAGCAGCACCAGCGGATTCCATTGGGTCCACAGCAGCGCGCTGAGGTTCAACACCGCGATGATCAGGATGCCGCCCATCGTGGGTGTGCCTTTCTTCTCGAGAACGCGCGTATCGAACTGGCCCGCCTCATCCGCCCGGTCCCGGTATTCCTGGCCGAAGCGCAACTGTTTCAGCCAGAGGATCACCCGCGGCCCCAGCCACCAACTGAGCAGCAACGCCGTGGTCGCCGCGCCGGCGCTGCGCACGGTGATGTAGCGGAACAGGCGCAGGGCCGAAAGCCGCTCCGCCCACGGCCCGTCCGCCGTCTGCTCCAGGATCCATTGGCTCAGGTAGAAAAGCATCAGTGGGCCTCCACCGCCGTTCGGTCACACCAAACCCCGGCCACCCGCTCGATCCGCACCCGCCGCGACGCTTTCAGCAACACCAGGTCGCCGGGATGCACCAGTTGCCGCGCCGCGTCCGAAAGCGCCTCGACCGTCGCAAACTCGAGCACCCGGTGCAGTCCCGCCCGGCGCGCCGCCGCCGCCGTCACCGCCGCGTGCTCCCCCACCACCAGCAATTGTCCGAGATCCAGTTCCGCCGCCAGTCGCCCGGCTTCGGCATGGGCGGAGACCGCCTGCGCTCCCAACTCCGCCATGTCGCCCAGCACCGCCACCCGGGTGCCCCGACAAGGCCACTGGGCCAGGGTTTGCAGGGCGGCCGCCATGGAATCGGCGTTGGCGTTGTAACTGTCATCAAGCACATCGATGGCTCCGCATCGGCGCAGGTCCATGCGACCCCGCGCGGGCCGCGCTTCGTCAAGCCCCTCCTGAATCTCCGCGCGCGTCAGCCCCAGGCCGGACGCCACGGCGATGGCAAATGTGGCGTTCAGGGCCTGGTGCCGGCCCAGCAGCCGGATGCGGTATTCCCCCGAGTAATCCTCGATCGGAGCCCGCACCTGAAACCGCGTGCCCTGGATGGATGGATGAACGTCCGAGACCCGCCAGTCGCATCCTTCGGAGAAACCCACGCGGACCACGGTGGCCTGGGTACGGCGAAGGATGGCTTCGCCCCACGCGTTGTCCGCGCCAAAATACAGGGTGCCCTCCGCGGGCAGTTGTTCCGCCAGCGCGCCTTCCTCGAGGCAAACGCCGGTCATGTCCTGGAAAAACTCCAGATGCTCCCGTCCGAGGCTGGTGATCACGCCGATCCGCGGGCGCACCATGTGGACGAGCGGCGCGAGTTCGCCGGGATGGTTGGTGCCCACCTCGCACACCGCCGCCTGGTGGCGCCGTTCCAGCCGCAGCAAGGTGAGCGGCACGCCGATATCGTTGTTGAAGCTCGCCTCGCTCCCTAGCGTTTCCCACCGCTGCTTCAGCACGGTGGTCAGCAAATCCTTGGTGGAGGTCTTCCCGTTGGATCCGCCCACCGCGATCATCTGGGGGTCAAACTCGCGGCGATAGCTGGCGGCCAACCGCCCCAGGGCCAGGCGGGTGTTGTCCACCACCACCAGGGGAAGCCGGCCCGGGTTGTCCGCCGCGGATGAATCCACCATCGCCCCCACCGCGCCCCGCTCGGCCGCCGCGTCCAGATAATCATGCCCGTCGTATCGCTCTCCCCGCAGCGCCACAAACAGGTCGCCCGGGGCCAGGAGGCGGGAGTCGGTGCACACCCGCCGCGTCATGGCCTCCTCGTCCCGCCCGTGAAGGGTTCCTCCACAATCTCGGGCCACCTGGTTGAGGGAGCGGGATTCCATGGCACGGAGGTCAGCGAAGGGCGAAGCTGGCGGAGACCACCGCCGTGATGGTCTTTTCACGCGAACTGGTGTCATACACCCCCTCCCAACTTGTCTCCGCCGAGTGGAGGGGAGTGATCTGGAAGACCCCCATGCGCGCGGACCGCAGGCGGGTCACGGAGGCCCCGCCCTGCCGCGCAATCTGGTCGGCTCGATCGCGGGCGTCGCGCGTCGCATCGGCCAGCATCTCGATCTTCGCCTCCCCGGCCTTGGTGTAGATGAATTCAATCGGGCGCGCCGTGAACAGCACGCCCTCCTCGACCAATCGCACGGATTCGCGATCCAACTGGACGATCCGCTCCACCTCCGGGGAATCCACGTGCACCCCTTGCGTCAGCCGGTAGCCCGCGGTGACCATCCGGGTCACGCGTCCCTCCTCGCGCTCGGAGACGCGCACTTCCTCGATGCCGATGGGGGTGAGGGTGTAATTACTGCCGACCCGCGCCTGCAGGAAGCTTTCCACCCGCTGCAGGTCCTGCTTGAGTCTGCGCTGGGCCTCGATGAGGTCGCCCGCCTCCACGAGACAATGGCCCTGCCAGAGGGCGAGATCGGACTGGACATTGCGCCGGGCCGATCCGGTGACGGAAACGGTCTGGGGCTCCGCGATATGCAGCCAGGCCCGCGTCAGCACCATGGCGGACAACACCAGCCCGGTGGCCAGGAACAACCCGGCCACCAAGCCCAGCAGATGAGGTCGGTGCAGAGTCACAAGTCAGTCGTCAACGATTTTCCACGTAGGCGGTGCGCACCCCGGCCTCCGCGCCCTTCGTGCCCGACGCCACCGGGGTCTCCGACTCGGGCTTGATGTCCGGGGTCAGGGCCAGGTAGGCCGCGGCGCGTTCCGCCACCCGCTTGAACACGGGCGCCGCCGTGACGCCCCCGTAGTAGCCGTTGTGCGGTTCGTCAAAAAAGATCCCGATGCACAGCTCGGGTTGATCGGCCGGGAAAAAGCCAATGAAGGAGGCGACATATTTGCCGGGGAGGTATCCGCCCGGACCCGCCTTCTGCGCCGTGCCGGTCTTTCCCGCGACGGTGTAGTGGTCCAGGGCGGCGCGGGTGGCGGTGCCGCCTTCCTGGGTGACGGTCTTGAGCGCCCGCACCATGTCGCGGGCGGTTTCCGGCCGGATCACCTGACGGCCGGGTTGCGGCGCGTATCGGGCGGTGATGGATTTCCCGGCATCCTCGAGGCGGTCCACCAGCATCGGACGCATCATGAGCCCGCGGTTGGCGATGGCGCACATGGCCATGGTCATCTGCATGCGGGTCACCGCAATGCCATGCCCCATGGGAAGTTGGGCGATGGTGACTTTGCTCCAGTCCTTGACCTCGTGCACGATGCCCGCGACCTCCCCGGCCAGCGGCACGCCGGTGCGGGATCCGAAACCAAAGGCCCGGATGTGTTCCAGCAGACGATCGGGCCCGAGGAGGATGCCCACCTTGGCCGCCCCAATGTTCGAGGACTTGGTGATGATCTCTTCCACGGTGAGGACGCCGTAGGGATCGTGGTCGTGCAGCACCCGTCCGCCGTAGGCGAACGCCCCCTGCTCGCAGTCAAACCGCGTGCCCAACGTGACGCGACCGTCCTCCAGCGCTCCCGAAACCACGACGATCTTGAACGTCGATCCCGGCTCGATCACGTCCGTCAGCATGCGGTTGCGACGGGAGTCGGCCGGCGAAGCGCCGGGTTGCGAGGGATCGAAGTTGGGCAACGTGGCCATGGCCAGGATTTCGCCCGTCCGGGGACGGACGATGACGCCGCAGGCGCTGAGGGGGTGGTGTTTGGCCAGAGCTTCGGCCAGTTCGCTTTCCAGGATCAACTGGAGCACTGAATCGAGGGTCAGCACGGCGTTCAAGCCGTCCCGCGGCTGCACGTTTTCCCAGCGTCCCATGACCAGCTCCCGGCCTTTGACCTTCTCGGTCGAGCGCCAGCCGGCCACGCCACTGAGTTGCTGATCCAGGCTCCACTCCATCCCTTCCTTGCCCGCGATCTGGATCACGGGCGTGCCGTTCACATCCAGCTCCTCCATGCCCACAAACCCCAGAACGTGGGCGGCCAGGCGTTGGTTCGGATACACCCGCAACTGGTCCTCCACCGGGTCGGCAAAGACCGCCGAGCGCCGCAGGTTGCGCAAGGTCGCCTGTTGCTCCGAGCCCAGGGCGGCTTCATCCCACCCGAGATCCAGTTTCCGCATGGCCGCCGCCACCTCCTGCCACTGTTCGATGGTGACTTTTCGCTTCAGCACCACGTAGCGGTTGGTGGCCACGCGGCCGTCCTCCGTCACCCGCGTGCGAATCTGCAGGCGGTCGGCCAGCTGGCCCTCGTCCAGATCCAACAGCGGCGCCAGCACGCGGGCCACCCGGGCCTGATGCGGATCAATCAACGTCGGGTCGGCGCAAACGGTCTTGACGGTGAGGCTGGTGGCCAGGGGGTTGCCGTTCCGATCCAGGATGTCCCCGCGCCGGGGGACCTGGACCATGTCCCGGCGGACGTTGCGGCTGGCCAGTTCCCTCAGTTCGGCGTGCCGCAGCACTTGCAGATCGACAAGGCGGTACGCCAGGCCGGCAAGGCCCGTCACCAGGGCCAATGTCAGCACGGCCAACCGCCGGCTCTGCAACCTTTCAAACATGATTCCAAGTCGCCAACCGCCCGCGGCCGCCGGTTCCTCATCCGACAGCACGCAGGCGGCGGCAAATGCTTTCCCTTACCGGGGCCATCCGCGCCCCACCTCATTCGCCGCATAGTGGGTGGGGACGGCGAGGTCCTGCGACGCTGAGGGCAGGGGACCGGGTTCGGGCAGCCAGATCACCTGGTCGGGCGCCGGCCGCACCAGGCCGAGATTCTTCTGCTGGGCCAGCCGTTCGAGGTTCGCCGGGGAACGGAGCGTGAGCAGGTCGCGCCGCAACTCCTCGTTCTGCCGGCGCAACCGGTCAAGCGTCTGTTCGCCTTCGGCAATCCGTTCGCCGAGCTGGCGGATCTGATCCTTCTGCCACACATAGCCCACCGCCGATCCTCCGATCAGCAGGCATAACGCCACGGATTTCAGCGCCGGTCCGAAACGGATGGCTGCGGATTGGTGCCTGCGATTCCTCGACATCAGATTTTCTCCATCACCCGCAACCGCGCGCTGCGGCTGCGTGGATTGACTTCCACTTCGGCTTCACCCGGCTCGATGGGCTTGCGCGTGACCAGCTTGACCTCGGGGACTTTGGGTTGCCGCCACTCGGGCACGTCCAGCTCGCCCGGCAGATCGTAATCGCGCGCCCGCCGCCGTCCGAACTGCTTCACCATCCGGTCTTCCAGCGAGTGAAAGGTGATCACCGCCAGACGACCGCCGGGTCGCAACAGCCCGAGGGCTCCCGCCAATCCCCGCTCCAGCGAGCCCAACTCATCGTTCACCGCCATTCGCAACGCCTGAAAAACGCGGGTCGCGGGATGCACCCGGCGACCCTGCCTGGGCGAGAGGCGCTCAACGAGACCCGCGAGCTGCCCGGTGGTCCGGAAGGGCTCGCGCGACCGTTCCTCATCGATCGCGCGCGCGATCTTCCGGGCCTGCCGTTCCTCGCCCAAATTCCAAAAAATCTCCGCCAGCTCGTCGGCCGGCAGCGTGTTCACCAGATCCGCCGCCGTCCCCCCCGCCGAGGGGTCCATCCGCATGTCCAACGGACCGTCGCGCAGAAAACTGAATCCCCGCTCCGCCTCGTCCAGTTGCGGCGAACTCACCCCCAAGTCCAGCAGCACCCCGTCGCAACTGCCTGCCATCACCCATCGTCCCAGGTCCGCAAAGTTCCCCTGACGCAGCTCGAACCGACCCGCAAACGCCGCCAGTCGCTCCCGTGCCGCTTCAATGGCCGAGGAGTCGCGGTCGCAACCGAACAACCATCCCCCCGGTGCACTCGCCTCCAGAATCGCCATGGCGTGTCCGGCTCCACCAAGCGTGCCATCCACGTATCGGCCGCCGTCCCGGGGCCGAAGCGCTTCCAGCACTTCCGCCCGCAGCACCGACCTGTGTTCGAATCCGGGCACCGGTCATGGCTCCAGTTGGGTTAATGCGCCTTCTGGCTGAACAGCCGCTCGGCCAGCCGGCCCAGCGGGCGCGACTGCGGGATCAGCGGCACCGTTTGCGGGACGCGCTTCACGGGCGAAGCCGTCGCCGTCTCGCTGCACACCACTTCGTAATCCGTGTCGGTCAGGTCGTTGCGCACCACGCGGACGTTCTCCAGCGACAACTCACCTTGCAGCGGACCCTGGACTCGCGCGGACGCCGTGGCTGCAAAGCGAACGGGAGCCTTCTTTCGCGGCAACGCTTGAAGCGCCATTTGCGGAAACCGCTTCACCCCTTCCAGCAGCCTCGGCAACCCGAAGCCCGCGGCGCTCACCTGCGGCAGACGGCTGCGGACCGATTCCACCACCGACCGTCCCTTCCGGGCCCAACGGGAGAGCACGTCAGCACCCTGGGGCAATACAGCCGGCGAAGGCGGCGCCGCCTGGGTCAACGCAGCCTTCGCCGTAACGCCGACCGCAGGTTCCTCCTGCGCCGGCAAAGTTTTCGAGGCAAACGGATTCTTTCCGCCGCCAAAATCGGGGATCACCCGACCGTCGGGCAGCCGGTAGCGCCCCAGCGGAGGCGCACCCTTGGTCAAACCCCGACTGCCAGAAGAGAGAAATCGAATCAGGCTCATAGTAGTCTCATTCCATCAGTTTGAAGGCTTCCGTGGCCATCACGGCATCGGCTGCCTTGACCCGTTCATAACGGTCGGGATTCCAGATCTCGAACCGGTCGAGCAACCCGACCAACACCGCCTCACCCTGGATGCCCGCCTGCCGCGCCATCTCGTCCGGCAGACAGATCCGCCCCGCTTTGTCCAGCGCCACCTGCACCGATTCACTGCCGATGAACCGCTTGAGAACCGTTTTGTTCGGATCCTCGTTCGGCATCGCATCAATCGAGGCCACCAACTCGGCCATCTCGGTGGGGGGCAACACGCGGAGGCACGGACCCTCAGCGGATTTGGGCCAGAGAATCAGTGTGAGCTCCGTGCCGGACTGGGCCGGACGCCACTTGGCCGGCACCTGCAAACGGCGCTTCTCGTCCACCCCATGCCGGTAGCACGAGTTGTAATACGTCGGCGCCATGTTCACGTCCTCACTCACAACCGCTTATTCACAGGGTGTTTTGCCATGCCCTACTGCCCCACAACGCCCCATTGTTAAACACTTCAACCCACCACCTGTCAATGCGTTTTCTAAAGATTTATTGGCAAGTTATTAACAGCCTCACTGCTTGTGGTGTTGTCTGGTGGAGACCACAAGATGTGGGGTCTCAGCACTCAAGCTTGGTCGCAATCAACGGACGTGACGGGTGCGACCTCATGTCGGGAGCGTTGTGGCTGCTGCGAGTCGCGGACTCGCGGTCCGTTGTCGGAGCGCGGCTCCGTGAGCCGCAGCGGCTGCGCAGGTGCGGGTGGGCGGCCTACGGAAGGTGGTTCGGGTCTTGTCGATACCACCCCAGCGCGGCGTGCAGTCCTTGCGGCAATTCAAACGTGGGTTGGTAATCGAGCGCCGCCCGGGCACGGCGGATGTCGGCCAGCGAATGTCGGATATCCCCGGCGCGAAACTCGCCGTACACAGGTTCGAGTTGGTTCAGGCTGGGATCTTCCCCGGCCAGCGCCTGTTTCAGGGCTTTGAACAGTTCGTTCAACGTGGTGCGATGACCGGAGGCCACGTTGAAAACGGCGCCTTCCACCTGCGGTCCGCCCGTCAAAGCCGCGCGCAGATTCGCCTGCACCACGTCGAGGATGTAACAGAAGTCCCGGCTGGTTTCGCCGTCGCCATGGATCCGCACCGGCTCGCGCGTGAGCAGGGCGGAGATCCATTTCGGGATCACCGCGGCATAAGCGCCCTGGGGATCCTGGCGCGGTCCGTAGATGTTGAAGTATCGCAGCCCGACGGTCCCCAGCCCGTAGGCGCGCGTGAAGACGCCGGCGTAAATCTCGTTCATCCACTTGCTCGCCGCGTAGGGCGAAAGCGGCCGCCCGATGGTGTCCTCACACTTCGAATCCGCCGGATCATCGCCATACACGGCGCTGCTGGAGGCATAGACGACGCGGCGCACGCTCACCGCGCGCGCGGCGTTGAGGACGTTGAGAAACCCGGTGACGTTGATGTCGTGGCAGAGTTCTGGTTCGTTCAGCGAGCGCGGGACGGATCCGAGCGCGGCCTGGTGCAGCACGTAATCCGTTCCCGGCAGGGTGCGCCGGAGCAGGCCGGCGTCGCGGATGTCGCCCTCGACGAACTGGAAGCGCGCCCAGGCGTCAGGCCCGACGAGCTGGCGCACGTGCTCGAGGTTGGCGCGCTTGCCGGAGAAGAAGCTGTCGAGTCCGACCACGGTCTGGCCGCCGCGCAGGAGGGTTTCGAGGAGGTTGGACCCGATGAAGCCGGCGACGCCGGTCACCAGCCACCGGGCCTCGGTGTCGCGCAGCAAAGCTTTCAACGGGACGGATTCGCCACTCATGCGCGGTGGAGCATGGCAAATTCCGTCGCCGGCACAAACCAACTTTTCCGGGCCGCCGGGCGGGAGGGTGCATCTTCTTGACACTGTCCTCGGACGCAATTCTGGCCGGGGCGCGGCATTCATGCCGCTTCAGCATTCGCAAGCCCGCGGAACCAGCGTTTCATCGCGTGCCCTTCCGACGTTGAAGCGGCCTGAAGGCCGCGCGCCGGGACAGTGTCAAGAAGCGCCCCGGGCGGGAGTTGCCAGCCGGAACGCTGGACGTTATCTCTGGGGGGTGCGCACCATGCGAATGCAGATCACCGGGATGGGCAGTCTGGTTCTCGCCTGCGTGACCTTGTGGACCAGCGGCTGCCGTACGGCCCGGGTGGACTGGGCGGCGCGGGTGGGCACCTACACCTTTGACCGGGCGGTGACCGAATGGGGGCCGCCGGACAAACAAGCGACGCTCACGGACGGCACGCGGGTGGCGGATTGGGTTCTTCGCCGAGGGGGCATTCGCCGGGTGGACGTTGGTTTCTATTCCGGGTATGGCCCCTACGGCTACGGGTACGGATACCCGGCCTACGTGGACCAATACGTCCCGGACTATTTCCTCCGGCTGAGCTTCGATCCCGAGGGGCGATTGAAGGAATGGAAGAAACTCTCGCGCTAGCCAAGGCCAACGCGGCCCATGAACCACGGAACCATCGCATGAACCCCGAAACGGGCATCTGGAACAAACTGACCCGGATCGTGATCTTCCTGATCATCGTGGCCGGGTTGATCGTGCTGGGTCGTTGGTACCTGCCGTTGATCCAGCAGAACGAGCGGATGCGCCGGGAGATCCACCGGCTGGAAGGCGAGTTGGAGGCCGAGCGCGAACAGTCCCGACAGTTGCAGCAGGAGATGGATCTCCTGACCAAGGACACGGCAGCGCTGGAACGCGAGGTCCGATCCCGCCTGGGCCTGGCCCGCCCCGGAGAAACCGTCATCCGGTTCGACGCCGAGGGAGGAACCAACGCCTCCCGGCAACAGCCTTGACCCGCGAAGCGCGGACCGGGAGTCCGCCCGACGTGGGGTGAGAGCAGGCAATGTCGGCGGACCCGAGGTCCGTGCCCCGGGCCGCAAGGCGAACAGCCCCGCTCACCAGGTTCCATCCGCCAGCAGATCCACGACCCGGCGCGCGATGTTCTCGGCCAGCAAGGGTGCGGCCTGGCGCTCCGCGCTCATCAGGTCGGCGCCCGAGCGGACCTGGGTTTGTCCCGACACATCCTGATCGAGCAGTTTCTTCCCGCTCGCCCGTTCGTAGGCTGTGATGTGAACCACCGCCACCAGGCTGTAATCCTGCACCTGCACCAGATCCGTCGGATCAAAGCTGAGGCCCTGACGCGAGTAGTTCTTGATCAGTCCCCGCACCAGGATGTCGCAATCGCCGCGGTGTCCCAGCCGGAAGGTGCCTTCCCGCTGCAGGCCAACGCGGACGGCCTGGGTGAAGTCATCCTCGAGGCGGGGTTGCAGGGTGTCATTGACGAACGGCTCGACGAACACGGCCTGTTCCCGCGCCGCCATTCCGTTGCTGGGACCCAGGCGATACCCGGCGCAGCCGCACAGCGCGAGGCACACCAGGATCAGGAAGCTTCGGACGCCGGAGTGCCCGAGCCGACGTGAGCGGGCCGCCAGGATGGGTGCGGCTGGAAAAAGCCTCCGCACCTCGGCTCCTGCACTTCGGTTCAGGGAAGGAACGCCTGCACGGTGGGAGCTAATTGGTCGTGCCACGGATGTGATTCTTGAGGCTTTCAATGCGTTCCCGCGCCTCGTCGGCGAAGGGGGACTCGGGGCCCAGCACGATCACCTCGTTGTAGTACACCAGCGCCCCGGCCCAACGGTGCCGCTTCTCGTAGAACTTGGCGACCTGATAGCTGCCCTGCGCCCGCTCGTTGCGGAGCGAGTCCATGACCGACTCGGCTTCGTCCACCCGCTTGTCCTCCGGATACAGCGTGACGAAGTCCGTCAGGGTGTCGATCGCCCGCACCGCCTGGCTTTGATCGTAATCCGCCTTGTTCGCCTGTTGATTGTAGGCCATGCCGGCGCGGTACATGGCTTCCGAGGCGACCTGCGGCTTGTCATGATAGCGGTCTGCCGCGGTTTCATAGGCGCGGACCGCCTCGGGGTAATTCTTCTGCTTTTCCCGGGCGGCGCCCACCTTGAGCTGCGCTTCCGGACCGATCCCGCCGAACGGACCGTTCTTCACGATCTTCTCGTACATCCCGGCCACGCGGTCCATCGAGGGCGGATAGGGGATGACCCCCCAGAGCTTGAACCATTTTCCGGCCAGGAACTGGTTGGCAATCTCGTATTGCTGCGTAGCGACCTGATCGTAGTCGGCCCGCATCGGGTACTTTTCCACCAGCTTCTGGTATTCCTTGAAGGCGCGTTCGGGGTTTCCCTTGGCGTCGTAAGACTTCGCCACCAGCTCCTGGGCTTGGGGCGCGTAATCGGACAGCGGCCACGCCTTGACCGTGTGCTTGGCGGCCCGCAACGACAGTCCATAATCCCCTCGATCATAGGCGTCTTGGGCCACGATGATCTGGTCCTTGGCGCGGGTGCGCTTCCAAGCTCCCTCGGCTCCCACCGGTTCATACACCCAGCCCTCGCCCGGCGTGTAAATCAAGGGCGCCGGACAATGCCAGACACCGCCCAGGACCACGAGCAGCAGAAGCACCCAACG
This sequence comes from Verrucomicrobiota bacterium, assembly GCA_025457615.1. Taxonomy (GTDB): domain Bacteria; phylum Verrucomicrobiota; class Verrucomicrobiia; order Limisphaerales; family DSYF01; genus JALOTU01. The sequence continues at coordinate 63,592 of JALOTZ010000007.1, forward strand.
CGTGAAGCCGCGAATCATGGCCGAACGCTATAAACGCCCCGCAGGCAAGTCAAGAAGGCCAAGGGCAGAAGGCAGAGTGCAGAAGGCAGAACGGTTGTGCGTTTGCACGGGGCCCGCAAATTGGTGTGTCGGACGCTCCCGAGTCTGATTGAAAGTGGGTGAGGGGAATGGGTGGAAAAGAAGCAGAAGCCCCAAGGGATGGAAGTCACCCTTCCAGCCCAAGCACTCTTGGAGTGCGGTGGCAAGCGGAGCGCGACACCGCTTTTCGCGGGCACGGCGGGGATGCGGACGCACGACAGCCCTTCGAAAGCGCCGTCGCCGCTCCCGCTCTGCCGGCGCAGTCCACAAAAGCACATCACCCCCCGCCTGAGGATCTCACCTGCTTTCAATCACGCCCGACGCTCCCCGCGTTTTCACTCTGCATTCTGCACTCTGCACTCTGCCTTCTGGACTACCCTCGATAGATGATCAGCACCCCGTATTCGGTCATCAGCTTTTGGGTGCCGATGTCCAGGTTGGTGTAATTGAATGTGCTGATGGTGACGATGTTCTTCTCGCCCACTTTGCCGAGGAACTGGCTGACGACCTCGTCGAACCGGTCGTGCCCCACCTCGATGCAATCGGTGTGGCGGATGGTTTTGATGCGGACCTTCTTGTCACTTTCCTGGGCGGCCACCTCGAGTGGGGCCGGGGGCTTCTCGATCAGGCGTTCGGAGGGCTTGCTATGCACCGGCACCTTGAGGTGCATCTCGACCTTGGCGGCGGCGGAGGAGGCGATGGGGTTGATCGGGTGCACCTCGCCCGGCGCTCCGGTTCCGAGTTCGACCCCGCCGCTCACCCGCGTTCCCGGGTCCCCGAGTTTCGGGATGGTGATCCGCTCCCCGCACGAGGGGCATTCGATCTCGGACCCGGCGCCCGCGGCGTCCACTTCCAATTCCTGTTCACAATGAGGGCAGTCGAAAATCACGTCCATAATCAGGGTCTCCAGCCCGCAGACTAGGAGTTCGGTCCGGACGGAGCCAGTGAAATTTTCTCCGGGTTGCTCTTCCCTGGGCGGGCGCCTACCCTGATTCTCGAGAAAGATGTCCGGCCAAGGCAGGGCTGCACTGTGCGCGGCCCGGGCGCCGGAGCACCGGACGCCCTGCCAGGACCGAAACCAATTGCGAGAGTCAGTCAAATCTGCAACCAGCCATGCACGATCTTGTCATCCTTGGAACCGGCGGCAACTGCCTCGACATCGTGGACGCGGTCGAGGATTTGAAGGCCGGGCCCGAGCCGGGCCGGTTCCGCGTGAGGGGATTTCTCGACGACAATCCGGCCACGCACGGCACCCGGATTTGCGGCCTCCCCGTCCTGGGTCCTTTGGCCATGGCGGCCACGCTCACGGACTGCCTGTTCGTCAATGGCATCGGCAGCCCGAGGAACTTCTGGAAGAAACCCGCGATCATCGCGGCCACGGCTGTCCCGCGAGACCGTTTTGCCACCGTCATCCATCCCTCGGCCTGCGTGTCCCGATTTGCCGAGATCGGTCCGGGCAGCGTGCTGCTCCAGCACGTCACCGTCAATGCCCGGGCGAAGATCGGGGCCCATGTGATCGTGCTGCCGGGGGTGGTGATCAGCCACGACGACCAGATCGGCGATTACACCTGCATCGCGTCCGCCGCGTGTCTGGCCGGCGACGTCAAGGTGGGGGAAGCCTGTTATCTGGGAAGCCACTGCTCGATCAACGGCGGTGTGACCCTGGGTGCCCACACCCTGGTCGGCATGGGCGCGGTGGTCCTGAGAGACACGCCCGAACGCTCCGTCATGGTCGGCAACCCCGCGCGTGTGCTGCGGTCCACCTACTGAACACGAGCATGCGGACTCCAAGCCCGCGCGCGGAATTGCGGCAGCCAGGCCACGTTGGTAGAGTCGTCGCGAAAGTGACTTCCGCTGGGGTAGGGCGTCCGGTGCTCCGGCGCCCCGGCCGCGCGCAGCGCGGCCCTGCCTTATCCGGAGAACTCTGTTGAAAGTCAGAAAGCGTGTCGCCAACAGAAAAGTGTCCATCATGACCAAACTCCCCATCTCCGTCTGCATCGTCTCCGGCGCCGAAGCCCATCGCATCGGCAAGGCGCTCGAGAGTGTGGCGGGTTGGGTCAGCGAGATCGTGGTGGTGTTGGACGACCGCGCGCAGGATGGGACGGAGCGGGTGGTGGAGCGCTACGGTGGCAGGGTGTTTCGGGAGCCGTGGAAGGGGTTCATCGGGCAGAAGAACTCGGTGGCGGACAAATGCACGCAACCCTGGCTGCTGAACCTCGACGCCGACGAAGTCGTCTCGGAACCCTTGCGGCAGGAGATCGAATCCCTGTTCGGGCAACCCGACCGCCTCGACGCCCACGCCGCCTATCGCTTCCCCCGCTGCACGTTCTACTGCGGCCGCTGGATTCGGCACGGCGACTGGTATCCGGACCGGGTGTTGCGGTTGTGGCGGAAGGATTCAGCCCGCTGGGGCGGCGAAGAACCCCACGCGCACCTGCAAGTCAGCGGGCGCATCGGCACGCTCAAGTCCGATCTCCTGCATGAATCCAACGAAAGCATCGCCCAGCACGTGGCCAAGATCATTCCTTACCAGGATGGATTTGTGAAACGCCGCCTGGCGGAAGGTCGGTTGGCAGGCGTGTTTGAACTGTGCCTTCGGCCCCCTTGGCGCTTCATCCGGGCCTACTTGCTGCGCCTTGGGTTCCTGGACGGTTGGCCGGGACTCTACATCGCGGGATTGAACGCCTTCTCCACCCTGACGCGCTACGCGCTCCTCAAGGAGGCGGAATTGAAACGACAGGCTGGCAAATGAGTTGCCCCTCCGTCTCACTGATCATCAGCACCTACAATCGGCCTGACGCACTGGACAAGGTGCTGGCCGGGGTATTGCAGCAATCCTCCGCGCCCCTCGAGATCCTGATCGCGGACGACGGCAGCGGCGAGGAAACCCGGACACGGCTCGATTCCTGGGCCCACCGGTTCAATGGGACACTGCGGCATGTCTGGCATCCCGATCAAGGATTCCGCAAGACCATCATTCTGAACGAATGCGTGGCACGGGCGCGCGGACAATACCTGGTCTTCCTGGATGGAGATTGCGTGCCGCACCAGCGCTTCGTCGAAGACCATCGCCGGCTGGCCGAGGCGGGCTACTGGGTGCAAGGGCGACGCTGCTTCGTGAAGGAGCGTTGGGTCAAGGATTTCGAAGTTGACCGGATTTCAGTCGCCGCCTGGATCTTGTCAGGCCGCATCACCGGCGCGGCCAAGGCCCTGCGTTTGCCCCTGCCGATTGTCCGCCTCAACACGGCCCAGCGGGGGATCATCGGATGCAACCAGGGGGTCTGGCGCGAGGATCTGCTGGCCATCAACGGGTTCGACGAGGAGTACACCGGGTGGGGAATCGGGGAGGACTCGGACATGGGCACGCGGTTGTACCACCTGGGCCGACCGCGAAAGTTTGTTTACGCCCACGCCGTGGTTTACCACCTCGACCACCCCAGCCCTGCCAAGGATCACCTCCCCCAGAGCCTCGCCCGATTACAGGCAACCATCGAATCCGGAAAGATTCGGTGCGAAGCGGGGCTGAATCGGCATCTGACCTCAGCCACCAACCCATGATCGCCGGACCATCCCCTCTGCGCGTCCTGCACTTGAATTCCCTGCTCACCGGCGGCGGCACCGATGACCAATGCATCAAGCTGGTTCAAGGGCTGGGGAAACTGGGAGTCGATGCCCGCCTCGCCGGACCAGATGGGCGCGAGTTCAGCAAGACCATCCGAGACCTGGGACTGCCCTTTCACCCGACCCCACCGGAGGGGTTGGCGAAACTGCGCTTCATCCTGGCCGCCGCCCGAATCATCCGGCGCGAGCAAATCCAGATCGTCCACGCCCACCACGGACGCGACCTTTGGCCGACCATTCTCGCCGCCCGGCTGTCGGGCATTCGACCGAAGATCGTGCTCACCCGGCATTTGGCCAAGAGCCCGAGTTCGTGGCCCAGCCGACGGTTCCTGCTTGGCCAGGTGGACGCGCTGATTGCCTGTTCGCACTTTGTCGCTCATGTGCTCAAGGAGGGTCATTACGAACCGGATTCGCCCATCGCGGAACGCCGTTCGCGGCCGCCGCTCATCGGCGACCATTCGAAAATCCACGTCATTTATGGCGGCATCGATACCGAGCGGTTCAGGCCGATGGACGCCTCGACTCTTCGCGCCGAGTGGGGATTGAAGCCCGGCGACTACGCGTTTGGCATGGTGGGCGGCTACGCCCTGCCCTTCGGCAAGGGGCAACGGGAGTTCCTGCAGGCGGCAGCGCGAATTCACACCCAGGTGCCGCAGGCCAGGTTCCTCATCATTGGCCGGGGCAACATGGCGGACCTGCTTCGGGCGGACATCCAGCAGCTCGGCCTGAACGGCAAAGCCTGGCTCACCCCCTATTGCAACGACATGCCCGCGGCGATGAACGCCCTCGACTGCCTCGTCCATTCCCAGATCGGCACCGAAGCGATGCCCGGCGTCGTCTGCGAGGCGCAAGCGTGTGGGCGGCCAGTGATTGCGTCAGACCTGGACGGCATTCCGGAGGCGATGGCGATTGGGGGCTTGGGGAAGCTGGTGCGAGCGGGCTCTGTGGATGAGTTGGCTGAAGCGATGGCGCAGCAGCTCGGCCACCCCATTCCTCTGCCCACGCACTGTCAGGAGATGCATCGGCGTGTGGAATCGCTGTTCTCTCTAGCCACTTCGGCCCGATGTCATGCTGACTTCTACCGCGGTCTGCTCGCGCCTGCGGGCTAATTCCCGGGCGGCGGCTGTCCGGCTGCCTTCGCAGCCATCCGCTCCTGATAGCGGACCATGGCTGTCGGGCTGCCCTTTTCCTCCTGGGTCTTGTTCCGTTTCACCAGCCGCCACTTGGTCAGCTTCCAGAACCAGCGCCGGCGCGCGACCGGGTTCGGCGGTTGGCTGAAGATCATTTCAAAGAAATCCAGCAGGCGCTCGTGATCCCATTCCTTGTTGGGCTTGTTGCCGTGGAACGGCGTCGCGCTAAGATACTTAAGGTAAAGCTCGTCATCCGCATCCACCTTGAGGATGTGCTCGATGCACGCTTCGTCCGAATCAAAATCCTTCCGATCAATGAAGGCGGCCGGATTGAACTGCTCCTTGACCGTGACGTCCCCCCAGAAGATCGGCACCGTGAAGGCGGCAAACGCATCCGTCAGCTTCTCCGTCGTCCAGCCGGGCAGATCCCGGTTCTCGAACTGGATGTGGAACTTGTACTTCCGCAGGAATTCGATCTTGGGGGCTTTGCCCCATGGCACACCCCAACCGGTGTTGTTGAGAGCTTTGCCGGCGGAATCCACGCGCTTCCGGGCGTTCAACTTGTGGAAAAAGCGTGTTCGAGCTGCCACCGACCGGTCGGCATAGCTCGAGAGCAGCGAACAAAACCCGGTCTTGGTCTGCATCTCGGATCGATAATCAAAGATGGCCGGCCGGACGAGTTCCACAGGATTGCGCCAGAGGCTGTAGTAGGGCAGATGGAAGGCGCGCGGATCATCGATCTTGATCGAGGTGACTGCATAGTCGCAGTGCTTCCAGTTCGGCCGGTAACACTCCTGCGTGTAGAAGATCTTGGTGCAGGAGTAGAGTTTGTGCCGATGCCCCTCGTGGGTGAAAACCAGATAGTCTGGATACTCTGAGGACACAATCCGCCAGCGCCGGGCGAGGATGCAAAGAAAGGGATTCTCGGCCCTGGAAGGACATGGGAGGTCTGCAAAATCAATAAACAGATCGGGCTTCGCCATAATGCCGTCCGGGCTAGGGCCCCATTGACTCGGTTCGCGCAGTCATGAGCGACAGCCTATGACACACCCTGCCGCCATTCCAGCCGCATCTTTCGTGCAGCTTGGCGTGCATGTCGAACCGGGCTAGGCTTCCCCCAACAATGCGCCAGCCACGCCTGCTTTATCTCGGCAACGCCTTCCCCCCCGGCGTTGCGGCACTGCACCCCGAACTTCAGCCGGCCGGGCATCTCATCGAGACGAATCTGATTCGTTCGATTGCGGGGAAGTTCGAAATCCGGTCCACGGGGATCTCCGAGGTGGACCCCTCCCGGCTGAATCTCGATCCATCCTGTTCACCCGGATTACCCAACGTCCTCAACCTACTGGACCGTCCGCCGGCGCTTTGGAACTGGATCCGATCGCTGCGTCGACTGCGGAAGAGTTATGCCTCCTGGCTTGCGGGGGGCTGGGAACCGGACCTGATTGTCGTCTGCAATTTCTCCCCGGTGTACAACGCCTTCGTACGGGGCATGAGCCGGTTACGGACGCGCCCGCGCCTAGTACTCTACATCGCCGACAGCACCCTCTTGGGTGTTCCGATTGGTGCGACGCGGTGCTTGCGTTACCGGGTGAAACCCTTCAAGTGGATGGACGACGAGATGGCTGCCCTTTACGACGCCTGCGTCGCAACCAGTGCGGACACCGAGGGATGGTTCCGATCACGCAAGAAACCGTGGCTTTGGTTACCGAACGGAATGGACCCGGCAAGGATCCGGAACGGAGTGAATGGGCCCGACGCGGGACCGATTGTGTTTGGGTATTTCGGGCATGCGGGGGAACACACCGGCGTGCCTCAACTGCTGCGCCTATTCGCGGCCAGGCGGCGGAATGCCGAACTGCGCGTGTGCGCTTTCGGCAAGGCCCGCGCGCAACTGGTGGCAGCCTATGGCTGTTGTCCGGAGATTTCCTTTCACGGCCCCTTTGATCCCGAGGGATGTGTGGATTTCGGCACCTGTTGCGACGTGCTGGTTAACCCAAGGCCCATTGTGCCCGGCAACGAAAACAATTTCTCGAGCAAGGTTTTCGAGTATGCACTTGCAGGACGATGCGTTCTCACCAGCCGGCTTTCAGGCGTGGGTGAAGTTCTGGGGTCCGAGGCCTGTTACTTCGATGCCAGAGATTATGAATCAAGCCTTTCCGCCAGCCTGGACAGGTTGGCTGCCACGGACCGCGAGGATCTCCGTCGGCGAGGTGCCGCGATCCAACAGCGGCTGTGTGACGAATTTTCCTGGGCGGTGCAAGGACAGAAGCTCGCTGGCTTTCTGGGAGGCATGCTTTGAGCCTGCCTGCGCACACAGGCTCATGACAAGTCGATTAACCAGGCGCTCTTGCGGTGCAGCATCCTTGGGTGGCCCTTGGTCAGGTTGAACCTCACCACAGGCTGCACCTGTAGCAGGAATCCTTCGGGCGACAGTGCGTCGTGCTCACTTTCCCGGCCAAACTTCCCACACAAGAAAGGCCATAACCATGCTAGATTGATTCATCCGGCTTCTGTCGTACAATTGATCCCGCTGCATGAAAAACTTGATCAGAAAAATTACACCGAAGCCGTTCCGCGACCTTATCGTCCATCTGGCGGGGCTTTACGTGACCGACACCGAACCGCAACCTCCCGCCTTTCCCTCCCAGGAGGGAGCTTTTCGAACCCTCAAGAGCTTGGGCTGGGATCCATCAGCATGCATCGATATCGGAGCACATAACGGTGAGTGGGCCGCGATGTTTCGCCGTATCTTTGCGCAATCGAAAGTCCTGATGGTTGAACCTCTGGACGAGAAACGCGCAACTCTGCAGGAAGCCGTGTCCAATTCCGGCGGCGGCTTGAGTTACGCCGCTGCACTTCTGGGGGCAGCCGACGGAGCCGAGGTAACCTTCGTGCAAATGGGGACCGGGAGTTCCGTGTATGAGGAGTCAAGCGCCTATCCCAGACACCGATCGCTGCAGAGGCTTGTGCGTCTCGACACGCTGATTGCGGAACATCCGCAGTTTTCGTCACCCCAGGCACTCAAGCTGGATACTCAAGGTTATGAACTGGAAGTCTTAAAGGGCTGCCCCCACCTGCTCAGGTCTGTTGAGGTGCTCCTGCTTGAAGTTTCGCTTGTCCCAATCAATCAGGGTGCTCCCTTGTTCTCTGACATTGTTGCCTTTGTCACGGCCAATGACTTCCGCCTGTTTGATTTTTGCAGCCAGATCCGGCGGAAGGACGGCGTCCTCTGGCAGACGGATCTGTTGTTCATCCGCAATCGCCTTTCCGTACTCATTGTCCCCAAACTGACCCAAGAAAACTGGAACTATACAGGAATGCCGCCGGAACGCCTGCTGCCATAACTAAAACACCAAACGTTCGCGACGCGCCGGACAAAACCAGGTCCGATCCCGCCTCAGGTTTCTCATGAGGTTTTGGTTCAACGCAGGGTGCCGATCCAGTTGGTGGACAACCGGGATCACTTCCCCGCGATCATTCACGATCCTGTCGTCCGGATCGAAGCGGATTCGTTCGGGCACCATGATTCCGGCAGTAAGCACTGCGGAGTCTCCGTTTCGATGAACACGAACCGGCGGGCAGCGAGATTGCCGAATAAGGACGTTGAAGACCGGTTGATCAATACCGTCCCAAGGAGAGCCGATTTGCTGGACTGTCGTTGCGAAGTCAATGAAGCACTTCAGGAACTCAACGAGAGGCTTGAAGTCACCCAAGATGGTACCGGAGCAAAGAATCGGTTCGCGACCCAGCATTTCGACAGTCTGGCGACTAAAATAGCGGTCCATCCAGCGCCGGTTGCAGGGCTCGGTCCCAAGCGTCTGGCAACGGTCCTCTTCGAACACGTGGACACCGTCCCCAAGCGCCAATGCGAAAGGATCACGCTGAAAGAACACATCCCGTGCATCGGTCAACATCACACGCTCCACAACCCCTGATTCATGCATCAAGAAGGAACGATAAACAAAGTAACGAAACATTGCCATCGGGCATAGCTCCTTGAACAGGGCTCGCCGCAGCACCAATGGCAAACGCCGTAACACCCCCCACTCCCTGCGCCATGACTCGCGCACTCTCGACATCTGGAATCCCGATGGGATGACCTCGATTCCCAGGTTGCGCCAATGGTCGATTGCGTCCGAGCCAACCCCAGAATGGAAGAACACCAATCGGCCGCGATAGCCGGCGTCTTCCAGCGACTGGACAAACGGGTGCAGATGGATCCTCGAATACCCATGCACCAGCGCGAGGATGACTGTCCTTTGATCTGATCCAAGCATGTGTGAAACCGATGGTATGAAGGAACCGAGATCGGTCAATGGCCGAGGGACTGCCTGACTCGTCAGGTTGGCCGCTCTCTGAGGCGCCCGAACTTCCAATAGTGGCGCACCACTTTCCACTGGCTCAACAACCAGCGTGGGCCGGACTGGGCGCGGATCATCCAGATATACTTCCGTCGTTCCTCCAAGAGAGGAACAGGGATGGTTCGAAATTCTCGCGCGATCAGCCGGGGCAGTCCTTGCGATGCGATGCGGAAGCTCAGGCCGGCACTTATGGGCCCTAGAAAATGACCATAAAGCCGCTGTAACTTTCGTTCGTGCTGACTCGATTGTAGCGGAGACTCAGGGCAATTAAACCAATGGTTGCCGCCATGCACTCGATAAATAAAGCCTTCCTCCGCCAAGTAATACTTCCGGGCACCTGCGATGGACGCACCGTAAACCAACACATCATCCGCCCGAGTACGCCAAGCGCTCTCCAGTGGACAGGGTAGGACCTCATCTGCTATCTCCCGCCGCATGGAGAGCCCCGACGTGGGGGCCCCGATCCAATCGTTACCGATCAACGTGCGGAAGAATGTGATGCCGTAGTCATGGTCATGCACGTGAGTCGGCCAAGGAACTGCGACATTTTCAACACCTTGCAGTCGGCATCGGCAGGCGACAAAGCCGACGTGAACCTTCTCACGGTAGAGCGCGGCAAGTCTGTTTAGATAGCCATCAAGGTAAACGTCATCGGCGTCGAGAAAGCTTATGAATTCGCCGGTGGATTGACGGAACGCCGCGTTAAAGGCTGAGAGCTGTCCGGCATTGCTCTTCTCCACAATCTTGACGCGGGAATCTCTACTCGCCCAATGGCGGCAGACGTTGAGTGACTGGTCCGTGCTTCCGTCATCCACGACAATGATCTCTTTCGCGACTGGTCCTTGCGCTATCGCGCTGGCGATCGCTTCACCGACGAAATGCTGGTAATTGTAGTTGTTAATTAGTACGCTAAACATTCGCTCCTCCCACCTTGATTCAGAGTCCAATCCCTCACGTCCGGCGGACAGCAAGCCACAGGATGTATCCGTGCTTTTCCAAGCTGGCAGACAAGGATTTCCACCGGTCGCCTGCCAGCTTCACGAAGCGTGAAGGCGGATCACGCGACTCTAGGACATCAACCAATCTTAGCCAGAAAAAACTCGCCCCGCCCAGCGTTCCCGAGTTTCAAGGATTCCGGATCTTCGAACAACTCTTAGTGCACCTCCTCCGAACCGCGCATTGCATGTCAGGGCTGTCCGTACATCTCTGAGATCAACCGGCGCAACGCCTCGGCCTCCGCGCCCTTAAGGTGGGCCATCTTCCGGGTCAGGCGCGCGCGGCTCAGGACGCGAATCTGATCCACAGCCACCTCCGCCCGCCTGCCGGCGCAACGCACCGGCAGGCGGCTGCGCCATTGTGGACGCAACTGACTGGTGAGGGGACACACCATTACCGTCTGCAGCAACCGGTTCCGCAGGTCGTCACTCACAATCACCACGGGCCGGGTCTTGCCCATCTCGCCGCCCTGCACCTGATCGAGGCGGGTGGAACAGAAAAGACTCGCTCCACCGCGCGCCTTCCGCGCAACCTGCGGGGCGTGACCGGCATCGAGTGTTTGCGACGTCTGCTTGCCTGGGCCCGCCCCTACCGGGTGCGGCTGATCCTGGGCATCCTGACCGGCTTCGTGGCCGGCGCGTCCAACGCGCTGATGCTCGGCAGCGCGAAGGTGGTGGTGGACACCATCTTCACCAAAGTGGAGTCGGGCTGGATGCAGGCGCAACTGGCCAGGCTGCCGGAATCGCTGTCCTTCCTGGCCCCGGCCTGGCAGTGGTTTCTGGAACAACAGGAGGTTGTCCGGTCCAACCCGAAGGGCTGGGCCACGGTGGCGATCGTGTGCCTAATCCCGCTGGCCATGCTGGTCCGCGGGTTCTTCACCTACCTCAGCGCCTACCTGACCACCTGGGTGTCCATTCGCACGATCACCGATATCCAGGTCAGGCTGTTCGGCCACCTGCTGTCCCTGCCCGCCGGCTTTTTTAACCGGATGAGCACCGGGGAACTGATGGGGCGGGTCGGTCAGGCGGGCGCGTTGCAGAGCCTGGTGGCGCAGTCGCTGGTCACGCTGATCCGCGAGCCGATCACCATTGTCAGCCTGCTGGCCCTGCTGCTGTACAGCCAACCCAAGCTGACGCTGATCGCGCTGTCCACCATGCCGATCGCCCTGCTGCCGTTCATCATCTACGCCCGCAAGCTGCGCAAGTCCATCGAGGGATTGGTCAAACAGTCGCTGGGTCTGGGGCGCGTGATGCACGAATCGTTGAGCGGGTATCGCGTGGTCAAGGCCTACAATCTCGAGGATCGGATGACCGAGGAATACCGTCAGACCGCGCGCAGCAGCATCAGTTTTGGCATGCGCGCCACCCGGGCCTCCGAACTGCCCGGGCCCATCATGGAATTCATCGCCGGCCTGGGCGTGGCGCTGTTCCTGATCTACATGAAGCTCTTTTCCAATGAACCGACCCCGGGCGATTTGATCCTGTTCGTCGGGTCGATCTTCAGCATGTATAAGCCCATCAAGGACTTGTTGCGGCTGCGGAACTCGCTGCACCAGGCGGCGGTGTCAGGCGAGATCGTGTTTGGCCTGCTGGACACGCAATCGGACATTGCCGAACCGGCCAATCCGAGGCCGCTAAAAGCCGCCGGGGCACCGATTCGTTTCGAAAACCTCTCATTCGCCTACGCCGACAAACCGGCGGTGCACAACATCACCCTGACCGTGCCCCCGGACCAGATGGTGGCGCTGGTGGGCGCCAGTGGGTCGGGCAAGACCACCCTCACCAACCTATTGCTGCGGTTCTACGATCCCCAGTCCGGCTCAATCCGCATCGGCGACACCGACATCCGCGAGGTGCATTCCAAGGATCTGCGGAGCCAGATCGCCGTGGTGACCCAGGACGTCATCCTGTTCAATGACAGCATTCGCAACAACATCCTGCTCGGACGCCCCGGAGCCACGCAGGAGGAGGTCGTTCAGGCCGCCAAACACGCGCACGCGCATGACTTCATCCTCGAAAAGCCCGAGGGCTACGACACCGTGATCGGCGAGCGCGGCGCCCAACTCTCCGGCGGCCAGCGCCAGCGCATCGCCATCGCCCGCGCCATCCTGCGCAACGCCCCCATCCTGGTCCTCGATGAGGCCACCAGCGCGCTGGATACCGAGTCCGAACGCATCGTGCAGGCTGCTTTGGACGAACTGATGCAGGGCCGGACCACCATCTGCATCGCGCACCGGCTGTCCACGGTCCAGAAAGCCGATCAGATTGTCGTGCTGGCGGAGGGGCGGATCGTCGAGCAGGGCACCCATCGCGAATTGCTGGCCCGGAACGGCACCTACAAGCGGCTCTACGATCTGCAGTTCCAGGAGTAAGGTTCAAGGCTGCCCATACATCTCGAAGAGCAATTGACGCAGCGCCTCGGCCTCCGCGTCCTTAAGGTGGTCCATCTTCCGGGTCAGGCGCGCGCGGCTCAGGACACGAATCTGATCCACAGCCACCTCCGCCGGTTTGCCGGCGCAACGCACCGGCAGGCGGCTGCGCCATTGCGGGTGCAACTGACTGGTGAGGGGACACACCACCACCGTCTGCAGCAACCGGTTCCGCAGGTCGTCACTCACAATCACCACGGGCCGGGTCTTGCCCATCTCGCTGCCTTGCACCGGATCCAGGCGGGCGAGCCAGATGTCATAACGATTCATGCGTTGCCCTCGCCCGTCGGCAGGTCCAAGCCCTCGGGGAGCGCCTCCCAGTCCGACCAGTCTTCTTCCGCTTGGGCCATTTGCTGATACGTTTCCGCCCAACTGAGCTTGTCGCGCCGGGTCCGCTTGGCCCGCAGGACGATCTCGTCCGGGCGTTGCTCCATCAGCAGGGTGTCTCCAATCTGGTAGCGGCGCAGCACCTCCGCGGGGAGCCGGATCCCGCGCGAATTGCCCACGCGGGTCACCGTCAGTTCGGTCGTCTTCATGATGTGATTACAGTAAGCACGTCCCATGGAATTGACAAGACCTTCGTGCCATCTGGAACATCGCACGCTGGACATCGCCGGGGGCTGGCACTAACCCGACCGGCTGGAAAGGTGGCAGTCTTATACCCTGGCCGCCCTGGCGGTGCTGTTCATCGGCATCTCAAAGGCGGGGTTCGGGGGCGGCTTGGGGATGTTGACCACGCCGCTGTGCGCGGCTGGGGCACCGGGGCAGCGGACGGCCTGCCGAATGGGGTCCGCTTTGAGAACTTCGCCAATTCATGCGACTACTGCATCCACCCGAAATCAGGCCAATGATCGCGCAAGACCGAACGTGTCCGGACAGTGGAAACCGCATAAACATGCGGTTGCCAATGCGGTGCAAGGCGTGCACGTTGCCACAAAGCTCCATCCCGAAAGAGAAAATGAAATCGCTCAATCCTGCTCATTCTTCGAGGCGTCCGGCTTGCCAGGCAGCGGCGGCGTTCACTCTCATTGAGTTGCTCGTGGTGATCGCCATCATTGCGATCCTGGCCGCCATGCTCTTGCCCGCCCTGTCCAAGGCCAAGACCAAGGCGCAAGGGATCAGTTGCCTCAACAACCTC
>JALOTZ010000090.1 GCA_025457615.1 Verrucomicrobiota bacterium
GACCCCCGTGGCCGCGTTTCTGTGTCCCGGTCACCCCCTGCTGGACGCCACCCTCGATCTCATCCTGGAGCGGCATCGGGAGCTGCTGAAGCGGGGGGCGGTGCTGGTGGATGAGCTGGATGATGGGGAACTGCTGCGCGTGCTGTATTACCTGGAGCACGCGGTCCAGGACGGCCGCCAAGGGCGCAACGGCGAGCAGCAGGTCATCTCGCAGCGGCTGCAATTTGTGGAATACCGTGAGGACGGACAGCTCGCCGATGCGGGACCCGCGCCGTATCTGGATTATCGCCCGATCCGCGACGAGGAACGCGCGGCGGTGGCGCCGTGGCTGGAAGCGGACTGGCTTTGCGGGGATATCGAGAACCAGGTCATCGGTCACGCCATTCAAACCGTCGTGCCCGGCCACGTCGAGGAGCTGCGGGCGCGCAAGCTGCCCTACGTTGACAAAGTGGAACAAGAAGTCACGGCGCGATTGAAGAAGGAAATCAATTTCTGGGATCGCCGGGCGGAAGACCTGAAGGCCCAGGAGCGGGCGGGCCAGCAAACCCGCCTAAGTTCGGCGAACGCGGCTACCCGCGCCGATGAATTGGCGGACCGCCTGCAATGGCGGCTCGCGGAATTGAACCAGGAACGGCAGATCAGCGCCTTGCCCCCGGTCGTCCGTGGGGGGGCAATTATCGTACCGGGTGGGTTGATCCGGCAACTGCTCGTTTCCGCCGAACCGGTGGAAACCCCGGCGGACGCGCTGGCGCGGGAGGAAGTCGAGCGCCTGGCCATGCAGGCGGTATTGGCGGCGGAACGGGCTTTGGGGCGGATGCCCCGTGATGTCTCCGCGCAGAAGGGCCTGGGCTACGACATCGAGTCCAAAGACCCCACGACGGGGACGCTGGTCTTCATCGAGGTTAAGGGTCGGTGGATCGGCAAGAGCGATGTCACGCTGACCAAAAATGAGATTCTTTGCTCGCGCAACGAGCCTGAGAAGTTCCGCCTGGCTCTGGTGATCGTGGCCGAGGAGGGCGCGCGAGCGCCCCGGTACTTGCGGGGTTTTGGGTTTGGCGAGCCGGACTTCGCCGAAACGACGCGCACTTTTAGTTTACAGAAGTTATTGGAACACGCCGGGGAGCCTGTTTGATGGGAAGCGATAAGAAGAAGTTAATTGAGGTTGCTCTGCCGTTGGAGGCAATCAATGTGGCGTCGGCGCGGGAGAAGTCGATCCGCCACGGCCATCCGTCCACCCTGCATCTCTGGTGGGCGCGGCGGCCGTTGGCGGCGGCGCGGGCGGTGATTTTCGCCCAGATGGTGGATGACCCCTCGGGTCACCCGGAGCGGTTTCCGACCGAGGCGGCCCAGGAACGCGAGCGGCAGCGGCTGTTTCGGCTGATCGAGGAATTGGTCAAGTGGGAAAACACCACCAATGAAACGGTGCTCCAGCAGGCGCGCGACGAGATTTGGCAAAGCTGGCGGCTCACCTGCGCGGAGAACCGGGATCATCCCCGGGCGGCGGAACTGTTCGACCCAGACAAGCTGCCGGCCTTTCACGATCCGTTCGCCGGTGGCGGGTCGTTGCCGCTGGAGGCGCAGCGGCTGGGGTTGGAAAGCTACGCCAGCGACTTGAATCCGGTGGCGGTGCTCATCAACAAGGCGATGATCGAGATTCCGCCGAAGTTCGCCGGGCGGGCGCCGGTGAACCCGGAGGCGCGACGGGGGACGGCCCATTCCGGTTCCTGGAAAGGTGCGGCGGGGCTGGCTGAGGACGTGCGTTATTACGGGAAATGGATGCGCGATGAAGCGGAGAAGCGCATCGGGCACTTGTACCCGAAGATCGAGATCACGGCGGAAATGGCGGAGGAGCGGCCGGACTTGAAACCGCTGGTGGGCCGCAAGCTGACGGTCATCGCCTGGCTGTGGGCGCGCACGGTGAAGAGTCCCAACCCGGCTTTCGCTCATGTGGATGTGCCGCTGGCCTCCACCTTCATGCTGTCTACCAAGGCGGGCAAGGAGGCGTATGTGGAGCCGGTGATCGAGGGTGATCGTTACCGCTTCACGGTGAAGGTGGGTAAGCCGAAGAATGCGGATGTGGCGAAGCGCGGTACAAAATCGGGCAGCAGTGGCAGTAGCTTCCTGTGCTTAATGTCAGGAACGCCCATGCCGTTCGAGTATTTGCGGCCCGAGGCGAAGGCTGGGCGCATGGGCGCGCGATTGATGGCGATTGTCGCCGAAGGCGAACGTGGACGTGTTTACCTGTCGCCGACTCCGGAAATGGAAGCGATTGCGATGAGCGCCAAACCCAAGGATGTGCCAGAGACCGATTTGCCAGCAAAGGCGCTCGGTTTCCGCGTGCAGGAATACGGCATGACGAAGTGGCGTGATCTCTTCACCCCCCGCCAACTGGTGGCGCTAACGACTTTTTCTGATCTGGTGCAGGAGGCGCGGGTGAAGGTGAAACGCGATGCGCTGGCTGCGGGAATGGCTGATGATGGAAAGCCCCTGTGTGACGGGGGTACTGGCGCGACTGCCTACGCCGATGGGCTAATCGTGTATCTGAGTTTCTTGGTGAATCAAGTCGCAAATCATTCGTCGTCGATGTGCGGCTGGAATTCTGCCAATGCCCAAATGCGGAGTGTCTTCGCCCGCCAGGCGATCCCCATGGTTTGGGACTATGCCGAGAGCAATCCGCTTTGCGATTCCAGTGGCAGCTATGCGAACCTCTTTGAACGGCAGGTAAAGGGATTTGATGCACTTGGGACCAAAGCGGGAGGCGCAGCTTCGCAAGCAGACGCGAATCGACAATCCAACTCGGCCGACAAGCTCGTTTCCACGGATCCTCCTTACTACGACAACATCGGCTACGCGGATTTGTCAGATTTTTTCTATGTCTGGCTGCGGCGTTCACTAAGACCAGTCTTTCCCGACCTCTTCGCTACACTCGCTGTGCCCAAGACTGAGGAACTGGTGGCCACACCGTATCGCCACGGCAACAAAGAAAAGGCGGAAGCATTTTTTCTCAACGGTATGACGAAAGCGATGCACCGCCTCGCTGAGCAGGCTCACACGGCCTTCCCAGTGACCATCTACTACGCCTTCAAGCAGTCAGAGAGCGACAGCGACGCAGGCACTGCTAGCACCGGCTGGGAGACCTTCCTCGATGCGGTGAGCCACGCTGGTTTCGCCGTTACTGGCACCTGGCCAATGCGGACAGAGAAGCAAGGGCGCGTTATTGGTATTATGATCTTTAAAAATTTAATCCGGTATACTGAGTGGTGACTGTACCCCCTCCAGAGGAAGCCGATCATGCCGCGACGCCAACTGGTGTTGAGTGCGACC
>JALOTZ010000070.1 GCA_025457615.1 Verrucomicrobiota bacterium
GCAAGCAAAAAGAATCTGCCCGGTAATGCGAATCTGCCCCAAGTCCTTGCCAACCCCAACGTTAACCTCCGATATCTTCTGCACCTGCGGAATCGCTGGTGCCGTCGCCGCTCAACTGCGGGTGAGTTCCAGACCGCTTTCGGACAAGCCCAGCTCGACAAAGCGAGCCCGAGGATTGGGTGGGTTCGATTGCAGTTCGAGCCGGATCCGTCCGGCGGCTTCGGCGTCCTTGGCGAACATCAGGAGGAATCCGCCGCCGCCCGCGCCCAGCAGTTTGCAGGCATCCAGCCACCGCTCCACGCGGCTCACGATGGCCTGGACCTCCGGAGGGTTGGTCCCCGGGTCCAGCGCCTGGTTCAACGTCCAACTGGCCCGCACCGCCTCCACCAGGCCGTGGTGGTCGCAGCGTTGCAGGGCTTGGAAACCGTGCTCGGCCGCCTCCGAAATGTCGCCGATGATGGCCAGGTGGGATGGTGAGTTGAGGAAGATGCCCCGGACGATCTCCTGGAGGATGCTTTTGGCCAGGCGCGTGAGCCCGGTGTAGTAGAGCAGGATTGTGGTGTTGGCCTGGCTGGGACCGAAGGACGTCGCGGGCAGCCAGCGCACATTGGGCTTTTGCACCAGGCCGGGTTCAGTCTCAATCAGCTTGATGCCGCCGTAAAGGGCGCCCGCCTGGTCCTGCCAGCCGCCACCGGTGGTGAGCATTTGTTCAAGGGCGAGGGTGCGCTGAAACAGCGCCATCCGGTCCCAACCCAGCCCGCAGGCGCCCGCCAGCGCAGCCAGGGCCGTGGACGCCAGAATGCTGCTGGTCCCCAGGCCCGAGCCCTTGGGCACGGCTGCCAGCAGGGACAGTTCGATGCCCGTGCCCAGGGCTTCGAGTTGGGCCTTCAGCGTTGGGAAACCGCCGTCGGCGTGGAACCGCGGCAGGAATCCAGCCAGCGCAAAGGCTGCCTTGGCCAGCGCGAATTCACTCCCGGGCTGGGCAAACGTGTCCAGATCCTCGTACGTGCGGATGCGTTGCTCCACCCCCAGGTCGATCGAGCGGATGACCAGTTCTGGACGGGCGCAGCCCTTGGCAAACACCTGGATGGGCGGCTGGCCGTTGAGATTCACCGCCAGATTCAACACCCGGCCGCCGTGTTCGAGGCAGTAGGGCGGGGTATCCGTCCATCCACCCGCCAGGTCCAGCCGGACGGGGCTGCGCGCCCAAAGGATCTGGTCATCCTGCAACTGCGCCGCAGGCCGGGCTGGGGACAGTTGCGCCTCTCGCAGGATCAAATCGCGCAGCAACGTGAACGCGCGGGCTTCGTGGGCTTCCCATCCGGCCTGCTGGTGCTTGCGCAACACCGCGGCTCGGAACATGGCGTCGTGGACGAAATGCAACGGCTCGTCATCGGAATCCAATTCCGCCTCCACCAAGGAGAGCCCCCCCGCCACGAACTCCTTGGCGGTGTCCTCGAGGTCGAGCCGGTAGAAGATGCTCCAACGCCCGTTCCGTAGCAGGGGCACCAGACAGGCGCGCCGGAGCCGGATGCGCTGGGCATGCAGCCGGGCCAGATCGACTTCGGTCTGCAGGTCGGCCGCCGAAAGACGTGGTGTGGCCAGCCATTGCCGGGCAAAGGCCTCGTTCTGGACTGGGTGCTCGGCGAACAGCCATTCAATGAATCTGGGGTTCAGCTCCTGCTCCGACAGGACCGGGAACAAAGGCCCGCTCTGGATGTCGGATCCGCAACCGATGCCCGCCTTTCGCAGATCCAGTCCGCGGCGCTTGAACCAATCCGCAGCCGGTCTGCCAAACCACGGTGTCTCGTTCCGGTCGATCTGACCCGCGAAGGTGTCATCGATGCCGTAAGCGCGCACGCACCAGTGCCGCTGCCCGACCGGCACGAAATCGAGGCAAACGCCGCGCTCAAGCTGCAGATCCCAGGTGTTCTCCGGAACGCCGGTCAGCACATGCTCGGAAGCCAGCTTCCAGGTGGCCGGCACGACGCTGTTCTCCACCCACAGCGTGCGGTTCAATTCGCGGCCCGGCGGGGAGGGGAAGTGGGCGTTTTGAAGAAACTGATCCGGATGGGCCCGGGAGCCGACGCGACCCAGCTTGGTTTCGTCCAGCTCGACATTCTGGAGGGCTGACACGGACTCGATCATCTGCCGGCTCGTGCCGAAGTGATAAAACTCCGCTTCCGGCAACGGCAGAACCGCGGAGGTCAGGCGCGAGATGTCCGGGTCCGGCGCTGTGGGCTTTGAACCCAGCGAAAGCCCGAACTGGGAATACAGTTCGTAGGAGGCGGGCTGGCCGTTGGCGAACGATTGTTGGGCTGCGCGCCAGCCGCACTTCTCCATCAACACGGTCACCGCGCGTTCGCTCAGCAGCCACATCCCGGTGTCCACCAGGGGCACATGTTCGCCGGCCTCCTGCCGGATGCGGGCCGGGTCGGGCTTTTGCAGGAAGAAGGCCAGTTCCTGCGGATGGTGGCGCGGCGAGAAGAATACCCCGAAATCCCTGGCCTTCTCCGGTGTCACCCACATGCCCAAACCGAGAACGTCCACGTCCGGAAAGACCGGCAACTGGCGCGCGAAGCGCAGCAAGACGTCCCCGCTCGTGATCATCAGTGCCGTCTTCGAACCCGCATGGGTCAGGACCCGTTCATAGGCCGGGAGTTGGGCCTCCAGCAGGGTCTGGCTCATGCGTTGCCCGCGTGACCAGCGGAAGACCGGCAGGGGCATCAGCACCTTGCCGATCGGGGCGTAGCAGGGCAGGCGCCGGCTTTGACCGCCGCTGTGAATGACCAGCTTGCGACTGGACTGAAGCCAGACGTCGAAAGGTTGGCCGGGGCCGGTCGCGCGCCATGCCTCGGCCAGCAAATGCGCCGTACCGCCCCCGGAACCGAGCTTCGAGCGCGGCGGATCGCTCGTGGCAAACCAGCCCGGCGGTTCCTTGGATTCCAAAGCCGCGAAACTGCGGGCCATGGCCGGTGGCAGCGAAAGCAGCCGTTGTGAAGTCGGAAGAGACATGGAATGACCTCAGTCGCGGCCCGCGCGCCGGTTGTTGAACAGTTGCGGATGCATGGCCGCATTTATGCGCGGTCAAGGTCCGAAGGGCAAGCCGCTCTCACGACCTCGGGAGCGACCCGAAGGGGAAGCCGGACGTCGTGTGCCATCCAGGGGTGCATCCTGAGACTGTCCTCGAACGCAATTCTGGCCGGGGCGCGGCCTGGATGCCGCTTCAGCATTCGCAAGCCCCCAGAACAAGCGTTTCATCGCGTGCCCTTCGGACTTGAAGCAGCCTGAAGAGCGTCCGGGCCCGATGGAGCCTTGAGGATTGATCACCGGGCGTTGACAGGCGTTCAGGGCGTTGCATGGTGCCGGGTGTCCGCGCTGAACCTCGAATATCATCAAGGTGGCCTCTACCTGCCCCGGCTGGCCTTGTGGCTGGATCCGCCGAAGGCCAAGCCGGGCCCGGTGTTTGTCAGCCATGCCCACAGTGACCACACGGCGCGGCATCCCGAAGTGATCGTGAGCGATGCCACGGCCCGGTTGATGCACTTGCGGTTGGGCGGGCGGCGGACCGAGCACGTCCTGGCCTTCGGTGAGGCCCGGGAGTTTCAGGTGGGCGAGGTTCCGTTTCGCATCACCTTGCTGCCGGCAGGCCACATCCTGGGGAGCGCCATGGCGTGGGTCGAGGCCGGCGGCGAGACCCTGCTTTACACCGGCGACTTCAAACTGAGGCCGGGTCTGGCTGCGGAATCTTGCGAGTTGCGTCCGGCCGATGTGCTGGTGATGGAGACCACCTTCGGGCGTCCGGGTTATGTGTTTCCGCCAGCGGAATCCGTATGGCCGGAGATCGTTCGCTTTTGCCGGGACGCCCTCGACACCGGCGCCACGCCTGTCCTGCTGGCCTATTCCCTGGGCAAGAGCCAGGAGATCCTTTGCGGATTAAAGGATGCCGGGTTCGAGTTTGCCTTGCACGAGCAGACGTATCGCCTCACGCGACTCTATGAGGAGTTGGGCGTTGAGTTTTCTCCCGGTCAACCTCGTAGCCGTGCATGCGAGTCCGCGCACTCTTCTGCCGTCGAGGATCAGCGCCGACTCACGTCGGCGGCGACGCATCGAGAATTCGAGGTGCGAACGATTTCAGCAAATTCCTCCCACCACCGCTTCCAGGCGGCAGAGGCGAAGGGAAAGGTGGTCTTGTGGCCGCCCGGAGCGCTCCGGGCCAAGGCGCTGCAGGAACTCGGCGCGGTGCGGCGGGCGGTGGTGACGGGCTGGGCGTTGGATTCCTCGTGTCGCTATCGCCACGGCGTCGAGGCGGCCTTTCCCCTCAGTGACCACGCGGACTTCCCCGGCTTGCTGGAGGCCGTGGAGCGGGTGCGGCCGCGCAAGGTGTGGACGCTGCACGGGTACGCGGCGGAGTTCGCCGACGTGCTGCGCCATCGAGGATACGACGCGCTGGCCCTGAGCGAGCCCGATCAACTGACGCTGGCACTGGGGTCTTGAGAACGTGGAAAGATCAGTCCAGGGACCAGTCCACGGGCACAGTCAGCTTGCGGCCGAAGCGGTTGTTGTAATGCAGTTGCTTCTGGTGCGCGCCGTATTCGTGGACCAGCCGGGTGAGCTTGACGTCGAAACAGCAGTATTCGGCGATTTCCAGCAACTTGCCTTCCTTGAACCAGCGGATGGCTTGCAGACCCTCGGCCGTCTTCTCCAGTCCGAACGTGGCGGTGGCGATCGAGTCCAGGGACAGCCGGTGCTGCAGTTTCTGTTGCAGGTCCACCATCATGTCCAGCGTGGGGATCTGGCTCAGGTCCAGCGGGGTGTAACCGTGCAACACTTCGTAATCGAATCGGACAATGTTGAATCCCACCACCAGATCGGCGCGCTGGAGTTCGGTGATCAGGTCGTTGACCTGCGGCTCCCCGTAGATGTGGTAATCGCCCCGGGCGGTGCTGTAGGTGACGCCGATGCTCATTTGCATCCGGCTGATGTTGCCCCAGCCGCCCACCTCATCGGCGGACTTCTGCGTCTCCAGGTCAAAATAGACAATATTCTTCATCCAGCGAGCGCGGGCAGCGTAACGGAGCCGGAACGAAATCCGAAGCGGATTGTCGTGAAATTCGATTTTGACCGGCCGCGCGGGCGTCTCTAGGTTCGTCCGCGTGTCACAGTCTGCATCCAGCGAAGCGGCGGCGGGGGCCATGCACGACAGGGTGCCGGCTGCGCTGCTGCCGGGTTGGTCCACCGCGGTGGGCCGCGGGTTGCTGGCGGGGTGTTCGACGCTGCGGGGCTTGGTGGCGTTTGCGTTGATCACGCTCGGGGTGTTGCTCGGCAAGGCCGGCACGGCCCCCCGGTTGATGCGGCCGATGATCCGGCGGGAGGTGGACCGGTGCGGGATGCAACTGCTGCCCATGTTCGCCTTCCTTGCGGCTGCGTTGGGCCTGGTGGTGATCGGACAAACCGTTTCCTGGCTGAGCCGCGTCGGGGCGATCGAGTTCATCGGGCCGGTCATGGTTATTGCGGTGGTGCGGGAACTGGGGCCGCTGATCGCGGCGTTTGTCATTCTCTCGCGGGTGGGCACGGCGCATGTGGTCGAGCTCGGGACCGCCCGGGCCATGGGCGAGATCGAGGCGCTGGAAGGTCTGGCTGTTGACCCGGTGCATTACCTGGTTGTGCCCCGCGTGGCGGGGATGATGGCCGGGACCTTTGCGCTCACGGTGTATTTCATCATCGGCTCGATGATCAGCGGCTACGCGTGGGTCTTCATCCAGGACATCCCGTTGCGGCCCGAGGAATACATCCGGCAGATCGCCGGTGCGTTGAGCGGCATCGATTTTCTGCTCCTGGGCCTCAAGACGGTGGCGTTTGGGTTCATCCTGGCCATCGTGACCTGCTTTCATGGCCTGGCCCGGCCCATCCGGGTAGAGGAGGTTTCACGGGCGACGGTGCGCGCCGTCACGCACAGCGTGATCGCCTGCGTGATCGTGGACGCGGTGTTCATCGTCGTGTATCTCACGGTCGGATGAGCCCCGCGTCTTCAGCCGCCGGAACCCGCGTGATTGAGCTGGAGGAAGTCTCCATCGCCTCGCTGCATCGGTCCGGGGTCACGGTGTTGCAGCGGGTGGATTGGAGGGTTGAGCCCGGCGAGTTCTGGGTGGTGGCGGGCCATCACGCGTCGGGCAAGAGCGACCTGCTGATGACCCTGGCCGGGTTGATCGCGCCCGGGGCGGGGCGATACCGGCTGCTGGGCGAAGCCATGCCGATCTTCGAGGATTCGCGGTTGCCGGCGCGCTTGAAGGCAGGCCTGGTGTTCAACGGCGGGCAACTGCTCAATCAACTGACCCTCGGCCAGAACGTGACGCTGCCCCTGCGCTATCATCATGACCTGGATGACGCCACCGCGCTGGAACGGGCGTCGCAGCTGATGGAGGCGTTGGAGCTGACCCCCTTCACGGATCGGATGCCCGGCGCGATGGGACGGCAGTGGAATCAACGCGCGGGCCTGGCGCGCGCTTTGGTGATGCAACCTGAGTTGCTGTTGCTGGACGACCCATTGTCCGGCTTGGACGTCCGCCACACGGCGTGGTGGATTGGTTTTCTCGATGGGTTGTGCCGGGGCACGCAGCCGTGCCATCCTCAGCCCCTGACGCTGGTGGTGACGGCGGACACGCTGGCCCCGTGGGGTGCGGTGGCCACGCATTGCGCGGTGCTGGAACAGCGGACCTTGGTGCCGATGGGTTGCCTGCGGGAGCCGCAGGTCCGGGACCATGCCCGGGTGCGGGAATACCTGGCGCACAACCGATGGGGGTTTGACCGCTCACCTTGAATTTGAAACCTTGAACCGCTGAACCAATGGCTCTCCAGGATCTGACACCCCAGTTGCGAACGCGACTCAACCGCGTCGAGAAGGCCGTCGGCTGGTTTGTGCTGCTGGCGGTGGGGTTGCTGCTGTTTGGCTTTGGCTATTACGCCTACAACACCGCCCAGCGCAAGGGGTGGTTCATCCAGAAGGTCCATTATCAGACCTCGCTCAACAACGCGGCGGGCATCAAGGTGGGGGATCCGGTGCGGCTGATGGGATTCACGGTGGGCGAGATCACGGGCATCGAAGCCAATGGACCCTGGGACTACTACGGCGTCACCGTCTATTTCCGCATCAAGCAGCCCTATTTCGGCTATGTGTGGAGCGATTCAACCGTGAAGGCGGCCGCGGCCGATTTTCTCGGCAACCGGGTGCTCGAGGTCACCAAAGGGGTCATGGGAGTCCCGACCGTGGCCGAGTCCACCAACAAGGTGGCCGAGGGGTTGCTGATGCGAGACCACTTCGAGTCGCGCCTCAAAGCCTTGGAGGCCGAGGGAAGCAGTCGCGAACAAGCGCTGGCCCGATTGAACGCCGAGGCCGGCGCGGATCACCCGCGATTCTACGCCGGCCTGGACAAGGCGGCCCCTTACTGGCTCCAGCCCGCCGAGTCGCCGGCGGTCACGGAGCGGTTGGACCAGATTGTGGGCCAGGTCGAGAAGGCGCTGCCCAACTTCCTGGGGCTGACCAACCAGTTGGCCCGGGTGCTTTCCAACAGTGCGAACGCGACGGCCAATCTGAGTCAACTCTCCAGCAATTTGCTTCCGGCCTCGGACGACCTGGCGCGCATTACGGCGCAGGTGCGTGACCCCGGCGGATTGGGGGCCTGGGCCCTCGGGACCAATTTCCCGCCGCAGATCGAGTCCACCCTGGCCAAAACGGAGCAGTTGATTGCGAATACCGACAGCAACCTGCTGGTGCTGGCGTCCGAGACCGGTCGTTCCCTGGAGAACCTGGCCAACATCACCAGCAACCTGAATGCGCAGGTCCAGCAGAACACCAACCTGTTGATGTCCATCTCCGATGCCGTGGTGCATGCGGATGAACTGGTGCAGGGATTGAAACGGCATTGGCTCCTGCGCTCGGCTTTCAAGGAGCGCGCCCCACAGACCGCGCCCGCCGGGGATCAGAACGTCCGGCGCTCGCCGCGGGATGCCGAGAGCCGCCCATGATGGACAATCGGGCAGGGGTCCCACGGCCTCGGCCGCCCGGGGCCGCTTCACCGAGTTGTCAGGGGGAGATTGTCATGGGGTTCGGGCAAGCCCCGGTCGGCGCCTTGACGGATCTCCGCGGGTGAGGGATTCTCTCGGTGTTCGGGGAGCCCTGTGGACAGGGCTGAGAGTTCCGATGCTTCGGAAGACCCGTTGAACCTGATCCGGGTAATGCCGGCGAAGGGAAGTCCTCCTCCGCTTTCCCCGGTTCGCGCATTGTAGCGGCAGTCCATGCCTGCCGCGGAAAGCATGACCATGATTGCCAGCAAAGATTCATTCGAACCGTCCAGCAGCGAACCGCGGCCCAGCGCGCGGCGGATCTACGTGCCGGGTGCCATCCACCCCGGGGTACGCGTGCCGATGCGTGAAATCGAACTCACGCCCACCAAGTCCTCCAGCGGCCGCATCGAGGTCAATGAACCCGTCCGCGTCTATGACACCAGCGGTCCCTGGGGCGATCCCGCGTTCACCGGTTCGGTGGAAACGGGCCTGCCGGCCTTGCGGCGTGACTGGATTAGCCAGCGCGGCGATGTCGAGGAATACCAGGGGCGCACCATCCAGCCCATTGACGACGGCTATCTCACGGAGACGCTTCGCTCGCTGTCCGCCGCCCAGCGCCAGGATGAAACTGGTTATCGCCTCGAAGGTCTCACCGCCCCGCGCCGCCGCCCGTTGCGCGCGAAGGCGGGCAGGGTCATCACCCAGCTTCAATACGCCCGCGCCGGCATCATCACCCCCGAAATGGAATTCGTCGCCACCCGGGAGAATCTCGGGATTTCAAATCTCAAATCTCAAATTTCAAATCGCGAGAGCGACCTCATTCGCAACGAACTCAACAAACAGCATGCCGGCTCGGCTCAATCTTCCATCCTCTACCCTCCATCCTCGTTCACACCGTCGGTGTTCCGCCGTTTTCCCCAGCGCATCCCCGCGCAGATCACGCCCGAATTCGTCCGCAGCGAAGTCGCCGCCGGCCGCGCCATCATTCCCTCAAACATCAATCACCCCGAGTCCGAGCCGATGATCATCGGGCGCAGCTTCCTCGTGAAGATCAACGCCAACATCGGCAACAGCGCCGTCGCGTCGAGCATCGAGGAGGAAGTCGAGAAGATGCGCTGGGCCACCAAATGGGGCGCGGACACCGTCATGGACCTCTCCACCGGCAAGAACATCCACGCCACGCGCGAATGGATTCTGCGCAACTCACCCGTGCCCATCGGCACAGTTCCAATTTATCAGGCGCTCGAAAAAGTCGGCGGCAAAGCCGAGGACCTCACGTGGGAACTTTTCCGCGACACCCTCATCGAACAGGCCGAGCAGGGCGTGGATTACTTCACCATTCACGCAGGCGTGTTGTTGCGTTTCGTGCCGCTCACCGCGAACCGCATGACCGGCATCGTGTCGCGCGGCGGCAGCATCATGGCCAAATGGTGTCTCGCGCATCACCAGGAGAATTTCCTCTACACGCATTGGGACGACATCTGCGACATCATGGCCGCCTACGACGTCGCGTTCAGCATTGGCGACGGCCTGCGTCCCGGCTCGATTGCCGACGCCAACGACCAGGCGCAATTCGGCGAACTCGAAGTGCAGGGCGAACTCACCAAGCGCGCGTGGGCCAAGGGCGTGCAAGTCATGAACGAAGGTCCGGGCCACGTGCCCATGCATAAGATCGAGGAAAACATGGCCAAGCAACTCGAGTGGTGCGGCGAAGCGCCGTTCTACACGCTCGGCCCGCTCACGACCGACATCGCGCCCGGCTACGACCATATCACCAGCGGCATCGGCGCGGCGATGATTGGCTGGTATGGCTGCGCGATGCTCTGCTACGTCACGCCCAAGGAACACCTCGGCCTGCCGAACAAGAAGGACGTGAAAGACGGCGTCATCGCCTACAAAATCGCCGCGCACGCCGCCGACCTGGCGAAAGGCCATCCCGGCGCGCAATACCGCGACAACGCGTTGAGCAAGGCGCGCTTTGAATTCCGCTGGGAAGA
>JALOTZ010000039.1 GCA_025457615.1 Verrucomicrobiota bacterium
GAGATCGAAGCGTTGTATACGCCCCTCGGTACGCTCGCGGAACACTCCGATGTGGCGCAAGAAATCCTCGAGTGGTACCTGCTCGATGTCTGGCACTTCTATCCTTAACGCCACGCGCCCTGGCTCCCTCAACTCTCAACCATCAACCCTCAACCTCAGTTTACTGGCTCAGCCGTCCCATTTCCCCCATCCCCCGCCGCCCGATCACCATCGATTTAGCCTCAGACCCCGCCTACATCGAGGTCCGAATCCTGACGGAAACCCGGCTGTAGCGAGTCCGTTCATCGCCAGCATTTTGAGTTGGAAGGCGCCGCCGTCTTTCTGCATCATCCCCCCGCAATCTACGGGTCTGGCTTATGGTAATCGCATCACGGAAGGATTGGGGTGTACGCGCTAGCAGAACCGGCGATACTGCTACGCTGCTCCTCAAGCACCGAGCCATGTTACCTTCTCGCCGGATACCTGTCCCCGTACGGCTCGCCAAATCTAAGTAGTCTCCCAGACCATGCCGAGGCTTTCCCAGCAACAACTCGAATCCCATCTGTGGGAGGCGGCGAACATTCTGCGTGGGCCGGTGGATGCGGCGGACTTTAAGACCTACGTGTTCCCGCTGCTATTTTTCAAGCGCATCTCGGACGTGCATGATGAGGAATACACCGCTGCCCTCGCCGAAGCCAATGGCGATGAGGAATACGCCCGTTTCCCGCAAAACTACCGCTTCCAGATCCCCGATGATTGCCATTGGAATGACGTGCGCGCCGTCGCCAGCAATGTCGGCCAGGCGATGCAACGCGCCATGCGCGGCATCGAGAAATCCAACCCGGAAACCCTTTACGGCATCTTCGGCGATGCCTCGTGGACCAACAAAGACCGCCTGCCGGATTCATTGCTGCGCGACATCTTCGAGCATTTCTCCCGCATCAATCTCGGCAATCAGGCCGCGCAGGCCGACATCCTCGGGCAGTCCTACGAATACCTGATCAAGAAGTTCGCCGACGCCACCAACAAAAAGGCGGGCGAGTTTTACACCCCTCGCTCCGTGGTGCGGCTCATGGTTAACATCCTCGACCCCAAGGAAGGCGAGTCCATTTACGACCCGGCGTGCGGCACGGGTGGCATGTTGCTGGAGGCAATCCACCATGTGAAAGAAAGCCACGGTGACGACCGCACGCTCTGGGGCAAACTCTTCGGGCAGGAAAAGAACCTCACCACGTCAGCCATCGCCCGCATGAACCTGTTCCTGCACGGCGCATCGGATTTCCAGGTCGTGCGCGGCGACACGCTCCGCAACCCGGCGTTCTTCACCGGCGACAGTCTCGCCACGTTCGACTGCGTCATCGCCAATCCGCCGTTCTCGCTGGAGAAATGGGGCGACGAAGTTTGGACCAGCGATCCGTTCGGCCGCAACTTCGCCGGCATGCCGCCCGCCAAGAGCGGCGACTACGCCTGGGTGCAGCACATGCTCAAAAGCATGGCGGCGAAGTCGGGGCGCATGGCGGTGGTGTTGCCGCACGGCGCACTGTTCCGCATGGGCAAAGAGGGCGAGATTCGCGAAAAGATTCTCGGCATGGACCTGCTCGAAGCCGTCATCGGCCTTGGGCCGAACCTGTTTTACGGCACGGGCCTCGCCGCCTGCATCCTCATCTTCCGCCAGCGCAAGAAGCCAGACCGCCGGCGCAAGGTGCTCATCGTGGACGCCTCGAAAGAGTTCAAGACTGGCCGGGCGCAAAACGAATTGTTACCCGAGCACGTCGAGCACATTTACCAGTGGTATCGCAAATACCAGGATGTGACCGGTATCGCCCGCGTCATCACGCTGGAAGACATCGCCGCCAATGACTATAACCTCAACATTCCGCGTTACGTTGAACCAGTCGCTGAGCAAACAGTGATGACAGTCGCAGATGCTATGAAGCAATTGCGTGAATCCGCCGCCGGAGCATTTGCAGCAGAGGATCGACTTTTGTCCATCCTTCGCAAAGAGGAGCTTCTCCATTGAATCCCGGGGCTTTTGCTTTTCTTCAATCTGACGAGGAGACCGTCAATTCGCTACGACGTGTGGTGCGGTCGATGGCCGCCCGTGACGAAGTCGCCTTCAATTCGAAACTCGCTCTGGGCAAAGCAATGTATGCACTGAGCCAGTTTCCAAGCAGCACGCCTAAGATTCATGTTTTCGCCAAGTTCACCCTCACCGAGCCTGGCGTGGATCGCCCCTTTTGCTCCTTACTGATTACCGATTCCGAGTTTGTATTGCGCTCAGGGGTATTTTTCGCGACCGGGGAAAGCACCGCACAGGACGCACTGTCAGTTTCGCGAATTAAACGCGAGGTTAATAGCGAGGTGTCGGTCTCGACTTGGTTTGAAACGGCTCACTGCCTCCTCGTGGCTGCGAAACTTTCGGTGACAATTGAGGATCGCACCCAACCGCGGGATGGGTGGACAAAACAGCCACTGGTCACTCCAAACTGATTCATGACCCGCATCTCCCAACAACAGCTCGAATCCTATCTCTGGGGCGCGGCCACGCTCTTGCGCGGGACGATTGATGCCGGCGATTACAAGCAGTTCATCTTCCCGCTTCTGTTCTACAAGCGCGTGTGCGACGTGTTCGACGAAGAGACGCAGGCCGCGCTGGCCGAGTCCGGCGGCGATACGCGCTACGCCGCCGGGCGCGAGCAGCACCGGTTTCAGATTCCGCCGGAGGCCCATTGGCGCGACGTGCGGCAGGCGGCCAAGAATGTCGGCGCGGCGTTGCAGTCCGCCATGCGCGCCATTGAGACGGCTAACCCGGACAAGCTCTATGGGATCTTCGGCGACGCGCAGTGGACCAACAAAGATCGGCTCTCCGATGCCATGTTGCGCGACCTGGTCGAGCATTTCAGCACGCTGGAATTGACCGTCGCCAATCTGCCGGAAGACGAGTTGGGCCAGGGCTACGAATACCTCATCAAAAAATTCGCCGACGACGCCGGCCACACCGCCGCCGAGTTTTACACCAATCGCACCGTCGTCCATCTGATGACCGAGATGCTCGACGTTCAGCCAGGTGAATCCGTTTACGATCCGACGTGCGGCTCGGGCGGCATGTTGCTTTCGTGCATCGCTCACTTGCGCCGGCTGAAAAAAGAATGGCGCAACGTCCGGCTCTACGGGCAGGAACGCAACCTCATGACCTCGTCCATCGCCCGGATGAATTGCTTCCTGCACGGCATCGAGGATTTTCGGATTGAGCGCGGCGACACCCTGTCCGAGCCGAAGTTTGTCCAGGGCGACCGCCTCCAGCGGTTCGACGTGGTGCTCGCCAATCCGCCGTATTCCATCAAGCAATGGGATCGCGACGCCTTTGCCTCCGACCCGTGGGGACGCAACCTTTACGGCACGCCGCCGCAGGGCCGGGCCGACTACGCCTTTCAGCAGCACATCCTCCAAAGCCTCAATCCCAAGACCGGCCGTTGCGCCGTTCTTTGGCCGCACGGCGTGCTGTTCCGGCAGGAAGAAGCCGAAATGCGGCGCAAGCTGATCGACGCCGACCTTATCGAATGTGTGCTCGGTCTTGGGCCAAACCTGTTTTACAACTCGCCGATGGAAGCGTGTGTCGTCATTTGCCGCACGGCCAAGCCCAAGGCACGTCGGGGAAAACTCCTGCTCATCAATGCCGTCAACGAAGTCACCCGCGAACGCGCCCAAAGTTTCCTCACCGACGACCACATCGAGCGCATCGTCAAAGCCTACGAGAAGTTCGCCGACGATCCCAGCTTTGCCCGCGTCGTCACGCTGGACGAAATCCGCGCCAAGGACGGCAACTTGAGCATCCCGCTGTTTGTCGCGCCGGCGGCCAATGGCGGAAGCAACACTGATCTGGCCGCGGCGGAAAAGCCCGCAGTTGATGCGGCGCTCGCCGCGTGGCTCAAGAGTTCTGGAGAGGTGCGTCAGGCGTTGACTATGATTTTGGAACGACAGCCATGAGTGGTAAATTCAATATCTTCGTCAGCTCGGTTCAGAAGGAACTCGAGGACGAGCGGGTCATCGTCCAAAACTTGTTGAGCACGGACCCGTTTCTGTCGGCGCATTGTTCCCCGGTGCTTTACGAGTTCGAACCCGCCTCGCCGGATCAGGCCCTCGCCGGCTGCCTGAAATCCCTCGACGCCTGCCACGTTTACCTGCTCATCGTCGCCGCCCAATACGGCACTCTGGTGGGCAAGCTGTCCATCACCCACGCTGAATACCGGCGGGCCAAGGTGAAAAAACTGCCCGTCCTCGCCTTCATCAAAGGCGATCGCAAGGTGACGCGCGAGGCCGGCACCGAAGCCTTGCTCAAGGAACTCGACGCCGACGGCCCGAAATACAAGCGCTTTGGCAACGTCATCGAACTGCAAAAGGAAGTTCGCGCCGCCTTGGTCAAACTCTTAAAGGATCAGTTCGGCATCTCGCCCTCCAGCGACGAAAACGAGATCGCCCAGCAGACCATCGAAGCCACCTCCAAATTTGAATCGCAGCCGCTGCCCCGCCTGCGTTGGGCCGATCTGGATCATGACGTCTCCCGCCAGTTGCTGGCCACCGCCGAAAATCGCGCGGCGGACAAACTTTCCGCCGCCGACCTGCTCGCCGGGGCCGCCGTGCGCGGCTTGGTCTGGCACGATTCCCAGGCAGGCGAACACTACGCCACCGCCGCCGGCATCGTCCTGCTGGCCAAAGATCCGTCCGCCGTCTTTCCCCAGTGCCGCATTCTGGCCGATGCCTATCGCGGGGCCGAGGCCGATGGCAATCCTCGCGACCATGAAGACATTCGGGGACCCATGCCCGTTGCCATTGACCGCGCCATCGCTTTTATTGACCGCAACACCCGCCATCCCATGCGCGTCGTGGGCCTCAACCGCCTTCGGCTGGATGAATACCCCGTCGAAGCCTTGCGGGAAGCGCTCGTCAACGCCGTCGCCCACCGCCAATACGAGGACGCCGGGCGCAAAATCATGCTCGAAGTCTTTGCCGACCGCGTCGTCCTTTCCAGTCCCGGCCTGCCGCCGTCGCCCATCACCCTCGCCAACCTCCGCAAAGGCAAATACCGTCCGTGCTCGCGGAATCCCGTGCTGGCCCAGTGCCTTTCCTATTTCCATCGCATCGAGGAACGCGGCAGCGGCTTCCGCCGGATGCGCGACCAGATGCTCAATCACGGTCTGGATCAGCCGCTCCTCGGCACGGACACCGGCTATTTTCAAGTCACCTTCCCCGGCCCCGGCGAAAACCTGGATCGCCTCCGCGTCCCGGAAACCCGGCTCACCGTCACCCCGGCCATCGAGGCGCAGTTGAACGCCCGGCAGAAAAAAATCATCGCCGAAGTCGCCAAGGCCGGACACGTCACCAGCGGTTGGTGCCGGAAATCTTTTGGCGTCGCCCTGCTGACCGTCCAAAGGGATCTGGCGGCCTTGGTTGATTTCGGTCTGATTGAGCGCAAAGGCCAAGGGCGTGCTGCCCGTTACGTCCTGACAGGCAACCGGTGAAAAATCTACCACCAATCTACTACCAATCCGCCGGAATCTACTACCCGGCGGCACGGTCCGTCGGATGGTTATCGAATCCACTACCCATCTGCTACCGCCACCGCAGAATCTGCTACCAGCCCAGCCAGCGGGCGGCCGAATCCACCGATAATCCACCGATTTTCCGCCACAATCTACCGATTCACACGCCAATGTGTCAGTCGGTTAATCCTAAACTAATCGTAAAGTCATCCGGCGTAACCGTAAACCCCGTCATTGGCCAGCTTCCGGGCAATCAACCGATAACCGACCGACCGGCCGGCGGAAACGACCGATTGCCGGAATCTAAAAACATTGGTCCGATAATTGTCCGACCATTCCGCGGAATCGTCCGATTTGCCGAACCGCCCACCACCGCCACCACCACGACGACTATCACCACCGCGACGACTATCACCACCGCGACGGCGACCACCGCGATGACGACGATGATGATGATGACCGCAACGACACCAGCAGCATGAGCAGCACCACCACCAGCATCAGCAGCGGCAAGCGCACCGGCAGCGGCGGCGGCGGTGGTGGCGGCATCACCATGCCGCAGGTGAATCCCCACTGGGCCAGGCTGCCGCTGTTCAATCGCAAGAACTGG
The DNA here is from genome assembly GCA_025457615.1 of Verrucomicrobiota bacterium. Taxonomy (GTDB): domain Bacteria; phylum Verrucomicrobiota; class Verrucomicrobiia; order Limisphaerales; family DSYF01; genus JALOTU01. The sequence continues at coordinate 6,130 of JALOTZ010000039.1, forward strand.
ACGCGGGTGCGGTTTGGGGATGTGGTGGAGAATCTCAATGAGACGTGCGAGCCGGAGGCGGCGGGGTTGGAGCGGTTCATCGGGCTGGAACATCTTGAACCCGGCTCGCTGCACATCCGGGCGTGGGGCAATGTGGCGGACGGCACGACGTTCACGCGCCGCTGCCGGTCGGGGCAGGTGCTGTTTGGCAAACGCCGGGCGTATCAGCGCAAGGTGGCGGTGGCGGAGTTCGACGCGGTGGTGTCCGGCGACATTTATGTGCTCGCACCCCAGGGCGACCGGCTGCTGCCAGAACTCCTGCCGTTCCTCTGCCTCTCGGAGCGGTTTTTTCAGCACGCGGTGGGGACATCCGCCGGTTCGCTCTCGCCGCGCACCAACTGGAGCAGTCTCGCCAGCTTTGAGTTCGACCTCCCGCCGCTCGACCAACAGCGCCGCTTCGCCGAAATCCTCTGGGCGGTGGATGCTGCGGAACGGAGCTACGGTTCACTGGAGGAGGATCTTCGCAATGCTCAGCGCTCCTTGGAACGCGATCTATTCAGACAGCGAGGAATGAGAAAGGAGAAGATCTCAGACGTAGCTTCGATCCAGCGAGGAAGATTCACACCTCGCCCGAGAGATGATCCCAAGTATTTCGGAGGCGCAATGCCGTTCATTCAAACAGCGCAGGTCATTGCATCGCGGCTCTGGGTTGATTCCTATGACCAGACTCTGAATGACCTTGGGGTCTCCGTCAGTAAGGTGTTTCCCAAGGACACAATCGTTATGGTCATTGCAGGCACGTATGTTGGATCTGTTGCTAAGCTCGCATTTGAGTCTGCATTCACCGACAGCCTCCTCGGAATCCATGCGAAATCCGCTATCCTCGAGAACGATTACCTATTCTATTATCTCCGGCACTTCGAGGCCCAGGTGGACAGTTTGGCCACGGAAGTGGCGCAGCGGAACCTGAGCATAACTGGTCTACAGGACTTTGAGGTCACCTTCCCCAAAGATCTAAAAGAGCAGCGCAAAATCGTCTCGGAAATTGAGCGATTTGAGCGCATTTGCGAGGAGGCCAAGACTGTTTTAGCGCAGATTAAGTGCCTGCAGCAGTCCCTCATTTACCAGATCTATCCGCCCAAATAACCAACCCATGAGCTTCAACGAATCCAACACGGTCGAGCAGATGATTCTCGACGCCTTGTCCGACGCCACCACGGGCGGCAACCGGCCGTTTGAGTTGAAAGACGCGCCCGGCTGGGGCGCTTCGCTCGGCAGTGACATGGCCGGTGCGGCAGCGCACCCAGCCACCTGGGAATACGTTTCGGCCAATGACGTTCCCCGGCAGGCCGGCGACGTGATGGTTGAACCGTGGTTGCGGCTGGCTCTCATCCGGCTCAATCCCGAAATCGCCAACCAGCCCGACCGCGCCGACGAGGTGATTTACGCCCTGCGGGCGATCATTCTTTCCGTGCAGGCCGATGGCTTGGTCCGGGCCAACGAAAATTTCATGGATTGGTTGCGCGGCGAGAAGACCATGCCCTTCGGTCCGAATGGCGAGCATGTGCCCGTGCGGCTCGTGGACTTTGGCAACCCCGCAAACAATCAGTTGGTCGTTACCAATCAATGGATCTACTCGCGAACCGTCGCCCTCACCCCCGTCCCCTCTCCCACTGGGAGAGGGGTGGCCGGAGGCCGGGGTGAGGGTGCGCAGCTTGAGGGTCGAAGCGGCGGAGTCCGCTTCGACTGTGTGTTCGTGGTGAACGGTCTCCCCATCGTCATCGGCGAAGCCAAAACGCCCACGCGCAGCGCGGTGACGTGGTTCGATGGCGCGTTTCAGGTGAACGAGATTTACGAGAAACAAGTGCCGGCCATGTTCGTGCCCAACGTCTTTTCCTTCGCCACCGAGGGGAAGAACTTCCGCTACGGCTCGATCCGGATGCCCATAGAGAAATGGTGTCCTTGGCGGACCAAGGAACACCCTGCGGTGGACGGTCCGATTTCCCCTCTCCCGGTGGGAGAGGGGTCAGGGGTGAGGGGCGCAGCGACGACACCAGACGAGGGCACTCTTGAAAGCGTGCGTCGAGTCGTCGCAAGCATGCTCCAGCCCGGCGTGGTGCTGGACATCCTCCAGAACTTCACCGTGTTCGCCACGGACAAGAAGCATCGCCGCATCAAGATCATCGGTCGTTGGCAGCAGTATTTCACGGTGAACCAGTTGGTTGACCGCGTGATCAAAGGCCACCCCAAGAAGGGCCTCATCTGGCATTTTCAGGGCAGCGGCAAATCGTTGCTCATGGTATTCGCCGCCCAGAAACTGCGGCTGCATGCCCAACTCGGCAATCCCACGGTCATCATCGTGGTGGACCGCATTGACCTGGACACGCAAATCACCAGCACCTTCAACGCCGCCGACGTGCCGAACATGGTTGGAGTTGAGAGCCGGGAGGAGCTTCAGGCTTTGCTCAAGCAGGATGTGCGAAAGGTGCTGATTACGACCATTCATAAGTTCGGTGGCTCTCAACTCCAACCACCCTCACCCCCAGCCCCTCTCCCAGAGGGAGAGGGGAGTAACTATCGCGGCGGTTACCAATTCTCTGGGTTGGTGGAGCGTGCTCGGGAATTGCGGACAAAACAGACGCCGGTTGAAGATGCTTTCTGGGAATTGGTTCGTAACCGGCAACTGGCGGATGCCAAGTTTCGTCGGCAGCATCAGATCGGTGATTGGCTCGTGGACTTCTACTGCCACGAAGCGCGGCTGGTCGTGGAGTTTGACGGCCCGGTGCATGAAGACCGGAAGGAAAAAGATGCGACTAGAGACAAATACCTGCGCAGTCTCGGGAATACCGTTTTGCGTTTTAAGAACGAGCAGTTCGTTTCAGATCCGCAAAAAGTCCTGGAGGCCATCGCCGCCGAACTCCCCTCTCCCGCTGGGAGAGGGGTCGGGGGTGAGGGGCGGCAAGGCGGAGCGTGGTGTGAACGCTCGAACATTATAGTCATGGTGGATGAAGCCCATCGAACTCAAGAGGGCGATTTGGGTCGCCGCATGAGAGAAGCCTTGCCGCATGCGTTCCTGTTCGGCCTCACCGGCACGCCTATCAATCGCGCCGACCGCAATACCTATTGGGCTTTCGGTGCGAACGAGGACGAGAAAGGCTACATGAGCCGCTACTCGTTTTCGGAATCCATCCGCGACAAGGCCACGTTACCGCTGCATTTTGAAGCGCCGGAGGTGAAGCTAAAGATTGACCGGGCAGCGATTGACGAGGCGTTCAAGCAGATCACCGGCGAATTGAGCGAGCAGGACCGCGACGACCTCGCCAAGCGCGCCGCCAAGATGTCCGTGCTGGTGAAAAATCCGGAACGCATCCGGGCGGTGGTGAACCACATCGTCACGCATTTCCAGTCCAAGGTCGAACCGAACGGGTTCAAGGCGCAGGTGGTGGTGTTCGACCGCGAGTGTTGCATTCTCTACAAGGCAGTGATGGATGAGTTGATCGGCCCGGAGGCCAGCGCCATCGTCATCAGCGGCGCGCAGAACGATCCGCCGGAATGGAAGCAACATGTCCGCGACAAGGATGCCGAGGAAAACTTACTCGACCGTTTCCGTGATCCGGCCGACCCGCTGAAATACGTCATCGTCACCAGCAAGCTGCTCACCGGCTTCGACGCTCCGATTTTGCAGGTGATGTATCTCGACAAGCCGATGAAGGATCACAACCTTCTGCAAGCCATCTGCCGCACGAACCGCACCTTCGGCCAGGAAAAGACGCACGGCTTGATCGTGGATTACATCGGCATCTTCGATGACGTGGCCAGGGCGCTGGACTTCGATGAAAAAGCCGTGCAACAGGTCGTCAGCAACATCGAGGAATTGCGGAAAGCTCTGCCCGTGCAGGTGCAGAAGTGTCTGGCCTTTTTCCCGCACGTGGACCGGAGCGTCGGCGGTTACGAGGGGCTTCTGGCCGCGCAGCAATGCCTGCCCACCAACGAAGTGCGCGATAAGTTCGCCTCCCATTACATCGTGCTCGGCACGATTTGGGAGGCGCTGTCGCCCGACCCGTGCCTGAGTCCTTACGAAAAAGATTACCGCTGGCTGACGCAGGTGTATGAATCCGTCAAGCCGCCGAGCGGCAACGGCAAGCTGCTTTGGCACGCGCTCGGCGCGAAGACGGTGGAGTTGATCAACCAGAACGTCCACCTGGAATCCGTGCGTGACGATGTCGAGACGCTGGTGCTCGATGCGCAGGTGTTGGAGGATATTTTGAAGGATGCCGACCCGGCCAAGCGCGGGCGGGAAATTGAAATCCGGCTCATCGCCCGATTGCGCAAACATTTCGGCAACCCCAAATTCACCGCGCTGGGCGAGCGGCTGGAAAAAATCAAGGAACGCCACGAACAGGGTTTCCTCAACAGCCTGCAATTCCTGAAAGAGATCCTCGAACTCGCCAAGGAAGTGCTGGAGGCGGAGAAAGAATCCGACCCGCAGGAGGAACGCGACCGCGCCAAGGAAGCCCTGACGGATCTGTTCAAGGATGCGAAAACCAAGAACACGCACATCATCGTCGAGCGCATCGTCGCGGACATTGACGACATCGTGAAGAAAGTGCGTTTCCCGGACTGGCAGCGCACCAACGCCGGCGAGCGTCTCGTGCAAAAGGAACTGCGCCGCACGTTGCTGAAATACAAACTCCACACCGACCAGGAACTGTTCGACAAAGCCTACGGCTACATCCGGCAGTATTATTGAACTTTGCCGGGCTATTACAGCTTTGCGATCAACTCCAACAACCTCGCCTTGTCGCGCTTCCACGTCCGGGGCGTGACGCGCTCGATGATCTGGCGCATCTGGTCCCGCGCTGACGTCTGCGTCCCTTCGCCCAGCATCTTGGGCATCGCCCGCAGGATCGCTTGCCGGAAATCCTCCCGCCCGGGCCGGAAGTAGTGCTTCATCACGACCTCCACGGTGCGATGGCCTGTGACGCGCTGGACCAGTTCGAGGGGGACGCCCGCGGCCAGGGCGAGCGTGATCCACGTGACGCGGAAGCTGTGGAAATCGTGAATCGACGCGCTGCGCTTGCCGTTGGACCGCGCCACCTGAAGTGCCCTGCCTTCCAGCGCCTTGGCTATCTTCCACCCTCTATCCTCCATCCTCGCCTCCTGTGACGGCGTTGCCCGCAGGCGGCAAGTGGGCTGGGTCGGACACGAAGAAGTCGTGGTTCCAGGTGATGAACTGCCCGCGCCCTCCTGGAGAAAATCCTTTGCGATCAACCCCGCCAAGCTCAAGCCGCCCTCTACCCACAAGCTCCCGACTCTTCCTGATGACCGCTTCCCTTCCCGCCAAACTGTTTTACAGAACTGACCCGTTGAGGCGCCGAAACGAGGAGCAGAGGCAGCCATTCATGAGAACTGTTGACAATCCGGGGGCCGGACCTTGCCCGCCGGGTGCGACCTTCATCACAAAAAACAGCATGACCTTGGCAAAATAGGGAAAGCCGTGGGGGGCTGAAATTCGCAAAGTTTTGGGTGGCAGAAGCAAACGGTCTTTTGCCATAGTGACCCGACCTTTGAATCTATGATCAAGAAAACCATGCTCCGATGGGGCGCCACACTGGCCCTTTTGTCAACCTCCACGGCTGGCGTTTTCGCCAGCGAAGCCGACATCAAGATCCCGCCGCTCGACCAGGTGCGGTTTGACGGGTTGAACGGCATCAGCGGCATCACACTGATGTACCTGGGCATCCTGTTGTGCGCGATCGGGGCCGCGTTCGGCCTGGTGCAATACATGCAGACCAAGGCCCTCCCGGTGCATGAGTCGATGAGCAACGTGTCGAACACCATCTGGGAAACCTGCAAGACCTACCTCTTCACGCAGGGCAAGTTCCTTGCGGTCCTGTGGGCGTTGATCGCCGCGTGCATGGTGTACTACTTCGGCGTGCTCTCGCACATGAATGCCGGCCATGTGATCGTCATCCTGCTGGCCTCCGTCCTCGGCATCCTGGGCTCCTACGGCGTGGCCTGGTTTGGCATCCGCATCAATACCGTGTCCAACTCGCGCGCGGCCTTCTCCGCCCTCAAGGGCAACCCGCTGGCCACCCTGGGCATCCCGCTGCGCTCGGGGATGAGCGTGGGGCTGCTGCTGGTCTGCGTGGAACTGTTCTTCATGATCTGCATCCTGGTGTTCCTGCCCCGCGACCTGGTCGGTCCCTGCTTCATCGGGTTTGCCATTGGCGAATCGCTGGGCGCCTCGGTGCTCCGCATCTGCGGCGGCATCTTCACCAAGATCGCCGACATCGGCTCCGACCTGATGAAGATCGTGTTCAAGCTGCCGGAAGACGATCCGAAGAATCCCGGCGTGATTGCGGACTGCACCGGTGACAACGCGGGCGATTCCGTGGGGCCGACGGCGGACGGCTTCGAGACATACGGTGTGACCGGTGTGGCGCTGATTGCGTTTCTGGCGCTCGCGCTGGCGGCGACCCCGGCGATTGTGGGCACGCTGATCATCTGGTTGTTTGTCATGCGGGCCTTGATGATCGTCACCTCCCTGGTGTCGTATTTCGTGAATGAAGCCATCAGCAAGGCGAAATACGGCGGTCTGAAGGATTTCGACTTTGAAGCGCCGCTGACGCATCTGGTCTGGATCACCTCGGCCGTGTCGATTGCCATCACGTTCATCGCCAGCAAGCTGCTGCTCGGGGATTTCAAGGATGCCACCGGCGTGGCGCGTCTGGACCTCTGGTGGGTGCTGTCGGTCATCATCAGTTGCGGCACGGTGGCCGGGGCGCTCATTCCGGAGTTTACGAAGATCTTCGTGAGCACCACCTCGCGCCACGTGCGTGAGGTGACCAACTGTTCCAGGCACGGCGGCGCCTCGCTGAACATCCTGTCCGGTTTCGTGGCCGGCAACTTCTCCGCATTCTGGATGGGGCTGGTGATCATGGTGTTGATGTTCACCTCCTATTATTTCTCCCAGAACCCGGCCCTGACCTCGATCATGCCGGCGGAGTTCGCGTTCGCGGCGCCGATCTTTGCCTTCGGCCTCGTGGCCTTCGGCTTCCTGGGCATGGGGCCGGTGACCATCGCCGTGGACAGCTACGGGCCGGTCACAGACAACGCCCAATCGGTCTATGAATTGAGCCAGATCGAGGGGCGCCCCGGCATCAAGGCGGAAATCAAGAGCCAGTTTGGTTTCGATCCGGACTTTGAGAACGCCAAGTATCAGCTCGAGAAGGGTGATGGCGCCGGCAACACCTTCAAAGCGACGGCCAAGCCGGTGCTGATCGGAACCGCCGTGGTGGGGGCGACCACGATGGTGTTCGGCATCATCATCCTGCTGCAACGCATGTTCGAGGCCCAGTTGGTCTCCGGAATCGAGGGTGCCTTCAAGCCCGTGGTGGTGGCCTTGAGCGTCGTGCAACCCGAGATCATCCTTGGCCTGATCATGGGGGGCGCCGTGATTTACTGGTTCACAGGCGCGTCCACGCAGGCCGTGGTGACCGGCGCCTACCGGGCGGTGGTCTATATCAAGCAGCACATGAAACTGGACGCCAAGACGGCCTCCGAGAAGGACAGCAAGGAAGTGGTCCGCATCTGCACCGTCTATGCGCAGAAGGGCATGTGGAACATCTTCATCGTGATCTTCTGCTTTGCCCTGGCGCTGCCCTTTTTCAACCCCTACTTCTTCATCGGCTACCTGATCGCCATCGCGTTCTTCGGACTGTTCCAGGCCATCTTCATGGCCAACGCCGGCGGCGCGTGGGACAACGCCAAGAAGATTGTCGAGGTGGACCTGCGCCAGAAGAACACTGATCTCCACGCCGCGACCGTGGTCGGCGACACCGTGGGCGACCCCTTCAAGGACACCTCTTCGGTGGCGTTGAATCCGGTCATCAAGTTCACCACCTTGTTCGGCCTGCTCGCGGTGGAAATCGCGGTGACCATGACCAACCAGAACGTCAAGACCGGGATCGGCATCTTCTTCTTCCTGGTGGCGCTCATCTTCGTTTACCGCTCCTTCTACGCCATGCGCATTCCGGAAGAGCAGTCCTGATTCGCAGGCTTACGGATTCGAAACGCGGGCTGCCCGGGCAGCCCGCGTTTTCCTTTTCAGCCCCGGTGGCGGCCGGACCTACTCCTGCGGATAGACCAGGACGCGGTCGTGGACGATCACGATGAGGTCATTCTTGCGGTCGCCGGTGACGTCCGCCACCAAGGCCTCGCGCGGTTCAGGGAGATCCGGGCGCCCGCCGCGGAAGGAGCGTTCCTCGAATACCTGCCAGCGGTTGCCGGGCTTGAGCTTGCCCTCCTCCGTGAACAGCACGAGATCCAGGTAGTTCCGGGCGGTTTCCATGAACACCAGGTCCTTGAGGCCGTCGTGGTTCAGGTCGCCCGAGGTCACATCCCGCAGGAAGCCGTCGCGCACCGGCGTCTCGTAGCCGTCGAGTTCCTCGATCTCCCAACGCCGGCCGGACAACCGCATCCAGGCCAGCGCGTCCTTGCCGATGAATCCAATGGCATTGGGCTGGTCGCCGTCCAAGGCCAGCGGCACCAGCGCGTTGAACTCGTGAAACGGCAGGCGGATGTTGCGTTCCACCTGCCACACGCCATCGGCATCGCGCTGGGAGAAGGAAAGCGACTTGCGCTCGAGATCCAGCAGGAACAGCCGGGGCAGCTCGCGCTTGCCCCGGGACAACGCGGCCGCCCCGACGAGCCGGGAGTTGGCGCTGGCCCCGTTGACCTGTTCCCGCACGTCGAACCCCCAGGACCCAGGCTTCTCCGGATCGCCCTTGAGCACGACTGCGCGCAGGAAGTTGCGCTGGTTGAGGAGCAACTCCGCCAACCCGTCGCCGTCCACATCGGCCGTGCTGAACCACGGCTGTTCCAGCGCCCCGCCGGGCGGGGCGACATCCACCTCGGAGAACGCCCCCGCTTGGTCCTGCAGCAGCACCTTGACCTTCTCGTAGGGCGTCAGGATCACGAAATCCGCCAACCCATCCTGGTTCACGTCGTGCAACGCGAAGGCGGCGGGATTGGAACGGAAGGACTTGTCGAGCGCCTGATTCAGGACTTCCGCGCCGGCGGCATCACGCAGGAGCAAACTGCGACGGCCCTCCTGGTCCACCAACATCGCCAGCCGGGGACGGGCTTTGGGCTTGAGCGGACCCACCGTCATGGCCAGCGGACGTCCCTGGACCGCGATCAGCTCGGGGAAGGGCAGTCCCCCCTTGCGGTCCAGGCGGCTCACCCCGACCTGCTTCTCGTCCGGACTCAGCAGAAACACTTCGGCCTGTCCGTCCCCATCCCAATCGGCCACCTCGAGGGCACTGACGCCGGCCAGGCAGGGAAACGTCTTGGGCGAGGCGAATCCGATCCCCTTCTGCTGCAAGTGGACCGCAACCTGGCCCAGTTCGGGTTCGGCCACGAGCAAGTCGGCGAGCTTGTCCCCGTTCAAATCCCCCCACGCCACGCCCCGACGCGCCTTGTCGGTGGCGCGCAGGGGCAGGACTTCCAGTTGTCCCTCCGCCAGGTCGGCGGCCAGCGGCTTGGCGTCCACGGCGTTGAAATGCGAGATTGCGGCACGCCCGGATTGCTGCGCGATGGTGATGATCTGTAATTCCTGCCGGGCGCGCAGGTTGTCCGCCCAATAGGAACGCACCGCGGGCAGCTCGAAATAGATCTCGGGACCGAGCTCACCGTTGGATTTCTGCAGTCGAAAGCGGAACGGCGTGAGGCTCTCCCAGTCCACCAGCAGCAGATCCTGACGCCCATCGGCGTCCACGTCCACGATCTGCACCGAGCGAACTGTCCCCGTAAACGGCATCCGCCTCGGTTCACCCAGGGCGTGGTCCCTGGTCTGTGGCAGCAACCACAGGTGCTTCTCTGCCAGCAACACGAGGTCATCGCGCGAATCGCCGTCGAGATCGCCTGCCGCCAGTGCGTTGGGCGTGAGCTGCCCGTCGTCCAGCGACCAGCGTTGCGGCGAACTCCACGTGTTGGAGCCCTCCCCGTGGAGCACCACCAACTCCTTGGGTTCGCCGTAATAGGCGATGTCTGGACGCTGGTCCCCGTTCAAATCATGCACGATCAGGGAGGAGATCCGCTTCTCGGAAGCGATGGACTCGATCTTGAACCGCGCGTCCGGCGGCAGTTCATTGACGTCCTCGGGTCCCGAGCCCTCCGCGGCCTCGACGATGTTGGTCTGCCCGGTCCGGTTGAGCAGGAGGTTGATGCGTGAGCGGGCGTTGTTCACCAGCACCAGGTCGTTCAACCCGTCCCCGTTCACGTCCGCCGCATGCACCATCCCGATCAGGTTCTCGACGGGAAAGATCTCCGGACCGGTGAAACTGAAGGGGAACTCCTTCTGCGGTCGATCGGCGGCCCCGGCTGAAGCCCAGCCCAGAGAGAGCGCGAACAAACCGCACGAAATGTGGGGAAAGAAACGTTGATTCATGGTGGAAAACCTGTTGGCCGCAGAAGCTGCCAGCGCGCCACGCCGGTGACGAGCACTATTCCCCGATGAAGCGCAGGGCGAGTTGGCGCGTGGGCGGGCGGTGGCGGTGTTCGCGGACGCAGGTCCTGTGCCTTGTCCCCAGCGCGGGCCGCCCGCCGCGGACCGGCAGGCTCAGTTCACCGCGGCTCACTGGGTTCCACGCCGGTCCAGCAGTTGTTCCATCTCCGTGCTCCGCGGGTGACCGCCCGCCAGAGCCTTCTGGTAATGCCAGCGGGCCAGCTCGCGCAGTGGTGGATCCTGCAGGGTATAGACGAGCGCGAGGTTGAAGTGCGCGTCGCTGAACCCGGGCTGCAACTGGATGGCGCGGCGCAGGGCGGTCTCCGCCGGACCACGCATCCCCTGCTCGCTCAGGGTCATGCCCAGGTAGTTCTGAATCGCCGCGCTGTCGGGATTATACTGCGCAGCCAGCCCAAGGTAATCGAGCGCGTCCTCGTATTGCCGCTGCCGGAATTTGAGGATGCCCATCGTCGCCAGCGTAAAGGCATCGCGCGGCGCGCTGGCCAGCGCCTTGCGGAGATTGACCTCAGCCTCGGCATCCTTCCCTTGCTCCATCTGGGTGGCGGCCAGATTGGCCAGGGTGAAAGCATTGGTCGCATCGGCCCTCAAGATCTCCTTCAAGGTGGACTCCGCCTGCGAGAACTCGCGCTGCTTGAACTGGCGTTCGGCCTGCGCCACCAACGGGCCCACCCCGGTCGGCGGCGCGGGTTTCATGACCTGCGAGGATTCCAGGCCCCGGCTCATTCGGAACAGGACCAGCTCCTCCGGCGAATAGGGCGCCTTCTCCGCCTCGTAGGCGGCCAGGCGCGCTTTGAGCCGGTCCACCTCGGCCTGGGCCAGGCCGTTGGGTTCCCCGACCACGGCCAGGCTCCGATCCGCCAGGTCCCGGTTGGCCTGCGACAGTTGCATCTGCACCTGGCCCAACTGACGTTCGAGCTCACCCACCCGCTGGCGGCTGGCGGCCAGTTCCGACGCGGTCCCCCCGGTGGGTGTCGCCGCACGGGATTGCCAGGTTTTCATCCGCTGCTCCAAGGCCGCCTTTTCGAGGCGCAGGATGTCAGCTTCACTTCGTAGAATGGCGAGCTGGGTCAGCGCCTGTTTCGACTGGTCGGCGGTCGGCCCGGGCTGCCGGGCTGCCGTGGATTTGAGTTCGGACAACTGTTGTTTGAGCAGCGTGTTCTCCTGCCGCAAAGCTTCGCCGGCTTCCACAGTCTGGTTCATCGCGGTCAACTGCGACGCCAGTGCGTCCCGTTCAGCGGCCAATCGATCGGCGCGGCGCGCTTCCGCTTCCAGCGACTGCCGCGCCTGCTTCAAGGCGGCCGCGTCGGGTGCGGCGTCCGACTGTGATTGGGCTTCGTTCAACTGGCTTTGGAGCAGATCAACCTGTTTGGCCAGCGCGCGATTTCGCTCCTCGGACTTCTCCAGCTCCCCGGGATCCAGTGCGGCTGGGCGGACGGCGAGGGCTTCCTTCAATTTGGCCTGCAGCGCGCTGTTATCCGACTGCAGGCGTTCCAGGTCCTGCCTGAGTTGCCGCCATTCGGCATCCGAGGCCTGGGGGGTCGGCGCCGGGGCAACGGGGACGCCGGAAGCGGCGGGCGGCGAGGAGGGCGTTGGTTCGGGGGTGGCCGCGGGCGTGAGCGCGGCGATGCGGGCCCCCAGGTAACGCAACCGGAAATCGACCACCTTGGGGTTCCACTCCGGGTTGGCCCGTTTGATCCGGGTCAACCCCTGTTGGGCGTCCAGATAGGCGGCCAGGGCTTCGGCGGTTCGGCCCGATCGCTCCATCGTCTCAGCCTGTTGCACGAGGGAATAGACCCGAACGTAATCCTCGCCCGGCCCCGCTCCCCAGGCTCCGACGCCCAAGAGCAGCAGCCCCAGCAGGGGAACCCAGATTCGATTCATAGGCCGAGCATAGGGCAAGGGGCAGCACCACGCAATGCCGCCGGAGGGGCAAAGTCCGGGCCGGGTGTGATTGAAAGTGCGTAAGGTCTGCGCCGGCAGAGCGGCAGCGACGGCAGCGTTTTCGAAAGGCTGTGGGGCATTCGAAAGCCTCCAGTGCCGTCGGAAAGCGGTGTCGCGCTCGTGCCTCGCTTCCCACCGCACTCCAAAACCTGGCGGATGACGCAAGGGTGCCGACCAGCGCTTGCGGGGCGGCTTTCCTTTCGCCGATCCCCCGCACCCACTTCTCATCACGCCCGGGGTCGGGCTGCGGCCGTGTCCCTGATTGACCCGGCACCCAGGCCGGTGTATTCCCCAATCCATGAATGGCCGTTCATTTTCTGAGCATCGGGTCAGAAGAAGACCCCGGCGGCAACGTGAGCGGCAGCAGAGGCGCGCGGATATTCTGGCCGCCGCCGAGCGGGTGTTTGCCGCGAAGGGGTTCCATGCGGCGTCCATCGAGGAGATCGCGCGGTCGGCTGACTACGCCACCGGCACGGTGTATCTGTATTTCAAGGACAAGGAGACGCTCTACATCGAGTTGTTCGAGGAGAAGATCCGCGCGCTGGGAGCAGCCATCCGCCAGCACCTGACCCCACCCGCCGACCCCGTCCAGGCCCTCCGTCAGGTGGTCCGGGCGCGCATGGCGTATTTCGACCAGAATCGCCCCTTCTTCAGCATTTATGCCCGGGAGGGGATGAACCTGTTCGAGGGGCGGGACGAGCGCTGGCGCGGCGTGGTGAAACTCTACGAAAATTATCTGGACCTCCTCGCGCGCCTGATTCAATCGGGCCAGCGCACGGGGGTGTTTCGGCGCGGCCGACCCCGCCAGTTTGCCCTGGCCCTTTCCGGCATGATGATGCAGATCACCCGCGACTGGCTGCAAAGCCGGGACCGCAGCGCGCTGCGAACGCGCAGCCGGTTCGTCCTGGACTTGTTTCTCCTGGGATCTCAATCCCCGGCCCGATCCCGATGAACCGCCGCTTCCAGCTCCTCGTCGCGACTCTGCTGCTGGCTTCGGCCGGCTGCCGGGTGGGACCCCGCTATCACCCGCCCGAGACGGCGGTGCCGGCGGCCTGGACCGGCACGGGTTCGGGCACCACCACCAACAACCCGGCTGGCCTGGCCCAGTGGTGGCGCACCCTGAATGACCCGACCCTGGATTCGCTGATCGAACGCGCGGTGAAATCCAACTACGATCTCCAGGCGGCGACGGCGCGGGTGCGTACCGCCCGGGCGTTGCGCGGCGTGGTCGCGTCCGAATTCATTCCCACCATCGGCGCGGGCGCCTCCTACAACACGACGCGTCGCAGCGAGAATGCGATCACGTCCCCCGTGCGTTCGTTGGACACGGAAACCTACCAGGCCGGGTTCGATGCGTCCTGGGAGATGGACGTGTTCGGGGGCAAGCGGCGGTCCTGGGAGGCGGCCACCGCCGGGCTTCAGGCCGTCGAGGATCAGCAGCGGGGCGTGCGGGTGTCGCTCCTGGCGGAGGTGGCGCGCAATTACATCGAGCTGCGCGGATCCCAGAAGCGACTCCAGATCGCGCAGGAGAATCTGGCCTCGCAGCAGGAGGTGGTGACGATCACGCAGATGCGCTTCGACAAGGGGCTGGCCACCGAGCTCGAGGTGGCCCAGGCCAAGGCCCTGCGGGCCGCCACCCGTGCGCAGGTGCCGACCCTCGAAACGGCGGTCAAACAAGCCAGCCACCGCCTCAGCGTGTTGCTCGGGGAACCCCCGGGGTCGCTGGACGCCGAGCTGGCCCAAACCGGGCGCATCCCCGTCACACCCCCGGAAGTGCCGGCCGGGTTGCCCTCGGACCTGCTGCTGCGCCGCCCCGACGTGCGGGCCAGCGAACGCCAACTGGCCGCCGCCACCGCCCAGATCGGCGTGGCGGAGGCGGAACTGTTCCCGAAGTTTTTCCTCACGGGCATCGCCGGGTTCCAGAGTCTCGAGGCCGGCACGCTTTTTTCGCCGGACAGCCAGTTCTGGACGGCGGGTCCGTCCGTTCGGTGGCGGATCCTCGAGTATCCGCGCCTCAAGGCACAGGTCAACGCCCAGACCGCCCAGCAGGAGGAATCGCTGGCTCGCTTCAACCAGACAGTGTTGACCTCGCTCGAGGAGGTGGAGAACGCGCTCGTCGCCTACGGGAAGGAAAAGGAACGCTACCGCTCGCTCACCGAGGCGGTGGATTCCACGCGCCGCTCCCTGGACTTGGCAGATCAGCTCTACACGGCCGGCATCGGCGATTTCCTGAACGTGCTCATCACCCAACGCGCCCTCTACGAAGCCGAAGACGCGCTGGTACAAAGCGAACGCACCGTCACGTCGAACCTGGTGGCGCTCTACAAGGCGCTGGGCGGCGGGTGGGACGCTCAAGCCGGCTCCCCATGAGACATTGATCCATAGCGATACCGAGATGAAGAAACCTCTGTTCCGGACGACCCCATCAGCCGCCGCCGCCTGTCCCAACAGGCACATCGACGCCATTCACCCGGTCGGGCGCCGGTGCCCGGGCGCCGGGCCGCGCGCAGCGCGGCCCTACCTTCTCACCGGTTCACGGAAAGCGGGTCCCTGGCCGATCGCCGGCGGGGCGGGACGCTTCTTCAGAATCCTCCCCGTGGGCCTGGCCTTGCTGACGCTGGTCGCCGGTTGCTCGAAGCAGTCCGGGTCACTCCCTGCGCAAGGCCAGGCCAACGTGATGGCGGTTCCCGTGGCGACCGGAGTCGCGATCCAGAAGGATGTGCCGGTGGAACTGGGCGCCATTGGCACCGCGCGCCCCTATGCCAGCGTGTCGGTGAAGGCGCGCGTGGACGGTCAACTCTCGAGCGTCACGTTTCGGCAGGGCGACACCGTAAAGCAAGGGGAAAGGATCTTCGAGATCGATCCGCGGACATTTCAGGCCCTGGTCAACCAGGCCAAGGCCGTGCTCGCGCGGGACGAGGCTTCGCTGCAAAACGCCATCGTGGACATGCAGCGCACGGACGAACTGGCGAGCACCAGAGCCGTCACGGCGAGTGTGGTGGACGCCAACCGCGCAAAAGTCGCCGGGTTGCGCGCCACGGTGCAGGCCGACCAAGCCGCGCTCGAAAGCGCCACCCTCCAGCTCTCCTTCTGCTCCATCACTTCGCCCGTGGACGGACGCATCGGCCTGTTGCAGGTGGATGCGGGCAACATGGTGAAGAACAACGACACGGTCCTGGCGGTCGTCAACCAGACGAGACCCATCTACGTGGATTTCTCCGTGCCCGAGCAATTCCTGCCCGAGGTGCGCGGCGCGGCTGCCGCCCGCCCTCTCCGGGTCCGGGCTTCCGTCCCCCAGCATGCCGACGCGGCAGTGACCGGCGAACTGGAGGTGATCAACAACGAGGTGGACCGCGCCACCGGGACGGTCCTGCTGCGGGCGGTCTTTCCGAACGAGGACGAGCGTCTTTGGCCCGGCCAGTTTCTCGACGTCACACTCGAATTGGGCGAGATCACCAACGCGGTGGTCGTGCCGTCCCAGGCTCTGCAAAACAGCCAGAGCGGTGAGTTCGTGTTCGTGGTGAAACCGGATCGCACCGTGGAGAAGCGCCTGGTCAAACCAGGCCCGATCCGCAACACCGAGACGGTCATCGAAACGGGGCTCGCCGCGGGGGAAACCGTCGTGACGGACGGCCAGATGCGGCTGGTGCCGGGCGCGACGGTGAAGGTTAGCGCACCCCAGACAGCCCCTGGCAATGTGGAGGAGGACGGGGGGGCGAAGTGAACGTTTCGGAACTGTTCATTCGCCGGCCAGTCATGACCACCCTGGTCATGTCGGGCATCCTCCTGTTCGGCGCCATCAGCTATCGGCATCTGGCGGTCAGCGATCTGCCCAACGTGGATTACCCCACCCTGCAGGTCTCGGCCAGCCTGCCGGGCGCCAGTCCCGAAACGATGGCCGCCGCCGTCGCCACACCGCTCGAACGACAGTTCTCGACCATCGCGGGTGTGGACTCGATGTCGTCGGTGAGTGCGCTCGGCTCGACGCGGATCACCATCCAGTTCGCGCTCGAGCGGAACATTGATGCAGCCGCGCAGGACGTGCAGGCGGCCATTTCGAAGGCGTCGCGCCAGTTGCCGTCCGACATGCCCAGCCCGCCCACCTACAGCAAGGTCAACCCGGCGGACCAACCCATTCTCTACATGGCGCTCACCTCGGACACGCTCCCGCTGTCCACGGTGGATGAATTCGCACAGACCCTGATCGCGCAGCGGATGTCCATGGTGAAGGGGGTGGCGCAGGTGAGCGTTTACGGCGCGCAAACCTACGCGGTGCGGGTCCAGGTGGATCCCGACGCGCTGGCCAGCCGGGGGATCGGCATTGATGAAGTGCAACAGGCCATTGCCCAGGGGAACGTCAACCTCCCCACGGGCACGCTGGACGGCCAACACCAATCCTTCACCGTCGAGGCCAGCGGCCAGTTGCTGAGGGCGGCCGACTATCGGCCCCTGATCGTGGCGTATCGCAACGGACAGCCGGTGCGGTTGCAGGAACTGGGGCGCGTACGGGACAGCGTGGCGGACGACAAGGCGGCCGCCTGGTTCAACGGCACGCGGGCGCTGATCCTCGCCGTTCAACGTCAGCCCGGCGAAAACACGGTGCGGGTCGTGGACGACATCCGCGCCCTGCTGCCCACGCTCCGCGCGCAGTTGCCCGCCGCGGTCAACTCGGTGATCATGTTCGACCGCTCGCAGTCCATCCGCGAGTCTGTTCATGACGTGCAGTTCACCCTCCTGCTCACGGTCGGCCTGGTGGTGATGGTGATCTTCCTGTTCCTGCGCAACCTTTCCGCCACCCTCATTCCCAGCCTGGCCCTGCCCATGTCCATCATCGGCACCTTCGCGGTGATGTACCTGCTGGGCTACAGCGTGGACAACCTGTCCCTGATGGCCCTGACACTGTCGGTGGGGTTCGTGGTGGACGACGCGATCGTGATGCTCGAGAACATCGTCCGCCACATGGAGCACGGCGAACCGCCCCTCACCGCCGCGCTGCGCGGCTCGCGTGAAATCGGCTTCACCATCCTGTCCATGACCCTTTCGCTGGCCGCCGTGTTCATCCCGGTGCTGTTCATGGGCGGAATCCTCGGACGCCTGCTGCACGAGTTCGCCGTGACCATCATGACGGCGGTGTTGGTCTCGGGCGTGGTGTCGCTGACCCTCACCCCGATGCTCTGCAGCCGGTTCGTCAAGCCGCCGGCCCAGGCCCACCACGGCCGGGTCTATGCCGTCACCCAACGGTTCTTCGACCGGATGCTGCGCGCCTATGAACGCAGCCTTGAGTTCGTCCTCCGGCATCGGCTGGCCACCCTGGTGGTCACGCTGCTGGTGCTGGTGGCCAGCGGTTACCTGTTCGTGAAGATCCCCAAAGGCTTCTTCCCCAGCGAGGATACCGGGCAGATCTTCGTCGTGACGGAGGGCGGACAGGACGCCTCGTTCGAGTCCATGCGCCGCCATCAGACGGCCTTGATGAAGGTGTTGGATGGGAACACCAACATCCTCAATTACACCTCATCCATCGGCGGCGGCGGCCCCAGCGCCAGCCCGAACAGCGGACGCATGTTCATCCGCTTGAAACCACGCTCCACCGGCCGGCCGCATGTGGACCGGATCATCCAGCAACTGCGCGGCAAGCTGAACGCCGTTCCCGGGATCAGCGCCTTTCCGCAAAACCCGCCGCTGATCCGCATCGGCGGGACGTTCACGAAAAGCCTCTACCAGTTCACGCTCCAGGGTCCGGACCTCCAGGAACTCTACCGTTGGGTGCCGGAGGTGGAATCCAGGATGGCGGCGCTGCCCGGCTTCCAGGACGTCACCACGGACTTGCAGATCACCTCGCCGCAGGCGCGGGTCGAGATCGACCGCGACAAAGCCCGGACGCTGGGGGTGACCGCGCAGGAGATCGAGAACGCCCTCTACACCGCCTACGGCTCGCGACAGATCTCGACCATCTACGGATCGGTGAACCAATACTGGGTCATCCTCGAAGTGCTGCCCGAGGCGCAACGGGACCCGGCGGCGTTGTCGCGGCTCTACGTCCGGTCGTCCGCCGGCGGACTTGTCCCGCTGCAGGCCGTCGCCCGAATCGAGCGCGGCGTCGGACCGCTCACCGTGAACCATTTCGGACAGCTTCCCGCTGTGACGATCTCCTTCAACCTGGTGCCCGGGCACCCGCTGGGCACGGCGGTGGACGACGTGCAGGCGATGCTGGCGGACATCCGGCTGCCCGCCACCATCAGCGCGAATTTCCAGGGCCAGGCCAAGGTGTTCCAGGCTTCGCTCAGGGGACTGGGCATCCTGCTGCTGATGTCCGTCCTGGTGATCTACCTGATCCTGGGCATTCTCTACGAAAGTTTCATCCACCCGATTACCATCCTGTCGGGCCTTCCGTCAGCCGGCCTCGGCGCCCTGCTGACGTTGATGCTCTTCAAGATCGATCTCAACCTGTACGCCTTCGTCGGCCTGATCATGCTGGTGGGCATCGTCAAGAAGAACGCCATCATGATGGTGGATTTCGCCATCGCCGAGCGCGGTGAAGGGAAAAGTCCGCTGGACGCCATTTACCAGGGTTGCCGGCTGCGCTTTCGCCCGATCATGATGACCACGATGGCCGCGCTGGCCGGCACGTTGCCGATCGCCCTTGGGTATGGCGCCGGTGGCGAGGCCCGCCGACCCCTTGGTCTGGCGGTGGTCGGCGGACTTGTCGTGTCGCAACTGCTCACCCTCTACATCACCCCGGTGATCTACCTCTACCTGGACACCTTCCAGGACTGGGCCCGCGCCAGGTTCAGCCGCCCACCGTCCGCCCAGCCGGGTCCGGACGCTTCTTGACACAGCCCTCGAACGCAATTCTGGCCGGAGCGCGGCATGGATACCGCTTCAGCCTTCGCAAGCCCGCGGAACCAGCGTTTCATCGCATGCCCTTCGGACGTTGAAGCGGCCTGAAGGCCGCGCGCCGGGGCAGTGTCCAGATACACCCACCGGGTCCAGCCTCGCCGCAACCGGCTTGACCTCACATCCACCGACACCCCGGCCCGAGGAGCGGACCTGGGCCAGCGCCAGAAGCCCGAGCCGCACCGCCGGATGCGGGCACGGGTTCGACCCGCAGCCGCTTCGTCTGGAGCAAAGCCACTGGAAGATTGCAACGGCCTCCCGTGGCGGAGGTGCTGCGGCTCAGGGAGCCGCGCTCCGGGCCAACATGAGAATGGCGGCGCCTGCCAATTGCCCGTTGACCGGGTTGGGGGCGGTTGTTAGGCTCCGAACCCCTGCAATTCGGGGCTTTTTATGCGACACACGATATCCGTCCTGGTGGAAAACAAGTTTGGCGTGCTGACCCGCGTGGCGGGCCTGTTCAGCGGTCGCGGCTACAACATCGACACGCTGAACGTGGCGCCGACCGAGGATCCGACCGCCTCGCGCATGACGATCGTGACCCGGGGCGACGACGCCACGCTCGAGCAGATCATCAAGCAGCTCAACAAGCTGCCCGAGGCCCTCGAAGTGACGGACTTTCGGGAAGGCGAGTTTGTGGATCGCGAGCTGGTGCTGGTGAAGGTGGGGGTGGATTCCAAGACCCGGGCCGACGTCATGCAGATCACCGACATCTTCCGGGCGAAGATCGTGGATGTTCAGTCCAAGAGCCTGACGGTGGAGATCACCGGCACGGAGGACAAGGTCACCAAGTTCCTCGATTTGATGCGGTCGTATGGCATCCGGGAACTGACCCGCACCGGCAAGGTGGCGCTGGCTCGCAATTGAGCCTGGAGATGGCGAATGTGGCGCGCCAGGTCCCTGGTTTGCGTTTGACTGAGCAGTCTGCCGGTATAGGCTCGGTGCCCGTTCGCGGCAAGAACCTGAACCCAGCGGACGGCAACCCGGTTCAACAACAAGACGACGCCCCAACCAACCGGCGGGCGTCCTCACAACAAAGAAAGCAGAACAATGGCAAAGATTGATTTCGGCGGCACCCTCGAAACCGTCGTCACCCGCAAGGAATTCTCCATCGCCAAGGCGCGCAAGGTCCTCAAGAACGAGACCATCGCCATCGTGGGCTACGGCGTGCAAGGCCCCGCCCAGGCCCTCAACCTCCGCGACAACGGCTTCAAGGTGATCATCGGCCAGGCCAGGGAATTCCAGCGGGACTGGGACCGCGCGGTGCAGGACGGCTGGGTGCCCGGCAAGACCCTGTTCGACATTCCCGAAGCCGTGAAGCGGGGCACGATCATCCAGATGCTGGTCAGCGACGCCGCCCAACGGGTCATCTGGCCGGTGGTGAAGAAGCATCTGAAGCCCGGCGACGCCCTCTACTTCTCGCACGGGTTCTCGATCGTTTACAAGGACCAGACCGGGGTCATCCCGCCCAGGAACGTGGACGTGATCATGGTCGCGCCCAAGGGTTCTGGATTGAATGTCCGCCGCAACTTCCTCTCCGGCGCCGGCATCAATTCAAGCTACGCTGTCGAGCAGGACTACACCGGACGCGCCGAGCAACGCTGCCTGGCGGTGGGCATCGGCATCGGGTCGGGCTACCTGTTCCCCACCACCTTCGCGCATGAAGTCACCAGCGACCTCACCGGCGAACGCGGCATCCTCATGGGCGCGCTGGCCGGGGTCATGGAGGCGCAGTATGACGTGCTGCGCAAGAATGGTCACTCGCCCAGTGAAGCCTTCAACGAAACCGTCGAGGAACTGACCCAAAGCCTGATCCGCCTCGTGGACGAGCGGGGCATGGACTGGATGTACGCCAACTGCTCGGCGACGGCCCAACGGGGCGCGCTCGACTGGAAGCCGCGCTTCAAGAAAGCGGTCATGCCCGTGTTCAAGGAACTCTACGCCCGCGTCAAGAGCGGCAAGGAATGCGCTCGCGTCCTCAGCGCTTGCGGCGCGCGCAACTACCAGAAGTTGCTCCAGGCGGAACTGAATGAGATCGGCAACTCGGAAATGTGGCAGGCCGGCAAAGCCGTGCGCGCCCTCCGTCCGAAGCAGGCCGCCAAGGCACTCAGCAAGTCCACGAAAGGCGTGGGCGGACGCCAATCCAACTAACGCGGGGCTTCATTGGGATCGAGTGTTGGAATGACCCGCTGCTCAGTCGCTGAGCAGGCGGCCCAAGATGGACAGTCCTTCGTCCGCTTCGGCCCGGGTCAGGTTCAAGGCGGGCAGGAGACGGAAGACGTTCGGGCCGGCGGGAATCACCAACAGCCCGGCGTCCTGGGCCTTGACAGCAAACACGATCGCCTGCGTCTTGCCTTCCACAGTCAAGCCGGGGATGTCCGGAGCCAGTTCGACGCCCAGCATGAAGCCCAGTCCGCGCACTGCGCGGATGAGGGAGGGGAACTGTTGCCGCAGCTTCTCCAACCCGACTTTGAGATGCTCTCCCACCAGGCGCGCGTTGTCCGCCAGGCGGTCGCGCTCGATGATTTCCATGATCTTGAGCGCGACGGCGCAGCCCAGCGGATTGCCGCCGTAGGTGGTTCCGTGGGTTCCCGGCGAGAGCAGATCGCCCAGGGGTTCACGGAGCCAAAAGGCGCCGATGGGAAAGCCGCCGCCCAATGACTTCGCCATCGAAATGCCGTCGGGCAGGAAACCTTCTCCGCCGGGGATGCCTTCCAGAATGCGCTGAAAGCTCTGGAACCGGCCGGTGCGGAAATGGCCACATTGCACCCCGTCCATGAGCAGCAGCAGCTTGTGTTCGTCGCACAACCGGCGCAAACCGAGCAGGTAATCGGGCGTGGCCGGGGTGACGCCGCCCTCGCCCTGGATGCCCTCGACCAGGATGGCCACGGTGGCCGGCGAGATCGCGTGGCGCATGGCGTCCAAATCGTTGAACGGCACATGCCGGAAGCCGCTCACCATCGGTTCGAAGCCCTTCTTCACCTTGTCCTGTCCAGTGGCGGCGATGCCCGCCAGGGTCCGGCCATGGAACGAGTTGAGCGCGGTCAGGATTTCGAACCGGCCCTCCTCGTGTCCGGACTTCCGGGCCAGTTTGTAAAGCCCTTCGTTGGCCTCGGCGCCACTATTGCAGAAGAACACCTTGCCGGGCGCCAGATGCCGCACGATCTGCCCGGCCAACCGGCCTTGGGACTCGGTATAATAGAGGTTCGAAACATGCACCAGGGTCCGGGATTGCTCGATCATTGCCGCCGTCACCTCCGGATGGGCGTGGCCGAGGCAGTTCACCGCAATTCCACCGCCCAGATCGAGATACGACCGTCCGTTCACATCCCACAGCCGGCTGCCCTGGCCGCGGGCGAACACGAGGTCGAATCGCCCGTAGCTGGGTACGACATGCCGGGCGAACAGCGCTTGCACGGCCTGCTGCTCGTTGCGGATCACGGGGGGCGGACTGGGAACGATCTCTTTCATTCGCAACAGCTTTAGCGAGCTCGAGAGGCGATGCGAACAAATTTAGCTACTGGATGATTGATGCCCGTTGCCGGATGCCGGTGCTTTCGACGCGCCTTCATGGCCGACGGGCCGCGTGGATCATTCCTCGCTGTTCAGCCGCTTCTGGCCCTCCACGATCTTGTGCCAGCCGTACGTGAACGAGATGCGGAAGCCGTCCATCTGAAGGTCGGCGGGCTCACTGTCGTTGACGGTCGCCATGTAACCGGCGGTGAGGGAGATATTGTCGTTGATCTGGTAGCCGAGGGTGAAACCGACACCCAGGGTGTTCAGCGCATCGCCGGGGACGCCCCCCACGGTCGATTTGCCGCCCACCATCCATGTCGTGTCGAGTGAACCCCAGAAATGTTCGGTGAAGTCCCGGGTGAGATGCGCTTCCAGTTGGAGCTTGGGATCCGTGCTCAACGTCTGGCCCACGTAATCGTTGTTATCACTGAAAAACCAGACCGAGGGAAACACCTCAAAGGTGGTGCGCCGGCCGGGCAC
>JALOTZ010000008.1 GCA_025457615.1 Verrucomicrobiota bacterium
CGGCGCGCTTTGGATCAACCGCACGTTTAACGACGCCGGGAATCTGCTGACTGAATCCTACGCCGCCGGTCCGCTGGCCGGGCTGTCCGTCAGCAACAGTTACGACGCCCTGCTGCGGCGTACGAATCTGGCGCTGCTCCAATCCACCACTCCATTGCTCCAGCACTTCTACAGTTTCAGCCCCGACTCTGGCCGTCTGGCCAGCGTCTCGGATGGCACCCACTCGGCCACTTACGGATATCTGGACAACTCCAGCCTGGTGGAACAGATTCAGTTCCAGCAAGGCACCACGACGCGGATGATGACCACGAAGTCATACGATGGGCTCAACCGGTTGACGAACACCGTCAGCAGCGCGGGCGGATCGAATGTGGTGTGCTTCGCCTACACCTACAACTCCGCCAACCAGCGCACGTCGGTAACCAATGTAGACGGCAGTTACTGGGTTTACAGCTATGACGATCTGGGGCAGGTCGAATCCGGAAAGAAGTATTGGGCTGACGGGACTCCCGTCGCCGGGCAGCAGTTCGAGTACGGCTTTGATGACATTGGCAACCGCGAGACGGCGACGCGCGATGGCAGGCAATCCGACTACAGCGCCAACTTCCTCAACCAGTACGAGAGCCGCACAGTGCCCGGTTACGTGAACATCCTCGGTCAAGCCACCAACACAGCCACGGTGACGGTGAACCTCCAGCCCGCCAGCCGGAAGGGGGATTACTTCCGGGCGGAGTTGCAGGTGAGCAACAGCGCCCCGCTCTGGCTGGGCGTGACGAACATCGCCGTGCTCCAGCAGGGCACCAACGCCGACATCATCGCAACGAACCTCGGCCATCTGCTGATCCCGCAGACGCCGGAGGCATTCACCCACGATGCCGACGGCAACCTGACCAGCGACAGCCTGTGGACCAACACCTGGAACGCTGAGAACCGGCGGACACTGATCGAGAGCCTAGCCAACGTGCCGGTGGGCGGTCGCGCCCGGGAACAGTGGACGCACCTGCCGGATGGCCGGTGGGTGGAGCGAATTGTCTCGACGAACAACGGGAGCAGCTACGTGGCGATGCAGACCAACCGGTATGTGTGGGATGGGAATGTGTTGCTGGCGGTGCTGAATCACACCAACGGCCTCGAACTGTCCTTCATGCGTGGCTTGGACTTGAGCTGCACGCTGCAAGGCGCTGGCGGGGTCGGCGGATTGCTGGCGGTGCAAGTCGGGTCCGCGGGACCCGCAAGCCTGACGAACACAACACACTTCGCCGCCTACGACGGCAACGGGAATGTGGCCGCGCTGGTCAAAGGATCAGACGGGTCCGAAACCGCCCGCTATGAATACGGCCCCTTTGGTGAAGTCATCCGGGCCACCGGCCCGATGGCCAAGGTGAACCCCATCCGCTTCAGCACCCAGTACGCGGACGACGTGACCGGCGAGCTCAAGTATCTCCACCGCGATCTCGATGCGGCGACGGGACGGTGGCCAAACCGAGACCTCATCGGGGAACGTGGAGGGCTGAACCTTTACGGGTTCGTGCGGAACAATCCGATTAACTACTACGACCTCTTGGGTTTGAAAGCCAAGAAGTGCAAGGAAATCACCAGAAAGGATGGGACGCCGTTCATCTTCTTCGACTCACCAGCGAGCGAAGGCGGCGGATGGAAGATCTCCCGGTTTGACTTCATTTCTGGGGGCGGATCGACTCTCACGTTAATGGACGGTTTCAGCGTTGGATGGTCCGCAAAGGTCGAAGTCTACTGCCGCTGTGACGACGGGTGCTTCGAGGCTCGCAAAGGAACTCGCATTCACTCGAAAACGTTCAATGGTCCGCGTGATTGGTTTCCAGTGTATGAGGCAGGCGCAATGCCGATAAGCATCCCAACGCCAACAACATTCCTTGAAGCCATTGGGGAAGCCGTCGCCACAGTTGTTGACTCGAATCTTCCTAAACCCATCTCGATAGATTCATCCACCGCGAACGAAATTGCTGGAAAGATCGCGGCGAACCGCCCAACAAAGCCAACTGGCGGTAAATGGAAGGACAAGTCTCCATGCGAAAAGTGACATGGATAACAGCCGGAACGCTCGTTGTCGGATGCCTTTTCTTCGTCGCCGGCTACTACATTGGTCGGCTTCTGCGAGATCGCGAAGAGGTAAGGGTTAACATCCCTATGTATGTCCGAATGCACAACGACCTCTTGAGCGGAAGGCTTGATAGGGCCACTAATTATCTTGGAATGTATTTGATGGACCAGACCAAACGGTATGATGAACTCCAGGGGAACGCCTTACTTCGACTAGCCACCGCGAAAACGTATTTCGAGTCTCCTAGCTTTCAGACAAGCCTTTCCGAAGCGCGGAACATCGCAACGCAGCAAGCCACGAACATGATTTGGATCGGACCACCAAAGAACGCCGATCTGCCGGCTGTCCCGCTCAAGCGGTGAGAAGGAATCTAGCGCGCCTCAGGCCGACGCGAAGTAGGTCGGCCACCCGCGCCTGCCGCACGGCGCCGGGCGTTCTGGCCGGATCCAAGAGAAGCAATAGGGTCGTGTCCAAAAAGTGGTTCCTCGCTGATTTCGGTGGGTGACTACAAGGCGGGAAGCCGGAGTTTGCCGGCGACGAAGTAGAGCATGGTGCGCAGATAGACAAAGGAGCGGAAGCCTCGCGACCGGCGTTTCACCGCGCTGAACACGCTGTTCAGTCCTTCCAGGAACGCATTGGTGATGCGGTGTTTCCAGTGGGCCAGGATGCCCGCCAGGTGCTTCTCCACCGACTCGGCGAATTTTACCATCTCGCCAAACACCGCCCCAAACTTCCGCCCGCCCATCCGCACCCAGCGGCACCAGGCTTGGAGCCTTCGCTTGGCCGCGCCCGCCCCCTCCAGCCCATACGCGTCCTGAAAGGCCAGCCGCATTTGATACGCCTTCACCGTGGCCAGGTTGGTCTGCGTCAGCACCGCCAGTTCGGCTTGTTGTTCCTCGTTGAGATTCTCCGGGTTCTTGCGGAAGAGCCAGCGCGACTCCTAAAACGTGTCGGTTCTCACTTTTTACAGTTCTGTGTTGAATACAGCAGATTCGAGACGTTCGACCGGCTGCCCATCCTCACCCGCCCGCGGCTACGCCATCGCCAATGCCCCGGCGACACAGCGCTGCCGCAGCTCCGCCGTGGCGGCGGACAGCTTGTCCCACAGGTTGGGGTCGTAGGCGTAGAGCAGGTTGAACATGTGGGCGACCTGCGGATCCAGGGCGATGATGTCGATCGTGGACACCGTCTGCCCGTTGACTGGATACGGTTTGCCGGGCTTGATGTGTTGGAAGTCGTAACGGCCCACCGAGCTGATGAGCATGCGGGCCTCGTTGGTCATTCCTTCCAGGGCGTAATTGACACAACCGCGAGCGCCGGCCACAACATGATCCGTCTCAGAGGCCTCGTCCTCGGTGAAGTTGGCCCGTCCGGCCATCGCCGCCACCAGGAAGGCTTTTCCAAACGCAAGCCCGTCCGCCCCCAAAGCCAGGGCTTTGGACAGGTCGCGTCCCGTCACCAAGCCGCCCGCCAGGGAGTAGTCGATGTTGGTGAAGCCCCGCTGTTTGGCCTTGGCGATCGCCAGCAGGCAGGTGAGCGTGGGCAGCCCCATGTCATTCATCGGCCCCAACGGGCTCATCCCGGTGCCACCTTCGGTGCCATCGATGGTGATGTGCATGCGCCGTCCGGTCTGGCGGGCCAATCCGTCCAGGATCTCGATCTGCGTCATCAAATCCCCGTAAGGCCCCGTCTTCCACCAGATCTGGGCCAGCGGAAACTGTTCACACATCTGCCGGAGCTGGGCTTCCATGGATTCCGGTGTGGCCGTGCCGGGCACCGAATGCCGTTGGTAAAGCGACTGCTCGACCTCGAAGGGATTCACTGGGAAATGATAGAGATTGTAAAGCGCCTGGGCGCGGTCCCGGGGCAGCTTGACCTCCCCGCCCATGCCGGGTTTGGCCCCCTGTCCGCCCTTGGCCTCGAAACCAATCAGGCCCGCCTCGAAAAACTCGCGAAACTCGGGATCCCCGTAAACCCGCTTCCACACACCCACCCGATCGTCCTCGACGTTCTGTTGAACCACGATCCCCCCCTGGCCACTCGTCGCATGCCGGGTGAATCCCCGAATGCGATCCTTCAGGCAGGGTTGATCGGCGCGGATCCGTTCCTCGTAACCCCACATGTTGATGATGTTTTCGCCAATGGAATTGACAAAGCCGCCTTGGGCGGCCGCGCGGCTCAGATCGACTCCCAAGGTGTTGGCCACAGGGGTGGATCCCATCGCGGCGATGATGACCGGGGTTTTGACCTGGAACCCGCCCAACTGCGCTTCACTGCGACAATGGACGTAGAGGGGTTCCTTCCCGATCTCCTCGCGCTTGGCCACCCGTTCGGTCCCCAGCAACTCGGGAACAAAGCACACATCCCGCAACGCCTTGTACCGCGGCTGGCCCGGCAGGAACTGTTCACCCGCCGACTGGGTCCGCCCGAACATCGTGTTCTCCTTCTGGTCGTTGGAGGGAAAGTTGCCATCCAAGCCGTGCACCGCCGTCCGGGCCGGATAACAGAGTTTCGGGCTTCCGCTTCCGCAAAAATTGCAGTGAGAACAAAGTTCGTCTTGTACCTTAAACATATTCAGTCTCCTGTGAGTTCAGTCCGACCCCGACACCGGCCCGTCCAACGTTAGGGGGGCTATGCGGCGCTCCATGGCAAGTCAACGGCAATGAGATGCCGCAGCATCGCTGGGTCCGCATTCAGGGTCGCCGTTACACTGATCGCGAGATCTGCTGTTAGGAAGACTATTGTGCGAGTTCCGCGAGTTTTTAGATTGTCGTCTGACCATCAGCAGGTCGGCATTATTGCCGTTGAGCTTGCCTTAACGGCAGTGAACTCTTGCCTCCTGAAGTCTGTTGCCGCAAGATGGCCGGTGTTCGGCAGCTAGGAATGCAATGCTGCCGTTGAGCCGTCCGTTCGAGGTGACACATGAGAGCCGCATCGCAACAGCGAAAGGACCGATACCGCCAGGTGATCCTGAACGCCCTCCGGCAGGAGGGGCGCCCGATCACCTCCGTGGATCTGGCGGCCCGGCTCAAGGCCGGGGGTTGTGAACTGAGCGAGCGCAGTGTTCGCATCTATCTGAGCGAATTGGATGCGGAGGGATTGACCCAACCGCACGGTCGCCGCGGGGGCCGCTCGATCACGGCCAAGGGGGTGGCGGAGACGCGCGCCGCGCGCGCCCTGGATCGCGTGGGTTACCTCTCGGCCCGCATTGACCAGATGACGTATCGGATGACGTTTGACCTGCACACGCGGGCGGGGGCGGTGGTGGTGAATCTCTCGCTGATGGCGCCCCAGCGGCTGGCGACGGCGGCGGACAAGGTGTGCCAGGTCTTTGCGCAGGGATACGCGATGGGCAGCCGGATTGCCCTGCTGGGACCGGGCGAGCGGTTGGGCGACCTGGTCGTGCCGCCGGACCGGGTGGGGTTTTGCACCGTCTCCTCGATCACGCTCAACGGCGTGCTGCTCAAGCATGGCATTCCCACAGCCTCACGGTTCGGTGGCCTCCTCGAAGTGCGCAACCGCCAGCCGACCCGGTTTGTAGAGATGATCGATTACGACGGCACCAGCATCGATCCCCTGGAGGTGTTCATCCGGGCGGGCATGACGGACTATCATGGGGCGATCCACGATGGCAACGGGGTGATTGGCGCCAGCTTTCGCGAGCTGCCGGAGGACAGCCGGCATCTCGTGCTGAGCCTGGCAGATCAGCTCAAGACCATTGGTTTGGGAGCGTTTATGGCGATCGGCCACGCAGGCCAGCCGCTGGCGGGCACCCCGGTCAGTGAGGGGCGCATCGGCGCGGTGATCATCGGGGGGTTGAACCCGGTGGCCATCCTCGAGGAGAGCGGATTCCGTGTGGATTCCCGCACCATGGCCGGGCTGATGGAGTTCAGCCAGCTCGTGTCGTACGAGGAATTGCCCGCGCGACTGCGCAAGCACGTGTGACCACGCCGCGTCAGAACACCTTGGTCAGGGTGAAGACCACCGCCTGGCCTTGCAGCCGGTTGGCCGCCGCGAATTCGTATTCGTAGCGCAACGTCCAGCCGAGTTTGTAATCCGGATAAAACATCCCGATCTCGGGTCCGATGGCCGCCACGCGATCCAGGTCCGAGCTGGCACCACTGCCGCTGTCCGAGGTGGTCTGCTGCTGGTAATAACCCACGATGCCGACATCGATGGTCTTGCGGAAGGTGTGGGCAATGCCCCACTCGATCGTGAAGGCTTGTCCAGGCGTGATGTCCGAATCGCGCTGTTCCGTGTTGAACTCGTAGCGGTTCAGGGCAGAAATGGACCACTGCTTTTCCTGGTCGAAATAGTAGGTCGCCCCGGCAGTCAGCATGACCGTCCAAAAGCCCGCCCCCGCCCGCACCGTGGGCTGCTCCGCCGAGTTGCCGGTCGGGGCCCACACGCCCAAGCCGATGGCGATATCGAAATTGGTCGGATGCCACGTCAGGGTGGACTCTGCGAACAAATCACCGATCCCGAAGGTGCTGTCCGAGTAGGGCCCACCAGGCGTCGTGACGTTCAAGTCGGTGTATTGCAGCGGCAACAGCGCGTCCACGCCCACAAATCCGCCCAGCAGCGTGGTGTCGGTGATCCAGATCACACGCGGCACATTGGCATAGATCAATGCCTTGGCATCGGCTGCGTCAACCTTGTTGCCGTCGTTGTCGTTAAATCGGCTCGATTCGTAGAAGAAATTGTAGTCGCGCACGTAAACCCCCGGCGGCGGCAGGGAGGCGCCTTTGATGCCTTCGGACCCAGGCACGTAGTGGGCGCTGGGTTGGGCCAGGAGACTGGCGACCGAAAACAGGGTGAGGCCGAGGGGCAGTGTGAATGATCGAATCGAGGTTTTCATGATGTTATTCTGAGTCCAACGAACCAGGCCGCTGTCGGCGGCTGTTGACAGACAACGGGCCGCGCAGGCCGGAACGTTCGGGTTGACGCGTTCTCCTATACAACCCCCAGCCGGTCCCGTGCAAATCCTTTCCGCCCGTGGGACGTTCAGAACTTCCAGAGTATCGGCCGCAGAAGAATCACCCGGGCCACCATTGGAAGCCGTTCGTTCCAAATCATCCTCGGTTGCTCCGGTAGCCTTTGGGTGCCTCCAGCAGTCGCATCTGGGCATCCGAATGGCCATTTCGCGTCGCCACGTCGTGCAGCGTGTTTGCCTCGACATCCTCATTTCCCCACTGACACCAACCCGCTCGGGCAAAGCGGGCAAACAGTTCCAAGTATGGCCCCGGCGAGCAGTCCTCGATGATATTGTAAATCTCGTCAGGCTTTCGTGAGTGCTCGCGCTTCCGTGTGGAAAACAGGTTGACCTGTGTCCGCCCCGGCTGGAGCGTCCGCATGTTACCCCGAACTCCAAACAGGACCAGTTCAGTGACGTTTCGGAAATAGAATCCCACACCGCGTCCATCCGGCCCACCATCCTTGCGGACCTTGTACCAAACAATGTTTGATTTGTACGTGAATCCCCAGTGCTTCATCACCTTAAGGCCCTCGGCCAGCAATGCGTTGGGCACCCACAGATACAAATGACTTCGTGCGGCTGCCAGTTGAGGCACGGGCAGCCCCAAGATCTCCTCCAGCTCCATGGTGGGGTAGCGGAGCAATCGCTTGTGCTCGGGGGCCATCTTCCCGGTGCGGTTCTGGAACTGCCACGGAGGATCCGCGAGAATGGTCGCAAACCGGCCCGAAACCTTCCCGAGCAGATCATCCGCAGCGGGAACCTGAGTCAACTCAACGATCTTCGACATACAGTGCCTTAGATATGCCAAACACCAATAACGGGCAGCCACCACCGCCGCCACCCTCGATTTTTGGAAGTAGTTTGCTCATGTGGGTGGTGGCCTGCCCAAAGGACTTTCCACGTCCGAGTCCTTTGACAATGCCCTGCAACTCATCGCAGCGCGTAACAATCACACCAACCGAGAGCACCCCGATGGAGTGGAGAAGGCGAAAATTGTTTAGATCGCGGTCGAAAAATGGATCCTTGTTGTTCCACTCGATTTCCAAGCCCACACTGTTCTTGTAACAATCGATACCGTGGGTCGGAGAAACTTTTTCGGCTTCATCAACCCTGACCCGGACATCAAATTCCTTCTCGCACCAACCCTTCTTGTAGAACTCCCGGTCTATCCAGCCGCTGGTCGCAGGATTTTTGTTACCGCCTTCCTTAACCAACGCGCTCTTTGGCAGACGAAACCGGCTCAACACGTCAATGATATCATCAAACTCCTGCGGGAAATCCTGCTTGAGGATCGCGCATGCATGCCGCCACTGGTGGACTTCATACAATTTCCTCAAACTCGCGGGTAGAAGTGTCTGTGACACGCCAGAACTTTACCGTGAGCGGAGTGACCTGTTCAAGGCGGTTCCTTCTCAAGCTTCGCCACTCGCGTTCCCGGCTACGGGTAACAGTTACTTTTGGCGCACTACGCTCCTTTCTGCCTCCCGGGTTTACGCGCCCGGTGCGGCGGTGTATCCTTGGCGACCCGTGTCGGGCTCCAAGAACATCCGGGTGTTGTGCGGCATGAGTGGCGGGGTGGATTCGTCCGCCGCCGCGGCCTTGCTTTTGGGGCAGGGCTACGATGTGGTGGGAATCACCCTGAAGCTGTGGCCGCAGGACTGCGTGTCGCGCGCGGAGGACAAGTGCTGCGGTCCGCAGGCGGTGGCGGACGCGCGGGCGGTGTGTCACCAGCTGGGCATCCCCTACTATCTGATCGACGAATCGGAGGCGTTCCAGGACCGGGTGATCCGGTATTTTGCCGACGAGTATCGGGCGGGGCGCACGCCCAATCCGTGTGTGATGTGCAATCAGCACCTCAAGTTCGGGGCGCTGATCGAGCGGGCGGACCGGCTGGGGGCGGCGTTCATCGCCACCGGCCACTTTGCGCGGCTCGACCGGGATGAGGCCACGGGCCGCACGCTCTTGCGGCGCGGCCGGGATGCGCGCAAGGACCAGAGCTATTTCCTCTTTTCCCTCCGGCAGGACCAGTTGTCCCGCGCGCTGTTTCCGTTGGGCGAACTGACCAAGACGGACACGCGGGACCGGGCGCGGCATTGCGGACTGAAGACCGCGGACAAGGAGGAGAGCATGGAGATCTGCTTCGTGCCGGACAACGATTACGGTGGATTTCTGGAGAAGGCCGGCCTGGTGGCGAAGCACCGGGGGGAGATTGTGGACACGGCGGGGCGGGTGTTGGGTCACCACGACGGGATCGAGTTTTACACCATTGGACAGCGCAAAGGATTGGGGCTTTCGGCGCCGAGTCCGCTTTACGTTCTCGAGTTGGATGCGGAAACCAACCGGGTCGTCGTGGGGGACGGGTCCGGCTTGGAACGGGATGCGTTTGAAGTGCGACAGTGCAACTGGATCGCCTTTGAACAGCCGCCCAAAACGCTCGAGGTCACCGCGAAGATCCGCTACAACCACCCCGGAACGCCGGCCACGGTGTCCGCGCGGCCGGACGGGATGGCCCGGGTGAAACTGCATCAGCCGCAGCGGGCCATTACCCCCGGCCAGGCGGCGGTCTTTTACGCGGGCGACCTGGTCGTGGGTGGTGGTTGGATTGGCTAGCGCGGCCGGAGAGAATTTCATTCCCTTGCGCCGCGCCCTGCATTAAGACTATCGGCCATGGCATCCTCGAACGGCTATCGTGAGACGATCTTTCACGGGATTGCCGTCTCCGCCGGGGTCGCGCGCGCCAGGATTCGTGTTCTCAGCCGCACCCAACTGGCGGTGGGACGCCAGCCCATTCCGCCCGAGGAAGCGCCGCGGGAAATCCAGCGTCTCGAGAAGGCGCTGGTGGACGTCCGCCGCGAGATTCAGGAAGTCCAAAGCCGGGTGTCCGCGGATATGGGCGCGGAACACGCGGCCATTTTCGACGCGCACCTGCTGGTGCTGGAGGACCCGGTGATCCTCGACGAGGTCACCCGGCTGATCCAAACCGAGAATCTGAACGCGGAATACGCCTACCAGCAGGTGGTGGAACGCTACGCCGCGTCCCTGGCCAAACTCGGAGACGCTTATCTGCGCGAGCGTGTATCGGACATCGAGGATGTCTCCACCCGCGTGCTGCACAACCTCGTCGGGCACAAGGCGGGTGACGAACTGCGCAATCTGGAAGGTCCCTGCATTGTGGTGGCGCATGACCTCGCCCCCTCGATGACGGCGCACTTGGATCCCGCCAAGGTGGTCGGGTTCGCCACGGACGCGGGCAGCCGGACTTCGCACACCGCCATTCTGGCCCGCTCGCTACAGATCCCCGCGGTGGTGGGCTTGGGCAGCATCACGGACGCGGTGGAGAGCGGCATTGAAGCGTTGTTGGACGGCTACGAGGGGTTGGTCATCGTCCATCCCTCCGAGGAGACGCTGTATCGCTACGGCCAACTGGCGGCCAGACGCGAGCCGCTCCTGATCCAGATCCGCAAGGCCATGGCGGAACCGGCGATCACCCTCGACGGCCGTCGCATCACCGTTTCGGGCAACATTGAGGAACCCCGGGATGTCGAATCCGTCTCTGCCAACGGCGCGGAAGGGGTGGGGCTCTTCCGGACCGAATACCTATTTATTGACCGGGACGCCTTTCCGTCCGAGGACGAGCAGTACGAGTCCTACCGGCAGGTGGCTGCGACTCTGAAGCCGGATCCGGTGATCATCCGCACCCTTGATCTGGGAGGTGACAAGTTCCAGCATCCGACCGTGCCCAAGGACAAGAATCCGTTCCTGGGCTGGCGGGCCATCCGGTTCTGCCTGCATGAAAAGGATGTGTTTCGGGCCCAACTCCGCGCCATCCTGCGGGCCAGCGCCCATGGCAACATCAAGATGATGTATCCCATGATCTCCGGCTTGGAGGAATTGCGTCAGGCCAATGAACTCCTCGACGAGTGCAAGGGCCAGTTGCGTGCCGAAGGCAAGCCGTTCAATGACCAGATGGAGGTGGGCGCCATGGTTGAAACCCCGTCGGCGGCCATGATTTCCGACTCCCTGGCGCGCCGGCTCAAGTTTTTGAGCATCGGCACGAACGATTTGATCCAATACTGCCTGGCGGTGGACCGCACCAACGACAAGATCGCCCACCTGTACGAACCCACGCACCCGGGCATCCTGCGCCTGATCCACGGCTCGGTGGCCGCGGCTCATCAGCACGGCATCTGGGTGGGTGTGTGCGGTGAGATGGCCGGGGATATGGTGCTGGTCCCCCTGCTGCTGGGTTTGGGAGTGGACGAGTTGAGCGCCGCCCCGCCGGTGGTGCCCCAGATCAAGTACCTGATCCGCCGCCTCAACCTGAGCGCGGCCCGGGAGTTGGCGGAGTTCGCCCTGGCCTCCGAGTCCGGCGGTGACGTGCTCGAGCGCTGTCTGGAGTTCGTCAACGAGGTCGCCCCGGGATTGCTCGAACAGGGCCCGCGCATCGACCTGGCCCTGCCTTGATCTAAGGCCTGGGGGCCGGGTCCAGGAAGTTGATCCTCAACCCGCCTTTGCGGCTTTCAGACAGCTTGTCCGCCAGGCTGGCCGCCTTGGGGTGGACCGGCTCGTCCGGTGGGGATGGGGGGCAATCCGCGGACGATTCCAGGGCGGCGCGCAACGCGCCTTCGACCAACTGGGCGCAGTGAATCTTCATCGGCGGCAAAGGGCCGAGCTCTCCGGAAAGTTCCTCGCTCTGGAGCGCCAGCGCCTCCTCACGGGTCTTGCCGCGAATCAATTCGGTGGCCAGACTGGCCACGGCAATGGCGGTTTCGCAACCGAAGGACTGGAACGTGGCCTTGTCAATCACCTGACGCCCCCGGTCCTCCTTGAATTTGACCCAGAGGCGCAGCATTTCGCCGCAGTCGGCGTTGCCCACGGTGCCGATCGAATCCGCATCCGGCATCTCCCCCATGTTCTGGGGATTCTTCAAAGCCGCTTCGATTCGTTTCTGCAGGTCGTGGTTCATGGATTATCCGAGCGTGTAGCGTCGCATGCGCTTGTCCACCTGCTGCGCCCAGGCATCGATGCCTCCCTGGAGGCAGCGGACGTGCTGGAAACCGTGTCCGAGGAAATAGGCGGCGGCGTCCAGACCATGCCGGCCTTGGTGATCCACCACCACGAAGGCGCGGTCACGCGGCCAGTGGGACAGCATCTCCTGCATGACCGGTTGGGAAAGCAGCACGGCCCCCTCGATGTGCACCGCCTCAAACTCCTCCCGCGATCGGACGTCCAGCAATCGCAGCTCCGGGTTGGTCCGGCGCAGTTGGTCCAATTCCAGCGGGAGGATGAAGGTCCGGGCATCCTGCTCGTGGCTGGACTGCAGGAGTGCGAGCACCTGGCGGACATTGAGCCCACCGTTGCGGGCGCAGAGTTGCGCCAGGGTTTCGTCCGGGGAGAAGGCGCAACTGCTGCAGCCGCCGATGTGATAATGGCGGAACAGCGCCCGCTGTGCGCCAGGGAATGCCTGCAACACCTCGCGCATCGGGGAACCCGGAGCGATGGCTTCGCCAGGGGTCATGAATCAGGTGGGGTTCAAGGGTGGACGGGGCGTGAGCAGCGGCCTTCAACGCCTGGTCAAGTCCGCGCTGGACTCCGGCTTCGGGTTCATGGCCGCATTATGCCACGGGCGCCCGGTTTGTCGAATTTAGCCGCTGAAAAACTTCTGGATGTCGCGGATAACCTCCACAAAGCAGTCGATTTCCCCGGTCGTGTTGTAGAAATAGAAGCTGGCGCGCGAGGTAGATTCGACCCCGAGTTTGCGCATGAGCGGCTGGGTGCAGTGGTGCCCGCCTCGCAGGGCCACACCGCGCTGGTTGGCCAGTTCCACCACGTCGTGAGCATGGACGTCGCCCAGGCAAAAGCTCACAATGCCGGCCCGCCCCACGTGCGGTCCGAAGATCCGGATGCCATCCAGGCCGGACAGCCGGGCAAAAGCATACGCGCCCAGTTCCATGTCGTGCTGCGCAATGCGGTCCCGGCCCACGTGGTCGAGGTAGTCCATGGCGACTGCCAGCCCGATGGCGCCGGCGATGTCAGGCGTGCCCGCCTCGAACTTGTGCGGCGCATGTTTCCAGGTGCTTCGCCCGTATTCGACGTTGAGGATCATTTCCCCGCCGCCCTGCCAGGGGGGCATCTCATTCAACAGGGCCTCCCGCCCATACAACACGCCGATGCCGGTCGGGCCGCACATCTTGTGTCCGGACAACACCAGGAAGTCGCAGTCCAGCTCTTGCACGTCCAGCCGGCGGTGCCCGGCGCTTTGGGCGGCGTCGATGAGGGTGGTGATGCCCCGCTTGCGGGCGCGGGCGCAGAGTTCGTTCACGGGGTTGATGGTGCCGAGGGAGTTGGAAATATGCACCATGGCCAGCAGCCGGACCTCGCTCGTCAGGAAGTCGTCCACCCGCGACAAGTCCAGCCGTCCGTCGTCACCGGTGATCGGCAGGAAGGCGAGCCGGGCGCCGGTGCGCTCGGCCAGGAGTTGCCAGGGCACCAGGTTGCTGTGGTGCTCCATCTCGGTGAGCAGAATGACGTCGCCCGCACGCACGCGGCTGCCGCCCCAGGCGTTGGCCACCAGGTTGAGGCCCTCGGTGGCTCCCCGCGTGAAGATGATCTCGTTGGGACTGCGCGCGTGGAGGAATCGGGCGGCGGTTTCACGCGCGGACTCGAATCCAGCCGTGGCGCGGTTGCTCAGTTCGTGGATGCCACGATGCACATTGGCATTGTCACGCTCGTAATACCGGCTCAACGCCTCGATGACGGACGTCGGCTTCTGCGAGGTGGCGGCGTTGTCGAAGTAGATCAGCGGCTTTCCATGCACCTGCTGATGCAGGATGGGAAAATCCGCCCGGAACGAGGCCAGATCCGGTTTTGTTGCGCTAGCCTTCACCGAGGTGGACATAGGTGGAGTGGTGGGGTTGTTCATGCCAGTGCTCCAACACTCGAGCACTCCATTTCCCGCTCACATCAGCCCGAGCTGCAGTTTGGCGGCTTCGGTCAGCATGCTCTGGTTCCAAGGCGGATCCCACACCAGTTCCACGCTCACGTCATCCACCGGCTCCAGGCAGAGGATCTTATTTTGCGCGTCCTGCTGCAGCACCGGTCCCATGCCGCAGCCGGGGGCGGTGAGGGTCATCTTGACGCAGACCTTGAAGCTGTTCTCCGCCAGCGGTTCGACCACGCAATCATAGACCAGGCCGAGGTCCACGATGTTGACCGGGATTTCCGGGTCGTAACAGGTCTTGAGCTGGTCCCAGACGAGCTTTTCCACTTCCTCCCGGGTGTAAGCCCCCGAGCCGGATCGGGCGGGCCCGGCCTGCACCTCGCGACCCAGGGCGTCGGCATCCTGGCCGTCGATGCGAAACAGGTTGCCGTTGAGGATCACGGTGTAGCTGCCGCCCAGGGATTGCGTGATGTGTGCTGTTTCTCCCTTCATCAGCTTCACCCGCGTGCCCGCCGGAACAATCGCGGCCTCGACGTCGCGGGTCAGCGTGACAGATTCATTCAAGTTCATAGGCCGGCAATGTAGCGTGTTCAGCCGGGTTTGCCAGTGTTTCCCCTACGCTGCGATCCCCAAGCGGCCGGCACCCGCCTATTTCAACCCCATGATCAGCACGATCAGATCAACAATGAACAGGACCACAATGGTCGCTTCCAGCCAGACCATCAGGCGGTTGGTCCGGTCGCTCTGGAGCATCCGGTAAAGGTCGTCCAGGGTCCGCACCTTGCCCTCGATGGTGCGGTGCCAGTCCGCCAGGTGGAACCGCGCCGCCAACGCCTCGTAGAGCCGGGCCAGATGCCAGTCGCCAAAGAACTTGGTGATGTTGGACAGCTCATCGTTGAACCGGGCCATGTCCACACGGATCTCACGGATCTCGCGCAAGCTCTCGCCCTTGGACCGCAGCGAGCGCCGGGCCAGGTCGCGGTAAGACCGTTCGAGGGCGTTGTCGAGGATGCGATCATAGGCCTCGAGTTCGGCCAGTTGCAGGTTGGCCAGTTCCATCAGGTAAAGCGCCTCGTCAAAATCGCGCGGTTCGTCCACCAGCAGGGCGGCATCCCAATCCACCACCACCACATCCCCCTGGTAGTAGCTCAGATGGCGCGCGGTGGATTCATCCGATTCCTGCTGCGAAAGCCGGTCCACATCCTCCTCCTGGGTCAGCAATGCGGCCACCTTGCGGCGATGCAATTCAAACCATGCCCCGGCCGTCATTTCAGCGCCCTCGGACGTTCGCAACGGGGAGGCGATGCAGAAGACCGTATAGGCCTCCTCCTGCGCCAGTTGCGCGTGGGGCCGGATCAGATTCGGCTTCAACTCGGCAATGACCTCCTCGGCCAGCCGGCGCACCTCCTCGTGCAGGGAACCGGTCTGGAACTGGAGGTCGTGATAATCCACCAGCGATTCCAGGTGCTCGACGCCGAAGGGGACCTGGACCGTGATGCTGATGGCGCCCACCGGCAGCAGCTTGATCGCGCGTTGCACGCGAATGGGGCCGTGGGGTCCGACCCGCTCGAGCGGCGGAAGCCTCACCATCTGTGGCTTGTAGAAGAAGGATTGCCGCGGACTGCGTTTGTCCACGTCCACGGCGAACTGCGCCACGGGCTGTCCGAGCAGTTCGCGGATGGCGCCCCGCCTCATCTCGTAGGCGACATCGTAGGCGTAGATGTAAACCACCTCGCCGCTGTACGGCCTGGGGCTGGCCCGGCTGCCTTTGGACTCGATACCTTCGGCGGGTGGAATCGCGGTCTTCATGACCCGCCTCACGTTACCCCGGCTCCCACGGTTTGTCGAAAGCCTCGGCCCGCTCGCCGCAAGGCCAAGCCCGTGAAACAAGGTTCATCCACAGCCTGTTCACCGGTTATCCACAGCCTCCAAAAAACACCCGATGCCTGCAATGTTGTGATTGAACTGAAACCGCATCGGCCTATCATCGGGTTTGTTCTTGAATCAGTGTTGTCGCGAAACCGCGCTGGAGAATCGAACAGCATCGTCCGGCAGGGACTGGACGGCGGTGGCCTCATTTCGGGGTCCGGGCGCAGGCCCGGCGTGTTTCGCGAACCGGAGTCAACCTATGACATTCACTGTGGCTGAGATTGCGAGCCGCCTGAAGGGCGAGGTGGTGGGCAACGCATCAACGGAAATCACGGGGTTTTCGCCCGCAGACCGGTCGCGTCCAGGGGACCTGACGTTCGCCGAGAATGACAGTTATCTGCAACGCGCGGAGAGCAGCGCGGCGGCGGCGGTCCTTGTGGACCGCAAGAGCCAGGTGGTTTCGTCCAAGGCGCTGTTGCGCGTCGAGAATGTCCGCGTGGCCTGCGCCAAGGTGTTGCCCTTGTTCTTTCCCGAAAAGCGGTTTGCCGGCGGCATTCATCCAACCGCCGTGGTGGCGGACTCGGCCCGGATTGATCCCACGGCCTACATCGGTCCGGGCTGTGTCATTGGCGAGGAAGTGCGGATCGGCCCCGGCTGTGTTCTGGAGGCGCTGGATTTTGTGGGAGACGGTTGCCGCCTGGGCCATGACGTCCGGCTCTTTCCCCAGGTGACGCTCTACAGCCGGACCGAAGTGGGCAACCGGGTGCGCCTGCATGCCGGAACCGTTGTGGGTTCGGACGGGTTTGGTTACGTGGAAGAAGGGCGTTCGCACCTCAAGGTGCCGCAGATCGGGCAGGTGATCATTCGGGACGACGTCGAACTGGGCGCCCTGGTGGCGGTGGACCGCGGAGCGCTGGGGCCGACGGTAATCGGGGAGGGCACCAAGGTGGACAACCTGGTCCAGATCGCGCACAACGTGGGAATCGGTTCCAACTGCATGATCGTCGCGCAAACCGGCATCGCCGGCAGCACCAAGATCGGGGACGACGTCACGCTGGGGGGACAATCTGGTGTGTCCGGCCACCTGCGGCTCGGTAACCGGGTGGCGGTGGGGGCGCGTTCGGGGGTGATGCGCAACCTGCGGGACGGCGAATGCGTGTTGGGCACGCCCGCAGTGCCGGATCGGCAGGCCAAACGCCAGATCATCGCGACGCAGCATCTGCCGGATCTGGCGCGGCGGATTCAGGAATTAGAAAGACGGGTGGCTGAACTGGAGCAGGGCAAAGTGTAGTGACCCGCCATGAGCAGAACAGGCTGGCCCGCGCCGCGGGCGCTGATCGGGGCCGCGCGTTCCAAGCTCAGGGCGAAACTCTTGAAGTGAGGAAGCGTAGGTTCTGATGGCACGAGGTTCCTTAAGAAACGGGACGGCGAAGCGTCCGTCCGGCACGTCGAAGTACGACGCCCATAACAAGGTCCTGAGCAGCGCCTATGGCGCCCTGGCCGACCTGCGCCGTGAGTTGTCAGACTCCAAAGGCGCGGTGGTCGAGCGCGAGGAACTGCTCAAAACCTTTTCCACCTGCCCGGATTCCCAGCGCGCCTGGTTGTTGCTGGAGGATTACTTCGAGAAGCTGTGGTTGTCGCGGAAGGATTTTCCGGATGACGACTGGTGGCCGCGCGTGCTCAAGGCCAGCGGCGAGGAGCGGCTGGAGGAACTGGCGTTCGTCTTCATCCGCGCCAAACGGTCCATCCCCACGGAACTGCTGGCCCACGCCAACTATGACCGCTTTGCCCAGGTGCAGGAAGCCGAGCGGGAGGATCAGTTGGTCAAACGCCTGGAAACCTGGATGCTGCCCAAACAGGCGCTCCATCTGGACGTGCCCAAGGCTTCATTGCGTGTCCGCTGTGAGGCGCAACCCGACCCGGACCGGCCGGGCCGGCACCGGTTGGCGGTCCAGTTCCATCTCACACGCCAGCGCACCGGCGAACGGCCCCGCAGCGTGGCGGAGTTGATCGACCTGTCCACCCGCGCCGCCCATGAACGCGAGCTGTTTCCGCCGGCCGACTGGGATTTCATCGAGTGGATCACCGTCACCTACAAAGGCAGGCCGGACACGGCGGAAACATTTCTGTTGCCGGACGCCGACTTGTTCACCTGGCTGGCGAGGTGGGGGCATACCGAGCGGCTGGAGCAGATGGATTCCGGGCAGGCGCTGCAATTCCACGGGCACCTGGCCGAGTTGGTGCCGCACCTGGAAAACCACGACAAGGTGCTTTCGTTCACGCATTGTCTGAAGCTGCCTGACGGCGGCCGGGAATCCCTGGACTCCGTCCAGTTTTTCACCTTGCAACCGCCCCTGGCGCTGGTCGGCAACGCCTTCTACGTCCTGCGCAACGCGCCCTCGCCCGAGGTGCTCGAGCACTGGGCCGTCACCCCCTCGGTGCCGGTCAGCAAACTCAGTCACCGCTTGCTCGGGCACTTGCGGCGCAACCATGCGAAGGACGGGTTCAATTGGGACAAACTCTGCACCATTCACGTGGCCAAGCCGCAGTTCCAGTTCGAGTTGCTCGATGACCTGGTGCATCTGCGGTTGACGGCGCGGAGCACCGCCGACGATTCGGTATGGATCTGGCAGGGACACGAGTGGGTGCTGGACCGCCCGGCCAAACGTGAGTCCGAGAAGCCCGAGATCCTGGATGACCCGCGCCTCGAGCCCGCCGTGCAGTGGCTCAAGAAGCTGGACTGGTTTTCGCCCGAGCCGGGCCTTTGGACCGGGGACGCGACTGAAAACTTCCTGGGGGCCCTCGCGGAAGCGTGGGGGGAGAAACCCCGGCAGGCGGATTACCTGGGCAACGCGGCCTTTCAACGGCTCTTCCTCCAACCCCGCCAGCTCAAGCCCAAGGTGATCGTCAAGGGCAGTGGCATCGACTGGCTGAGCGTCTCCGCCGAGTGGGAGGCGGAAGGCATGCGGCTGAGCAAGAAGGATCTTGAACG
Organism: Verrucomicrobiota bacterium; assembly: GCA_025457615.1. GTDB lineage: Bacteria > Verrucomicrobiota > Verrucomicrobiia > Limisphaerales > DSYF01 > JALOTU01. The sequence continues at coordinate 18,857 of JALOTZ010000008.1, forward strand.
ACTGGCCGCCGCCACCAGCCGGTTCGTCAAACTGCCCCATGCCGGCTGGGTCGAGCTCGACACCGGCGCCGTGCAGGAGGCGCATGAAACCATGGCCGAGATCGGGGTGGACGGCCTTGCGCCCATGGCCCAGAAGGTGGGGTTGGAACAGGTGGTGCACCTCGACCAGGCTGGACTGGAGCGGTTCGGGGCATCACCCCAGGCCCAGGCGCTGCGCGAGCGGCTCAAGGAGTTTCAAGGCGTCCCGGATACCCACCTGCCCGATTCCGTCACCGCCCAATTGCGTCCGTATCAGAAAGCCGGGTTTGATTTCCTGTGCCACCTGACCCGGATGAAGCTGGGCGGGATCCTGGCCGACGACATGGGTTTGGGGAAAACGCTGCAGACGTTGACGTGGCTGGCCTGGTTGCAGGGCAAGTTCAAGAAAAGGCCCAAACCCTCGCTGGTGATCTGTCCCGCCAGCGTGCTGCACAACTGGCGACGCGAGGCCGAGAAGTTCGCGCCCACCCTCAAGGTTCTGGTCCTGGAAAGCGGAGCCGCCCGCCACAACCTGCGCGGCCAGATTCCCGAACATGATCTCATCGTGACCAACTACGCCATCCTCCGGCGCGACCTGGAGGAGTTGGGCAAGTTCTCGTTCCGCGCGGTGATCCTCGACGAGGCGCAGTTCATCAAGAACCCGGGCGCCCAGGTCACGCAGTCGGTCAAACAGGTCAACTCGGAGTATCGGCTCGCCCTCACCGGCACGCCGCTGGAAAACCGGCTGCTCGATCTCTGGAGCATCGCGGACTTCATCCAACCCGGCTACCTGGGATCGCAAGAGCATTTCGCAGAAACCTATGAGCCCAAGGGCGAGGGGGCCGAGGGAGCCCAGCGGATCGCCCGCAAACGCCTTTCGGCGAAATTGCGCCCGCTCCTGTTGCGCCGGCTCAAGAAGCACGTGGCCAAGGATCTGCCGGACCGCATCGAGGAGCGGATGGACTGCCCGCTTGGCGAAGACCAGCGCAAGCTCTACCTGGCCGAACTGCGCCGCAGCCGCGAGCAGGTGATGAAGGCCGTGGAAACCCAGGGCCTCGCCAAGAGCAAGATGCACGTGCTGGCGGCGCTGACGCGCCTGCGCCAGGTCTGCTGCCATCCCCGCCTGGTCGGCAACGACTCGCCCTCGGGCAAGACGGACACCTTGTTCGAGTTGCTCGATCCGCTTATTTCCGAAGGGCAAAAGGTGCTGGTCTTCTCGCAGTTCGTTCAAATGCTCGAGTTGCTGGAAAAGGAATGCCGCACCCGCGAGATCTCCACGCACATCCTCACCGGCGCCACCAAGGACCGCCAGCAGGTGGTGCAATCCTTCCAGGATGACGAGCGCCCCGCCGTCTTCCTGCTCAGCCTGCGCGCGGCCGGGACCGGATTGAACCTGACCGCGTCGAGCTATGTGGTGCTTTACGATCCCTGGTGGAACCCCGCCGTGGAAGCCCAGGCTATCGACCGCTCCCATCGCATCGGCCAGACGCAAACCGTCAACGCCTACCGGCTCATCGCACCCGGCACCGTCGAGGAGAAAATCTGGGAACTGCAACAGCAGAAGGCGCAGACCATCGCCGACGTGCTCGGGGAGGAAGGTTTCGCGCGCAGCCTCTCCGCCACCGACCTCGAATACCTGTTCGCCGAAGATTGAGGCCCCAGGCGAATTCGCTCCCGGCTGGCTGATGCAGCTCCACTTTGAACCACTCGATCTTCGCTTGCGGGATGGCTGGTCCACGGCGCGCACACGCAACAGCCAGGTCGCGCGTGTGGTCATGGTAACCCTGACGGCCGAGGACGGAGCCGTCGGCTCGGGTGAAGCGGCGCCCATCTCGCGCTACGGCGAATCGAATGAATCCGTGCTCGCCTTCCTGGGGCGTATCGACCCCACGCGCCTGGATCCAACGGCTCCGGACCGGGCCAGGGATTACCTGGATTCCGTGGCGGCCGGACAGTCCGCCGCCAAGAGTTCGATCCTCTGCGCCCTCTGGGATCTGGCCGCGCAACGAAAGCGCCAGCCCTTGCATGATTTCCTGGGCCTGGGTTTTCGCGAACACCATCACACCACCTCGTTCAGCATCGGCATCGACACCGCGGCAAACATCGAGCGCAAGGTGAAAGCCGCCGCCGACTTTCCCGTCCTGAAAATCAAGCTCGGGGCCGACCACGACCGGGACATCCTCGCGGCGGTGCGGGCGGCGGCACCCGACAAGCCGCTGCGGGTGGACGCCAATGAGGGCTGGCGGACGCGCGGACTGGCACTGGACCGGATCGAGCATCTGGCGGCCGACGGCCGGATTCAGTTTGTGGAGCAGCCGATGCCGGCCAACGCTGCCCCGGAAGATCTCCGTTGGCTCAAGGAGCGATCCCCGTTGCCACTGTTTGCTGATGAATCGTTCCACACGGCCGCCGACCTGGCGTCCTGCCAGGAGGCGTTTCACGGGGTGAACGTCAAACTCGCCAAGACAGCGGGGATTCCCGGCGCCTTGGGAGCCCTGAAGGCCGCGCGCGCCGCCGGATTGATGACCATGGTGGGTTGCATGGTGGAAAGCAGTGTCGGCATCACCGCCGCGGCCCACCTTGCCGAACTCGCCGATTACCTGGACCTGGACGGAAACCTTCTGATCGAGAACGACCCGTTCGCCGGCGTGCAGGTGGTGCGCGGCCGGCTGTCCTTTGCCTCGGCGCGGCCGCGGAGTGGATTGAGGGTGTGGCGGCGGGACTCCACCTGAGCCGGATTCGCGGACGGGATTCTTGGGGAACGCCCCCGGGCGGAATGCGCGTTGGTCAGGCTGCGGCCTTGGCCGCTTCCAGATCGCTGCGGCGCTGGGCCATGCTCTTGAAGAACTCGTAGCCCTCGCGCAGGCGGCGGACGCAGACGTCCTTGTCCTCGAGCATGGTGCGGATGATCCGCAGGATCGGTTTCGGACGCAGGTAATAGCGGTGGTAGAAGCGTTCGACCGATTCGAAGATCTCTTCCTTGCTGAGGCCGGGGTATTCGAGGGTGCTTTGCTGGAGCCCGTCGCTTTCCACCAGGTCGGTCTTGTCTTTCTTGACGAACCAACCATTGAGCCTGGCCTGCTCGTAGAGCTCAGTGCCGGGATACGGCGCCGCCAGGGAGACCTGCAGACTGAACACGTCCAGCTCCTGGGCGAAGCGGATGGTTTGCTCGATGGTTTCCCTGGTTTCCACGGGCAGCCCGAGGATGAAGGTGCCGTGGATGACCACCCCGGCCTGATGACAGGCCTTGGTGAAACGCCGCATCTCGTCGGTGGTCACGCCCTTCTTGATCCGCGTGAGGATATCGTCATTGCCGCTCTCGTAGCCGACGAGGAACAGGCGCAGCCCGTTGTCCTTGAAACTCTGGATGGTGTCGTAATCGAGGTTGGCCCGGCTGTTGCAGGACCAGTGCACCCCGAGCGGACCCAGCTTGCGGGCGATCTCGCGGGCCCGCGGCAGGTTGGCCGTGAACGTGTCGTCGTCGAAAAAGAACTCCCGCACCTGCGGAAAGAGCCGCTTCATGTAGGCCATCTCGTCGGCCACATTCTGGGGCGAGCGGACCCGGTACTTGTGTCCGCCGATGGTCTGCGGCCAGAGACAGAAGCTGCACTGGGCCGGGCAGCCGCGCCCGGTGTACATGCTGATGTAAGGATGCAGCAGGTAACCGATGAAATACTTTTCGATCTCGAGATCCCGCTTGTAAACGTCTGCCACCCAGGGCAGCCGGTCCATGTCCGCGATCAACTCCCGCTCCGGGTTGTGTTGGATCCGGCCGTTGGCATCCTTGTAGGACAAGCCGGCGATCGAGGACAAGGCCCGGCCTTCAGCCACCTCCTGGCAGGTGAAATCGAATTCCTTGCGCCCCACCCAATCAATGGCCGGCGAAGCCTTCAGGGTTTCCGTGGGCAACACCATGGCGTGAGCGCCCACAAACCCGATGGTCGTGGCCGGCTTCTGCGCCTTGATGGCTTCCGCCACCTTGCAGTCGTTCTTCAGCGAAGGCGTGGAGGTGTTGATGATGACGTGATCGTAGTCCCGGGCAATGCGGAGGCATTGCTCGACCCCGATGTGGTGCGGGGGGCAATCGAGGAGCCTGGATCCGGGCACCAGGGCGGCTGGCTGCGCCAGCCAGGTCGGATACCAGTAGCTGGTGACTTCCCGGCGAGCCTGATACCGCGCGCCGGCGCCGCCGTCAAAGCCGTCGAAGGAGGGTGGGGATAGAAACAGTGCGCTCATGAAAAAGGGTGGTTTGGAATCAGGGACCGGTCATCGGGCTCTGGCAGTTCAGCGGCTCTTGCGCCCGTGCCGTTCGAGCCAGCAGTGCGGCTCCCACGATGCGTCGTGGGGTGTTTCCGGGCCCGGGAAAACAGTCCACTGGGTCACCTGCCATGGTTCGACTCTGCAATCTTGGCCAGCAAGGCGTCCCGTTCGGAGGGGTCCCCGTTCCCGCCGCAAAAGCTCCCCACGTGGTCCCCGGCCCCGCCCTCCCTGCGGACGTAAGCACCCTGCGCCCCGGGGGCGGGGGAGTTGATGGCAGCCTTGGCTTCGGCCAGATGCCCCTTGCTGATGCTGGCGCCGTTGAAAGCACGCTTCTCCAGTTCCTGGGAGTACGGAACGGGGGCCGGCCGGGGCCAGAAGTTGTATTTGAAATTCTTCCAGTTGTCGCCGGCCTGGTAATTGGTGCCCAGCGCCCCACTGGGATCGTAACCGCAGTGCACCATGCAGTTCTCGCAACGTGGGTCGCGGGCCACGCCGTTCACCACCCCGTACCTGTCCCAGTCCACCTTGTCCAGCATCTCCTGGTAACCGGCGTAGTGCCCGTCGGTCATCAGGTAACAGGGCGCCTTCCAACCCCGGATGTTGTAGGTGGGGATCGCCCAGGCGGTGCAGGTCAGGTCGCGTTGGCCAGCCAGGAATTCCTGATAGACCGGGGTGCCGAAGATGGTGAAGAGGCGGCCCCACTCCCGGATCCGCGCGAACTTCTTGATGGTCATCGCGCGGGTCAGGAAAAAGTCCTCCGGCTGCTTGCCCAGGCGCCTGACCATGTCCTTCTTGGCGGCGTCATAATCGTAGCCGGGAGAGACCGTATGGCCATCCACATTCAACGAACTGAGGAATCTGAACATGTCCTCGAGCTCGGCCACGTCCGTCTCCTTGTACACCGTGGTGTTCGTGGCCACCTGGAATCCGAGGATCTTGGCCATGCGGATGGCAGCGATGCATTCCTTGAACACACCCTCGCGCTCGACGATCAGGTCGTGCGTGTACTCCAGGCCATCCACGTGAACGTTCCAGTAGAGCCACTGGCTGGGGCGGATGACGGTCTTGCGCCTGGCGTCGGCGCTCGCATTGCGGATGGCGTCGGCTTCCTTGTCCGAAATGAGGGCGTCCGAGAGCAGGCGTTTCAGGCGGGACTCATGGGACGGATTGGCGGGATCATGGATTGCGGCCAGATATTCGCGCATCTTCTTGCGCATGAACACGCCGTTGGTGCAGATGTAGATGATGCGTCCCTGCTGGCGCAGGCCGTCCACCAGCTCCTCGATCTTCGGATAGATCAGCGGTTCCCCGCCGCAAATGGAGACCATGGGGGCGTCGCAGTCGCGGGCGGCCTGCAGACAATCCTCCAGGGGCACCATGTCCTTGAGGTTCGTGGAGTATTCGCGGATGCGGCCGCAGCCGGTGCAGGTGAGGTTGCAGGTGTGAAGCGGTTCCAACTGCAACACCATGGCGAACCGCGGGGTGCGTGCCAGCTTGTGATGAATAATGTGCCGGGCAATCTTGACCGACAGGGCCAATGGAAAGCGCATGACGTTAGTTCAGGAAGGCCAGTTCCGGCGTCACGGGGACCCCGTTGGTTTCACACGGGGTGGACGGTGAACGCCCGGGCGTGGTTGAGCCGAAGCCCGGCAGCAGGAATGTGGCAGGAGAAACGCTGCCCGAGGTGTTGACTCCGCTGCACCCGCAGCAAAGGATCAGGGCAGCCAACGCCGCAAGCATGGCCAACTGGGTGTTTAAGTTCACCAATGCGAGACTATAGATGAGATGATACCTCACGCAACCCAGAAATCCTGGCTCGCCGTCAGCCTCCGGGCGTGCTGGCTGGCTTGTGGAGCCCTCTGGGTGGCGGGCTTTGTTCTGGCCGCCGATCCGCCCCCACCTGATCAGGCAGCCCAAGCCGCCTATCAGGACGCCCGGAAGAGGGTTCAGCAGGCCACCGGGGATCCCGCCGCGGCGTGGCGGCTTGGCCGGGCCTGCTTTGACTGGGCGGAGTATGCCACCAACGACGCCGGCCGGGCCGAACGGGCGCGGGAGGGTATCCGGGCTTGCGAACAGGCGGTTGCCCTGAATCCCGACCTCGCCCCGGCTCACTATTACCTTGCCATGAATCAGGGGCAGCTAGCCCGCACCATGAGCGTGGGCGCCCTCCATCTCGTCCAACAGATGGAGACGCACTTCCTGAAGGCCCGGGAGCTGGATGCCCAGTTCGATGAGGCAGGCCCAGACCGAAACCTGGGCCTGCTCTACCTGCAAGCCCCGGGGTGGCCGGTCTGTGTGGGCAGCCGTTCCAAGGCCAGGGCACACCTGAGCAAGGCGGTCAAACTGGCGCCAGACTATCCCGAGAATCGTTTGAACCTGATGGAGGCCCATGTTCGATGGAAGGACAATCGGGCTGTGCGGCAGGAGCTGGAGGCGTGGGATGCCCACGTGGACGCGGCGCGAGGCCGATTCTCCGGAGACCGATGGCACTGGGATTGGCTGACGTGGGAGCAGAGGCTGGAGGCCGTGAAGCAGCGCCTCCGGGATTCGGCCACGCCGCATCAGACGCACAAGCAAAGGGGTTAACCCTGCTCAGAGCACGGCAATGGCTGTCCAGTTCGTTGCGCCAAGGCGGGCCAGCACCATCTCCCGAAGAGACTCCGCCGACGCCAGTGAACCGGCCAGGGCAAAGGTGGTTGAACCACTGCCCGACATGAGCGCCGCTGCGGCCCCATGTTCCAGGAGCGCTTCCTTGAGCACCGCCAAGACGGGATATTTATGAAAAACGGGGGCCTCGAAAGAATTGAAGAATGCGCTGCCTGTCGCACTCAGCCCTCCCGATCGCAGTCGCTGGATCAGGTCCGTGGCTCTTCCCGGCCTTCCCTTCAGGGATTCCGGATGCTCGGCAAGTTGACCGTAGGCCCACGGTGTGGAGATGCCGAACCTGGGCCGAACCAGCAGGACAGCGCAGCCCCGCAAGGATTCAAAAGGCTCGAGGGGCTGGATGCGTTCCCCCCGTCCGGTTCCCAGCGCCGGCCCACGCTGAAGAAAGAACGGCACGTCCGAGCCCAGGGTCGCGGCCAGATCGTTGAGTTGAACGCCAGAAAGGGGGTGCCCGAACAACTGGTTCAACCCCAGCAAAGTGACTGCGGCGTTTGCGCTCCCTCCCCCCAGGCCGGCCGCCATCGGGAGCCGCTTGTCCAGGCGGATCCGGACGCCATCCCGAACCCGAGCAGCCTCCCGGAATGCAGAGGCAGCCCGATGAACCAGGTTGGAGCCGTCCACCGGCAGCGCAGGCTCGGAACAGGTGAGCGCAATACCGCTCCCGCCCCTTTGGAATCGCAGACCGTCGTGCAGAGGCAGCGGTTGGATCACCGTCTCCAATTCGTGAAACCCGTCCGCCCTCCGGCCGAGGATGTTCAGGAGCAGATTAACCTTGCAGGGTGAATTCAGCTCGATCGTCATGGGGCAATAGCTGGACAGGATGGACCGGTCGCAAAACGACAACGCGCCGACACAGTCGGCGCGAGCGAGAGCAGCAACTGATGCGGGGAACGGTCAGTGGACCTGCTCGTAAATGTGAAAGCGGCTGCCCGGGACGATCGGCAGCACATCTCCCCCGCTGTAGCCCAAGGAGGTATCCGTGGCAAAATTCTGGTCGGCCGCCAGATTGGGCCGATAACTGTCCGGATACACCGGGTTGGGCGCCAGGTAGTTGGTCCAGACCGGCTCGTACGAAGGGATGGGGAAGGTGACGATCTCGTAAACGCCCAGCCCGGTCCGCGCCAGGGTCCGGTTCAAGCCGCTGATGAAACCGCGGGTGTAGCCTTCCTCCGGGGAGTAAAAGACAGCGGTCTGTTCAACACTGCGACGGCACTCGCCCCAGCGAACAATCTCCCCCAAGTTGGCCATGCCGCGACCAAGTTTCTTCTCGGGACCCGCACAACCTGTGGCGAGCAGAGCGAGGGTGACGACCGACATCATGAGGATCAGTGACTTTAGCATAGGTTTGCTCGAAGAATTTGATCGCAGGTTAACCGCCGTGCTTTGGATGTAAAGTCGCATTTGGCAGCCCCATCGCGCTTCCGGCCCGTGGCGGGCCGGAAGCAGGACGACCACCGGGGCCTGAACTCGGCCCCGGCGGACGCGGAGAACAACCTCAAGACTTGGGTGCGGCTGCCGGTGCGGCCGCCGGTCCCTTCGAGGACATCTTCGCGGCCAGATCATGAATGTCTTTCGCCGCCTCCTGCAGCGCCGAGCGAAGATCCTCGCCATGGGCGATGGCCTTCTTGGTGGTTCCTTTGATTGAATTGAGACCCCCCTGCGTCAAGTCCAGGTTCAGGACCTGTTGAACGTCCTTGAGGTCAGACAGGAACGGGTCAAAGGCCTCCTTGGACTTCTTGAGGCTCTGTGCGACCTCCTCGAACGCACTGGAAACCTCCGCCCGCCGCGCTTCGCTGGTCTTGCGCAAGTCCGGATTGGTGATGTTGGTCATCCCGGCGTCCCATTTGGCGAAATAGTCGTCAGCACGCTTCTTCATCTCCGCCGCCTTCTTGTCCACACTTTCGGAGAGGGAGTCGAGTTTCTTGGTTTCGCGCGTGAACGCCTTGTACTGCGGCACCAGATCCGGAGCCGGATTGTAAACAAGGTTGCTGAGCGAGCTCAGCGTCAGCTCGGTCTGCGCTACGATGGCTTCCACCTCGCGGCCCGTCTTGTCCATTCCTTTGGAGGCGTCTCCTCCCTTGGAATAGCCGGTGGCAGCACAGGCCGTCATGACAAATGCAAGTGATACGACCGATCCCAGCATGATTCCTTGAGCGATGTTTTTCATATCGTTGATTGAGTTTTGTTTGGTGTCTTCGGGTCGATTTGCACGGAAGACCCGTTTCGTTTGCCAAGACAAGGGAATGCGCAAGGCGCAGATTGTCAATGGCATTCCGAGATGAAGATCGGGGGCGGGCCGGACTGGTCGGCTCCATCAGCGTCCAGCAGACGCCGGCGAGGCGCCCTTCGCGTCCAGCCGCGCCTTCACCTCATCCAGGATCCGCTGATAGCTCTTGGCGCTGACCATCATGATCCGTGTCTCATCCTCCAAGACCGACTGACCCGCATCCCGCACGGAGAAGACGTCGCAACGCAGGAAGAAGGTCTCCGGACTCAGCTCCTGCAAATCGACCTTGGCACGAATGACCACCCCGGAGCTTCCGAAGGAACCGTACTTGATCTGTTCTCCCTTGGTGGCCGGTCTTTCAAAGATCATCCGATCCGTTTCCGAACGAGCCAATACGAACCCGTTATCGTTAAAAGCATCGCGTACCGTTGGAGCAACGTCGGCAACCCCATGACCTTTAATGGTCACGGCAGCATGGCTGGCGCTCCCAGAGGAGGTGGAGGAACAAGCGGTCAAGAGGCCAAGGACCAAGGCCAAAGCCAGTGGCAGTGCAAGGACCGACCTTCGACGCGATTCAGTCAACCCAAGATCAAGCGGACGCATGTGGACAGTATTCGGCACGCGGGGTCCGATGGCTAGACTTAACCCTCAGATTCTTGGGCGCCTTGATGTCCTGGATCAAAGCGCGGGATTGTGGACAGGACGCCGCAATGGATATGCTGTCCAAGGTCGGCCGAAATCCGGCCGGACTTGCGAACCATGGAAGCCAACGAAGCGCCACTTTATTTCGTCTGGGGTATCGACCACGTGGCCTATGGCCCGGTGGAACTGCCCACGCTGGTGAACTGGATACGCGACGAGCGGGTTGAAAAGGACACCTGGATTTACGACCAGCGTGGCCGGGCGTGGCTGCAGGCGCTGGAACTCGCCGAACTCAAGGCGGTGTTCAGTCGGCGCTCCACGGCATACGCCGCGCCAGGCAATACGACCGCCGTCATCAAGCCCGGCTCGCTGCGCCGCATCAAAGCCCTGGCTGAGCTCGCGGATGAACAACTGCAGTCGTTTGCGCGCTATCTTGACCTGGTGCGTCTGCCCCAGCACACCACGGTGGTCAAGGCGGGCGACGAGGGCGACGCCATGTTCATGCTGCTGGAGGGGGAATTGCGCGTGCGCGTGCTCGTGCGCGGCAAGGAATCCATCCTGGCCACGCTGGAACCCGGCGAATCATTCGGTGAGCTGGCGCTCCTGGACGAAGGCAAGCGATCAGCCGACGTGATTGCCAACGTGGACAGCATGGTACTGAAGATCACCCGGGCAGGACTCAAGAAGCTGTTCGATGAAGCCCCGGCGCTGGCCGCACCCTTCCTCCACGCCCTGGGCCGGGCCACCGCAGCCCGACTGCGCGCCACCAACCGGCGCGTCGAGGATTCCATCCGTCTGAGCAACTCTGTTCAGGGAGCCGAAGGCTAGGGTTGCCCGGCTTTGCGGGTGTAGGCACTCACCGTCTTGACGTTGGCCTGCTGGGCGGCGTCCATCACCTTCACAATCCTCCCAAATGGGGCGCCTTCGTCCGCCCGAATGGCCAGCGGCACGTCCGGATTCTTCAACGTTTCGATCTTCAGCCGATCCCCCAGAGCAACGGGCGTGATGGGTTTGGGATCGGATCCGAACCGGAGATCGCCCACCAGGTCCACCGAAACCAGCAGGGCGGCATCCTGACCGGCACCCGGCTTCTGTGCCTGGGTGGATTCAGGAAGCGTCAACTTGACGGCGGGATGCTGACGAAACGTGGTGGTCGCCATCAGGAAGATCAGCATGACAATCAGCACATCGATCAGGGCGATGATGATCACCGCCGGCGTCTGCCTGCGTTTCTGGACTGCAAAGTGCACGTGTCAGGTATCGCTCGACCGGTTGCGATATTGTCGGCGGAGGAACTCATCGCACAGGGTTTCCATCTCCACCGTCATGGTTTCCACCTTCTTGGTGTAGTAGCTCCAGGAGATCAAACAGGGGATGGCGATGAGCAGGCCCATCAGGGTGGCGTTGAGGATGAGCCCGATGCCTTTGGCCAGAGCCGCCGTGTCGCTCAGGCCCGTTTCACCCAGGCCTCCAAACAGCGACATCATGCCGGCGATGGTTCCGACCAGCCCCAATAATGGCGCGATGCCCACGATGACCTCCAGCACCACCAATCCACGCTCCAGTTTCACGATTTCACGCCTGGCCTGGGTTTGCAGGGCATCAACGGTCTCGGCCTTGGGCCAGTCGAGATGGTCGCTGGCCAGGACGAGGATTCGGGCCAGGGGTGAGGGATGCCTCTCGCAGACCTTTCGCAGCAGCCCCACCTCCTCAGTGTTGCCACAGGAACGGACGGCCGCCTCGATCGCGGGCGGCAACACCTTGGCCCAGCGAAGGGCCAACCCCCGTTCAATGATGAAGGTCAACCCCACCACCGAGGTCAGGACCAGCAAGATGTAAACAACCAGTTCCATGTTTTCCTTTCAGCATTCCACAAGGGAATCAATTGTAATAAAAGGTGAATCGCACGTCACGATAGTTGGTGCCGATCATCCGACGCATGTCGCTGGGCCACCGCGCATAGGGCGAAGGATCCATCACCGCCTTCTGACACAACAGGCTCAACATCTCGTCCACCGTGTTCTCCGACACCCTCATGCCGGAAATCCGCCCATCGTGATGCAAACGGAAATCCAGCACCACCCGACCGCTCATCTCGTGGCCGAATCCACGCGCGTCCAGCAAGTCAAACCAGCGGTTCTGAATGGCGACAATGATGGCCCGGTCGTAATCCCCGAACGGCGAGGCTTTCACGTCCAGCGACGACAGCGTGCTCAGGCGACGCACCCCGCCCTCCTGCTTCATCTTGCGTCCGGCCAGCGCATTGACTTGGGCTTCGGGGGTTCGGGCCATCGCTTCTTTTAGGGTTCGTGGCCGCGGCTTGATCTCCGGCGGTTGGAGTTCCTTGGGCTGCTCCCGGTCGGCGGCTTTGGCCAGCCTCAGATCGCCCTCCGGTTCCTTGGTCGGCTCGGTAGTCTCCGGCTTGGATTCCGGCTCCGGGACGGGCTCGGGTTCCGGCGGCGCCGCGGCAGGTTGCAGCGGGACAGCCTTGAGCGGGGGAACATCCTCGGTTCGAACCAATTGCTCCTGACGCCCATCAAACATGGGTGCCCCGGTCACCTCGTCGGTCAAGGGATTGGCGGCCTGCGAACTCTTGTCGGAGTAGTAGGGCGTGTCTTGCGGAACCTCGGAGCTGGCCACAGCGGGGTTCACGTCCACAAAAACCAGCGGCATCTGGCGTTCAGGGTCCTGCAAGGCAATCTTGGCCGCCTGGAGTTCCTCGATCACCTGCCCCATGGGCTTCCAATGGAGGCGTTCCCATAATCCCAGTTTCTGACCGCCCTTGTAGGTCCCATAAATTACCAGATGCGCCAGCAGCGACAGCGCAAAGGCGGCAAGAAGCCTTGAGTGCTCAAGGCTTCCCAAAACCCGCACTTCGGATAACGGCCGTTGGGCAAACATGCTGGAAAACAGTGCCGCAGCCCTCCATTGGTAGCAACAACTTAGCCATCAGAGGCCTTCCGGGCGGCGGCGGTTTGAAGAGTTAGACGGACCATGTCCCTGAAATGCTCAAGCGTCATCAGACAAAGCGGGACCACGTGATGCGAAGATCAATCGGCGGGCAAAGCCCCGGCCAACAGCCAAGCCACCGGTGCGCTTGCCCGGCTCGGAGATTTCTGCAAAAGTCCGCCGATGCGCCGGTTATGTCTTCTTGGGATCCTGGTTGCCGGAACGGCAGCTTGGGCAGCGGAGTTGTCCATCGACTTCAGCACCACCCCTCAGGGGGAGCTGCCGAAGGGGTTTCGACCGCTGCTGGCAGGCGAAGGATCGCCGGGACGGTGGGAGGTGATACTGGCCGAGGTGCCGCCCACACTGGCCCCGCTGAGCCCTAAAGCGCCCCAGACCAGCGTCAAGCCGGTGCTCACCCAGACGGTTCACGACCCGACCGACGAACGATTCCCCATGCTGGTTTACGAGGGGGAGGAGTTCACGGACTTCACCTTGACCGCGCGCCTTCGCCTTCTCGGGGGCGTGCAGGAACAGATGGCCGGGATGGCCTTCCGCCTGCAGGATGCGCAGAATTTCTATGTGATCCGCTTGAGCGCGCTCGGGCAGAACCTCCGCTTCTACAAAGTGGTTCAGGGAACCCGGGGGCGACCGATCGGCCCTTCCATCCCCATCAGCACCAACACCTGGCATGAACTGAAGATTGAGTGCCAGGGCAACCAAATCCTCTGCACTCTCAACGGACAACTCGTGATGCCCGCCTTGCAGGATACCTCCTTCGCCCGGGGCAGAATCGCCTTTTGGACAAAATCTGACTCGCTCTGTCAATTTGCTGGAGTCAGCGTCGTTTATACGCCCACCACCCCGCTCTCCGTCCAGATGATCGAGGCAGCCTTGGCCAAGTATCCCCGCGTCATTGACCTGCGCCTCTATGCACCCCAGACAGGAAGCAACACGATCCGCGCGGTGGCCTGCAAGAACCCGCCGGATCTGGGGACCCCGGGGGGCAAAGCCGAAGTCGGCGCCATCCGCAATGCGGACATCTATGTCGGTAAGGGCAAGCAGACGGTCACGGTCGTCATGCCCGTCCGGGATCGGAACGGTGAGCCTGCAGCAGCGGCGCAGATCGTCATGGACAGCTTTGCGGGCCAGACGGAAAACAACGCGATTGTCCGGGCCAGACCCATCGTGCGATTGATGGAAACCATGCTGCAATCCAGTCAGGATCCCTTGCGATAGTTCCTTGCGGCGTCTCGAAACCAACGGCGGCCAACTATTTCAGTATTTCCCCCAGGGTCGGCTAGCATCCTGCTGTCTTGCACCCATGCGAGTAGCAGCCTTTATCGAACGAGACGGCCTGCTGAACCGGTTCCGGATGCAGCACGACCTGCCGGTTGCACCGATTCAACTTGAGGAATTCCGCGTCCAACCCGAAGCCGTACCTTTGGTCCGATCCCTCCAGGACGCAGGCTACCTGGTGATCGCCACCACCAATCAGCCCGGCCTCACCAGCGGCGAGCTCTCCCGACGGGAACTCGACCTCATGCACGAAATTCTGCTCAAAAAACTCAACCTGGACGATATCATGGTCTGCCCACACGACGAGGCCGACCGTTGTCCCTGCCGCAAACCCAAGCCCGGCTTGCTGATCGAGGCCGGATTCAAGTGGCACGTGGATCTGGACCGATCCGTGGTCATCAGCGACAAGTGGCAGGATGCCGAGGCGGCGCGCATCGCAGGTTGCACATCCATTCTCATCGACTCGCCCTGGAACGGTCCCGGACATCATGACTTCCAGGTTTCCTCCTTCAAAGCGGCCGTCGCCAAGGCGCTTTCCCTCATGAACACCTCCGGCGTGCTGCTCCGCTAGAAACACTTCAGGAGCAGATGCCGGGAGTTCGTGCAGAGAGGCCTGAACGCGCGCGGACCAACACCCAGAGCAGTTGCCCGATTGGGGCGGACATCAACCCCAGCGCGACCAGGAACAGCGGCCATGGGAACGAACCGGGCAACAGCTCGCGCAGGGCCGCCTCACCCCCGGGCGCGACGCGAATCGCGTCCGCCATGAACACGTAGAGCGCGAGCAGGACGCCCAGAACGCTGAGGGCCAGCACGGGCCGGTGTGCGAGGGCTACACCTTGCAGTTGCGGGAACTGCGTGACCAACGTTCCCCAGACGATCATGAGCAGCGCAATCAGCATCGGTGCCAGAATGGGCCCCCACCACGGCAACGGAATGAGGAACAGAATGTCCCAGTCCAGCAGGGAGCGGGGCCAACCGGTCATCAGCTTGAGAAAGAGGTAGTAGAGAATGTCCCACACACCAAAGGCAACCAGGGCGTAGCCCAGCCGCGAAACCCAGGTCCGGCCGGCCAGTAACCCCACGGTCAGCAGCAGGATCATCGTCGCCGCCTCGCGCACGATTTCCACCCACACGATGCCCTCCACCAGCGGGAGCGGGTTGGGTTGATACGGGTCGATCCGATCCACCATCGTCCGCAGGTAGAACACCACCGCCGCCTCGATCCAGGCAAACGCGACCGCAAAGACGCAGACGCTGAGCCAACGATAAAGGGCGGGGCGACGGCTTCTCATCGATCAGACTCCATTCTCATCGCGTGCGTACCAATCGATATTCCGCGTGGCGTGGAACAGCACCGCCAGCACCACAAACAGACCCGCGGCGCCGAACAGCAACGAGTAATCCTGCAATTGCAGGGCAATGTAAAGGAAGCCGTAAATTGCCGCCAGCATGGCCACGATGAGAAGCGTCCGCCACCCGCTTCGCAGCACCCGGATACCGTAGTACGCAATCAACAGCGTGGTCGCAGCGGCCGCTGCGGCATACGCCCACCCAAACGCGATGAACTCGGACCGGGACAGCAGGCCGAGATAAAACAGGCCGAGGGCCAGGCCGACCAGGGTGTATTGGAGTGGATGCAGGCGAAGCCCGCAGAGAATCTCGAACAGGAAGAAGACAGCGAACATCAGGGCGATGAACAGCACGCCATACTTGATGGCCCGCTCGACGTTGCGGTAGGCGTCAATGCCCGCCAGGAAGTTCACGCCAAACAGCGAACCCGCCACCGAGTTCGGGGTCAATCCGGCGGCCGCATCCTGGTCCGTCCACTGCTGGGCGTAGTCGCGTCCGTATTGCGACAGTTGCCACGCCGCCTCAAAGCCGGTCGCCCCCACCGTCCGCTCCGCGGGCAGGAACGCACCCTGAAAGCTCGGATCCGGCCAGGGCGAGGAGAATCTGATTCGATTCTCCCCGGCCGCCGGGGTGAAGCGGATGCCGCCGCTGCCGTTGACCGTCAGATCCAACCGCAGCGCGATGTCCCCGGTGTTTTCGCGCAATCCGGCGACGCGGGCGTGGACACCGGAGGCAAAACCCTTCAGCTTGGAGCCCGGCACCAGCGGAACGCCATCAGGATCGCCACGCCCAGCATCTTGAAAAAGCTGGCGCGGCATTTCAGGAAACTCGAACAGGCAGACAGGGGCGGGGGGATTGGCGTGTTCATGATTCGGTGATCAGTGATAAGGAGGCAGTCAAACCGTCGCGATACCGGCTTCCATCTCCCGCCGGGAAGGTGGTCGTTCCGCATCGTCAGCATGCTGGCCAAGGACACGTTCGACCTCGTCAATCACCCGGTCGGGCGTGGAGGTTCCGGCCGTGATGCCCACCGTGTCTTCCGCCCAAAACCATTCCGGGCGCAGGTCCGACGCCGTCTGCACATGGTGCACCCGTCCACAATGACGGCTGCAGGTGGCCACCAGTTCGCGCGTGTTGTTGCTGGCCGCCCCGCCAATCACCACCACCACATCGCAACAGTGCGCCAGCTCCACCGCCGCCTGCTGGCGCTGCTTGGTGGGCTGGCACACGGTGTCCACGAACCGCACCTCGGCAGCCGGGAACCGTTCCCGCATCTGCCGCACCCGTTCCCGCACCCGATTGATCGGTTGGGTGGTTTGGGAGACCACCCCGAGGCGCGGCCGGAACGCAAGCCCCGCCACATCCGCTTTGCTCAACACCACGTCAAAAGCGTCCAGGTCCCCTGTCAGACCCCGCACCTCCACATGGTCGCGCTGACCAATGATGACCGGATGAAACCCCGCCTTCACCAACTGCGCCAGGGCTCGATGCGCCCGATGGACCAGCGGACACGTGGCATCGCTCACCCGCAGTCCCAGTGCCCGCGCGCCCACCTTGGCACGGTCCGAGGCGCCATGGGCGGTGATCATGACCTCCGGCGTTCTCGCATCCTCGGCTCGCTCAGCGATGCGAATGCCCCGGGCCTGCAGATCGTGAATCACGGTCGCGTTGTGAACCAGGCCACCCAGGATGCTCAACGGCCCCTGCCGGGCCCGCTCGTGGGCCAGCACGATGGCGTCCCGCACCCCAAAGCACATGCCCAGATGTTCAGCGCGGAGGATCCTCATCGAGCAGCCCCCTTTCCCCAACCCCCGTCCCGCCGCGGGGCTATCCTTGGACCGGAGGCCGGTCGGGCCGCGCTGTGCGCGGTCCGGCGCCGGAGCACCGGCGCCCGGCCAAGGTCCGAGGCTTGAAAGCCCGCACGGGTCCGTTCGCAGCAGTCTCCCCAGGGCCACAGACGTCCCCGAGGGGTCCCACGCCCGACAAACTGCACTTCACTTTGCATTACAAAGCTTGTGACCGGATCCCGTCCAGGATGTTCAAACAAGCGGCTCACCGTATTATTTCGGGCGGGTTTGGCGGACGATCTGTTCCAGGAGATCCACGTGGGCGGTGAAGGCACTTCGTCCGGCAGCAGTGAGCGAACAGGTGGTCAGGGGGCGCTTGTTCTCGATGGACTTGGTCACCGCCACATAACCGGCCTGCTGCAGGGTGCGGATGTGTGTGGTGAGGTTGCCGTCGGTCATGCCCAGGGTGTCGCGCAGTTCGGTGAACGAGAGTTCCGGCGAGGCGGCCAGCATGGACATGATGGCCAGCCGGCCCCTCTCGTGGATCACGCGATCGAGCTGGAGGAAAGGCTCGGGGTTCATCCGTTGGAACGTGGTTTCTCCGTGGCGAAGAGGTAGAGGCCGTAAAGAGTATGCAGTAATCCGAACGCCACTCCCATCAGGCCATAACCCAAATCCACCCGTCCCACTTCGGTCTGCGGCACAGGCAAGAAGAAGCCAGCGCACCCGCAGACAATCAGAGCCCAGCCAAACAACCGGACGCCCCGCGGCATGAAGAAGCCGGCGGCGTGAACCGCGCACCCGTAAAGGATCACCCAAATCAACGGCAGGCCCACTTGGCTCAGGTACCCGGGGGACACCCCGGGGGCGGACAAGCCGATGCTCCAACCCCGGCCGTGCGCGAGCGCCACGAGGAATCCCAGCACCAAGCCGGCAACCAGCCCCGGCCAGAGCGCTTGCGAGACACGCCGCATGGGCGGAGACCAGAAGGGTTCCGCCTGCTGCAAGGCCTGGCGCCGGATCAGCACCCCGCCCGCAGCCACCGTCACCACCGCCACACACAGCCAGTAGAGAATGAACTGCGGGGGCGAGTCGATTCCCGCCTTCCATCCCGCCAGCGCAGCACCCATCCCGATCACCCCTGTCACCGTCATGACCGGCGCGAGCGCGCGCCGATACAACGCCGCCCGCTCCATCAAGGTGCGTATGGTTTGCAGGTTCTCCGCCGCCCACTGATCGTTCATCGCTTTACTTTGCATCGCAAAGTCTGAGCGTCAAGCCCGGGCTTGGTCCCTGGACACTCGCGCCGTCGCCGGGGCTCACTGAGGCTTTCAGAGATCCCACGAGAGCTCAAGGTTCATGGCCTTGCCCCAAGGTGCAGTCCCGGGGCGACGAGCATGGTTGCCGGGGCTTTCCCAACACCCGCCTCAAAGATTAAGCTCGGACGTGCCTCGGCCTGACTTCATCGAACTGGGCGACCGGCGGGAGGTGATCCGCATCCCAATCCTGTTTGAGGATCGGTCGGTGCTGGCCATCGACAAGCCGGCGGGGTGGATGCTGGTGCCGTTCAACTGGCAGCGGACCCCATGGAACCTGCACGCGGCGATTACGTCCTCGATCCGGGCGGGCGATTTCTGGGCCCGGTCGCGCAACCTGAAGTTCCTGCGGAACATCCATCGCCTGGACGCTGAAACCACCGGCGTCCTGCTGCTGGGCAAGAGCCCGGGGGCGGTGGAGACGCTGAGCGAACTGTTCGAGTCGCGCCGGATGGAGAAGCTCTATCTGGCGGTGGTCGCCGGGAAGCCAAAGGCATCGGAATGGGTCTGCGAGGCGCGGTTGTCCCCCGAATCCGGCCAGTGGGGGCGCGTGCAGGTGGATCCGAGGAACGGAAAGGAGGCGGTGACACGGTTCAAGGTGCTGGCACATCGCGAGAACCGGACCCTCCTGGAAGCCAGACCTTTGACGGGGCGGACGCACCAGATCCGCGTGCACCTGCTCGACGCCGGTCATCCGATCCTCGGAGACGAGCTTTACGGCGAGTCCTCTGCAGCGGCGGATCCGCGACGAGGGCGCCGAACCTTGGTGTTCCCGATGGGCCTGCGCGCGGTGTACCTGGCCTACGTGGATCCGTTCCGGCGGCACCGGGTGGAGATCAAGGCGCCGGAAGTGGCGTTTCTCGAAGCGTTTGGATTCTCACCGTAGCGCCGGCGTCCCACCGGCTCCAAGCGGAACTCCAATGAGGGAGGAACGCAATGGGCAAGGACGCAAGGACGCAAGGAGATGGCCGAAATACTCTGAGGAACAGGGCCGGGCAACGCACAACCATCAGGGCCCGCCAACCGACCGGCTGAAGTCCTCGAAATGCCTTTGCCGCTCTGCGCCATCGCGTCTTTGCGTTCACCGTCTTCCGAATCGCGCGGGCTAAGTTCGGTGCTCGGGATGAACGGGAGGAGAAGGAGGAAGCGGTCCCGGAGATCACTCCAGCTCCTCCAGCTTGGTGGCGGCGGCTTCCCACTCGGCGGTCAGCGCCTCCAATTCGGTCTCGTTCAGCCGCATCTCCCGGTTCAGCTGGGCGGCACTGCCGCCGGGCTGA
Organism: Verrucomicrobiota bacterium; assembly: GCA_025457615.1. Lineage (GTDB taxonomy): Bacteria > Verrucomicrobiota > Verrucomicrobiia > Limisphaerales > DSYF01 > JALOTU01. Next base: position 38,646 of record JALOTZ010000008.1, read on the forward strand.
TAGGTCTCGGGCTTCTCCAACTCCGCAGCGATCTCCGCCTGGCGCGCTTCCAGGACGGCGATGCGGGTTTCGAGGCCGTTCACCTGCGCCTGCTGTTCGCGCCGGACGCGGGCGCGGGCGTTGCGTTCCTCGGCCTCGAGGCGCTTGCGCTCCTTGCGATCCACCGAAGGGCGGGAGGGGTCGGGTGCGGACGCTGCCGCGAGGGCCGGATCGGATTCGCCGTCCGCCGTCAGGGCGGCCCGCGCGGAGGTGGCCTGGGTCTTGTGCAGGTAATAGTCGTAGCCGCCGGGGTAATGCACCAACTGACCGCGGTTGACGTGCACCACGTGATTGGCCAGTTCTTTGATGAAGTAAACGTCGTGGCTGATGAACACGATCGTGCCGGAAAAGTCCTGCAGGGCGCCCAGCAGGGCCTCGACACTGGACAAATCCAGATGCGTGGTGGGCTCGTCCATGAGCAGCAGGTTGGGCGGATCGAGCAGGAGCCTGACCAGGGCCAGCCGGCTTTTCTCCCCGCCGCTCAACACCGCCACCTTCTTGAACACGTCGTCACCGCGGAACAGAAAGCAGCCCAGCACGCTGCGCACGAACGTTTCGGTCACCCGCTGCGGCGTGTCCAGCGCCTCCTCGAGCACCGTCAACTCCGGGTGCAGGGTATCGACGCGATATTGTGAAAAGTAACCCAGCTTCACGTTGTGTCCCTCCTGACGCTCCCCGTGCTGCACGGGCAGGACCCCGGCCAGCAGTTTCAACAGGGTGGATTTGCCGGCGCCGTTGGGCCCCACCAGCACGATGCGCTGGCCGCGTTGCGCCTCGAAGTCCACCCCGGCATACACCACGTTCGGCCCGTAGGCGTGGTGAATGTCTTCCAGGGTAATGACCTTCAATCCGCTGCGCTGCGGTTGCGGGAAGGAAAAATCCACGGTGGCCTCGGGGCCGCTGGGCGCCTCGATCTTCTCCATGCGCTCGATCTGGCGCAGCTTGGCCTGGGCCTGGGTGGCCTTGGTGTTCTTGGCGCGGAACCGGTTGACGAACTCCATCAGGCGCGCGATCTCGCGCTGCTGGTTCTTGTAGGCCGCCAGGATCTGCGCTTCGTTGGCCTCCCGCTGTTCGAGAAAGGCGTCGTAGTTGCCGCGGTAACGGAACACACGTCCCAGCCGGATCTCGACAATGCCGCCCACCACGGTGTTGAGAAACTCGCGGTCGTGGGAGATGACCAGGATGGCCCCGGGATAACCCGAGAGGTAGTGCTGAAACCACAGGACCGTTTCGAGATCCAGGTGGTTGGTGGGCTCGTCGAGCAGGAGCAACTCGGGCTCCCAGACGAGCAAGCGCGCCAGGTGCGCCCGCATCACCCAGCCCCCGCTCAATTCGGCCGCCCGCCGGCCAAAGTCGCCGTCGCGGAACCCGAGCCCCTTGAGGATCTGTTTCGCCCGGGCCTCGAGCGTGAAGCCCCCCAGGTCGTTGAACCGGGTGTGGACGTCGTCCTCCCAGTTCACCGCGTCGTGGTCGCCGGCTTCCAGGGCCAGGACCTGCTTGCGAAGCGCGACGTATTCCTCGGAAACGCTCGTCGCGAGCTCCAGGACCGTTTCCTCACCCACCGGCGCACTCTCCTGAGGCAGGTGGCCCACGCGAACGTTGCGCTCGATGAACACCTGGCCTTCGTCCGGCTCCTCGCGCCCGAGCAGCAGCGAAAACAGGGTGGACTTGCCGGCGCCGTTCGGACCCACCAGGCCCACGCGGTCGCCGCGAAGCAACTGGAGCGTCGCGCCGGAGAAGAGGGTCTTCCCGGCGTAGGCCTTGCCGACTTCGGACAACGTCACCATGGTCCGGGGACCGTATCACAAGGGCCGGGCGTGCGAGAAGCGGATTCAGGCAAATGACACTCTGGTCAGCGCAGCAAGAACTGCCGGTGCCCGGAAAACACGGGGCGCAGCGACTTGGACAGATCGTCCTGCAACAACTGCAACTCCTGGTACACCTGGACATGAGCCGCGATGGGCTCCTTGGTTTCCGCCGCATTCAACTGAACGAACTCGTCCGTGAGGTCGCTGATCGACACGCTCTCGCCCTGCTGCAAGCGCCAGCACCAGAGTGCTTGCAGCGCCGCGCCGTAAGCCGCGCCCTCCCCGACCTTGAGCGTCACCACTTCCGCGTTGAACACATCCGCCATGATCTGCCGCCAGATTGCCGAGTTGGCGCCGCCGCCGGTCGCGCGGATCTGGCCGGCGTTCACTCCCAGCTTGGCCAGACGCCGCAACCCGTAGTTCATACCCATCGTCACCCCCTCCACTGTGCCCCGGGCGAAACATTCGGTATTGAACGTGCGCGGGCTGACACCGAAATACACGCCCGTCCCATCCGGCACGTTCGGCGTGCGCTCGCCCTCGAGATAAGGCAGGAACATGAGCCCCTTGGAACCGGCCGGACCCCGCGCCACCGTGGCGTCAAAGGCGCGGTGATCCATCTTGAAATCGCGCCGGATCAGTTCGGTGGCGGCTGTCACGTTCATGGTGCACAGCAGCGGCAGCCAGCGATTGGTGGAATCGCAGAAGGCGGCGATCTCGCCCTGCGGATCCACCACCGGCTTGGCCGCACAGGCATAGATCGTCCCGCTGGTCCCCAGGCTGGCCGTCACCAACCCCGGCCGGGTGTTGCCCGTGCCAATGGCGCCCATCATGTTGTCGCCTCCTCCGGCGCTGACCAGCACGCCGGGGTTGAGTCCCAACTCGCGCGCCGCCGCCGCCTGGAGACGGCCCGCCGGCTGATCACTCGGGATGAGGCGCGGCAGTTTGCCGGCCAGCTCATCGTCAATGGCCCGTAGCGTCCCTTCGCACCAGACGCGCTTGCGCACGTTCAGCAACGCCGTGCCGCTGGCGTCGCCGTATTCCATCACCCGCTCGCCGGTCAGCCAGAAGTTGAGGTAGTCATGCGGCAACAAGACGGTGGCCAGCCGGGCATAGTTCTTGGGCTCGTGCTTCTTTAACCAGAGGATCTTGGACGCCGTGAAACCGGGCAACACCGCCAGGCCCTGCTGCTTGATCGTGGCCTTGACCCCGCCCAGCTTGGTCATGATTTCCTCGCACTCCACCGCCGTGGACGTGTCGCACCACAGCTTGGCCGGACGGATCACTTCGCCCTGCTTGTCCAGGGGAACGAACCCGTGCTGCTGTCCGCTCACGCCGATGGCCACCACTTCCGCCGCCTTGGCCCGCGCCGCGGTCAACGCGCTCCATACCGACTGGGCCGCGGCCTCGCGCCAGACCTGCGGATGCTGTTCCTTGGCACCAGGCGGGAGATTAGGAATGAGCTCATAGGCTTTCGAGGAGGCCCCCACCACCCGGCCGTTGCTGGCATCCACCACCAAGGCCTTGGTGGACTGCGTCCCGGAATCAATGCCAATCAGCAAGTTGCGCATTCCCCACTCTTAGCCTCGGCACTCTCGAAATCCACGAAAAAGTGTGCGCACCCCCACCCCGCGCCGGCCAGGTCAGTGCCGGAGGTTTGCATTGCCAATGCGATCGAAGTCCTGTCTAATCTGGCCCTGATGAACGGCCTTGTGGGAACAGCCACCACGACGATCTAGCGTCCGCCCGCCACCCCGGGCCGGACGCCAACGCCTCAGACCACCCGTCCGGGGCGTTTTTGTTTCCCAGAATGAAACGCAAAGACGCAAGGGCGCAAAGGCGCGGAGAAACTGAATCGAGCGCGGCTGTGTGCAAAGCACCAGCCGCGCTCCGTCCGTCTTGCGTCTTTGCGTCTTCGCGCCTTTGCGTTGAAAGAGAGAATTGCTATGCCTGACGAGAACCAACAGCAACCACCACAACCGAACCCCGAGCGCAAGACGCTCGACGACCGGGCCAGGATGACCGAGTTGGAGCGCCTCCGGCACTCGTGCGCCCACGTCATGGCCACCGCCATCCTGCGCCTGTGGCCCGACGCGCAATTTGCCTACGGGCCGCCCGTCGAGAACGGGTTCTACTACGACCTCGAATGCTCGCACCGCATCTCGCCCGACGATTTCGAGCAGATCGAGGCGGAGATGAAGAGGGAGATCAAAGCCAACAACCCCTTTGAGAGAATCGAGGTCAGCCGCGAAGAGGCGCAAAGAGACGCAAAACGCGGGAGGCTTGGCGGGTTGACCGAGAGGCCCAACAACCCGAGCAAGTTCAAGCTGGATCTCCTCCAACAAATCCCGGAGGGAGAAAAAATCTCCTACTACAAGAACGGCGACTTCATTGACCTCTGCGCCGGACCGCACGTGATGCGCACCGGCAACATCGGCGCGTTCAAGCTCACCACGGTGGCCGCCGCCTACTACAAGGGCGACGAGAAAGGTCCGCAGCTCCAGCGCATCTACGGCACCGCCTTCAAGAACAAGACGCAGCTCGACGAGTATTTCAAGATGCTCGAGGAGGCCAAGCGCCGCGACCACCGCAAGATCGGCGCGGAGATGGGACTGTTCGCGATTGACCCGGAATACGTCGGGCCCGGCATGCCGCTCTGGCTGCCCAAAGGCACGGCGATCGTCGAGGAGCTGGAAAAGCTCGCCAAGGAAACCGAGTTCGCCGCCGGTTATGTCCGCGTCCGCACCCCGCACCTGGCCAAGGAAAAGATGTACCTGACCTCCGGCCACCTGCCCTACTATGCCGAATCCATGTTCCCGCCCATGACCCTGCTCGAAGGCGAGGACATCGCCCGGCGCCCCGTTCTGCGGGAGAAGTTCCAGGAAGATCTGCACTCCGGAGCGGTCCTCACGCCTGAGAAAATCGACGCCTTCATCGAGAAGGCGTACCACGTCTTCAAGGCGGAGGGGTTGGAGGGGGATCGTTACTACCTCAAGGCCATGAACTGCCCGCATCATCACCGCATCTTTGCGGCGGAACCGCGCAGTTACCGCGATCTGCCGTTGCGCATGGCGGAATACGGCTGCTGCTACCGCTACGAGCAGTCGGGCGAGTTGTTCGGCCTCATGCGCGTGCGTTCGCTCAACATGAACGACGCCCACATCTACTGCACCGAGGACCAGTTCGCGTCCGAGTTCCGGGCAGTCAACGACATGTATCTGAAATACTTCAAGATTTTCGGCCTGGAGAAGTACCAGATGCGCTTCAGCACGCACGCGAAGGAGGGCCTGGGCAGGAAATACGTCAACGAACCCGAGCTCTGGCTCAAGACCGAGGACATGGTCCGCCGCGTGTTGCAGGAAAGCGGCATCCATTACGTCGAGGTCGCCAACGAGGCGGCGTTCTACGGGCCGAAGATTGACGTGCAGGTGTGGAGCGCCATCGGACGCGAATTCACCATCGCCACCAACCAGGTGGACTTTGCCGTGCCCGCGCGCTTCGGGCTGCAGTACAAGGACCGCGACAACACGATGAAGACGCCGCTGTGCATCCATCGCGCGCCCCTCGGCACGCACGAGCGGTTCATCGGCTTCCTCATCGAGCATTACGCCGGCAACTTCCCGCTCTGGCTCGCGCCCGAGCAGGTCCGGGTGATGACCATCGGCGAGGACCAGGCGCTGCTGGATTACGCCCAAGGTATCATCAACGAACTCCGCGCCCACCAGGTGCGTGCGGAGGCCGACTTTAGTCACAACCCCATCAAGGCCAAGGTGGCCGAGGCCGAGAAAGCCCGCGTGCATACCATGCTCGCCATCGGCCCCCGCGACAGGGAGGGCGGCAACGTCAGCGTCCGGCTCCACAGCCAGGGTCACGTGGGCGCCCGGCCGAAGGACGAGGTGATCCGGGGGATCGTCGAGGCCATCCGGGATCGCCGGACGTGATTGGAAGCGGGCGAGGGAGATCGGCGAAAGGAAACTGGAAGCCCCAAGCGCTGGCCGTCACCCTTCCGGCAAGAGCCCCCTGGAGGAGGAACAGGAGGGTCGGGATTCCGGGCTGCCCCTTGGCGGTTTCCATCCTGTTCATCCTGTCTCCAGACCAAGCCCCGCCTGAAGACTTCACCCACTTTCAATCGCATCCGCCCTGCCCGCTCCTCCATGATTTTCATTTGCCGACGCCCGGCGAGTGGCTATACCGCCGGTGCGCAACATGAAGACACCGAAGAAGACAACGCCCCGGGTGGGCATCCTGATGGGCAGTGACTCGGACTGGCCGGTGATGAAAAAGGCGGCCGAGGCTTGCGCCGAGTTTGGAATCGCCACCGAGGCCCGGGTGATTTCCGCCCACCGCGATCCACACGGACTCGAGGAGTATGCCTCCTCGGCCTACAAACGCGGCTTGCGCGTGATCATCGCCGGCGCCGGCGGCGCCGCGCACCTGCCGGGCGTCACCGCCGCGTTCACCACCCTGCCTGTGATCGGCGTTCCCATTGAGAGCAAGTCTCTCAAGGGCCTGGATTCCCTGCTCTCCATCGTCCAGATGCCCCCCGGCGTGCCCGTGGCCACCGTGTCCATCGACGGCGCCCGCAACGCCGGTCTTCTGGCGATGCAGATCCTGGGCATGGACGACGCGGGTCTCCAGAGCAAGCTGATGGCGTTCAAGGAACGGCTGGCCGCCGAATCCCGCGCGAAGAACGAAACGTTGCAGAAAGGGTGAAACCCGATCTCGGGTCCCTTTGCGGTCGTGGCCGGCGCTGGTGGGTTTTGGGAACGCCGGCTTGGGCTGGCACAGGGCGTCGTTCGTGGCGGTCGCGAACTCCCAGTCAAACAGTTCAAGCCACGGTCTTTTCACGCCGCTTCTTGAGACTGCGTTTGATCTTCTGGGGCGTGCCGAGGCGAACTTCACGATGATTGGGGACGGGAACCGTGGTGCTTCCGGCGGGAGTCTGCCGCTGCATGACGACGTGGCTGCCTCGCTGGCGCACCTGCTGGAATCCTTCCGCCGCCAGGATGGTGCGGACGTCGCGTCCACGGCTCGGGGAGGGCGGCCGGCGAATCCATCGTGCACGGACGCGGCTGCGTCGGTATAGTGGCTCCAACGATGCACTTGGGCCGGCTCGAACTGAGTTCCAACCTGTTTCTCTCGCCCCTGGCGGGTTACACCAACCTGCCATTCCGGCGCGTGGTGCGGGAGCTCGGCGGGGTGGGCCTGTGCACCACCGACCTCGTCAACGCCCGTTCGCTGATCGAGCGCCGGCCCAAGGCGCTCAAGCTGATCGAGAGCCATCCCGTGGACCGTCCGCTTGCCGGGCAACTGTTCGGGTCTGTCCCTGAAGAGATGCGGGATGCGACCCAGATGCTTGAGGCCATGGGGGTGGATTCCGTGGACATCAACATGGGATGCCCGGTGAAGAAGGTCTGCAAGGTGGGCGGCGGCTCGGCCATGATGGCCGATCTCGACAAGACCGCCGCGCTGGTTGCCGGCATGGTCCAGGGCGTAAGGATTCCTGTGACCGCCAAGATGCGGCTCGGCTGGGACGACGCGAACATTACCGCGCCGGATCTGGCCCGGGCGCTGGAGGACGTGGGGGTGGCGGCGATTTTTGTGCATGGCCGGACGCGGGAGCAGGGCTTTTCCGGTCGGGTGAACCTGGCTGGCATCCGCGCGGTGGTGGAGGCGGTGAAACGCATCCCGGTGATTGGCAACGGGGATGTCACCTCGCCGGAGGCGGCGCGGGTGATGATCAACGACAGCGGCTGCGCCGGGGTCAGCATCGGACGCGGGGCATTCTACGATCCCTGGATTTTCAAGCGGACCCGGCACTACCTGGACACGGGTGAGTTGTGGCCCGAGCCGGACTTTGCCGAACGCATCCGCGTGTTGCGCCGGCATTTCGAGTTGATGGTGGAAGTGTTCGGCGAGGAGCTGGGCTGCCGGATGTTCCGCAAGGTGGCGCCCTGGTATGCCCGGCAGTTCGGTCCCGCCAGCCAGTTCAACAAGCAGGTGGTGCGCGTCAGCTCGCGTCAGGACTTCGAGGCGGTGCTGGACAACTATCTCCCATGGCGCGCGCAGTTTCTCGAGGGGGACGGCCATCTGAAGCCGCAGTTCCGGCCAGCGCCGATGATCGCCTCCTTCATGCGCAACGACATTCCGGACGCACCGAGCGCCATCCCGGTCCCCAAGGGGCCGGTGGAAGTCTGGTGAGCCAACGGTCAGGCCAGCAGTCGAAAGACGGCCAGCAGAAGCAACCCGACGGCCACCGTGACGGCAGCCGAAACCACCCCCTGCCAGATCGGTTTCAGTGTTCCAAGTCGTTGCATGGCTCGGACCGAGCTCCTGCTCGCTCCATAGGGAGGACGCACGAAGGGGCTCGCCGGTTACACCACGTCCATCGGGCACTTGGGCAGGGCCTCGAGAAAGACCCGGCCGTATTGCTTGGTCAGGATGCGCGGATCCAACACCACCACGATGCCGGTGTCGGTCTTGGTGCGGATCAGGCGCCCCACGCCCTGGCGGAACTTGAGCACGGCTTCCGGCAGGGAGAATTCCGAGAACGCATTGCCGCCGCGCGCTTCGATCGCCTCCAGCCGCGCCTCGATCAGCGGATGATCCGGCACGGCAAAGGGCAGGCGCGTGATGATCACATTGCTCAGGGATTCCCCCGGCACGTCCACCCCCTGCCAGAAGCTGTCCGTGCCGAACAGCACGGAGTCAACGTCGTCCTTGAACTTCTCGAGCATCACGTTGCGGGGCGTGCCGGTGCCCTGGACGTGGCACTCGACGCCCAGCTTGTCGAAGAAGGGCTGCATGCGTTCGCCCAGTTCGAGCATCAGCTTGTAGCTGGTGAACAGCACGAACGCTTTGCCGTGCGTCAACTTGATGAAATGCTTGATCCGCCGCTCCAACGCCTCCGCATAGTCCGGCTCGCGCGGGTCCGGCATCTTGCCCGCCACGTACAACTTCATCTGGCGCTCGTAATCGAACGGCGTGCCCACTTGAAGCTGCCGGGCGCTTTCCGCCCCCACCCGACGGGTGAAATAGTGCAGCGCCGGCGTTCCGCCTGCTTCCGCTCGCGGGGAATCAGTCCGGCCTGCGGTCCGGGGACCGGGCGGCAGGCGGGACGCCTGCGCTGCGACCGCGTTGGCGGCCTTCACCCCGAGGGTGGCACTGGTCATGATCACGCTGGTGTTGCCACTGAACAGGCGCCGGCGCAGGAACTCCGCCACATCCACCGGCGCGGCATTCAGCGAGAGGTTGCGCTGCGTCTTGCCGGAGCGTTCCACCCAGTACACATGCTCCTCCGCCCGCTGCCCCAGAAACTCGACAATCTCGGTCCGCAGGTCGGCCAGGCGCCGGTTGCACTCGACCAGTTCGCCGCCCATCTCGCTGTCCTCGCTCAGCTTGATCAGGTCGCCCACCGCTTCGCGCAAGCGCTGCAGCGGCAGGGAGACCGTGTCCTCGACCAGTTCCGGACGCCGGATGCGCAGCTCCTTCCATTGCCGCGGTCCAGCCGGCCCGGCGGCCGGTCGCCGGCCCGCGTTCTGGTTCAACTGATCGCACGCCTCCTCGACCTGGGCGAAGAAGCCGTCCGCCGCCTGCAACAGGTCGGATACGAGTTGGACGGCCGGGCCCTGTCGGAGCGTGGCCAGGATGCCCTTCTCGGTGCGCGGGTTCCACAGGCGGTTGAGGTTGTAGCGCAGTTGTCCGCTGGAAACGCTCAGGCCGATGTGTTTCGAGGCCACGTTCTCCATCTGGTGCGCCTCGTCGAAGACCACGAAGTCGTTCTTGAACAGCACCCCGCCCTCCGTCTCCTCCTCGATGGCGCCAAGCAATGTGAAGAAGAGCGTGTGGTTCAGCACCACGACGTCCGAGGACAGGATGCGGTTGCGCGCGCGCTGGAAGAAGCAGACGCCGTGTTGCTTCCCGAACTCGCTGGGGTAACCGCACTTCTTGGGCGAACAGAGTCCGCGTTCGGAACACACCTGGTCCCAGACCTTGGGATCAGGCTCGAGATCCAGGTCCGACAGGCTGCCGTCGCGGGTGGTCCTGGACCATTCCCAGAGGCGTTTGAGTTCCTCGGTCTCGGACGAGGTGAAGAGGCTTTGGGCCTGGTGCATGGCCTTTTCGAGCCGCCGGGTGCAGAGATAATTCTGCCGGCCCTTGAGCATCGTGTAGGTGAATTTCACGGGCAGCACCCGCTCGAGCATCGGCAGGTCCTTCTCGGTGAGCTGTTCCTGGAGGTTGATGGTGTGGGTGGAGATGACCGCCTTGCGGCGGTGTTGGACGGCAAACAGGATGGCCGGGATCAGGTAGGCGAGGCTCTTGCCCACACCGGTGCCGGCTTCCACCGCCAGGTTTTCGCCCCGGGCCAGCGCCCGCGCCACCGCCACCGCCATCTCTTGCTGCTGCGGGCGATACTCGAAGTTGCTCGCCTTGGACAGCCGGCCCGTGGGGGAAAAGAACTGCTCGACCTGTTCCACCAGGTCCGAGCCGGCCGGCTGAATATCCACAGGCCCAATCACGGGACGAGCAGTATGCGCCGCGGTCCATGGCGTGGCGATGCAAAAGCGGGTTGTTCCGCGCGCGCCAATCCGTCACCCTCGCCTGCAACCGACCGTAGCGTGACCAACAGGCCTGACACCTCCACCGCGCATCCGCCCCGCCCCGCCGGCGGATGGGTCCTGTTAGGCTTGGCGACGCTGGCCCTTTTCATCGTCCGGGTCACCGGCCCCTCCAACCTGCTGGACAACGATCAGGAACGGCCGGCGGCCTATGTGATGGATGCCGTCCTGCACGGACGTTGGTGGTGCCAGACCGATTGGACCGGGGCCATCATGTCCAAACCCCCTTTGTTCACCTGGCTCGCGGCACTGGCGACGATCCCCGTGGGTCACGCGAACCTCGCCTCGCTCTACTTCCCCTGCCTGGTCGCGGTCGGATTGACGGTGGGGTTGATCTTCGGGTTCGGACGCGGCCGCTTCGGCTGGGCGGCGGGTTTTCTGGCTGCGCTCCTTTATCTGGCGTCGCCCTCCGGCGTGAAACACATTGCGCTGGCGCGAACGGACGCGCTCTTTGCGGCGACCATCGCGCTGACCGCGCTGTTGGGATACCGTGCGTGGACGCGGGGCCGGGGTTGGTTCTGGTTCTGGCTGGCGGCCGCTCTGGCGACACTCACCAAGGGGCCGCTGGGGGTTGTGCTGGGGGCGACGGGCTTGCTGGCGATCCTCTGGGAGCACTGGAGTGCGGGCCAGGCGGCGCGCGCCGGAGCGGCATCTGTGCCTTCTCCAAGGGCTTCGGGCAGGTGTGGGAGATCGTCAGTGGCAGACCACCTCGGTGGGCTGGTCCTGTTCTTCGGGATCACGGCGGGCTGGTTCTGGCTGGCGTACCGGCAGGGCGGACAGCCGTTCATCGACAAGGTCATCGGACGCGAGCTTGTCGGACACGTGGTGAGCAACGAGCATGGGGTTTTCGGTGCGGGCCTGGTGAAAGCCCCGCTCTACTGGCTGTCGCGCTTCCTGCCGTGGAGCCTGCTGGCGATGATGGGTTTGTGGCGGGTGGTGAAGCGCCCGGCGACGGTTCCTGAGGAACGACGCTTCGAACGCTTTCTGTTCTGCTGGATCGTGGGCGGACTCGGCGTGTTCGCACTGGCGACCCATCAACGCGGAGACCTGCCGCTGCCGCTCAACGCCCCGGCGGCGCTGCTGGCCGGACGCGAACTGGTGCGGTGGCTCAACCGTTGGGAGCCTGCCCGACTGGTCCGGCGCAGCCTCGGCGCAGTCACCGCGGCGCTCGCGCTCTACGCCCTTTACCTGCACACCGGCTTCGCCAACACCTGGGAGGTCCGGCAATCGGAAGCGGTGGAAGCGTTCGCCCAACAACTGTCCCGTCAGCCCTCGCTTCCCCGGTTGCTCCACGTGGATAGTCCTTACGCCCTGCAGTTTCACCTCAACGCGATGGATCGCCTGGTTTCCCTCGACACTGCGGCTGCGGAACTCAAGTCGGGCTCGCCCTGCGCCGTGGCGGTGCAAGACGCGGCCCGACTGCAAGACGCCCTGGGTGATGCGGTCACGCTTTACGAGTGGGGCAACTGTCCTGGCAGCAAAGAGGGCTCCAGCGTCACCGTGCTCTCGAACCGGCCCCGCTCGCCCGGCTGGTGAGACCGATTCTCGAGAGGAATCCCCGGATCGGTGGGCTGTACTGGGCGCAGCCCGGGCATCCCGGCGCCCGGACGTTAAATGCCGGCCTCAGGCTCCCACTCAGGCCCCGCTGGCCGGCTCGGACGCTTGCATCCCCATGATCTGGTAACCGCCGTCCACGTAAAGCACCTGGCCGGTGATGGCAGCGCTGCCGTCGCTGGCGAGGAAAACGCCGGTGGCGCCCAGTTCCTCGGGGGTCACGTTGCGTTTGAGCGGGGCGTGCTCCTCGTAATACTTGAGCATGGCGCTGAAGCCGGAGATGCCCCGCGCGGCCAGGGTGTTCACGGGGCCGGCGCTGATGCAGTTGACGCGGATCTTGCGGGGACCGAGGTCGTAGGCGAGGTAGCGCGTGCTGGCTTCGAGCGACGCTTTGGCCACCCCCATCACGTTGTAGTGCGGCACCACCTTCTCGGCGCCGTAGTAACTCATGCCCAGGATGCTGCCGCCGTCGGTCATCAACGGCGCGCCCGCCCGGGCCAGGGCCACCAGCGAATAGGCGCTGACATCGTGGGCGATCCGGAAAGCCTCGCGGCTGGTGTTGACAAACCGGCCCTCGAGCGCGTCCTTGGGCGCGAACGCCACCGAGTGCAGCAGGAGATTCAACCGGCCGAACTTCCGGCCCACCTCGTCAAAAACGCGGGCAATGTCCTCGTCCTTGGTGACATCGCAGGGGGTGATCAGGGTGTCGGCACCGAAAGCTCCGGCCAGTTCCTCGACGTTCTTTTGCAGGCGTTCGCCTTGATAGGTGAACGCCAGGGACGCACCTTCCGCCGCCCAGGCCTGGGCGATGGCCCAGGCAATCGAGCGCTTGTTGGCGACCCCGAACACGATGCCCGTCTTGCCGTCGAGTAATCCCATAGCGGCGCGAGGGTAGGGCAAGGACCGGGTGAAGCCAACCCTGGAGTAAGGCAGAAGGCAGAGTGCAGAAGGCATTCGTCATTCTGCCCTGCGCCGGTTCCGCAATGCGCTTGCTGGGGGCCTTCGGCTGCGGCTAGCCTCTCCGGGATACGATGCGCAGCGCATGGCTCCAGAAGGTCTCCCGGATCGTGGTCAAGCTGGGCACGGGCGTGGTCACCAATGCCGCCCGGCAGCCGGACCAGGCCCGGATGAAGCAGTTGGTGGCCCAGATGGCGGGGCAGGTGCAGGCGGGCCGCGAGGTGGTGGTGGTGAGTTCGGGCGCGGTGGGGGCCGGCATGGGCGTCCTCGGATACTCGCGCCGGCCGGTGGAAATCTCCGCGCAACAGGCCTGCGCGGCGGTGGGCCAGCCCCGCCTGATGGCCACCTACGAACGATTGTTTGCGGAGCATCAGTTGAATGCCGCCCAGGTGCTGCTCACCCACGCCGACCTCGAGCACAAGGAACGGCACCTCAACGCGCGCAACACCCTGATCACGCTCCTCGGCCACGGCGTGGTGCCGGTCATCAACGAGAACGACACCGTCTCGTTCACCGAGATCAAGTTTGGCGACAACGACATGCTCTCCGCCCTCGTGGCCTCGCTGCTTCCAGCCGACCTGCTGGTGATCCTGACCACGGTGGACGGTTTGATCGAAAACTTCGGCAAGCCGCATGCCCGGGTGCTCCCGACGGTCGAGGACATCGCCGCCGTGGAAGCGCAGGCCGGCGGCACCGACAGCGCGACGGCGGTCGGTGGCATGGCGTCCAAGCTGGCCGCGGCCAAGGTGGCGGTGCGGTCCGGCATCCCGCTGATCATTGCGTCCGGAAAGAAGCCCGACTCGCTCGAGCGCATCCTCTCCGGCGCCGAGGAAGGCACGTTGTTTGTGCCCAAGACGGCCCGGCTGCGCGGGCGCAAGCGCTGGATCGCCTTTTTTCACCATCCCAAGGGCACGCTTTACGTCGATGACGGGGCGCGCAAGGCGCTGCGCGAACAGGGCAAGAGCCTGCTCCCCCCGGGCGTGGTCCGCTGCGAGGGGGAGTTCAAGAAGGGCGACGTGCTGCGCATCTGCGACCTGAACGGGACGGAATTCGCCCGCGGCCTGTCCGGCTTCACCGGCGACGAGATCCGCGACCGCCAGTTGAAGCGCGTGGAGATCGTGCACCGGGACAACCTGGTGGTGTTGTAGCCGCACGGGTGAAAGTGCGGACTGGTCCGGAGACTCAGGCCGGAACCAACCGGAGGAAGCCCGGGCGATCTGGGCGGCGCCGACGAACGCCTGGATCCGCCCGGCACTGCCGGTTCCAGCCGCACACTCACGTTTGCAGCGACACGACAAATGAAAAAACCATCCGCCATCCATGATCTCCTGAACGTCATGGCCCGGTTGCGGTCGCCGAAGGGCTGCCCTTGGGACCGCGAGCAATCCCACCACTCGCTGCGCTGGCATGCGGTGGAGGAGGTCTATGAGTTGATCGATGCCATCGAGGCCGGGGACGACCACGAACTCGAGGAGGAGTTGGGCGACCTGCTCCTGCAGGTGGTCTTTCACTGCCAACTGGCCCGGGAACGTGGCGCGTTCGATTTTGAGCGGGTGGCCCGCCATATCACCGACAAGTTGATCCGCCGCCATCCCCACGTGTTCGGCAACCTCCAGGTGAAGGACGTGGACGAAGTCTGGGCCAACTGGGAAAAGATCAAGCGCGCCGAAAAACACGGCACCCATCGGGCGCGCCCCTCGGTGCTGGACGGCATCCCCAAACACCTGCCCGCTCTGCAACGCGCCGAGAAGCTGACCAAGAAAGCCCGCAAGGCGAACCTCCTGGCTGACGGGCCGGCCACCGGAGCAACCACCAGGTCACACGTCGCCCGGCAGTTGCTCGCCCTCGCGCGCTATGCGCAGTCCAAGGGCTGGTCCGCCGAGGATTTGCTGCGCCGGGAAACCCAACGGTTCGAGCGCCGCCTGCGCCAGGCCGAACGCCGGGCGCAACGTTCGTCCGAGAGAAACCCGGCGCAACCGGCTCACGGCGCGCCGGCCGCGCGTCCGCGCGGCCGCTCCCCGCATCGATGACCGCGCACATGGCTATTGCGGAAGCGGGGACGGATTCGCGACACTGAGGCGGTGATTGCGAAACGTGTCATTCCTTGCCTCGATGTGCATGGGGGGCAGGTCACCCGCGGCGTCCAGTTCGGGCGGGCCGAGGAGGGGGGATTGCGCAATGTGGGGGATCCGGTCGAGCTGGCCCTGCGCTACAACGAACAGGGGGCCGACGAGATGGTGTTCTTCGACATCACGGCCAGCGCGCACGGACGCCAGACCATGGTGGACGTCATCGAACGCGCCGCCGACCAGTGCTTCATGCCGCTGACCGTCGGTGGGGGTATTCGCACAGTGGACGACATGTTCCTCATGCTGCGCGCGGGGGCGGACAAGGTGAGCATCAATTCGTCGGCCATCGCCACGCCCGACCTGATCCGGGCCGGTTCGGAAAAGTTCGGCAGCCAATGCATGGTGGTCTCGATCGATACCAAGCGCGTGGCGCCGGACCGGTGGGAGGTGTTTTCGCACGGTGGACGCAAGCCCACCGGCATGGAAACCGTCGAGTGGGCCCGCCGCGCCGTGAGCCTGGGGGCGGGCGAGATTGTGCTCAACAGCATTGATGCCGACGGCACGAAGCAGGGTTTTGACCTGGTGATCACGCGGCGCGTCAGCGAATCCGTGACGGTGCCCGTCGTGGCCAGCGGCGGCGCCGGCAACCTGGATCACATGGCCGAGGTGCTGATCGAGGGCAAAGCCGATGCGGTGCTGGCCGCCAGCATCTTTCACTTCGCCGAGTTCACCGTCGGCGACGTGAAGCGTCACCTGGCGTCGCGCGGGATCCGGGTGCGACTGGAGCCGGCACTGGTTTAGAACAGGCTGCCCACGGCCATGCCGAGGACGCTGAGCGGCCCGGTGTCCTCGAGGCTTTCGACCGATTTCTCCACCTTTTGCAGGGTCAGCTTGGCGTTGTTGTAGAATTCCTGGTCGTTGACCAGCTTGCCCACGGAACCGTCCCCCCGGTTGATCTTCTCCAGAATCTCCCGCAGGTTGGTCATGGAAGCGGTGGTTTCGTTGTAGAGCGTGTCCTCGCGCAAGAGTTTGCCGACGCTGCCCTGCCCGGCCTTCACATCGGCCATGATGCTGCGGGCGTCCGCGAGGGTGGGCTGGAACTCGCTGACAGCCTTTTGCAAGTCCGTGAGCGTGGTCAGGGCCGAGGCGTGCAGGGCTTCGTCGTAGATCAGCTTCCCGACCGTGCCCTGGCCGGAGGAAATCCTGCCGGTGATCTGCGAAATGTTGGAGATGGTCAGGCTGAGCGGCTCCTTGTTTTGTTTGAGGAAATCGGTGAACGGCCCGATGAGGTTGCCGATCTCCTCCCCGCTGAAGCTCTTGGTCATGTTCTCGACGCCGGACGCCACGTTCTCCAGCTTCTTCATGATCACGTTGAAGTCCGGTTGTTCTTCCGAGGCCAGGTAGGTGGTGCTATCCGCCAGCGGGGCGGCTGGCGAGCCGAAGCTCAGATTCACAAAGTTCTGTCCCAGCAGGCCGGCAAACTTGATGGTGGCCACGCTGTCCGTCCTCACCACGGCGTCGCGGTGCAGCCGCATGGTCACATGAACGGCATGGTTGGTGAGTTGAATCTCCGCGACCCGGCCCACCTCCACCCCGGCCATTTTGACGCGGTCGCCGATCTTGAGTTCCTGCACGGTGGTGAACATGGCCTGCACCTGGCGGCCGGTGCCGAAACGCTCGATGCCACCGAGGATTTCGATGATCAAAACCGCAGCCAGGGCGATGAGGGCGACAAAGAGGCCCACCCGGGTTTCCAATGTGTTTTTCATGAAGGTTGCGTTTTCGTGACCAGGTTAAGATCGGCGTTGAGGAACTTCCGGACTTCGGCGATGCCGCAGCGGCGGATCTCGTCCGGTGTGCCCGTGACCAGGACTTGTCCGGCGTCCATCACGGCGATGCGCTGGGCAATGCCGAACGCCAGCGCGCGCTCATGGGTGACCACCAGGGAGGTGACCCCGATGCGGCGGTTCAGGTTGACGATCTCGTGCGCGATGACCACCGCCGAGAGGGGGTCCAGCTCGCTGGTGGGCTCGTCGTAGAGAATCAACTGCGGCTCCATGACCAGCGCGCGGGCCAGCGCCACCCGCTTCTTCATCCCGCCCGACAGTTCCGCCGGCATCCGGTCCTCCGTCCCTTTCAACCCCACGACGGCGAGCTTGTCGGACACCACCCGGGCGATTTCCTCGGGCGACTGGGTGCGATGCTCGGCAAGATACAAGCCGACATTCTCCCCGACCGTGAGGGAATTGAGGAGGGCGCCGGACTGAAAGACCATGGCCAGGCGGTACTTATGCATGGTCTGGGCGCAACTGACGGGTTCGTCTCCGATCCGGATCTCGCCGGCATCCGGCGATTCGAGTCCGATCAGGTGTCGGAGCAGGACGCTCTTGCCACTGCCGCTGGGGCCCATGATCACGAAGACCTCCCCGGGCTGGACCTCAAAGCCCAACCCCTTGAGCACCTCCTGTCCGCGGTAGCTCTTGCGCAGCCCGCGGACGGAGACCTTCACCCCCCGGTGGTTGGGATCGGCGTTCATTATTCCAACAGCAAGCGGCTGAGGACGTAATCCAGGATGACAATCATGATGATGGAGTTGACCACGGCTTTGGTCACCGATCGGCCAATGCCCCGGGGGCCGCCGATGGTGTCCATGCCCTGATGACAGCAGATCACGCCCACGATCAGCGCGAAGCAGAAGCTCTTGAAAACCCCGTTGGCCACGTCGCCCACTTCCACGATCTCGCGCATGGTCTCGAAATAGGGTCGCATGGGAATGGCGATGCGGAGGTTGCTGGCGGCGACGATCGCGCCGCCCAGCCAGCCCACCATGATGGCAAAGATCACCAGCATCGGCAGCGCCAGCGCCAGCGCCAGCATGCGGGGCAACACCAGGTAATGCACCGGGTTGATGTTCATCGTGCGCAGCGCATCGATCTCGTGGTACACCTGCATGGAACCGATTTCGGCGGCCATGGCCGAGCCGATGCGGCCGGCGATCAGGACGGAAATCATCACCGGCGCCAGCTCCTTGCACATGGTGATGCCCACCATGCCGCCCACGTAATTGGCCAGGCCGCGCTCCACCAGCACGGGCCCCGACTGCAACACCAGCACGGCGCCGATGAAGAAGGAGAGGATGCACACCATCAACAGACTGGCGTTGCCAATCTCGAAAAACTGGTCAAACACCTTGCGCCGATGCCGCCAGGCCAGCGGCAGGGCCAGGAAGGTCCGCCACCCCAGCACGAAGACTTCGCCAATGCTTTGAAACATGTTCATGGTTGACTCCAACTCCAGCGCCGCAACGTGTTGAGCCCCTCAGCGCACCGCGGTCGGTGCGGCGGTGCCGCGCGGTTTCCCGCCGCCCAGCGGGATGTAAAACAACCGCACCCGGGACCGTTCAGCACCGGATTGATATTGGAAAAGGCCGAAAAGGAGCGAGCCTTTTTTGGATTCCGGCGACGATTCCCGGCGGTAAAGGTTCCACAGCAGGGACTGGCTGGAGGCGCCGGTTTCCGGGTTGGACTCCGCGCGCCAGACCGACCAGAGCGGGGAATAATCGCGTTCGATGCTGTCGATGTTGGGCAGGAAGGGTTCCAGCGGGGCGAACACCTGCAGACGGATGCGTCCGTCCATTTCCTTGCGATGGGTGTAGAGCGGCCAGAAATCCCGGCGGCGCCGGAATTCACCGTTCTCTTTGTTCTCCTCGATGGTGTTCGAGTAGAGGAAGAACAGGATCCGGGAGCGCCGGCGATCCAGGGTTTCGGCGTGGATGGCGTTGAACTTGTACAGGGGCCAGAGCAGGAAATCGCTTTCCAGGGCGTTGTTCCGGGAATGACTGTAGATCGGCCACACGCGGGTCGTGGTCTTGCCCTCGCCCCAGGCGAAGACGATGAACGGCCAGGGTACCCCGACCTCCTGATAGTGCCGGGCGCGGTCCTCCGTCAGGGTGAGCCCGAGGGGCCACACATAGGTGGAGGAGTCGCGATAAGGCGATCGCAAGATGCTGAAGAGCGGGAGCAGGGCGCGGAACTTCTCCTCGTTTGCCGTGCCCAACTTGCGGTCCTGGCTGAAGAAGAACGGCCAGAGAATCGTCAGGTGGCGGAACCCAGGCACCAGCTCCTCCTCACCCCATTTGTCCAGCCGCCGCGACACCTCCTTCTTCTCCCAACTGAACAGCGGCAACGCCTGATACCCCTGCAACCCCGGCCCCTCGCGGTAGTGGAAAAAGGGCGCCACCACGTTGTAGGTGGTCACATCCACCCGCCGCTCCTCGCGCCAGCGGAAGAACGGGGCAATGAACTCGTCCTCGGGGGTGCGGGCCACGCTCCCTTCGCGCTTGGTTTTTACCCACAGCGGCCAGAGCACGAATTCAATCTGCCGATAATAGAGCCGATTGTTCACCCGCCCGATCAACGGCCACACCGCCGTATAGTTCTGGGTTGGATCCGTGGACCGCTGGCTGAAGAAAAACGGGAACAACGTCAACTTGCTGCGAATGGTGTCGTCCTGGAAATCCCCGGTGGACTGGTTGATGATCTGCAGGAATTGCCACCGCTTCTGGCCGCCAAACCGGTCGTAAGTCCACACCGGATAGAGAAAATCCATCTCCTCGGCATCCGCCAACTTGTTCGTCGCGTAGCAGAAAAGCGGCGGAATCGACCAGATGAAATCCTCCTCGCGATCCTGATTGTAGAACAGCGGCCCGGCGATTTCGGTCCGCACCCCACCCGGATCGAGGGTCAACGCAAAGCGGTCACAAGCTGGCCCGGCACTGATGTCGGCACCATCCGACGCGAAACTCGCGAGGCCAGCAAGTATCCATGCCGACAAGCAGCATGCAATCAGCAGCTTACGATTCCAGCGGCAGGCCAGGGTGGTTTTCATGAAAGTGCTTTGGCCCTCAGCCCACCGGCCTGCCCGAGGCGCTCCAGCTTTTTAACGTTAACCCCGTTCAATTCCTGCGGAAGATCCAAGCATCCCGGCCCAAGGCGGGTCGTTATCCTTAAGTTTGAACAATTCATCGGCCAAAACTGTTGACTTGATCGGTCCTCGAACTAGACTGGGCCCACGATTGAGGTTTTTTTACCTCGGTTCCTCCTGACCCAGTGTCGAACGTGCTTCACCGACACTGGGTTCATTTTTTTCCCCGCCCCAACGGCCCAGGAGTTTCAGCAAGGCAGGCAGAAATGTCAGGCTCACAATCATGCAGGTGGCCATGCCGATGGACATGACGTAGCCCAGGCTCCGGATGCCTTGGTGTTGTCCGAGGATAAGGGAGCCGAAGCCGGCGATGGTGGTGAGGTTGGACACCAGGACCGCCTTGCCGGTGCTCCGGCCCAGGATGCTGGGATCGTGTTCCTCGGCAAACCGGTTGAGAATGTTGATGCCGTTGGCCACACCGACCCCGATGATGAGGGGAAGGGTCATGATGTTGGCCGGGTTGAACGGTATGCCAGCCAGTCCCATCACACCGCACAGCCACAGGAATCCGACCCCGACCGGCATGAGGGCCAGCACCAGCGTCAGCAGGCTTCGGAAGTGGATCAGGACCATGATGGAAATGGCGGCCAGCGCATACCAGGCGGCTTCCTTGTAGCTGTTCACGAGCAGCGATGTGTACTCATAAAGCTGCACTGGCGTGCCGGTCACCTCGGGATCCACCGTGCGCATTTGTGACACGAACTCCTCCTGGTTTTCGCGCTGCCAGATATCCTTCTTGGGATACACCTGCAGCAGGTGCTTGCCGGTCACGCCCACGAAGCGCTGCCGCAGCGGCTCCGGCAGATCCTGGACGCGCATCCCTTCCCGGTCATCCTGATGGCGCAGGGCCTCGAACGTGGCCCCCACGTCCTGCAAGAGCGCGGTTTGGTACTGGGTGAGTTTCCCGGCCACGACCTGGCGTTGCGCGCCCTGGCCGGCCAGCGCCTCCTTCCGCAGTTCAAAGACCGATTCGCGCAGGGAGCGGACGCTGTTGGAAAGCGAAACCTCCTCGGGCGGAATCTCGTCCAAGGCCAGCCCGAGGTACCCCTGGAGCGCGTAAAGCGTGCGCGTCAACTCGGGCACATTGACCCGGTTGGTGTCTGGCGGCCGGAAGTCGAGGTCCTCGATCTCCGACTTGATCTCCCGGATCAACCCGAGCTTGGGCTGCGGATCCTGGATGAGGTATTGGGCCATGGAATCGATGCTGGCCACGCTGGGCAGTTGCAGGAGCCGTTGTTCGAGTTCCTGGGCCTGCTCGGCGCTGTCGGCCAGCACGGCGCCGAAGATCACGGACTTGTCGGTGGAATCGATCAGCTTCTTCTCGCACAGTACGGCGGGCAGGCCGGCGCTCTGCATGTTGAGGAGATCGTAGTCGAAGGCCACCTTGCGCGACTCCAACACCGCCCAAAGCGAGACCACCCCCACCAGCCCGGACACCAGCCGCGGGCGCCGAAGCCAGAGCCGCTCCAGACGGACGCGACGATCCGGATGCAGGGAAAGCTCGTGATCCAGCACATTCTGCCGTCCCCGCAGGAGCAGCACGGGCAGCAGGGTCATCATGGGCGCCAGGCAAATGAGCAACCCGCCGCCACAAATGATACCCATCTCCTGGATGCCCTTGAAGTTGGTGAAGCCCATGGCCAGAAACGCCAGGGCGGTGGTCAGCGCGCCGGTGATGATGCCGCGCCCAGTGCGGACCAAGGCCAGCCGCAGCGAGGCCTCCTCGGTCCTGCCATGCCGCAACTCCTCCTCGTACCGCGAGATGAGGTGAACCCCGAAGTCGATGGCCAATCCGTTGAGGATCGGCACAAACGTCACCGTGAGGATGTTCAGGTGTCCGATGGCCAGGGTGGCGAACGCCAGCGTGTAGGCGATGCCGGCCAGCAGACAGAGCGTTGCCTTCAAGGGCCGTCCGGTTTCCTTGTAGGCGTAAACAAAAATCAGCGCGCACAGGAACAGGGACACGAAGCTGGCCACGGTGGAATCCTTCTGCGACTGCACCATCTCATCGAGTTCCAGCACGGGTTCGCCGGTCAAACCGGCATTGACGCCGGTGACCTCGAGTTGGGTCGCCTGCAGGAGTGCGCGCATGCGCCCGACGGCCTCGGCTTTCACCTGCTCGTTGAGCGGGTTGGCCGTGATGAGGTAAATGGTCCCGTTGGCAAAAGTGATGTAGCTACCCTGCTGCGCCTCCGAGCCCGCGCCAAACAGGGCCTCGACCCCCGGGGAAGGGGGAATGCCCGGACGGGGCAGCGCGGCGGTGGCTTGGTCCACGATGCCTTGCAGGGCGGGAAACGCCCGGATGAGCGCGTCATTCCCGGCGTTTTGACCTCGGCTGGCGGTGCGGATCTGGGTGTTCACCAGCTCGAAGAGCGAAACGAGGTTGGTCGCCTGGCTGAACTGGGTCAGGAACGGCCGGAACTCGCCCAACGTCTTGCGCAGCTCTCTCAGGTCCGATTCCGGCACAAACAGCAGCGCCTTGGATCCCAACATCCGCAGGTCGCCTTTCCAGAACACATTGCAGAGCAGGTTCGTCTCGACCTCGAGTTTGGCCCCCAGGCGCTCGACAAACTGGCGGTTCTTCTCGGGATTCTCGCTCTCGACCACCACCACCAGGTCGTCCTGCAAAGGAAACTCCTTCTTCAACCTGAGGAAGTTCTGGTGGTAATGCTTGTCCTCCCCCACCAACCCGGAACGGTCCACCCGAAACTCGAGCCCAAAAACCGTGATGAAGATGCTGGCAACGGTGAGCACCGCATGCACCAGCAGCACCGGACGCCGGTGGCGGAAGACCAGGTCCGCCACCCCCCCCAGGAACCAGTCAGCCCAGGACTTGGACGCGGGTTCAGTCATGGGTCAGGGCAGTTCCGCATTGGAATAGACCTGCTGCACGTCATCGTGATCTTCCAGCGCCTCGATCAAGTGCGTGATCGCCCGCGCGGTGGCTTCGTCCTCGACCGGCACCGTCAGTTGGGGCAGCGCCGCCACCTGCACCGCCTCGCACCGGATGCCTTTGGCCTCGATGGCCCGCTGGACGGATTCCAAGGCGGCGGGTGTGGTCAAAATCTCGTAGCCTTGCTCGTCGGCCTTGAAATCCTCCGCGCCGGCTTCCAGGGCAATCTCCATCAGGGCATCCTCGGCGGCAGCCTCACGCGCCACCATGATCTGGCCGCGCTTCTGAAACAGGCGGCTCACCGCTCCCTGTGCCGCGATGCTGCCCCCGGCCTTGGTCACCAGGCTCCGGACCTCGGCCGCCGCGCGGTTCCGGTTGTCCGTCGTGATCTCGGCCAGAATGGCCACCCCACCGGGCGCGTAGATCTCATAGACCAGCTCCTCGAAGTTCGAATCCGCACCGCCCCCTGTGGCCTTCTGCAGCGCCCGTTCAATGTTGTCCTTGGGCAGGCTGGCCGCGCGGCACTTGAGCAACACCATCCGCAGCCGCGGATTCAAGCCGGGATCGCCCCCGCCCAGCTTGGCGGCGACGGTGATCTCGCGGGACAACTTGGCGAACACCTTGCCCCGCTTGGCGTCGATGGCGCCCTTGAACCGCTTGACCTTCGCCCATTTGCTATGACCGGCCATGTGTTGGGTGATTCGTCACCGTGTTGAAGGGTGGAAAGGTTGAATCGTGGAATTGTTCAATTGTGGAAAGTTCGCCTCGTGGACTGTGGCGGCGTGAACGGGGGAGCGGGCGGGGTCATCTCCGGAGCGGCAGGGAAACGGCGCTACGCGGTGGCGCCTCCAACGCCTTCGCCCGCCGGCTCCACAAACACCGCCGTGCCATAGCACAGCACCTCGGTGATGCCGGGGCCGATCTCGGTGGCATCGTAACGCACGCCGATGACCGCGTTGGCCCCCAGTTCGCCCGCGTGAGTCAACATCAGTTCAAAGGCATCCGAGCGCGTCCGTTCGCAGAGCGATGTGTAAACGGTGATGTTGCCCCCAACCAGGGTCTGCAGGCTGGCTCCGAGATTCCCGATGACAGACCGGGACCGCACGATGATGCCGCGGACCACGCCCAGGTTCTTGCGGACCCGGTAGCCGGGCAGATCGAAGGTCGTGGTGGTGAGCGGATGTGTCTGGCTCATAAACAGGCGCCCATTCAACACCAGCCGCACCTGGGGAAAAAGTCGAATCTTGCGCCGGCCCCGGGAGACCCGGCGGAGGCAGCCGTTGTTCGCCACCCCGGCTCGTTTCATCGGGATTCAACCGACGAACCGGCGGGCGGCACTTTGGCCACCACCAACAGTCCTTTCAGTGCGGCGAACGCGATATCGCCCCCCGGTGACAAGCCCACCGAGAGTGGACCGGACCCATGCTCCTCGTCATAGCAGGCGTGCCGCACCTCACCCGAGGCGGTCCAGGACGGACGCCAGGAGACGGTTGGCTTCCTGAAACTGCGGGTGCGCGGTCCGCATGGCGCACGCCTCCTGCACAAACCGGCCCGGGGCAAGGTCACCCGGACAGTTTTGAATCAACGCTTCCACACTTTCAGGGGTGCTCTCGAGATGGAACTGCAGGCCCAGGACACGCGGACCGATGGCGAACGCCTGGTGGGCGCAGCCGTCGCTCTGGGCCAGCCGGGTCGCGCCGGCCGGCAAGTCGAAGGTTTCCCCATGCCAATGGAAGGCGGTGAAGGCGGCGGGCAGAACACTGAACACGGGATGCGTCCCCGCCTCCGGCGTTTGGCGCACGGGAAACCAGCCGATCTCGCGGTGCTCGTTGACCCACACCTGCGCGCCCATGGCCTGGGCGATGAGCTGCGCCCCCAGACAGATGCCGAGCACACCTTTGCCATTCTCGATCGCGTGCCGAATGAATCGCTGTTCCGGGCGCAGCCAGTCGAAGCGCTCCTCGTCATGGACGCTCATGGGTCCGCCCAGAATCACCAGCAGGTCGAACGCGTCCCGGCCGGGCAGCGGTTCGTTGGCGAACAGGCGGACCACGGAAACCGGGAAACCGCGGGCAGCCGCCCAGGCGCCAATCCCCGCCGGGCCTTCGAAGGAAACATGCTGGAGACAGACGATCCTCACGGCTTGAGGAATTCCTCGAGATCCTTCTGCAGCTTCCGCAGGTCCGCCTTGTTCACGTACATCATGTGGCCGGATTCATATTCGGCCAGCGTGAGGTTGCGGCGCAGGACGGGATCGATTTGCAGGTGGTCCAGACTGTGGCGCATGCCGTCCATGGGCGTGGCCAGGTCGCGCAACCCCACCAGCACCAGCACGCGCAAGCTGGGATTCTGGCTCATCACCGAGGCGAGCTTGCCCGACACGTTCGGATAGCTGTCCCGGGTCTCGAAGTCCCACGGTTTCACCCCGGCAATGACTTCATACGGCAGATCGTTGGTGAACTGCAATTCCTCGCGCACGTAGGCGTTCATCGCCGCCGAGAACGGTCCGTAGGCCGAGGCATACGAGGGATCAAAGAGCGGCGCGGCGGATCGCTTGTCGGCATCGCGCCCGGTGATGCGGGCGTCGAACCGGCCTAAAATCAACCCCTCCTCGCGCCGGAGATGCTCGCGGAAGGTGTACGAACTGACCTGCAACTCGTGATCCTCGATCAACGACCGGGGCAGGCCGGTCAGGCGGACCAGGCGGGCCGCCACATCCTCCCGTTCCTCCGGCGTCAGGGTTGACCCGCGCAACAGGGCCAGGGCGTAGTCGCCCCGGGCAAACTCGCGCGCCGCCCGGATCGCTTTGCCCAGATCCGCCTGCAGATCCGCCGGCAGCTTCTTGTGGTAATGGGCGGTGGCGGTCAGCGCAGGCAGGAAGACGATGTACGGCAGTTCGTTCCCGGGCACCTCCCGCAGCGTGGCAAAGTCCAGCACGCCGGATAGCAGCACGATGCCGTTGAGATACAGTCCGTAACGGGAGTGCAAATGCTCCGCCAGCCCGGCGGCGCGAAAGGCCCCGTAGCTCTCCCCACACAGGTATTTCGGCGAACGCCACCGCTCGTTGCGCGTCGTCCAGAGCCGGATGAAATCGCCGATGCTCTCCACGTCCGGCAACTGGCCGAAGAACTGGTCGGGCTTCTCGTCCTTCACCGGGCGGCTGTAGCCCGTGGCCACCGGATCAATGAAGACCAGGTCCGTGGCGGCCAGGATGGAAAGCTCGTTGTCCTCAAGCCCGAACGGGGGCGGCGGCATGCTTCCATCGTCGTTCAGCTTGACTCGACGCGGTCCCAGCCCCCCCAGATGCAGCCAGACCGAGGACGATCCCGGCCCGCCGTTGAAGCAAAACATCACCGGTCGGCGCGCCCGGTCGGAACTCTCCAGCCGGGTGTAGGCCACGTAAAAGACCGACGCCCGTGAATCGCCGTCCTGCTTGAGCAAGGGCAGCATGCCGGTCTCGGCCGTGTAGGTGACCGGACGTCCGCCCATCGTGACGGTGTTGGTGATCACCACCGGTCGGGACGCGGCGTCCGGGATGGTGGCCATTTTGGGCTTGGCGTCCCCGGCGGACTTGGTCCCGGACGGCTGTTCCGGCGGCGGGGCGGGCTTGCGCTCGGCCGGTTCATCCGCCTGGACGATCAAGCCGGCCAGGGCGAGGGCCAAGGCGCCCCATTCAGCAACAAGGAAGTTCCGTTTCATGGTTCGTCCCCAGCAATACACCGGGAGGAGCCGCAGCTCCACCAGAAGTTTTCCACGCCCGCCGCCGCGGGCCTTCGTTCGCGATTTCGAGGAGGCGCGAGTCGGATCCTGTGCTACCGTAGTGACTGGAAAGGGTTCCAGACCGAGATTCCAAACCAAGACCAGGAAAGGAGAGAGAGCAGATCATGAATATCATTGTGGAGAAGGAGGACGTTTGGGCGGCCAGCCTGGAGGACAAGCCAGGGTCACTGGCCCAGAAGCTGACGGTGCTGGCGGAGGCGGGGGCGGACCTGGGTTTCGTGATTGCCCGCCGCGCGCCGGACAAGCCCGGCACCGGAGTGGTGTTTGTCACCCCGCTGCTCGGGGACAAGGAAGTGGACGCGGCCACCGAAATTGGCTTCAACGTGACCCAAAGCCTTCACTCGGTGCGGGTGCAGGGACACAACGAAGCCGGGGCGGGCGCGCGTCTGACCCAGAAGCTGGCCAAAGCCGGGATCAACCTGCGCGGGTTGTCCGCCGCGGCACTGGGCACGCAGTTCGTGGCCCATTTTGCCTTCGACACCGAGGAGGACGCGGCCAAAGCCATCGCGTTGCTCCAGAAGGCGGGTTGAAACGACGTTGGCCTTGCGTCGAGCGGAACCCACTCCACCCGCGCCACCACTGCGGCTCACGGAGCCGCGCTCCCCACAACGGACCGCGGGTCCATGACCCGCAGCAGCCACGCTGCTCCACACGCTCACGACCAACTCGCAGGCCACCCGCACCCGCGCCGCCGCTGCGGCTCACGGAGCCGAGTTCCGGAAAGAAACGCTCGTGCTCGGCGCCGCCTCCATCTAGCCTGCCGTCCATGACAGTCCGCAGGTACGATCACGAAGGCCGGCTCATCGAGGAGGACCACACGGAAGTCCAACCCCAGCCGGCGGCTGAGGAGAGTCTGGAATCCTTGCTGCACCGGACCGAGGCGGAGCTGAAGGGGCACTTTCCGATGATGGTGGATTCCGCGACGCGCCTGGACGCGGTCACAGCCGGCACCGACCGGCTGCACTACCACTACACCCTGCTGAATGCGGCAGCCGCGGACCTGGACGTGGACGCGACGCGGACGGCGCTGACCCCGCTGGTGCAGGAACAAGCCCGGAACATGTCGTTCCTCAAGCTGCTCATGGACAAGGGCGCCACCGTCACCTTCCATTACCAGGACCAGGCCGGCACGGAGATCTGCGCGATCGAGGTGAAAGCGGACACGCTGGCCTGAGGCCGGACCATCCGGCTTGACGCACCACGCCACCGCCGGGCGCTGTGTGTGGCTTGCCCGCGCCAGCCGCCTCTGATTCACTCCGTTCGTGGCGTTGCCCTACCAGATCGCGACCCTGCTTTACTGCTTCAATGCACAGGACGAAGTGCTGCTGCTCGAGCGCGCAGAGCAGCCGAACCGGGGCTTGTGGAGCCCGCCCGGAGGCAAGCTCAAGACCGACACGGGGGAATCCCCCTACGCCTGTGCCTGCCGGGAGGCGCACGAGGAGTTGGGCCTGGAGCTGAAGGCCACCGACTTCCACCTCACCGGGCTGGTGAGCGAGCACGGTTACCGCGGGGAAAGCCATTGGTTGATGTTCCTGTTCGAGATCAAGCCGCGGCTGGATCGGCTGCCCCCGCCGTGCCACGAAGGCCGGTTCGAGTTCTTTGGCCGGGAATCCCTCGCCAAGCTGAACCTGCCACAAACCGATGTGGAACGCCTCTGGCCCTGGTTCTGGCAGCATCGCGGCGGATTCTTCGCCGCCCATTGCCACTGTTTCGGAGACGGACGCAACGAGTGGCGCCTGGAAGGGTCCGCCGTTGCGCCGCCCGCAGCTTTCAACCCGTAACCGTCAAGTGATGGACGAACCGATCATCGACCTGCAAAGCGATCACTATTTCATGGGCGAGGCGTTGCGGATGGCGGCGTGCGCCTATGAGGCAGAGGAAGTGCCGGTCGGCGCCGTGGTGGTGCGCCAGGGACGCATCCTCGCGCGGGCCTGCAACCAGGTCGAGCTCCTCAAGGACGCCACCGCCCACGCCGAAATGCTCGCCTTGACCCAGGCGGAGAGCGCGGTCGGCGACTGGCGGCTGACGGACTGCACCCTCTACGTGACCAAGGAACCCTGCCCGATGTGCGCGGGCGCCATCGTGCACGTACGGCTGGCGCGCGTGGTCTTCGGAGCCACGGATCCCAAGGGGGGCGCCGCCGGCAGCGCCCTGAATCTCCTGCAGTTCCCCAGCCTGAACCATCGCTGCGACATCACTCGAGGCGTGCGCGAGGAGGAATGCCGGGGTTTGCTGATGGACTTCTTCACGCAACGGCGCCAGGAGAACAAGAGCAACGGACAGGACGCCGGTGCTTAGCGGACCGATGCCGTTGAAATTCAACGCCAGGACGCCAGGACGCAAAGTGCGGAAAGAACTTGAACCCGGGTGCTGGGTGGGCAGGCAGCCCTCGCCCAACGGTTTCGCCCAGAACGGTCCGAAGCGGCTCTGAAAGCCTTGCGACTGCGCGCCTCCGCGTCTTTGCGTTGGGTATCTTCTGCATCGTTGGCTTGGCCGGCTATATGGCGGTTGCGCGCGAGGTCTCGCGCAACGCCGCGGAGTCGCAGCGAACCGGCGGTTCAGACCATGATGGCGTCGGCAACCTCCGTAGCCTTGGCCGGCCCCATGAGCCGCTTCACCAGCGCCAGGCCAAACTCGAGGGCCGTGCCGGCGCCGCGGGACGTGATCAAGTGGCCGTCCTCGACCACCTTCTCACCGGCCAGCGCCAGCGGTAATTCCTCGTTCACCGAGAAGTGCGCGGTGTAACGCTTGTCCGCCAGCAGCCCGGCATCCTTGAGGACTGTCGGCGCCGCGCAAATGGCGGCCATCAACTTGCCCGCATCCGCGAACTGCCGGGCCAGCCGCGCCGCCCGACCGTCCGCACGCAGCGTCTTGACGCCGGGACCGCCAGGTATGAACAAGAGATCGAACGCTTGCCCGGCGCCCTGCATCACGTCCTCGATCGCGGTATCCGCCTCCAACCGCACGCCGCAACGGCCGGCGACCCGCTTCTCCCCGGTCAGCGAGGCGATCACCACCTCGACACCCGCGCGCCGGAGCAGGTCGATGGGCGTGACCGTCTCGATTTCCTCGAAACCGTCCACCAGCAGGCACAGCACTTTCTTGGTCATGATTCTGTCTCCTCTTCTCGGACGCCAACATACCATCCGCGCCGGGATCGCAAAGCCCGGAAGCGCCGTCCTGCGGGCGCATCCTTTGGCGTGCAAGGACCGAAACGCGGGGTTCCACAATCGATTGCCCCATCGCGTTGCCGCCCAATGCTCACCTCAACGGCCGCTTTCAGGCTGAATCCCGGCGAGGAGGGCGGAGGCGGGCTCGTCGCGCGGGTCCTGGGGGACGAGCCGTCCGGCGAAGGCCCGCGCCAACAGGGATTGATCGAGATTCCAGATTATGGACTGGCCCGACAGGCAGAGCGGGGCGATGCTGCGCCGGCGCATGATCGAACTGATGACCATCGGCTACGAGGGACTGACGCTGGCGGGTTTCCTGGACCTGCTGAAGCGATGTCGCGTCAGCAGACTGGTGGACGTGCGCGAATTGCCGATCAGCCGGAAGCCAGGCTTTGCCAAGGCCGCACTGTTGGCGGCCGTCGAGGCGCGGGGTATCCGCTACGAGCATTGGGTGGAACTGGGCTGTCCGCGTCAGATCCGGCATCGGTATCGCGAAGACGGCGACTGGCGGCAGTACACGCGCGATTACAGGGCTTACTTGGACACCCAGACGGCGGCCTTGGAGCGGCTTGCGGCGCGGATGCAGAATGACCGGTGTTGCCTGATGTGTTTCGAGGCGGATTACAATTTCTGTCACCGTTCCCTCGTGGCGGAGCGCCTGCTGGAGCGGGTGGATGCGCCGATGCGCGTGTTGCACCTTACGGGGCCAATGACAGGCCGAGTTGTTCGGCCGACGTTGGTTCCCGCTTAGGGGGGTAAACAAGCCCCACGACCAAACATTGATCCGGGAAGCGGTGGATCGCCCACCGGCTTAATGCCTTGGAAGTTCGCTCTTGCAGCGGCCCAGCGCCGGCGGTTCAATAAATGTGGTCCGGTAAAAGGAACTGCGTATGCAAAGAGAAATCACCCCACAGAACTGCGGCTTCGGCTGCCGGCCACAACGAGCCGGACGCTTTCACGGAAAAGCCATCAGAAAGGGTATCCTTGCGGTAGCCGTGCTCCTTCTCACATCCACACTTCCCACGTCCGCGATCGAAGGACTTAAGCTGCAAATGGATTGCCCCGATGTTGTCTTGTCGTGGCCCTCGATCGAGGGCGAGCAGTATCGCGTCGAGTGGCGTGAAGATTTGAGCACCCATTCGACATGGGTAACACTCACGAACCTGCTCTCGGCTCAAATCCAAACCAACCTCACGACTTTCGTTCACTCGGGCATCGTGGAATGCACGACGAGCGCCTATTCGAGTGGTGGCGGCGGCAGCGGCGGGCCGCCAGGCACAGAGAGTGCGACAGTCGAAGCGGATTACTTTTCGACGGAGCCGATGGTGACACAGAAGGAGGGAGAATCACTTGTCCCTCTTGCCCTTTATCCGCCTGGCATCGACCTCTCGGGGCAAGTGATCATCTGGCCGGATGGATCGATTGACGAATGGAGCGCGGACCTTGTCGAGAAGTGGCGGCTCTTTCAACAGCAGACGGGCGGACCACAAACGGAAGATTCAGGTGACGGGGGCGAACCCGGCTGTGGTTTTTACCGGGTCGTAAGGACGGGGTTGCACCTGTTCGGCATCACGAATGGCACCGTGTTGAGCGGGTTGGTGCCGATACCGGTCGAGTTTGGCTTCACCGACACGAACCGGACAATTGACCAGGTCTTTCTCACGGATAACGACAGCGACGACAACCTTCCCGGGTCGAGTTTCCCAGAGTTTCCCTTGGGTGAGGGAGAGTCCCCGGCGGGGGTCTGGGACACAACGCACGTCACGAACGGCAATTATACACTGCAATTGGGGGCGCTCCTCGACGATGGAACCGTTCTCCTCGACACGCCGATCGCGGTCACGGTTTCCAACCTCATCTTCCAGCCTGATCCTTGGAACGTTGGTGGGGAGGCGATTTATGTCGGCTTCCAGACCGTGTTCACCAACGGCGTCTGGCACCTGGACGTTTACGACCATGACCAAGCGTACCTGGGATACCTCGAGGGGGAAATAGACGCCGACGGTTACTGCAACTATCCCGGCATCCCCGGCCCCGGATTCAGCCTGAACAACACGGACCCCTACGGGAATCAGTATCCAAATCCATCCTACACACTGGCAATGACCGCCATTCCCAGCGGTGCGGTCCCTCCCTACCCTATCGCGACAAACCGGGTGTTCATCGAACCGGCGTGGAACTACTACACCCGGGCGGTCACCTGCTATCAGCAAGTCTTTCCCTCGTGGGCACCAGGCCATGATGATGTCAGGTTGCTGATGGAAACAGTGTGGAACGCCGTGGAGGTCTTCCATCAGAACCTGCTGGGCGGGCTGACCACGCCCCATGAGGTTGGGGCGCAGGGTTGGGGACTGGTGACCAACAGGATGACTTTCGCTACGGCCAGAGATTTCGTGTATTTCGGCCACGGCAGCGGGAATTCACTCGGAGGCGGAGGACTCACGATCCCCATGGTTCAGTCGCTTTTGGGGAACAATCTCAAGAATCCGCTCACGGCCACCAACATGCACCCCTACCGGTTCGTGTTCCTGGACGGCTGCAACACGGCGGATGGGAACTGGCCGCAGGCCTTCGGGATACCCAAGAGAAAAGGCATGATTGTCACGGATTTCACCCAGAAGCGTGGCATCCGGCCAAGGGCTTTCATGGGGTGGAACCGAACGAAGTCCGTGGGAACCCATATCATCGCGGGCAATCAGCTCTACCCCCCACATGAGGAGTACATCGGAAGATTTTGGAGTTATTGGGGCAATGGGCCAACAGGCCTGCGGCCGGTGAAAGATGCCATCTCGGCAGCTGCAGACTATGCACCTCTTGCGGCTGGGGGAATGGTCCTTTACGGCGCCGAGGATCTGGTGATCAACTACTGAATTGCCATGAAACCGGCTGATTTCTTCTTAATCTTCATCATGACAGTCGGACTCCAAGCCGCTGAACCGGTGTCCGACACCTCGCGTCGGCTTGGGCCGCTCGACAGCATGGCCGCCGCACGCCAACACTTCGGCTCATGGAAATACCCATTTGCGATCGCCACCAACACACCAGCGTTCGAGGTTTGGGGATTGGAGTTCATGCTACAAGAAGCCAACACGATGCGCGAGCAATGGCGACTGGACATTCCCGACCCTTTGACCGTCAATCATGTCTATTTTGCAGTTTATCCATCGGCTGATGGCCTTACAGGAAAGCTCCTGACGCGCGATGGCCGGTTCTTTTGGGATTTCGATCGGAACACCCTCTTCTCCTTTTGGGACACCAATTATTTCGCCCCCTCCTTCCGTTACCACGACGACGAGTCGGCCCGGCTGACAAAGATCAAGAGCCAGATCACGAAAAAGGAGGCGGAGGCGATTGCCCGAGACGCGCTTCAGAAACTGCTGGGCGTGGATCCTCAACAGCTCAGTCTAAAGAAGCGCGCCGAGGTCAACCAGTACAAATTCGAGGAAAGCGACGGCAAGGTGTATCCCCTGCCCTTGTTCGACGTGCGATGGCGGGTTGCCGGGCCGAAACGGTATGCCGCCGAGAACCTGGAATCCACCCCGCTATACATGGAAATCTCCGGGGTCACCAAGACCGTGGCCAAATACGAACACCCGCAGAGGCTCCGTATGGATTCACCGGTTCCTCGTCGGCCAATCCCCACGAACTACTTCCAAATGCTGGGCCTTCCGGACAACTACCTCGATACCGTGCCAGAACGGAAACGGCGCCTCTGGGGTTTGCCGCCCGCCACCAATGCTCCAGTGGACGCAACGAACTCATACCAACCCAACGTCGGCGCCGGCCACTGATGTACAAAGGACTGGGACCATGAGCCCGCGGCGGCCCATTCCAACCCCGCCTGCGGCTCCGGCTGCGGCACCTCACGCGGTTCCTAAACGGTTCTGAATGGCCTTCAGTTGACTTCCCCCAACCTCTTTCCTTCGTGATCTTTGTGATCTTTGTGGTTTATGAACGGCCGTTTTCAGGCTGAATCCGGGCGAGGAGGGCGGATGCGGGCTCGTCGCGGGGGTCCTGGGGGACGAGCTGGCCGGCAAAGGCCTGCGCCAACAGGGATTGATCCAGCCGGTCCAGTTCTGCCACTGCGGCTTCGTACGCGGCTTGCGCCGCGTCGAGCCGGGCAAGGCCCTCCTGGAGGCGGCGCACGATCTCGCGCTGCTCGGCAAGCGGGGGAACAGGAATCTGCAGAGCCCGAACATCCCCCACATTGATACCGCGAACTGCATGTATTCCACAAACGCAGTCCTGAGTCTGCCGGCAATGCTCAGGCGGACAGAGTCTTGGGTGATGTTGGCACCATGGAGCTCAGTCGGCACGGTGGCTAGCCGACCGACGCTGCCGCGAATCGACAGGAGCAAATCTCCTGCGGATAGACGAGAGCGGGCATAGGCAGCGTCAATTGCTTTCGTGGTGCGGCGTACGGTGGCCAGATTAATTTCATGGCCTGGGAAATCAGCGACGCGCACATAGGGAACGCCGTCGGGTTGGTCTGGGCCAGGCATGAGGATGCCGTAAGTAATCGGCTTGCCCGGGCGGCAGAGGTTGAGCAAGTCGGTTAGCCCCCAAGAGGAGGGGAAATCGGCTGGCGTCAGATCATGAACGCCCTCTGTGGCCTGGGCGGCGTTGCCGCGCTTGTGTCCACCAGCCTGCTGATGCGCCCGCTCAAGGGCCGCAACGAGGCTTGATCCGTGTTCCTCATCTGGGTGTGTCCTACGCCACTCCTTGGTGAGGTCGCCGCGGAAGGCGGCGGCGAGGAGGGATTGGCGGGCTTGGGCGAGGAGCGCGGGGAGGTCCTGCAAGGCGGCCCGGGCGCGGCGGCTCCGCGCCTCCAACCGCTCCAACCGCGCCACAATCCGTCGCTGCTCCGCCAGCGGGGGGAGGGCGATTTCAATCCTCGCGACGTCTTTGGGGCGTGCTCTGGTCAGCGATCCCCCGACCCCTGCAACCGTGCGGCATAGGGCCTCGCGAAAGGCTCCCTCACGAAACCGCCACATCAGGAACAGCGGGTAAAACAGAGGCGAACGGAAGACGACCCACTCTGTGGATGCGATCTGGGTCCGGCCTGCCTTGGGTCCAACACACCACACGCGGTTGATGCGAGGATTGATTTTGCAGAGCAGGACGTCGCCTGGCTGGACCCTCTGTTTGTTGGAGCCGATTGCACTGCCGAGAACGATCTCCGGACGGGCGGTTGGAAAGCTCGGCACGCTCCACAGCTCGAACTCCTCATCTGGCCTCTTCGCGGGCTCAATGTTCTGAGTCCGGCCCATGCCCAGTTCACCCAACCCAATCGTCTCCCATCCCCGCGGCAGATCGTTGCTCGCAGGCGAAACGCCTGCGCTCCGTGGGGGGCCTTGGCGGGCGGGACGGCTCATGACCGGGCGAGGTCGCGCTGCAGGTGCTGGATTTCCTTCACGGCGGTTTGGAGCTTCTTGAGCACCAGGCTGACGGCGGCTTTGGGTTGCGGCAGGTCGTCGTGGTTGGTCGAGTCGTCGTCCTTGAGCCAGCTCAGATCGAGGTTCTCGCCGCGTTCCTTGATGAGCTCGCGGGTGAAGCAGCGGAAACGGCCCGCCTCGCCTTGATCGGTGCGTTTGCCGCCGCCGTGGGGGTCGCTGCCGTAGGCCTGCTCGAATTCCCGGAAATGCTCGCGGGTGAGCGGGGTGCGCTTGCCGAAGCTGGGCATGTTGGCGCGCAAATCGTAAACCCAGACGCGCGCCGTGTGGCCCTTGTCGGTCCGGCCCCGGGTGAAGAACAGGACGTTGGTCTTGACGCCCTGGGCGTAAAAGATGCCGGTGGGCAGGCGCAGAATGGTGTGCAGGTCGCACTTGTCCATCAGGTCGGCCCGGATGCGCGCCCCGACGTTTTCCTCGAACAGGACGTTGTCCGGCAGGACCACCGCCGCGCGTCCGCCGGGTTTGAGTCCGCGGTAGATGTGCTGGAGGAAGGCGAACTGTTTGTTGCTGGTGCGGTGGGTGAAATCGGTGCGCGAGGGCAGGCCGCCGCCTTTCTTGGTGCCGAAGGGCGGGTTGGTGAGGATGAGGTCCGCCTTGGGCAGGCTTTCGCCGACCGACCCCAGGGTGTCGCCGAGGTGAATCGGGCAATAGATGCCGTGCAGCAGGGCGTTCATGAGCGCGTGCCGGTGGGTATCCGGCACCAGCTCGACGGCGACGTAGGCCTGGTGAATCTGGAACTCCTGCTCTTTCTCCGAGAGCCGGCTGAGATCCTGGGTGCGACGTTTGATCTCGCGATCGGCGGCGACGATGAACCCGAGCGTGCCGGCGGCGGGGTCCTGGATGATCTCGCCCGGCTGCGGTTTGGTGACGGCGACCATCGAGTCAATGAGCGGGCGGGCGGTGAAGTATTGGCCGGCGCCGGTCTTGGTTTCGCTGGCGTTCTTTTCGAGCAGACCCTCGTAAAGGTCGGCGAGGATGCCCTCCTCGCGGGCTTCGAACCAGTCAATGGCGTCAATCTGGGTGACCAGTTCGCGGAGATGGCGCGGGAGGCGGATGCTGGTGCTGGCGTTGGCGAAGATGGCCTGGACGCGCGCATCTTTGGCCTCGGTGCCAAGGTGCAGGAGCAGGCCGCGATAGAACGTGAGCATGTCGGCCTCGTTTTTGGATTCGAGGTCGGACCAGCGATAGCCGGCGGGCAGGGTCTTCTGGGCGCCGGTTTCCTGCGCCATTTTCAGGAAAAGGAGGAAGGTGAGTTCGGTGACGTATTCGTGGTAGGTGATGCCGTCGTCCTTGAGGATGTTGCAGAGGTTCCAGAGCTTCTGGACGATGTCCTGGGTGGTGGGCATGGGGGATTGGCGATTTACGATTTACGATTGCGGATTGACGAGTTCCCCCGATTCATGCGGCGGCGTCCTGCCAGATGCGGTCGTGGAAGTCGGTGAGGAGGGACTGGACCTGGCCGCCGAAGATTTTGTTGAGCCGGGGAAAGCCGCCGTTGTTTTGGAAGATGCCGTGATCGAGCGCCTCGCGGTCCACGACGGTGTCGGCCTTGATCTGGTTGGCAATGCGCTGGAGCCACTGGCGTTGGGGACTGGTCCAGCGGCGCGAGGCCAGGATGCTTTGGAGGGCGTGGTCCACGCGCTCGGCGTAGGGAAGCAGCGGCTCCCCGAGCGCGCGCGCCCGGATAAACCCGACGATGGTGGCGGCGATGTCCACGTTCTTCCACTCGCGCCAGGCGGTGCGCAGGGCGGTCTCGGAGTATCCGGCCTGGTCCAGCGCCAGTTTGATTTCCTTCAACTGGGCGCGGGTGAGTTCGCGGGGACGCTGGGTCACCACCAGCAGCGCGGGCAGCTTGTTCCGGTTGGCCTCGAGCCAGCGGCTGAAGCCGGAGAGGTAGTCCGCCGGGCGGGTGGCCGTGCCGTAGCCGCGGGACTTTTCGTGCAGGGCGTCCGGGTGCTCGGAGATGGGCACGTGGGCCGGGAGCGCGGTGCCGCCGGCTTCGTCCAGAAGGGCGGCCAGGCCGGGCGCCTTCTTGAAGAGCGACAAGGCGCGGCGCGGGCCGGCGTCGCGAATCGCGGCAATCAGTTCCGGGACGCCTTTGCCGCAGGCGGTTTCGATAAGGACTTCATCACGGAGCAGGCGACGGCGCTTGCGCTGGAGCAGGGCGACGAGCTGCTCGAACGAGTTCTGGCGGGCAGCGGTGGTGGGTGCCTTGGCGAGCTGATCCAGGATTTGCGTGAACGAGAGCTGAGGCTCCTTCACCACGGGTTTCATGGTGTTGAAGTCCTCGAGCGCCGCGTAGAGGTCCACCGCGTCAAAGATGCGGAACACCTCCTTGTCCTGGCCCGGGCCGAACAGGTCGGGACAGAGGCGTGTGGCGCGGCCGAGCATCTGTTCGTAAAGCAGACGGGAACGGACGCGGCGGATGAAAACGAGATTGACGATCTCGGGAACGTCCACGCCGGTGGTGAGCAGGTCCACCGTAACCGCGATGGCGGGCAATCGTTCGTTCTGAAAGCGCAGGACGAGGTCCCGGGGGCGGTCGGTGTTGCCGGTGATCTTCATCACGGTGTCGTCGTCCATCGGGCCGTAACGGGTTTCGAGGGCTTCCTTGAGGAGGCGAACGACCAGGTCCGCATGGTTGTCGTTGGCGCAGAAGATGAGGGTCTTGCCGGACACCGACGGATCAATCTCAGCCGCGAGTTCGGCGCAAATGACGCGGTTGAACGGTTCGGTGAGGACGCGCCGGTTGAAGTGGTCCACCGCGAACGTGATTTCGTCAGGGGCGGTGGCGAGATCAATGGTGCCGGTGCCCGGGTGGTAGGTCTTGAGGATCTCGCCCTTCTTCCATTGGATCCCGTGTCTGGCCAGGCGCGTGACCAGGCGGATGGGCGGTTCGTGGTCGATGAGGTAACCGTCAATGACCGCCTGCCGGTAGGAGTATTCGAAGATCGGTTTGCCAAAGATCTCCGTGGTGTGCAGGGCCGGCGTGGC
The DNA here is from genome assembly GCA_025457615.1 of Verrucomicrobiota bacterium. Taxonomy (GTDB): domain Bacteria; phylum Verrucomicrobiota; class Verrucomicrobiia; order Limisphaerales; family DSYF01; genus JALOTU01. The sequence continues at coordinate 76,964 of JALOTZ010000008.1, forward strand.
GGTCAGGCCCACCTTGACGGCGTCGAAGTGATCGAGCACACGCCGATACTTCGAGATGTAATCCTTCTCGTCCTTGAACAGCAGTTCCTGGTCGGAAAGCTCCTGATCCAGGATGTAGCCGCGATGACATTCGTCCACGATGATCAGGTCGTACTGGTCCACCGGGATGGGCGGCTGGCCGGGGGAGGGGTAGAGCAGACGCTTGACCATGCCCTGGACGGTGGCGATGTGCAGGCGCGTGTCCTTGTCCGGGCGGAGGTCGTCGAGTTCCTTGACGTCGTAGATGTCGGCAAAGCTTTGCAGCTTGTCGAGGTGAACCTCCTTGAGGCGGCGGCAGGCCTGGTCACCGAGCGTCTCGCGGTCCACGAGGAACAGCGCCCGGCGGAAGCGGCCCGAGCGGGAGCGGCGGAACCGAGCGCCCCGGGCTGGCTTCGTTTTGGCATGCCGACGAGGCGTTTCATCGGCGTCTCCTTTCGGCGCGGATGCGGTGCAGCCGCTCCGTGAACCCGCCTTCTTCGGTGAACGCCGCCGCCTGAGCTTCGATCTGGCGGTCGAGCAGCGCACAAGCCACCCCGATGAGCACCAGCGCGGCATTCGCCGCGATCTCGGGGTAAGTGGACTGGTTGGACTGGATGGACTTCATGGACGGGGCGCCGCGCTTCGGCGGCCCATCAGGTCCATCGCGTCCATCCCGTCCATGCTGCTCCTTCACCCAAAGCGCCACCTCTTCCGCGGTGGCGCACCGCCGGGCCACCAGCGCCTTCCGGCGCGGGTCGTCCTCGGGCCAGAGCGTCAGCCTGCGATGCCGCAGGTAGTCCTCATAGTCGAGTTTCAGTTCTTCCAGGCTGGCCCGCGCCACGTTGGTCAGTTTCAGCTCCATCTTCTTCGAGGTGCCGCTGGCCTTGCTTCCTTCGGCGATGTTCTGCACGCCGCTGCGCGCCGCCTGCACCATCTGGTCGTGGGTCCGGCTGCGCTTCTCGATGTAGCGGTCACAGAACCGCACGGTCACATCGTAGGCGAGTTGTGCCACCTGAAAGCTCCTCAGCTTCCGGTAGCCGCCATGCTTCGGGATGAGCGGTTCAGGTTCCATCGCGCGGGTCCCCCCTGTCCATTCCATCCATCCCGTCCCTCACTCCAGCCTTCCAATGCTTTGCCATGCCGACAGTGCCGGATTGTGGAGCCGATTGTGTCGCATTGTCACGCGGGGAATGGGAGGACACGGGAGGCGCGCGGCTCAAAATTGGTTCGCCACGGGTTGAACGGTCGTGGCATAGTGGGCCGCCCATGAAATCCATGACTGGCTGCGGGCGCGGCGAGTGCGCCCAGGACGGCTTCAAGATCACGGTCGAGGTCCATTCCATCAACCGCAAGCAGGCGGACATCCAGGTGGACCTGCCGCCGGACCTCGAGGTCCTCGAGTCGCTCATCCGCGACACCATTCATGAAGCGGTGTCCCGGGGACGGTTGACGGTGAAGGTGCTGCTGCACGCGCCCACGGGCCGCAGCTCGGCGCGCATGCACCTGAACCGCGAGCTGGCCCGGGCCTACACCCAGGAACTGCGGCACCTGGCCAAGGAGCTGAAGCTCGACGGCAAAGTGTCCCTCGATCACATCATCCGCGCCCCGGGCGTCTTCCAGACCGACGAACAACTGGTGCAGGCCGAGGATTTCTGGGCATCGGTCGAGAAGGCCCTGCGCCAGGCGCTGGGCGCGCTGCTCAAGATGCGCGCGCGCGAAGGCGCCCACCTGGCCCGGGACTTGACCGGACGCGTCCAACTCATGCGCAAGGCCGCGGCGAAGATTGCCCAGCGGGCGCCGGTCGTGGCGGAGCAGTATCGCAAGCAGTTGGTCGAGCGGACGCGTACCGCGGGCGTGGAGGTGGCGCCGGACGACGATCGTCTGCTCAAGGAAGTGGTGTTGTTTGCCGATCGTTGCGACATCAGCGAGGAGCTGACCCGTCTCACCAGCCATTTCGAACAGTTCGCGGCCCTGGCCAAGACGGACGAGCCGGTCGGGCGCACGCTGGATTTCCTGGCCCAGGAGATGAATCGCGAGATCAACACCATCGGGTCCAAGGCCAACGACGCCCAGATCTCCCACGCGGTGGTGGCGTTGAAAGCGGAACTCGAGAAGTTCCGCGAGCAGGCGCAGAACGTCGAGTAGCCGGTCCTCATGCCCGCCTCCGCGCCCAGCCCGGTCCTCTTCCTCATCTCCGCCCCCTCCGGCGCGGGCAAGACCACCTTGTGCCAGAACCTGCTGCAGACCTGCCCGAACCTGCGCCGCGCCATCACCTGCACCACCCGCGCCCGGCGGGACGGCGAGCGGGACGGCGTGGACTATTACTTCCTCGATCCGTCCGTCTTCCGGGAGCGGGTTGAAGCCGGGTGGTTCCTCGAGCACGCCACGGTGTATGGCCACCGTTATGGCACTTTGAGAACGGAGGTGTTGGAAAAGCTCGAAGCCGGCTTTGACGTGCTGATCAACGTGGACGTGCAGGGGGCCGCCTCGCTCCGCGCGGCCGCCCGGGAACATCCGGTCCTGCGGCAGGCGCTGGTGACGGTGTTCCTGACGCCGCCCACGATGGCCGTGCTGGAACGACGTCTGCGCCACCGGGCGTCGGATTCCGAGGCGGTCATTGCCCGCCGGCTGGCGGTGGCCCGGCAGGAGGCGGAGCGATGGCGCGACTTCGATTACCTGCTCCTGAGCGGCACGCCCGAGGAGGACACGCGCCAGGCGTTGATGATATTGCAGGCGGAACAACTGCGGACCCACCGGTCGGTTCCGCCCGTCTTGTGAAGCCCGCATCCCAAGGAATCCCATGAGCAAACAGATCGTTCTGGGCGTCACCGGATCCATCGCCGCCCATCGCGCGGTGGACCTGGCCAGCCTGTTGGTGAAGGCCGGACACCAGGTCCGGGTCGTGATGACGGCGGACGCGCAACGGTTTGTGACGCCGTTGCCGTTCAAGACCCTCTCCCGCAACCCGGTGGTGGTCGATCTGTATGACGAGGAGGAGGGCTGGAAACCGGCGCACATTGAGCTGGCGGACCAGGCCGATTTGCTGTTGATCGCCCCGGCCACCGCCAACATCATCGCCCGCCTCGCCCACGGCATGGCGAACGACGCGTTGAGCTGCATCGCCCTGGCCCTGAACGAGCGGGCGCGCATCCTCATCGCGCCGGCCATGCACGGGCGCATGTGGCTGCACCCGGTCACCCAACAGAATGTGGCGGCTTTGACCCGCCTCGGTGCCGAGTTTATCGGACCCGAAGCGGGGACGTTGTCCTGCGGGTATGAAGGATTGGGACGACTGTGGCCGGTGGACCAGATCGTCCAGCGGGTCCACGCGCGGTTGGCCTGAGGCCCGGTCCCCGGGGGGACGCGGCATGATGAAGGATTTTTCTCGCGAGACACTGGCCCGGCTGCGGGCCCGGCTGCGGTTGTCCTGTCCGGCCAACACGGAACTCCAGGCGCGAGGCCTCCGGCTCGAGCGCGACATCATCCTGCCGGCGCGGCTGGCGGTGATCGGCATCCTCTACCACTCGTTCCAGTTCCTGCCCTGGATTCGCTCGGTCGCCTATTCCCTGGATGTGGGGGTTGAGGCGGTGATTTCGCTGTTTTGGGTTTACGTGGGTGTGGTGCTGGCCGGCGGACTCCTGTGGGTGTGGGCCCGCCGGGTCCCGCCGGCCGTGAGCCGGGCGGCGATCGTGTTGTTAAGCCTGGCGGACGCATTGTTCCTCGCGGGACTGACGCTGATCACCGGCGGGTATGACAGCATTCTGTTCTGGGTGTTCGTGGGGTTGGTGATCCGCAACACCTTGATCGCCCCCCTCTCCCCCAGCCAGTGGGTGCTGAACCTGTTCACCGCCGCCTGTTACCTGCTGGCCGGCGTGAGCGACTACGCGCTGGTCCGGAACGTGGATGAGCCCACCCGGATGCTGTTGGGGCTGAGTCCGGTGGACAGCCCGGCCGAGGGGCTGCTGGTGCGCACCACCCTGCTGCTGCTCGTCGCCGCGTGCGGGTTCGGGGTGCAACTGTTGCTGGACCGGCAGCGGCGCGCCGAGGCCGAGGCCCGCGAGTTCCGGGTCCGCGACCAGCAACTGCGCTCGACCGGACGGCTGGCCGCCGAGATTGCCCACCAGTTGAAGAATCCCCTGACCGTCATCAGCAACACCACCTTCAACCTCCAACGCGCAACCGGGGTTGATCCGGCCGTCCTGGCCCGCCTCACCGGAATCATTCGCGAGGAAGTCGAGCGGGCGGACCGGATTCTCACGCAGGTGATGGATTATGCGCGCCTGACCGAGGGGCGGCTCGAAAGGCTGGAGGTCGCCCCAGTCCTGGACGCCGCCGTGGCCGAAGTCTTCCCTCCAGGCGCGATCTTCGACTTGAACCTGCAGCGCAGTTGCCAGCCGGATCTTCCGACCCTGATGATGCAGCGCGATCACCTTCGGGAGATGGTGGTCAATTTGCTGACCAATGCGCGGGACGCCACGCCCGCCGGAGGCGTCATCCAGGTGTGCGCCCGCTCCCGCGATCCGGGACAGGTGGAGATTGTCGTCTCGGACAACGGGCCGGGCATTCCGCGCCACCTGCACCAGCGGATCTTCGAGTCCTACTACACCACCAAGTCCAAGGGCACCGGCCTGGGCCTGGCCATCGTCAAGAGCCACGCTGAACTCTATGGCGGCTCCGTGCAGGTGGAGTCCGATCTTGGAAAGGGCGCCACGTTCAGCCTAACCTTTCCCACCACGGTCTCCAGACCAGCCCGAGCATGAAGCCCGAATTGCCGCCGGTCCTCGTCGTGGACGACGAGAAGAACATGCGCCTTTCCCTGCAGACCATGTTGTCTGCGGAAGGCTACGGTGTGTGTCTGGAGGATTCCGCCGAGGGCGCCCTTCGGCGGATCGAACGCGAACCCTGGCTCATGGTGATCACCGACGCGCGTCTGGGAGGCATGAGCGGCTACGAACTCGTCCGAAAAACGCGCGAACTCCGGCCCGGCCTGCCCATCCTCATGATCACCGCCTACGCCACGCCCAAACTGGCGGTCGAGGCGATCCAGTCGGGCGCCATGGATTATCTGCCCAAACCCTTCGCACCCGAGGAACTGCTCCACGCCGTCAGCCGCTGCGTCGAACGCTATCAACTGATCCGGGAGAACACCCGGCTGCGGCAAGCGTCCGGCGGACTGATCTCGCTGGATCAGATTGTGGGCGGTTCCCCGGGCATGCGGGAGTTGCGGCGGCTGATTCAAACCGTGGCCCCGACCGACGCGCGGATCCTGATCCTGGGCGAGAGCGGCACCGGCAAGGAACTGGTGGCCGGCGCCCTGCACGCGCTCAGCCAGCGCCGGCACAAGCCCTTCATCCGCATCAATTGCGCGGCCATTCCGGAAGCGCTGCTGGAAAGCGAGCTCTTCGGACACGAGCGCGGGGCCTTCACCGGGGCCGTGCGCCAGAAGGCCGGACGGGTCGAGGAAGCGGATGGCGGCACCCTGTTCCTCGACGAGATTGCCGACATGAGTCATCCGCTCCAGGCCAAGCTGCTGCGGTTCCTGGAGGACGGTTCGTTCACGCGGGTGGGAGGCACGCAGGAACTGCGGGTGAATGTGCGCCTGATCGCGGCGACCAATCGCAACATCGTGGCGGCCATCGGGCAGGGTCAGTTTCGCGAGGACCTGTTCCATCGCCTCAACGTGGTCCAGCTCCGCCTGCCCCCCCTGCGGGACCGCGACGAGGACGTGCTCGTGCTGGCGGCTCATTTCCTCCGGCAACTCGGTCCCGCGATCAACGCCCGGGTCCGATCCCTGTCGCCCGCGGCCCGGCAGAAGCTGCTGGCGCATCGCTGGCCCGGCAACGTGCGCGAACTGCGCAACGCCCTCGAACGGGCGCTCATCCTGGAGACGACACCGCAAATCCAGGCCGAGAGCCTGCCGGACTTCCGGTTGGAACAGCGGCTGGCCCCGGCTCCGGCTCCGGACGCCCCCCCCGCCACCGGGTCGCTCGATGCCATCCTGGCCCATCACGAACGCCAGGCCATCGAACAGGCCCTGGCGCGCAACCGGTTCAGCCTCACCCGCGCCGCCGACCAGCTCGAGATCAGTCGTCACGCCCTTCGTTACCGGATGCAACGATTGCGCATCCAGCCCGGCGCCGAGCCGGAACCGGAACCCCCTCCGCCCCAGCGCCCGCCGCGCCAAGGTGAAGTCTGATCCCCCCGCATGCAGACCAGCCGCCGCATCACCCGCAAGAGCGCCTCGAACCTCGCGCTCGCGTTCGCGCTGCTCCCGCCGGAGAAGCGCAATGCCATGTCCGCCCTCTACGCCTTCTGCCGCGAGGTGGATGATGTGGCGGATGAAGAAGCGGTGCCCGTCGAGCAGCGGCGCGAGCAACTGCGCGCCTGGCGCGAGGACATCCGCCGCGCCTGTGACGGAGCCCCGCCCCGATTCCCGGTCAACCGCGAACTGCAACCTGTCATCCAGCGCTACCGCCTGTCCGGCGAACTCTTCGAGGAGCTGATCCAGGGGTGCGAAATGGATCTCGACACGTTCCGCTATCCGACCTTTGACGCCCTCGAGCAATACTGCCATCGCGTGGCGTCGGTGGTGGGTTTGTTGAGCATCGAGATTTTTGGATACCGGAACCCCGCCTGCCGCGCGTACGCCATCGAGCTGGGCCGCGCGCTCCAGCTCACCAACATCCTGCGCGACGTGAACAACGACGCCCAGCGGGGGCGGATCTACCTGCCGCAATCCGAACTGGCCCGCTGCGGCGTGCCGGAATCGGAGATCCTGCGCGGCGCTTACTCCGATCGCTTTGTCGAAGTTGCCCGCAGCGTGGCCCGCCGGGCACGCGCGCACTATGGCCACGCCGCGCGGCAACTCCCGGACGAGGATCGCCGGGCCATGGTGGCCGCCGAGCTGATGGGCTCGGTGTATTGGAACCTGCTGCGCAAACTCGAGGCGTCCGCCTTCCAGGTGTTCCAACCCCGGTTGATCCGCCTGGGCAAACCGCGCAAGCTCTGGCTGATCGTCCAGGCCGGGTGGCGCCACGCCGCCCGCACCACCCGCCCGGCTTACGGCACCGCGTGAACACCGAAGCTCCCCAGGTCCGGACCGCGCGGCGGCTGGTGGTGAACGCCGACGACTTCGGCCGTTCTTCCTCGATCAACGAGGCGGTCCAGCAGGCCCACACGCGCGGCATCCTCACCACCGCCAGCCTGATGGTGAACGAGCCGGCCGCCGCGGACGCGGTCCGCCGGGCGCACGAACACCCCTCGCTCGGCGTGGGGCTGCATCTCACCCTGTTGCTGGGGCGCGCCGCGCTGCCGGCCCATCGCATTCCCGGATTGATCCAGCCGAACGGCGGGTTCCGCAGCGGTCCGGTGGCGGCCGGCCTGCGGTTCTTCTTCCTTCGATCCTTGCGGGAGCAGTTGCGCGCGGAGTTGCACGAGCAGTTCCGGCGCTTTCGCGAGACCGGGCTGGTGCTGGACCACGTCAACGGCCACCTGCACCTGCACCTGCACCCGGTGGTGCTGGATCTCCTGATGCAGGACGCCGCCGTCCTGGGCTGCACCCGGGTGCGCCTCACCCACGATCCGCTCGGCCTGAACCTGGCGATTGCCCGGGGACACCTGGCTTACCGCTTTTCGCACGCGCTCATCTACCGTGTGCTTTCGGCGCGCGCCCGGCGCGCCTTCGCGCGCCAGGGCATCCGCCACACCCGGCAGGTGTTCGGGCTCCTCCAGAATGCCCGGGTGGACGAGGCTTATGTGCTGCGCCTGCTGCCGCGGCTGCCGCCGGGCGATTCAGAGCTTTACTCGCATCCGTCCCTTGAGGATTTTCGACATGAACTCGAAGCGCTGGTCAGTCCCGCCGTCGGGCAAGCGGTCCAACAATTGGGGCTCCATCTGATCCGCTACCAGGACCTTTAACATGACCAAGATCGTTCTCATCCTGTTGGTCGCCCTCGTCTTCGAGGCGGTCGGCGTCGTGTTCCTCAGCAAAGGCCTGAAGGAAATCGGCGAGATCAGCCGTCCGTCCGTGTCCGAGATTGCCGCGCTCATCGCCCGCGGCGCGCGGAATCCGCCCCTGCTGTTGGGCGTGCTGTTCGAGGCCATCTTTTTTGTGGCCTTGCTCTACCTGCTCTCGCAGCGGGACGTCAGCCTGATCTGGCCGTTGACCTCCCTGGGCTTTGTCATCACGGCGATCGCGGCCCGATGGTTCCTGGACGAACAGGTCAGCCCCATCCGCTGGGTCGGGGTGCTCCTGATTGTCCTCGGTGCGGGCCTGGTGACGTGGAGCGAGAAACTGAAGGAACGCCATACCACCGGCTCCGAGCCCCCCCCCTGCGGCACAGAGGATCTGGGGTGATCCTGCCCTTCAGGCCTTCGTGCCGGCTCTCTTCATGTCTTCGTGCGGATGCAGCACGGCGTGGTCGGAGTCGGATTCCAGGTGGGTGGTGACATAGGCCCGCGGCTCGAGCGACTGCTCGATCACGTTCTCAATCTCGGTGGCGGTACGGTGCGCACTGGTGAGAGAGACGTCCCCGGGAAACAACAGGTGGACCTCGACCCAGTGGGCGTCGCCGAGGTTGCGGTGGCGCAGTTGGTGGTAGCTCAAGCCATGCTTCCGCGTCTCGCGCTCCAGGACCTCCGTGAGCCTGGCCTGCGCCGCCGGGTCCGCGGTGTCCATCAGGCCCGAGAATGCCGACTTCACCAGGCCGGCCCCCGACCTGAGGATGTTGCCCGCCATGAGGATGCCGCAGATGGGATCGAACGGCAGCCACCCGGTCGTCAGCACCAGCCCCAGCCCGATCAACACCGCGATGCTGGTCCAGCAATCGGTCAGCACGTGTTTGCCGTTCGCCTCGAGGATCAGGGAGTTCTTGCGGCGTCCCAGCCACACCAGGTAGGCGCCCAGCCCGCCATTGATGGCCGCGGCGGCGGCCGTCAGCGCCGTGCCGGCCCCGAGGTTCTCCAGTTGCAGGCCGCCCAGCCACTTGTGGATGGACTGGTAGATGATGTAGAGCGCGGCCAGCATGATCATCGCCCCTTCGAAGCCGGCGGAAAAGAAGGAGATCTTCGCGTGTCCGTACAGATGGTCCGCATCAGCCGGCCGATAGGAGAGTCGCAGGCTGTAGGCCGCAAAGATGACCGCGGCCACATGCACGACCGACTCGGCGGCGTCACTCAGGATGGCGGCGGAGCCGGTCAGCAGGTAGGCCCCCATCTTCATGACGAACATGAGCAGACCGAAGCCCAGCGAGAGGTTCATCGCCAAGCTCAAGGCCTTGCGATCGGAATCGGATCTGGCCGCGACGTTCATGGGTCCAACCCGGCCTCCCCCCCCGGGCGCCCGGTGTCCGCGCACAGGCCGCGTTTGGATCCCGCGACAAACTCGAGCAGTTGCGCCGCCGGCGACTGCGGCGCAGGCTCTCCCGCCTCCCGCAAGGCCTCCTTCAATCGCCACCCGCTGCGGAACAGCAGGCGGTAAAGCCGCTTGAGTTCGAGTCGTTGCGCGGCACTGAACCCGGCGCGGCGCAGTCCGATCACATTCAGCCCGCACATGCCGTTGTCGCCACGTGCGATGGTGAAGGGCGGCAGATCCTTGCTGATGGCCGAACCGCCCTGCATCAGGGCGAGCGTGCCCACCCGCACGAACTGGTGGACAAGACAGTTGCCGGACAGGAAAGCGCGGTCCTGGATGACGACGTGTCCGCCCAGCAACACGCCGTTGGCCAGGATCACGTGGTTCCCCACGAGCGAGTTGTGGCCGACGTGGGCGTTGGCCATGAAGTAATTGCCGGAGCCGATCACCGTCTGCTCCTCCGGCCGGTTGGACCGGTGCACGGTCGCATGTTCCCGGAAGACATTGTCGTCGCCGATGGTCAGCCCGGTGGGTGCGCCCTTGTATTTCAGGTCCTGGGGCGCGTCGCCCATCACGCATCCCGCGTGGAAGCGGTTGCCCGATCCCACCCGGGTCCGGCCGGTGAAGTGGCAATGCGGCCCGATCACGCAGCCAGGCCCGATCACCACCCCCTCCTCGATCACAGTGCAGGGGCCGACCTGGACCGACGGGTCCACTTCGGCGCCCCGGGCAATGATGGCGGTGTCGTGAATCATCCCGGAAAGACTAGGGGGGGACGCGCCCGGTTTCACGCGCATAATGCAGGGCCCCAGGGAAAATCGCCCGGGGAGTCGTCTGCGTTCTTGTGGTGTGAACGCCGCGGGAGTAGAAGAAGGACCGGGGCTGGGCTGGACCGACCCTCGCGAACCGGTCGCGAAGGGTTTCAGGAACCACCCCCCCTCCCATTTTCATTGCTATGAAACAAACGCCCAGACTGCTGATCCCGCTGTTCCTCGCCACCGCCACCCTGTCGGTCCTCGCGCAACCGTTGCCCGCATTCCGTCCGCCCGCGGTGCCCCTGGTGACCCATGACCCCTATCTGAGCATCTGGTCCTGCGGCGACACCCTGAACGGCATCGAAACCGCCCACTGGACCCGCACCCTTCAGCCGCTCAACTGCATGATCCGGATCAATGGGGAAGCGTTCCGCCTCATGGGGACGCAGCCCAAGGACGTGAAGCCGTTCCCGCAGACGAGTGTGCGCGTGTGGCCGACGCGCACGGTGTACGAGTTTGCCAACGGCAAGGTGCGCGCCACCCTCACGTTCCTCACGCCCGCCCTGCCGTCGGACCTCGACCTGCTCAGCCGCCCGCTCACTTACCTCATCTGGGACGTGGTGAGCCTGGACGGCGCCAAGCATCAGGTGGAGTTGTATTTCGATTGCGGCCCCGAGATGGCGGTCAACACCATGCAGCAGGTGGTGGAGGTGGCGCCGGTCGAGGTGCCAGGTTTGCAGGTGCTGCGCTTGGGAACAACCCACCAGCCGGTTCTGGAAAAGAAGGGCGACCCCATTCGCATCGATTGGGGCCAGGCCCTGGTCGGCATCCGCGCGAATCCCGCCTGCCACCTCGCCCCGTTCCCCGGCGAGGCCGCGCGCCGGACCTTCGTCGCGGACGGAAGGCTGCCCCTCGGCAAACCGGATTTCAAACCCAAGTCGGTGTCGGGCGGAGCCCCGGTCCTGGCCGCCGTCCTTCCGCTGGGCAAGGTGGGCATGCTCAACAGCCGCGGCACCTGCCACGTCCTGCTCGCCTACGACGACGTGAAGTCCATCCGCTATTTCAGCCAGGATCTGGCGCCCTACTGGCGGCGGCCGGGGGCGGATGCGGCCTGGCTGCTGGATCAGGCCGAAGCCGACCTGGCGGATGTGCTCAAGCGCTGTGAAGCGTTTGACGGGCGGTTCATGAAGGACATGACCCGGGTGGGCGGAGCCGAATACGCCCTCATGACCGCGCTGGCCTACCGCCAGACGCTGGCCGGATGCAAGCTGGTGGCCGATGCCAGCGGCGCCCCGCTCCTGTTCCCCAAGGAGAACAGCAGCAACGGATGCATCGGGACGACTGACGTGATCTATCCCATGTTCCCGTTCTACCTGTTCTTCAGTCCGACCCTCGCCAAGGCCGCGCTGGTGCCGGTGCTGGACTACGCGCGATCGCCCCGCTGGCCCTTCCCGTTTGCCCCGCATGACCTGGGCACGTATCCGCACGCCACCGGACAGGCCTACGGTGGGGGCGAGAAGAGTCTCGACGGCCAGATGCCCATCGAGGAAACCGCCAACCTGCTGTTGATGGTGGCGGGGCTCGCGAAGGTGGAGGGGAACGCGGCGTTCGCCGGGGCCTACTGGCCGTTGCTCGAGACGTGGGCCGGTTACCTCAAGGACGCCGGCTGGGATCCAGCCGAACAGTTGTGCACGGACGATTTCACCGGACCGATGCCGCACAATGTCAACCTGTCCGCCAAAGCCATCTGCGCCCTGGGCGCGTTCGGCCAGTTGTGCGAGCAGCGGGGCGATCCGGATGCCGCGCGGCGCTGGCAGGAGCTGGTTCGCGGCTGGGTGGACCGGTGGGTGGACGCCGCCTACAGCCGCGGTCATTACCGGCTGGCCTTTGACCAGCCCGACACCTGGAGCCAGAAATACAACCTCGTCTGGGACCGTTTCCTGGGCCTGAACCTCTTCCCGAGCAATGTCGTCCGTGAGGAAATGGATCATTACCTCAAGGTGCAGCTCAAGTACGGTCTGCCGCTGGATTCACGCGCAAGCTTCACCAAGCTGGATTGGATCTTCTGGACCGCCTGCCTGACCGGCGAACGCGAGGACATGGACCGGCTGCTGGCCCCGGCGTTCAAGTTTGTGAACGAAACCTTCGATCGCGTGCCGATGACGGACTGGTACATGGCGGACACGGCGCGGCGCAAAGGGTTTCAGGCGCGCTCCGTGGTCGGCGGACTCTTCATGCCCGCGCTGCTGGATGAAGGACTGCGGACCAAGTGGAGCAAGGAAGGCGAGGACTACCGGAAAGGCTGGGCGCCCATCCCCATCCCATCCGCTGCTCCCGCCACCAACGCCCCCGGGCCACAGCCCTAGAGCCTGTCATGCACTTTTCCGAAGAAAAGAATGTACAAAGTAAATACATTCGTACATCACCATGGGGATGGCGAAGGTACGAAAAGGATATCCGA
>JALOTZ010000071.1 GCA_025457615.1 Verrucomicrobiota bacterium
TCGCGCAGGTAATCGCAGGCTTCCTCGAGGTTTTCCGCCGCGCAGCCCAGGGAGACGAACACCGTGTCGGCATCCGCGCACCGGTATTCGCTGATCAGACCGTAGCGGCGTCCGGTCAGTTCGCCAAATTCCCGGTAGGCGGCTTCGAGCATCGGGAGGATGTGCTCGTTGAAATTGTCGCGTCGCGCGACCACGCCGTTCATGTGGTGTTCCTGGTTCTGGACCGGGCCCAGCAGCACGGGCGCCTTGAGATCCATCATCGCCGGAACACGGCGGCGTTGGGGACCGAACAACTCCTGTTGCGCCGGTGTCGGACAATCAATCAGGTCGTCCGGCGCGCCGAGAAACTCGCGGAGCAGCTCGGCTTCGGGCGCCAGGTAGGTGCGCTCCGAATGCGTGGTCAGCATGCCGTCCTGGATGTTCATGCCCGGGTTGAGTGACAGCTCGTTGACCTTGCGCAGGATCAGCGCCTGGTCGGCCACCTGCTGGGCGTCCTTGCCCATCAGCATCGTCCACCCGGTGTCCAGCGCCCCGTAAAAGTCGTCGTGCCCGCAATGGACGTTAAGCGCATGCTTGGTCAGGGCGCGGGCGCCCACCTCGAGCACCATGGTCGAGAGCTTGCCCGGCGCGTGGTAATACTGCTCCATGGCGTAGGCGATGCCTTGTCCGGAGGTGAAATTCACCACCCGGTGACCCGCCACCGCCAGCGCCGTGGCACCGCCTTGAGCCGCGTGCTCGCCCTCCGTCTCGATGGCCACCTTGTTCCGGCCCCAGACGTTGAGTTCACCGTTGGCGTAAGAGGCCTGATAGAGCTCTCCGCCCTCGGTCGAAGGCGTGATCGGGTAGAACACCCCTCCCTCGGTGATGCGCGCCTCGACATGCGTCGCCACCAACTGGTTGCCGTTGCAGGTCAGCGGGATGCCGGGATACTTGGGACGCGCGTTGGATGGGGCCGACGCTTGGGAAGCCGACGCGGACGCCGCGGTGCGGATGTCAGTGGTCATCATGGTTTCAAGGGCTCCCGGCAGGTGGTTTCACTGGCACGGAATTGCCTGCGGGAGGACAATAGCGGCTAAACCATAGTCCCGAGCGGTGTCTGACTCAAAGCAAAAACCGGCAAAACCCGGCAAGAACCGGCTGGTGTACGATGACTCTTGCGGTGTGGCGTTCGGCGTTCGGAATTCGTTAAACGACCTAAACGTAACGGGGTCGGGCCGTGAATTGTGGAATAAGCGGTAGGATTTCACACTTCCCGGCCCGACCCCTTTGTGACGGCAACGCCGTCACTGTGAACGGCGTAACCGTTCCCGTCGGCCCCTACGTCGGGATCGAGCTGACCGCGCCGGGGTAGGCCCGGGGCGCAGGCGCGTGGCGGCTGGGGGGGGAGAATAGTCACAATTAGCAGCCTCTTTCCGCCCCGTCACTGCTCTGCGCCAGTTGGTCGAATGCACGTTCTTAGATCAAAGCATACCTGATGCTTTTGATTGTTCTTGGTTGACTCCATGAGCGTGCCTTAGTAAGAGAGATGTCGTTACATTAGTCCCAGTTTGAGTTTAACCAAGTCCGTACTACGGAGTGCAGCAGTTATGAGTAAGCAATGTCTTGCCGTATTTCTTCTGGCCAGCCTGGCCGTTTTCCCTGTCCATGCAAAGCTCACCGGTGTGACTTATGGCGATGATGGTGACGGAGCCATTGTCTGCACCAACTGGACATGGGAGGTGGGACTGGATTTGCAGCTGGACTCCCTGAGCATGACCGGGGATCAATACTCGGGGCCGGGTCACATGGTGGGGACGTTTACCACCGACACACCGGAAGATCCGACGCTCGTCATCCGCAACGCGCTAAACAATGACACAGGGTTCGCTTGGACCGCCTACCATGTGAACGTGATCATGAGTTCGGACTTCAGCATCTATGATGCGCTGGTCTATGCGCCGAATTATTGGACCCTCAGCTACACGCTCCAACCCGAGCTGGTCACCAGTGGCGCCTATACGGGAAAATACATGGGGCAAATCGAATACGTCGGCGGAACTCCCGTTGCCGTTGGCCAAATTCTGGACTTTGGATACACCATTGATTTTGCAGGCTACACCAGCTTCACGTTCTGTCAGGAACTGGTTCCAGTCCCGGAGCCAACTACTTTGGCGCTGCTAGCTATGGGGGGCGCATGGCTCGTGGGGCGCCGGCATCGGCGCTAACCTGCGTCCGGGTTTAATCGACGCTCAGCAGTTAATGGCGGGAGACCCCTTTCGCTATGGCATTGGTGACATTGCTGCACCACGGTCAGCAACTTCTCGCAAACCACCACTGTCGTCCGCCTTTGTCATCGAGAAGCTTCCTACACGGAGGCGGCAGGTGTCGGCCCCGACAACTAACGCCTGAAGGTGTCTGCCGCGCCCTCGGATTTGCTGGCCTTTTCGCATGCCGACGACCCGGAAGTTTGTAACGGGGTCGGGCCGTGAATTGTGGAATAAGCGGTAGGATTTCACACTTCCCGGCCCGACCCCTTTGGTCGGTAGAGCACAAATGCGTGTAATCATCGGTATTGGCAGCGGAATCGCAGCTAGCCTCCTTTTCCTTATCCAGACGGTGGGGGTGGTGCAGTGGTGTCCCCCTTGGTTGTTTGTAATGCTGCACTTTCCGTCAACGGTTCTCGCATTTGCGCTATCACAGGGCGCGTTTAACCTGGGGATGTCGCCTTCCCCTTACGGGGTCGTTCTGCAATGGACATCCTTGGGGACGTTGGTGGGTGTCATCCTCCACCTAAAGCACCGATCACAATCCTCTCCCAGCGAAATTGATTCCGATCAGGGCCAGAGCCTCGGTTCGGTTCCGAAGTCCCGCTTCAGCATCGTGCGCGTAATCTGCGTGATAGTCGGGTTGTTGTTTTTGTTCTCCTTACTTCTTTGGGCCTGGGTGTTATCTACTCCTCGTCGTTGACGTTCCCACGACCGTGGCTGATGTTGTTTCCATCCCCTGGACGGGAGTGGACGGCTTCGTGCAACTGCATTTAGGGATGGCTGAAAAGCGGCTTGTCCCGGTTGGGCGGGTTGCCGGTCGGCTTGCGCCTGATGAAGTGCGGGTTTGGACGCGGCATGTACGGGCTGGGCAAGGTTCTTTCCGCGACAAACTCCAAGGTCTGCCGCGCACCCGATGTACTTTGGAGAGTCAAGTGTACCAGGGGCTGGAAGCCGCCGGGCGAGAGTGGATAGAGCAAATTGCAAGTTGCGTCCCGCAGCCTCACGTCCTCGCCGCCACTGACGGAAAGCTGGAAGATGATTCGCACCCCTCCGTAGGCGCTCAAAGACCATTCGCCCGGAATGGTGACACGCCGCTGCGGCTCGCCAGGAGTGGGGCAGTTGGAGACAATGAGCGAGTGATCGGCGCGCAATTCCAGCGTGCAAGGCTCGTTGGAAGTGCTTTGGGACCACCCCAGCTTATATTTGCCGACAAGTTTGGTTTCGCCGTCGGTGACAAGGTAAGCCAAGCTGTCCTGGCCCTGAAAATCCTCGAACGAACACAGTTCCGGATGCGGAACGACCAACGCTGTTGTGGTATGGAGATTTAAGCTCCCTTGAATGATCGGCGCTCCGATGCCGTCCAGTCGAGGCGACAGCGCCCGGCCTTCCGTGATGTAGATGTTCAACAGGATATAGCCGCCCGAGAAGAGCGCCCTAGCATTGTAAACGATGAGGTAGGAATGGCCGCCAAACTGGGAAACTTCTTTGGTGGTCAAGAACTGATAGCGCGCAGTACCGTCGTCTTCAAAGCACACAAAATCACCACAAACCGAGTTGATTTCGTTGGTGCCGGTTTTTAGAAAGTTCTCGACGGCAGTCATGCCTTCATCCCCCCAACGTTGCACGGCTTGATCGAACTGCTGGCGCTTGATCTTGTCGTCCAACGGCGGCAACGCGGTTTGAGATTGCCGAACCGCACTGGTCTCCGGTTTCGCTTGGGCTTTCACTCCTTTGCCGACATTCGGGTGTGAGATGAAAATCCGTGCTCCTTGGGCAGTAACAGGTCCCTCGAGAACGGGAATGCCCAGGTTGGTTTGGCCGGGCGCGGTGACCGCGCCTTCGGTGACATAAATCGTGACGGGGATCGTGCCTTCGGTAAAGTGTCCGGTCCGGTGCAATGTTAGGTAGTCGTAACCCTGAATGTTCCACACGGTCGACCTGACAAAACCTGTCCCTTGGAGGCTCACAAACTTGCCATATTTGGGGGTGAACAAGTTGTTCGTGTCGGCCAGCAGCCAAGATTCCACGGCGGTTTGGGCCTCGGCGCACCACCGCAATCGATCGTCGGACAACAAGCGATTAGTCGGCGAACCGCTCGACTTGGCTGTTGCGTCAGCAGGCGCCATCGGCGGCGTTCCGTTGGCTGTCGGCGGATGGGCCGGCGCGGTTTTCGCAGGCAAATCAGATGGAGAGGCATGCCCCACGCGTTCGATCATGGGTTGAAGGGCGAGCATGTAAGTGACCACCATGATGAAGATGACGAACGGCGATGCGCCGATCAAACCGCCTACCGCCGCCGGCCATTTCGGTTGTTCGCGTCGCGCCATGCCGACGAGCGCGCAGCCCAGGGTCGAGAAGGTCAAAAAGAACGCGATAGCAAAGATGTCAAAGGCCGCTTTGCCGCTGAACGCAGCGGCCAAACAACACAACTGCGCCGCACCGCAAGCCAGCGCAATGCCTCCGAAGATGGCGCGTGGCCGTGGCCCGGCTTGTTGAGGTGACGATAAGGAAAGCGCGGGCGACTTTTTCGCCCACGAACGCCAGCGGACCAAACCAACTATGGCAAGGATCGCGAGGACAATCCAACTGAATGGCAAACTCGGAAGGTCTAGGACAGAACTCAGGATACTGTGGAGCGGGAACGCAATCAGCGCGGCTCCCAGAATCACGGCGATGACACGGACGATGGAATGCCGCGGGCCGGGTTGTTGATTTGAGTTCTTGGCAGGCTCATTCGTGTTCATGTTTGCCTCTCATTCGCCTACCTATTTTAGTCTAGAACACAACGGGCCCGCCGTCACCTTCAGCGCCGTTGTTCGCAGGCTCCACCGGCAGGTTGGACATGTAAACGTCCCGTCCGTCAGGCTGACCCGCGCCCGCGATCCCCCCAAACTTGAACTCGAGCCTTTCAGGCCAACGCGTAAGGAGGCCTGCCGCGCCCTCGGCTTTGCTGGCCTTTCCGCAAGCTGACGACCCGGGGATCTGGCGATTATTTGTGAGCTCGGCCTACGGCTGCCTTGCCCCGCCCCAGATGAGCGCCAATCCCTTCGGGCAGTTCATCACCTGGAACCACGACTTCTTCGTGTCCGACCCGGCGCATCTGCCGCCCGAAGGCAACGCCGTCACTGTGAACGGCGTAACCGTTCCCGTCGGGCCCTACGTCGGGATCGAGCTGACCGCGCCGGGGTAGGCCGAGGCGCAGGCGCGTGAGGGCTGGGTGGGGGGTGAGGTGGGCGCTTGTCGCTTGCCAGTTATGCAGGCGGAGCAGATGCTCTGTCACATGGAACTCGCAAGGCCAAAGAGGAACGCCGCGAAGATGGCCTCGCTCAACGGCCGTGAATCCGAACGGAGTGCGACTGAATTCCTGATGACTCCGGGCACACCCGGCACCATCCTCGCAGATACATTGCAAACACGCCAGGCTGCCGCCGGCCCCGGTTCTGATACGCTGACGCCGGATGACACATGAACCTGAACATTTGCAGCAGCCGGTTTCCGCGGTTGCGCGCAGGGATGTGGCTACGTTGCGGGATGATTTCACTGTGCAGCAGGCTTTGGACGCCATCCGGCAGCGCGGCATCGGTGAGAAGATTGTCTATTTTTACGTGGTGGATTGCGACGGGCAGCTGGCAGGTGTTTTGCCCACCCGCCGTTTATTGACCGCACCGCTGGAGCAGCGCGTGTCGGACGTGATGATCCCGCGGGTGGTGGCGATTCCGCAGACGGCTACGGTGCTTGAGGCGTGCGAGGCGTTCGTGCTTCACAAGTTTCTGGCGTTTCCGGTGGTGGACGAGCGGCGGCGGGTGGTTGGCGTGGTGGATGTCGGCCTGTTGACGGAGGAAGCGTTCGACATTGCGGAGCGTCAGGTCACGGATGAGTTGTTCGAGCGTATCGGCTTTCGGGTGGCGCAGGTGCGCGATGCGTCGCCGATGCGGGCGTTTCGTTTCCGCTTTCCGTGGCTGCTGGCGACCATTGGCAGCGGCACGGTTTGCGCGTGGCTGGCCAGTGCGTATGAGGTCACGCTCGCCAAGAGCATTGTGCTGGCCTTCTTCCTGACGCTCGTCCTCGGATTGGGCGAGAGTGTGAGCATTCAGTCCATGACGGTGACGATTCAGGCGTTGCGCGCGATGCGACCGACGTTCGCATGGTACGTTCGTGCGTTTCAGCGCGAGGTTGGCACGGCGATTCTCCTGGGGGTGGCGTGCGGCACGGTGGTCGGTCCCATCGTCTGGTTGTGGCGCGGCGCGGGGCTGGCGGGCTTCGCCATCGGCGCGAGCATCCTACTGGCGCTGTGCGCGGCGTGCTTTTTTGGCCTCAGTGTTCCGGCGCTGCTGCACGCGCTGCGACTTGACCCGAAGATTGCCGCCGGACCGGTGACGCTGGCGTTCACGGACATTTTCACGTTGCTGTTTTACTTCAGCCTGGCGGCGTTCCTTCTATGAGCCGGCGGCCCAGCAACGAAGGCTGATTGGGGCGTTCGTAATTCATTTGCCTTGCTGCGCGAGGAGGTTGCGGATGTTGCCCCATGATTTCCGCGATGCACCGTTCCTTTTCCAGGATATCGGCGGCGAGTGGTTCGGGCGGCAGGCACGTGATGCCTTTCTTGGCGCGCGGGTTCTTGCAGTCGAGGTTGCAGCCGACGGCGGGCAATTTCCAGGCGTGCCCGTGCCGGTCGCCCCCCACGTCGGCGTCGAGCTGACCGCGCCGGGGCAGGCCCGGGGGGACGCAGGCGCGTGACGGCTGGGGGGTGGCTGTGACCGCTCCCCCGTGGACGACTTCGGATGCGGTGGATGCGTTAGTGTCGGTGAGGCGGAATTGCAATTGCTAAGGGGGATGCAGATGGTCTGCGCCGACAATGAGGACTGACATACCTGGTCGAATCGGAGAGATCAGTGGGGCTCTCACCGCGAAACAAGCTGGAGCGTTGGTAGCTAGGATCACCGAGTCGATCACGCCTGCGTAAGCCTGGTTGCCGAGAACAAAAAAGACCCCTGACCCTCGAAGAGCCAGGGGGTGAATAACTGCCAGCAGTTGCCAGACTGTAGACTAGCTCTGCTTCTTGGCGGGACAACAATCCTTTGCCTTCTCGCAGGAACCAGCCTTGGCCTTTTCACATTTACTGGCCTTGTCGCAGGCACCTTTGTCCTTGGGGCAAGCACCCTCACCGGCCTGCAAGGCAAATGATATCGCCACCACACCGAGTATTAACGCGAGTTTCTTCATAGCGGGGGTTGGACGGGGGCGGATCAGAATCTGTTCAAAACGAAATTGGCCACACCTCTGTCAGTGCCGAAGCCGGAACCGCCCCGCAATGGACCTCTCTAAGACTACTGACCGTGAATTACTTGGCTGACCGCGCCGGGGTAGGCCCCGGGGCGCCCGCGCTGGCTCAACCGCGTGACGCCCGGGTGGGTGCGGCGGGTGGTGGGGTCCTTGTGGACATCGAGACCGAGGTAGAGTTTACTCCTGTGCACGGTGTGGTTGTTGGTTCGCATTCAGTTGATCGGAACGCCTCCCCCCGTGCGAATCGGGGACGTTCATGCGGCTCTGCCCACCCGGGCAACCTGCGAGACCAATGAACGACAACCACACCAGCTCGATCAACCCTTTAACCCACGGCCGACGGTGGCCCGTCAGCCATAAGGTCTAGCCTGCATCAAACGCGCCTATGCCAGAGCTCATCCTTAGCTGGGTTGTTGTGGTGGTCGGGTTTGCGGTTCTCGTCTGGTATTTAACTCGGAGGTATTCACCTTCATTCTGGTCGGCTCAGAATGCTATCAGAGTTGTTTTGCGGTCGCTGTCGCTGTCCCTGATTTTTGCGCCTTCCATTTTCTATTTTGGCGCCGGGCTTTTCCCAGCCCCTGCCTCCATGATTCTTGCGTTCTACACTTTCTTTCCAGACTCCCGCGACAACGCGCTCCTTACCAGTTCCAAGATCTCCATTGTTTCCCTTGCCGCTACTTGGCTGGTGTTTCTGCTGGCGTCATCCGGCAGCTTGGCTTGGAGACTTTCCAGAGATAGAAAGAGAGCGGAATATGCAGGCTAACACGACTAAAGGAATGTAGAGAACGCGGGGGCTTGAAGGGCTGGAGGGTTTGATTTCAATGGAGGATCTTCGCAGGACCTAAACCTGCCCCCGAGTTCTCTGCATTCCCGGGTTGAACGAAGCTGCGGTCCAAGGTTCGGAGGCGCGTCCGCCCAGCGGCTTTGCGGAAAGTGTCTGAGCTCTGCCGGCCACCCTGCGCGTTCCCAGCCGCTTTTGCGGCCCCAAACCTTGAACTTCAGCCCTTCAGGCCTCAGCCTAAACCGGCTTGAGGTTCAAGTCGGATTTCCTGTCCTTTCCGCATGCTGACGGGCCGGAAGTTTGGCAAAAGTTTGGAAATCGATCACAGCGCGCCACAGTGCGACACAGTGTGACCAAAACCGATGTTTGGCGGAGGGGGCCGGATCGGGCGGCTGACGCTGACCCCAGGCTCTTCGGCGTCGATTTCGGGGGCCAAATATTTGGCGATTATTTGGTTTCCTTGCACAGAATTGCCTGTCATTGCAGGGTCTTGCACAGCATTGCACGGCGTGCAAGCGTATGCAATAAACCCCTGCGAGCCAGGCTTGTAGAGTCTTGCAAACGCTTGCACAGGCTTGCAGCCAAATCCTGGTCTTTAGGTTATGAGCCTGAAGCTCAGATGGTGTGGCGCATCGTCCTGTGGATTGGGCCGTGAAGTGTGGAAGAGGTAACGGGGCCGGGCCGTGAATTGTGGAATAAGCGGTAGGATTCCACAATTCCCGGCCGGACCCCTTTGTGTGGGCCGGTTCGCGTGACCGGCCCTTGTGCTGTTCGGGCGGAGGGAGGCCTTGTTGCCAGATTTAGGCTTTATTTCCAGGACGGTTCTGATAATACAGGGGCGTTGTTCGCAAAAGCAGTAAACCAACCTCGTAAAGGAATGAGTCATGAATAAAATCAGTGTCCTCAAGAATGCCGTGCTGGGTCTCTTGGTCGCGATGGCGACGTCAAGTTCTGTCCTCGCTGAAACGCTGTCCTATTTCCAGGTCGGGCAGGTTTATTCTTCACCGCCTGGGTCTGCGAGCTTCAACTTCGACATCACGCCCTTCGACTCCACGTTGGGCACCTTGAACAGCGTCACCATGACCGCGGAAGTGAACGTCAGCGGTTCGGCGCAGCT
>JALOTZ010000040.1 GCA_025457615.1 Verrucomicrobiota bacterium
CAGTCCATCCCGGACCAGGGCGTATTCGCTCCAGCTTTCCTGAACAGAGGCGTTCTCGAAGCCAATGACCGGCGGGAGCATCGGCGCATGCCAGTCCACCTCGTCGAACCGGTAGAGGGCCAGCGCCGGCTCCGGCCACGGCGGCCACGCCGGGCGCGGGGCGGCACCTAGCAAGATGGCGGTCATTGAGCCGGCGAAAGCAAGAAGTCCCGAGAGTTTCATTGGTTCCCTTCCATTCCAAATTCTGTTCGCAAACCGCAACAATCATCCTCCCGGGTTCCCGCTACGATCAAGTAGTTTCCAAATGAACCGTCGGCTTAACCTCGTGGGTCCCCAAGTCATGAAAGCGCGGAATCGGCTGGGCTGGACGCAAGAAAGGCTTGCCGAGAGTGGAGTCCGGTTGCCTGGCCTGTCCTGCGGAGTAGAGCCACTGCGGAGGAGTCACCCCCGGGTCAGGCCCGCCGCAGGAATGTGAATCTGTGACTCCGCCTTGCACCCCGGGCGGGGCTTGCTAGCTTCGCGGCAGTGATGGACGAGACCCTTTCCGCCAACCCCCGCTCCGCAGCCCATGAAGTCCTGGAGGCAGCCTCGGCCCGGCCGACGGTCGCCGCGCCGCGCAAGTTGCCACCGGGTTTTCCGCCGGAGGCCGTGGCGTTGCACATGCTCGGGGTGGATTACAGTCATCTGAAGACGCCCGATGGCGGGGATCTTTATCTGACGCAGTTTGGGCGGGTGTTCTGGCGGTATCTGCAGCCGGAGAACTGGTATGCGCGGGACTGGTTCACCGCTCATCGGCAACGGTTGCACGGGACCAGCACGGTCTATCGTGTTCCCACCCGCCCGGTGGCTGGACGGTCCATCAACCTGGTGGTGAAATTCTCGCGGGTCGGGGAGGAGATCCCGATGGACACCTTCACCATCAACAAGTTCGTCAACGCCGAGTTCAACAGCCCGTTCGAGGAGTTCTCCTTCCTCATGGAACTGCGCGAGGGCCGCATGGGACCGCAGTCCATCCAGATCAAGACGCAGCATCCCCTGGCCATCTATGTGCCCTCGCGCCGCCTGCAACTCTGGCAGACCGGCCGGTCCGAGGCCAAGATCAAGGCCAAGATCACCAAGCATTCGGGCGTCGAGATCGACATCCTGCGGCAGTACGTCGTGGTGTTTGGCTGGATCAAGGGGCTGGATGCGGCGCAAACCGCCGACCATCTGGGGTTGAAGGGCGAGGCGCGCAGCCGGTTCCTGGCGCAGACCAACAGCCTGGTGGTCCATGAGCTGGCCCAGAAGGGGTACCAGGTGGCGGACATGAAGCCGGAGCATGTCATTCTGCGTCCGCAACCCGACGGCAGCCTGTTGCGCGACCGCAACGGCCAGTTCGTGTATGGGTTGGTGGATTACGAGCTGCTGCATCGCACGCCCGAACACGAGCAGGCGGTGCGCACCGCCACGCGCCAGTTCTACCTCAAACACATGGCCCGGCGCTTTGAAGCGGGCGCCCGCAAACCGGTGCCCTCCCACCTCAAGGCCGTCAAGATCCTGGGAGTGGACTACATCTTCGGCCACGCGGAGAGCACGGGGGGATTGTTGTGGGTGGTGGGGCGGGACCCGGACCTGGTCAACTTCTTCCTGCCCGAACGCTGGCGGCGGACCAAGAAGACCGCGCTTTCGGACAACGGCCAGGTGTACTACACGCGGACCAAGGACGACATCAACCTGGTCTGGCGTGTCTCGCGCATGGGGGATACCGCCTCGGCTCACACCGGGAAATCGCGCCGGGAGGCCATTCGCGAGCACGGCTACAACAGTCCCTTCGAGGAGTTCGCCCTCGCGATGGAACTCAGCCGGGCCGGGGCGCGTGTGGTCTATCCGCGCGCCATCTACATGACCGGCAGCCTGCGCGACGCCGGCCGGGCGTTCAAGGATGACCGCCGGTTCAACACACTCAACCAGATGCTCACCCCCGAGGGCGAGCCGCTGCTGCGCCGGGACCGGGATTACATCACCGTATGGGGATTCTGGAACGGTCCGGACGAGATGCTGGCCGCGGACGACACGCGCCGTTACCGGGCGCTGAACGCAGGGGAGGCGCGCGAGCAGGGGTTGATCGACAACCCCACCCTGCAGTCCCTGTTGCAGCTCAAACTGGAGCGTCTCAGGCAATGCGGAATCGAGGATCTCAATCCCAAGCCGGATCACCTGCTCGTCTCCTTCGATCACGCCGGCACCTTGGTCCGGGATGCGGAGGGAAAGCCCGACATCCGCCTCTGCAATTTCGAGCTGCTGCGCAAGCTGGCCTGAGCCGAACGCCCGCGTCCCCCGCGCGCAAGGCGTCCAATTTCCAGTTGACGAAAGGGAACCCTTGGCGCTGACTGCGAACATGATGGAATTCTTGTTTCTGGTCCCAGCCAGCCCAGGACCCGTCGGCGGCGGCGCGCGTCGCTTTCACCGCCCGGCAAGGCGGTTGCCACCGTGGGATTTCGCGGCGCAACACCCAGGCGAACCGGGGGGAGCCCGTCCGCTCTCCCGAGCCTTGCCGCTATGAATCGCCTGCTGTCGTTGCGACCGAGGTTGCTGGACTGTCTGGGAGGCTACTCCCGGAAAGACCTCGCGTCCGACCTGGTGGCGGGCTTGACGGTGGGCGTGGTGGCGTTGCCGCTGGCCATGGCATTTGCCATCGCCTCTGGCGTGCCGCCCCAGGCGGGGATCATCACGGCGGTGGTGGCCGGGTTCATCATCTCGGCCCTGGGGGGAACGCGCGTCTGCATCGGCGGCCCGACCGGCGCCTTCATCGTCATCCTCTACGGGATCCACGCCCAGTACGGCGCCGAGAACCTGGCCATCTGCACCATCATGGCCGGGATCATCCTCGTGATCATGGGCGTGGCCCGGCTGGGCACCATGATCAAGTACATCCCCTATCCGGTGACCATGGGTTTCACCAGCGGCATTGCCGTCCTCATCTTCAGCACGCAGATCAAGGATTTCTTCGGCCTCCAGATCGACCAGGTGCCATCCGAATTTGTCGAGAAGATGCGCGTGCTGGCCGAGCACGCCGGGACCGCCCAATGGCCGGCGGCGCTCCTGGCCAGCAGCGCCTTCGCCATCATCATGCTGTGGCCGGCAAAGCTGCAGCGTTTCGTGCCGGGGTCGATTGTGGCGCTGGTCCTGGGCACGCTGGCGGTGTCCCTGTTCTCGCTGCCCGTGGAGACGATCGGGAGCCGGTTCGGTGGCATTCCCCAGGGCCTGCCCACCCCGCACCTCCCCACGCTGTCGTGGGACAACATCCGACACCTGGTCCAGCCCGCCACCACCATCGCGCTCCTGGCCGCCATCGAGTCGCTGCTCTGCGCCGTGGTGGCCGACGGCATGACCGATGACCGGCATGACTCCAACCAGGAACTGGTCGCCCAGGGCCTGGCGAATATCGTCAGCCCGCTCTTCGGCGGCATTGCCGCCACCAGTGCCATCGCCCGCACCGCCACCAACGTCCGCAGCGGCGCCCGCACCCCGGTGGCCGGCATCGTGCATGCCCTGACCCTCCTGACGATCATTCTGGCTGCCGCCTCCCTGGCCGTTTACATCCCCCTGGCCGTGCTCAGCGCGGTGCTGGTCAATGTGGCGCTGCACATGGGCGAGTGGCACAACTTCCGCCGCCTGCGCAAATGGCCGGTCAGCGACGCCGTGGTGTTCCTCACCGCCTTCGGGCTGACGGTCATTATTGATCTCACCGTGGCCGTGGAAATCGGCATGGTGCTGGCCGCCGTTCTCTTCATCAAACGCGCCTCGGAAACCACCCAGATCACGCAGGTGGACGAGAGCACCGAGACCGAAGGCTCGCATCACTCGATCGTCGGGCGCGAGATCCCCCGCGGCGTGATGGTCTATCGCATCTTCGGCGCCTTCTTCTTCGGCGCGGCGGACAAGCTGGAGAGCGCGCTCAAACGGCTCAAGGAGGAGCCTGAGGTGCTGATCCTGCGCATGCGCAAGGTGCTGGCCATGGACGCCACCGGACTGAACGCGCTCGAGGACCTGTGCGAACGCCTGCGGCGCAAAGGCAAGCACGTCATCCTCAGCGGCCCGCACACACAACCCTACCTGGTGATGGAAAAGGCGGGGTTCATCGAATGGCTCGGCCGCGAAAATGTCTGCCCCCACATCGAGGCCTCCCTGGCCCGCGCCCGCGAAATCCTCAAGCTGCCGCCCGCACCCACGCATGACCCGTTGCGCGCCGAGAAGGAGCAGATTGCAGCCGCCCGCCAGGAACTCACTTCCGCCCTCGAACGCGCCGATGCCGTCTTGAAGTCGCCGGGCCGGGGCGTAAACCCGCCGACCCCCTCGTCGTCCGGGGATCCCCCCCCGGCCAGCCGCCGCCCATGAATCTCTGAGGACGCTTCATGTATCTGAACATCGTCGAACTGGCCGAGTCGTTTGGGGTCGAGGAGCGCGTGATTCAGGACTGGGTGCGCCACGAGGGTTTGCCGCACGTGCCGGACCGCGGGCGGCTGAGGTTTGACCGGGCGCAGGTGATCGCCTGGGCCGCCGGGAGGGGACATGCCGCGAAGGCCGGCTTTCTGGCGGCGCAGCAACCTGCCGCCCACGCCGGCCCGCACCTGGAACCCTTGCTGCGCGCCGGCGGCATCTGGCGCGACGTGCCAGCGGACGGCGTTCTCGGCCGGCTCGAACAGGTGGTGGCCCGCCTCGCCGGGGCCACGCCCCCGGTGCGCCAACTTTTGACCCAACGATTGCGCGCCTCCGACGGCATCTCGTGGGCGCCGATTGGCGAGGGGTTGGCGATGCCGCATCTCCGCGTGCCGGTGGCCCTCGGGCGCGAGGGCGGTGTGCTCGCGCTGCTGCTGCTGCGTGAGGCTCTGGAACAACCGTCGCTGGACTCTGTGCCCATCACGCGGCTGCTCTTCTTCATCGCACCCTCGCCGCGGGCACACCTCGAGTGGCTCGGCCAACTGAGCACCGCGCTGCTCCGGGGCCGGTTGAAATCCCTGCTGCTGGCCGGAGCGCCGGATGACGAGATCCTGGCCGCGCTCGATCCCGCAGCGGACACCCGCGCGTCCGAGGCACCCCCGCCATGAGTCCCGGACCTCTGCTGCTCGTGGCGTTCCTTGGACTGACGGCGGGAACGGCCGGCTGCCGACGGATGCGCTTCTGGCTGGTGGCGACCTTGACTGGATGCGCGAGCGGACTGGCAGCCGGCGCCTGGGCTTTGATTGCCGGACCGGTCTGGGACTGGGAACCCGGGGTTGCGCTGGGCGGCCAATCCGTGCATCTGCGGCTGGATGCGATCAGCGCCTTCTTCCTTGTACTGCTGGCGCTGCTCGGGGGCGCGGGCAGCCTTTACGCCTCCGAGTATTGGGCCGACCGGGCACATCCGGCCTCGGCACCGCCGGGCCGCGTCTGGTGGAACGCGCTGCTCGGGTTCATGGCCCTGGTGCTGATGTCGGCCAACGGACTGCACTTCCTCATGGCTTGGGAGCTGTTCGCGGTCTGCGCGTATTTTCTCATCACGCGCGAGCGGCACAAGCGGGAGGTGCGCGCGGCGGGCTGGCTGTACCTGGCGGCGTCACACACGGGAACCCTCTGCCTGTTCGCCTTTTTCACCAGTCTGGCGTCGCGAACCGGAAGCTGGGAACTCGGCCCGCTGCGGGACCGGCCCGACCTGGCGCCCTTGTTCTGGCTGGCCTTGTTCGGCTTTGGCGTGAAGGCGGGGTTGTTTCCCTTGCACGTTTGGCTGCCTTCCGCGCATGCCAACGCGCCCAGTCACGTCTCGGCCATCCTCTCGGGTGTGGCAATCAAGATGGGCATTTACGGCCTGGTCCGGTTCAGCGGCTGGCTGCCCGTGCCCGAGGCGGGGGGATGGGTCGTGGCGGGCTTGGGCGTGGCCAGTGCCGTGCTCGGGGTGGCGTTCGCCCTCGGCCAGCACGATCTCAAACGGTTGCTCGCCTATCACAGCGTGGAAAACATCGGCATCATCCTGATCGGACTGGGGTTCGCTCTGATCGCCGCGGCGCGCGGTGACGCGGCGTGGGGCTGCCTGGCGCTGGCCGGCGGATTGTTGCACGTGTGGAACCACGGGTTGTTCAAAGGGCTGCTGTTCCTCGGGGCGGGGTCGGTGTTGCACGCCACCGGCACGCGCGAGATGAGCCAGCTCGGCGGATTGTGGCGGGCCATGCCGCGGACGGCCCTCTTGTTCGGACTGGGCGCGGCGGCCATCAGCGGGCTGCCGCCACTCAATGGATTTGTCAGCGAATGGCTGGTGTATCTTGGCCTGTTCGAGGCGGCGTCATCGCGCGGACCCGCGGCCTGGGCAGCGGTTCCGGCGGCCATCCTGCTGGGCATGACCGGGGCGCTGGCGCTGGCGTGTTTCGTCAAGGTGTGTGGCGTGGTGTTCCTCGGACTGCCACGCAGCGCCGCCGCGCAACGCGCCCACGAATGCGGACCGTCCATGCGCGCGGCCATGATGCTGCTCGCCGCCGCCTGCGTGGCCATCGGCCTGGCTCCCGTGCTCTTCTGGCCGCTGGTAATCCGCACGGTGGCGGCGTGGCGTCCGGAATGGAATGCGGCCGCGCCTTCCGTGCCCCTGACCACGCTGGGAATCGTCCACGTGGCGCTGGCCTTGATGGCCGCTTTGGCGGTGGCGGTCTTGGGGTGGCTCGTGCGCCGGAACGGTCTGGCGCGCGCGGTCACCTGGGACTGCGGTTACGCGGCGCCGTCGGCGCGGATGCAATACACCGCCGGCTCCTTTGCGGGGATCATCACGGGTTGGTTTGCCTGGATATTGCGGCCACGGACGCATGCGCAGCCGGTGGTGGGCCTGTTTCCGAAGCGGGCGTCGCTCGATCAGCACACCCCGGAAACCGTGCTCGAGGATGTGGTGGAGCCCGCGGGTTCGATGGTGATGCGCCTGTCCACCGCCGTGCGCCGGCTGCAGCACGGCCGGATGTCGGCCTACATCCTGTATCTGCTGGCGGGCGTGGCGGCGCTGGCGCTGCTCGCCGTGTGGGGAGGTGCCCGATGAGTCACGGGCTGGACGTTCTGGCCCGACTGGCCTTCTGGCTTGTTCTGGCGCCGCTGGTGCCGGGCATCATCAACAAGGTCAAGGCCTGGGTTGCCGGACGCCGGGGGCCGCCCCTGTTTCAACTGTACTTCGATCTCGCCAAGCTGTGGCGGAAAGGAGTGGTGTTGAGCACGGCGGTGTCGCCCGGGCACGTGGCCGGACCGGCTATCGCCTGGGTGGCGTTGATGAGCGCGGCCCTGTTGCTGCCGCTGGGACCGGCGGGCGCGATCCTGTCGTTTCGCGGCGACGCGCTGCTATTCGTGTACCTGCTGGCGCTGGCGCGGTTCTGCACGGCTGGCGCAGCGCTCGACACGGGGTCAGCCTTCGAGGGCATGGGGGCGGCGCGCGAGGTGAGCTATGCCATTCTCAGCGAGGCGGCGGTGATCACAGCGTTGCTCACGCTGGCCGTCCAGACCGGCAGCCTGTCGCTGGGCGCCATGCTGGCCCCGGCGGCAGGCCCGGGTGCAGCCGTCCTGGCCGCAGGCCTGTTTGTCGTGCTGCTGGCCGAGAACTGCCGCGTGCCCTTCGATGATCCCAACACGCACCTGGAATTGACCATGGTCCACGAGGTGATGGTGCTGGACCACAGCGGTCCGCCCCTGGCGGTGATTCTGCATGGGGCCTCGGTCAAGCTCCTCCTGTTCGCCACGTTGCTGGTCCAGGCGGCCCTGCCGCTCGGGCAGTGGCCGGCCGGGCCGGCGGCGGGACTGCTGGTGATTTCCCTGTTGGGCGTGGCGGTGGGCGTGGGGTTGGTGGAGTCCCTGCTGGCGAGGCTGGCCTTCCAGCGGGTGCCGCTGCTGCTGACCACGGCTTTCATCCTGTGCCTGTTCGCGCTGCTCACCAGTTGGAAAGCCTCGACGAGCTCGGAAGCGCGCCAGGGGGCGATGAACCCGGCGGAGTGCCGGTGCTCCGGCACCCGGGCGGCGCACAGCGCAGCCCTGCCCGGCGAATCGGGAGGGAAGCGCGCATGACGGACACCGTGAATCTTTTCATCGGCCTGGCCATGGGGCTGAACCTGATGGCGCTGGCCAGCAGCCGCATCCCGTCCATCATCCGCATCGAGGCGGCGCAAGGGATGGTGTTGGGCGTGTTGCCGCTGCTGCTCGAGGGGGAGCCTTCCGCCCTGGTCATCGCCGTGGCCGCCGCGGTCGTGGGGGTGAAAGGGTTTCTGATCCCCAGCCTGCTGCGGCGGGCGATGCGCGCCGCTCACATTGACCGCGAGGCGGCGCCGCGGCTCGGGTTCGTACCGTCCCTGTTGCTGGGGGCGGCGGCGACGGTGGGGGCGCTGGCGCTCGGCCTGGCCCTGCCGCTGATGCCCGAGCATGCGCGCTTGCTGCTGGTGCCCGGCTCGTTTGCCACCATCATCTGCGGCCTGATCCTGCTGATGAGCCGCACCAAGGCCATCACGCAGGTGTGCGGATTCCTCATGCTGGAGAATGGCATCTACCTGTTCGGCCTGTTGCTCCTCGGGTCCACCCCGTTGCTGGTCGAGGCGGGCATCCTGCTGGACCTCACGGTGGCGGTGTTCGTCATCGGCATTATTGTGGACCGCATCCAACGTTCCTTTGACTCGCTGGACACGCGGATGCTGACCGAACTGCGCGAATGATCGAACTGGCGATCATCCTGGTGCCCGTGCTCACGGCGGGTGTGGCGCTGGCCTGGCGCTCGAATGCGACAAGGCCTTGGCTGTTGCCCGTGGCCGGGGTGCTGCATGCCACACTTTGCGGCTGGCGCGGGCTGGCACCGCCCGCCCCGCTGGCCAGCGAGTGGGTGGGGTTCGACGCCGTGACGCGCGCGGTGCTGCCGGCGCTGTCGCTGCTGTTCCTGGTCTGCTCCTTCTACGCCCTGTCGTATCTGCGGCTGCGCGCGGAGCGGCCCAACCGCACGTTCACTGGGGCCCTGCTCATGCTGTTGGGCCTGATGAGCCTGGCCTTGCAGGCCCGGCATGTGGGCCTGCTGTGGATCGCCATCGAGGGGGCCACGCTGGCCACGGTTCCGCTGCTGCATTTCAACGGCACGGCCCGCGCCTACGAGGCGACCTGGAAATACCTGCTGGTCGGGGGCACCGGCATTGCCCTCTCCCTGCTGGGCTCGTTCTGTCTCGGATACGCCTCGCTGTACGGCGGCGGCAGCGGCGACCTCACCTTTGCCGGATTGACGGCCCAGGGCGGCGCGCTTTCGCGTCCGTGGCTGATGATGGCGTGGGTGTTGATGATGGCAGGTTACGGCACCAAGATGGGCCTGGTCCCGATGCACACCTGGAAACCCGACGCCTACGGAGAAGCGCCGGGCGTGGTGGGCGCGCTGCTGGCCGGCGGGATGACGACGACCGCGTTCATCGCGCTGCTGCGCGTCAAGCAAGTGGTGGACGCCGCCGGCCTGGGGGGGATGACGCAGCAGATGCTGCTGGCCGCCGGTTTGTTTTCGATGGTGGTGGCGGCGCTGTTCCTGTTGGGCACGCCGGATTTCAAGCGGATGCTGGCCTACTCGAGCGTCGAGCACATGGGCATCCTGGCGGTGGGCGCGGCGCTGGGTGGCGCGGGGTTGGGCGCGGCGCTCTTTCACGTGTGGAACAACAGCCTGACCAAAGGCGCGCTCTTCCTGAGCGCGGGCAACCTGCGCCGGGCGGCCGGCGCGCGCACGCGGGATGACGTGGCCGGCATGGCCTGGGTGTCGCCGTGGTCGGCCCGGATCCTCGTGACGGGCCTGCTGGCGATCACCGCCTGTCCCCCGTTCGGCCCGTTCTTCAGTGAACTGGGCATCGTCCGGGCGGGATTGGGAGCCGGCCGCGGGGTTGCCGTGCTGGTGTTTCTGGGCAGTTTGCTGCTGGCGTTTCTGGGGATGACGCGACTGGTCTTTGCCATTGTGGATGGGCGCCCCGGCCGGGCGGCGAAGGCGACCGGCGCGCGTTTCCGAGAAACCGCCGGGCTGGTGGTGCCGCCGCTCGTTTTCCTGGGCCTGTCGCTCGGGCTGGGACTGACCACGCCCCCGCTGCTGCGCGAGACCTGGGCGGCGGCGGTGAAAGCCCTGGAGGTGATCCCATGAATGCCTCAAGCCATTTCGTCCTGCTGAACAATGGCCAGGGGCTGCCGTGGGCCGACATCCCCGAGTGGCCGGCCGAGGAATTCGTCCACACGGCCGCCGCGGAAATCGAGCGCGGTGGACGGTTGTGCGCCTGGTTTGGATTGCCCGAGGGCACAGCCCTTCGGCTGGTCGCGGTGGTTGCCTACGATGCCGACAACGCGTTGGCGGTGGGACGCAGCCAGCCATTCGCGGGAGGGTATCCGTCATTGACCGTGAGCCATCCGCAGGCGCACCTGTTCGAGCGCGAGGTCTGGGAACAGCACGGGGTGATGCCGGAGAACCATCCGTGGCTCAAACCGGTCCGCCAAAGCGCGGGTGCGGCGCCGGTCAATGCCCCCTGCTTCCGCGTCGAGGGCGGTGAGATTCACGAGGTGGCGGTGGGACCGGTGCACGCCGGCATCATCGAGCCCGGCCACTTCCGCTTTCAATGCCAGGGCGAGACGGTGCTGCACCTCGAGATCGCGCTGGGCTACCAGCATCGGGGGATCGAGCAAGCGCTCGCGGGCGGGCCGCATCGCGCCACCCTCAGCCAGATCGAGACAGTGGCGGGCGACACCACCATCGGCCACGCCACGGCGCATGCGACGGTGATCGAGGCGCTGGCCGGGGTCGAGGCGCCCCTCCGCGCGCAATGGCTGCGGGCCATCGCCCTCGAACTCGAGCGGCTGGCCAATCACGCCGGCGACCTCGGCGCGCTGGCCAACGATGTGGCGTTCCAACCCACGGCGGCCGCGTGCGGAAAGATCCGGGGCGACTTCCTCAACCTGACCGCGTTGCTGTGCGGCAATCGATTCGGACGCGGTTTGGTGCGCCCCGGCGGCTGCGGTTGGGACCTCGAACCGGATCGCAGCCGTCAACTCGCGGAACGTTTGCGCGCGGCGATGGCCGAAGTCGGGCGCGCGGCGGACTGGCTGTGGGATGCGAACTCGGTCCTGGCCCGCTTCGAGGGCACGGGGGTGGTGTCCGCAGAACAAGCGGCGGAGTTGGGACTGGTCGGCCCCGCCGCGCGCGCCTCCGGCCTGGTGCGCGATGTGCGCTTTGATCATCCCGCCGGCTGGCATCGGTTCGCGCAGATGCCGGTGGCGGTCTGGCCGGACGGCGACGTGCAGGGGCGCGCCCAGGTCCGGCGGCTCGAGATCCAGCGGTCCGGCGCGTTCGTCGAGGAACAACTCGACTCGCCGGTGGATGGACCGTGGCTGACGGAGATGCCGGCGTGTGCGCCGAACATGCTGGCCGTGGCGTTGGTCGAGGGCTGGCGCGGCGAGATCTGCCATGTGGTGCTGACGGACGACGCCGGGCGATTGCGGCGCTACAAGGTGGTGGATCCGTCCTTTCACAACTGGACCGGGCTGGCGCTGGCCTTGCGGGGCCAGGCGATCTCGGATTTTCCGCTCTGCAACAAGAGCTTCAACCTGAGTTACTGCGGCTTTGATCTTTGACCCATGTTCGCTCTTGCTACCATGTTGAACCGCCTGCGGCAGGGCTGCCAGACCATGGCCTGGCCGGACGGTCCGGCACCGGCGCTGCCCGACCGGCACGGCGGTGCGTTGCGCGTGGAGGCGGCGAAGTGCGAGGACGGCTGTCAGGCGTGCGTCCCGGTGTGTCCCACTCGCGCCATCGTGTGCGAGCCGGGAAAGCCCGTGGCGCTCGACCTGGGCAAGTGCCTCTTCTGCGCCGCATGCGTTGAGGTTTGCCCCACCCGGGCCATCACGCACACGAACGACCATCGGCTGGCGGTCCGCCGTCGCAAGGATCTGCTGCTGGGCCAGACGGGCGAGGAAGAACTCCGCCTGGCGAAGGCGCTGGACGACAAACTGCGCCGGTTGTTCGGGCGATCGCTGAAACTCCGCCAGGTCAGCGCCGGGGGGTGCAACGCGTGCGAGGCGGACACCAACGTGCTGGGCACCATTGGCTGGGATCTCGGGCGGTTCGGCATTCAATTCGTCGCCTCGCCACGTCATGCGGACGGCCTGCTCATCACCGGTCCGGTGTCGCGGAACATGGAGCTCGCGCTGCGCAAGACCTACGACGCCGTGCCGGCGCCCAAAGTCGTCGTCGCGGTGGGAGCCTGCGCGATTGCGGGCGGACCCTTCATCGGTCATCCGCAGGTGTGCAACGGGGCCGAGGCCGTGGTTCCGGTGGATCTCTTCATCCCCGGCTGTCCACCGCATCCGCTGACCATCCTCGACGGGTTGCTCCGGCTGCTGGGACGGTTGGAGGAAAGCCGGGTTCAATGAGGGACGACCAGGTTGAATCCATTTCCGTGCGGCCGGCCACCCTGGCAGACGCGGACGCGGTGGCGCGCCTGTTTTCCAGGCATCTGGCCGACTTGTCGCTCGAGCCTGACCCCCAACTCGACGGCGACATGGCCCGGTTCGAAACCTTCTATGCGCCGCCGCAGGGTTTGCTGTTGCTGGCCGGGGTGGCGGAGGGAAACGTGGTGGGGATGGCGGGGCTGCACCGGGACGAGATCCGGCGCGTGTTCGTCGAAAAATCCTGGCGCCGGCGTGGCGTGGCCACTCAACTCTTGAAGCATCTGATCGAGCAGGCTCCTCCTCCGTCCGCCGGCCGGTTTCGGGCCGTCCTCGCCCGGGAGAACCTCCCAACCCAGCGTCTGTTCCTGTCGCTGGGTTTCCGCCCGGGCAGGGCGGCGGCGGACGACCCCGGTCCCACCCGCTGCCAGGTTTACGAGTTGGACCGATTCTGAGGAGGAGGGTCCGCTTGGCAGGGCGCCGCCGGGTCGGCAGCCCGACCGCGCACAGCGCGGCCCTTCCCATGAACCGCGGCAAACATTCAACGCTCAACGCTGAAGGGGTTGCCAATCGTTGCCGCATTGGACGTTCAACGTTGGACGTTGGACGTTTTGCATCGGTTCAGGGGTTCCATGCGCGAAATTCCATTTGGGAGAATTCTTCCCCTGCGCCGGTGGGAAGGTAGGGCCGCGCTGCGCGCGGCCCGGCGCCGGGGCACCGGCGCCCTGCCAGGTTCACGGTCCCGACGTGCGATCTCTTGATCGTGGAGGCTCCCCACGAACCGGCCCCTTCGCAGCCGCGCTTGTGAAAGTGCGGACAGGCGCTGTGAACGAGTGTCCATCCGCCCATTCACCTGGGCGGCTACGGTCCGGGGGTTCACCGGGCGAACTGACTGGTGCGGAGAAATCGACCCAGGATCCGGAAATTCCTCTTGAGAATCAGGTTGGACATTTCAAACATCGGATCCCGACGCCGGCCCGGCGGGTGGGCTGCCTGACATGTTGATCATTCCCACCGAACTGCGTCCCAGCCCCGTTCACGGGTTGGGGGTTTTTGCCGTCGAACCCGTGGCTCATGGCCGGGTGGTGTCGCGGTTCATGCCGCCGTTTGACACCGAGTATCCGGCGGACTTGCTGGCCTGCCTGAGCGCGCCGGAACGCGCCTACCTCCGCCACTTCAGCTACCGCAGCCGGTTCACCGGGCTCTACGTGCTGCCCGGCGACCATGACCGTTTCATGAACCACAGCGACACGCCCAACGTGATCATGAATCCGGACGGCACCGCCACCTGCCTGGCGGCGCGCGCGATCGCCGCCGGCGAGGAACTCACCTGTGACTATCGCACCTTCGATTCCGAATGGGCGATGAAACTGGGCCGTGCATGAAGCTGCACACGGATCACGCGCAGTGGTATGACGGGATGTTCGATGGCTCCAGCCCGGTGTTCCACCGCATGGCGTTTACGCGCGGCGGACTGACCAAGCGCCGGCAGCTTGATCTGCTCGAGTCGATGGGCTTCCGCACCCCATCCCACGGCCGGGCGTCGGAGTTGCACACGCGACTTGTCCGGTGTCCGGCCGGCCTTGACCTGCCGGACGCCGCGGACGAGGTGCGCTGTGTGGTGTACCACGATGAACTGGCGCACCGCGGCGAGGGCAAGGAAGTGATGCGCCTAGCCGAGGCAGCCCGGCGTTTCCCGGACGCGTGGGCGGCGGTGTTTCATGAGCCGCGAAGGCCGGGTTTGAGCTTCCGCTTCATCCGGTTCGGGCGGTTGGGTTTCTGGCAGCAGCAACAATCCCAGGGTGGCGACTGGCGTTCCAACCATCGTGATGCAGAATCCGTGCTCGAACGACGCCCCCTGTCCGCGCCCAATCCGGTCGAACGCGTGCTGTGGGCGGTGGATTTCGTCCCCGCCGCGGAGGGCCTGCTGGCGGTGGACTTCAACACCGCGCCCGACCTGACGTCGCTCGGCGAATCCGGCCTGGTCACCGAGGCGGAGGTGCGGTCCGAACTGGAAGCCGCCGCCGCGAGCGCCCCCCGCAGCCTCGAACAATTCTGATCAGGCACACCCACAGCAATCCTGTGCATCCTGTCATCCTGTCCCGACATCGATGACTTGGGCCGGCGGCTCACGGTGTGATAGGGATGGTGCTTTGCCGCGGGATGTCGCCGCGCAACATCCTGCCGGCCTCTTTGGCGAGCCGCAGATACCAGTCGCTGGGGAGGTTGTAGCCGTCCACGTTCAACGGCACGAAGTTGCAGTTGGGTGGCTGGTCGGCAGGCGTCGGCGCGATCTTGAACATCGCCGTGCTTTCATCCACCTCGTCGAACATCGCAGAACGCGCGGATCTGGACGTTGGTGCCGGTGGTCGAGGTGTTGAAGCTGCCATAGACGAAATCGCCCTTGTCCGCCTCAGAATCCGCGTAGGTGAGCAGCAACTGGGACTCGCCAGGGGCATCATTGGGTCACAGCAATTCTCATTTTGGCCCGAGCGCAGCTCCCTGAGCCGCAGCACCCCCGCCGCGGGAGGCCGTTCTCAATCTTCCAGTGGACTTGTTCCAGGCGAGGCTGCTGCGGGTCGCGGACCCGCGCTCCGCGGCTGATTTCCAATCCACCCTCGCCCGCATGCGGCGGCGGAGGTGCGCTTGCCGGAGTACCGGAGCCTGATCTGGCGGTTTCTCGCCGCACTTCTGCTCGTTCAATTGCGCGGCGCGTGTTTGCCACTTTGATGCTCTCCGCGAACACCGATCTGATGATGATCTCTTAGAACTCGTCGAAGGGGCCGAGCCCTGTGACGCCATAGAGTGCTTCGGCTTCCCAATTGACGGCGAGTTCGATGACTTCGAGGCAGTCGGCGGCGGTGGCGAGGAGTTTGCGCTGGGCGCTGGGATGCAGATACGACGGCGCGTGCTGCTCCAGGTCGTCGCTGAGGGCGCGGACGGCGGCGGCGAGCGCGTGCGGGGGGGACTGGCCGGCGAAGACGAGGCGCTTGGCTTCCATCGCCAGGCGGGCGAGTTGTTCGAGCGTCGCGGTTTGCGCGGGCGTGGGCATGACCAACGGCATCATGCGGAGGTCGCTGATTTGGGCCATCCAGGTATGCGCGATGAACTTTTTGAGAAAGAAGCTGAAGACTTCGCTGTTGAAGACAGCCAAGACGAACTCAGCACTTAGTCCCGACTTGGGCATTGGCGACAGTTTCATCGCGTTCACGTCCATAACCGCTGGCTCGACGAGTTTTGCTTTGATAGGAACATGGTTGGCACCGCGCGTCCAACTGACTCCGGGTAGAAAGAAGTAGTCCTGTCCTTGCCAGCGGGCCTTCGGACTTTCCGAAAGGAAGTCCACTGATGCCGACGACCAATCTATGAACAATGGTTCGTCATCCAACCATCGGTTGCCCGCAGGGTCGCCTTTCCGAAAGGGAACGAACCGACCATGCCCGCACAGTCCGTTGTAGATGGTGGCGATTCGCGGAGCCTCGGCGGGATTGGTGTAGTTCTCGCCAGAGCGAAGGCCGACGGCCTCACGTGGAATCGTCGGCTTCCTTTGCCTCTTCCTCGCCGCATTCTCCTCGAATACCCAGCTTTGGAGTTCCTGACAGAGCAGACAGAAATCCTCGTCGGAAACGCTGGCGGCGTTGTGTTGCGAATGCGCGCGTTTGCGGCCAGTGCTGTCCTTGAGCCCAGGGGTCCAGAAGTCCACAAGACTCACCTCTGTCCGCCATCGGGCGAGGAGTTCCTTCTTCCGCTCCTTCCACGCGAACTCAAAATCACCGGTGTTTGCGACGAGGTTCTTCGATGCGATTCGGTAGAGGTCTGTCTTGGTAAAGCCGAGGTGAGTTCCGCTGAATTGCGCGCGAAGCTGCTCAACGCACGCTTCCCACGCAGCAACATCCTTTGCTGGTTTGGCCGGGTCTCCACCGTGTTGCTTGAGTAGTTGGGTGAAGGCGGGTGTTATCTGCGGGTCAGCCAGCCAGGATTTCGCCCATTCTTGGCGTTGCGCGACGATTCCTTCCGCCTGTGGCGTGCCTTCAAGATAGGCCAGGAAGCGAGCGTTGTTGGCCGTTGCAAGACCTTGGCCACCTTCGGTGGCAAGGCCAAAGAGAGTGACATCGCCCGGTCGCAACTCTTTCAGGTAAGAGCTAATGGCTTGCCGGTTCTCAGCAAATTTGTCCGACGTTTCGATTCGCTCCCACCATTCGCCAACGAGTTGCTTCACTGGCTCGTTAAACTTCTCGAACATCTGGAGCGTCCCGGGACGCGGCTCGAAGAACGCGCGCTTGTGGGCGTCGCGGTAGAGCGCGGCGGACACGCGGTGGACGCGCAGCGTGTCGTGCGGGCCGTGCGCGGCGTGCCTGGCGGAGCCGAGTTGGCCCGGGAGTTGGGTGGAGGCGGCGAAGGCAATCTTTCCGGCGGGCGGGAGGGATTCAAGGAGTTTGTCCGGGCGCGTGGGGCGTCCGTCGGGCGCTTTGCGCGGGCGGGCCTGGATGAAGAGGAGCGAGTCGTTGGGGCGCGCAGGCGCCCCGCCTGCCGTCATCGGCGCCCTCGCCGATGACTCCGCGCGCGGTGTGGACGGCGGGGCGCCGTCCACTACGCCCGAGGGCGGGCGTGCTCCCCATTTCCGAGGACTCCCTTTCCGCGCCACGAAGATGGCGGCGTCCACAGTGGCGTCGAACGGGTCGCACTGGCCGAGGTGCGTGAGCGCGTGGCGCTGGAGCAGTTCGCGCATCCGCAGCTTGCTGGCGAGGGTGAAGAAGGTGTCGGAGACGATGAAGCCGAAGCCGCCGCCTTCGCGCAGCAGTTGGAAACCAAGTTCGGAGAAGTGAACATAGAGGTCGTCGAGGAATCCGGCGCGTTTCTCCAGGGCATCGCGCCAGCCTTCGGCGCTGCTGGTGTGGGTGGAGATGTAGGGCGGATTGCCGAGGATGGCGTCGAAGCCGCGCTCGGATGCGGGACGCGGCTGGCCGTCCGACCGGAAGAACACGTCGGGAAACTCCAGTTGCCAGTGGAAGGGATTCAGGGCCGCGTGCTTCTTCGCCAAGTCGATGGCCAGCGATTCGCGGAGTTTCTTCAGCTCGGCTTTCTCGCGGTTGTCGAGGTCGCCGGGGGCGACGGCGGCGCGGACGAGCAAGCGGTAGTTGAGTTCGTCGAGCGGCAGTCCGTCGTAGGCGGCGAGCCAAAGGTTGGCGCAGTCGAGCAACGGGTGGAGTTTGGCGCGCACGTCCTTCCAGCGTTTCTCCTTGGCCTTCACCAGTTCCATCTCGGTGCTGGCGGTCTGCTCGATGTCCACGTTCTCGCGGATGACGGCGGCGAGCGCCTTGGGCAGTTCGTCCTTCGCGAAGACCGGTGGCTCATTGCGCTGCTGTGCCGTGGCGGTGGGGCTGTGGCCCAGTTCTTCCGGTACGACGGAGAGCAGCGAATTGCCGTGGCGCAGGTGATGGTCCAGAAAGTTCAGCGGCTCGTCGGCCGCGATGCAGGTGAGCCAGAGCGAGAGCTTGGCGAGTTCGACGGCGAGGGGGTTCACGTCCACGCCGTAGATGCACGCCTCGACGACGCGGCGACGCCAGTAGGCGATTTCCGCCTGCTCCTGCGAAAAGCCCTGCGGCACGGGGATGCGGCCCGCCTTGAGAATGTCCTCGCGCGTGCGGCGGGCCTGGCCGGTGGGCACGATTTGCTCGGTCATCGTCCGCGTCGTGGGGTGATAGACGATTTGTTCGGCAAGCCATTCCGTGGCGCGGACGAGGAAGTGGCCGCTGCCCATCGCCGGGTCCACGAGGTTGAGCCGCAGCACGGCGAGGGCGAAGGAGTTGTCGCGCTTCTTCTCGTCGGACCGGGCAGCGAGCGCGGACTGGATGGCGGTACTGGCCTCGATGTCGTCGAGCAGCGGCTGGACAGTTTCGCGGAGCAGGTAGCGGACAATCCAATCGGGCGTGTAGAAGATGCCGTGACGATGGTTCTCACCGTTTTGATTGCGAAGCTCCAGCCGCCCGGCGTTGTTCGGGGCGAGTTGCGCGCCGAGCAAGCCTTCGTAGATGTCGCCAAGCTGGCGGACTTCGAGCGAGCCGTAATCAATGGCGTCGTCCGTGGCAATCTGCTGCTGGCGGGCGCTGGCCCGCGCGGGTGGCTGGGCGAAGATGAGCTGGCGCAAGACGCGGGCGAGCGCGGCGTCGCCGACCTTCCACGTTTCCAGCCGGGCGTGGAGTTGCGGATTGAAAAGGCCACCGTTGTAGCGCGCAACGCCGGTGGCCTTGTTCTGGGCTTCGTTGTCGCCGTTGATGAGATGGAACAGTTTCAGCAGTTGCTCGTAGAGGTCGGTGAACGCGTCGTCGGTGAACTTGGTTTTGTCGCGCAGTTCGCCCACGAGCCGGGCGAGGGAGAATTTCTCGCGGTAGAGTTTGTTTGAGCCGTAACCGTGCGGGCGCACGGGCAGCAAAGCGCGGCTCTCGGCGTAGAGCACGAACAGCAGGCGGTAGAGGAAGATGAGCGAATTGTCGTAGAGCGCCGGGAAATCTGCGGGCGTGAGATGATTGGCGGCGTGGTCACGGAAGCCGTTGGCGAGGTCTTCGAGCACGTCGAAGATGCGCCTGCGAAGGCTGAGTTCCAGCGCTGCCTGCCGCGTGAGCGATTCCTCGCGGATGCTGTCCAACAGGCATCGGCCATCGGTGCGAGCGAACGCAGCGGGCCGGAACAGCGCGATGAAGAGGCGGAAGTCATCGAGCGAGCAAAACGTGTCGCCATCCGCGAGGCGGAACTCGAAGAAGGCATCATTGGCAGCTTGGTCGCAATAGAGCCGCCATAAATTGCCGTTGGTCAGGACGGCCCAATCGAAGAGGCGGCTGCCGGTCTTGTCCTTGGCGTGGCGGAGATAGTCTTGAACCTGCTGGCTCGGAAAGAGGCCAGGTGTTTCGGATTTGGAAACTTCATCCAGCGGGTGCTGCCACTTCTTCGCCTCCAGCGCGGTATCGGCGAAACGGAAGACATCCACGGTGTCGGATTGCGTCGCGGCTTGCTGGCGAGACTCGGCGGTCGGAAACAGGCAGTAGTCGGGTCGCTTGCGCGTCGGGCCTTTGGGAAGCTCTGCCTCCGGGATGAACTGCCAGCCCATTTCGCTGAGAAGCGGATCGAGGAACGTGGTGCGTGTGTAGGCTTCCTTTTGTTTGCGCAAGCCGGGCAGGTTGTCGCGCCAGCGGGTCTTGGTTGTTTCGTAAAGTGAGCGAACTTCGTCCGGCTCCGGGCAATTCCCCGACGCAACGAAATGGCTGCGCAAGTAGGGCAGCGAGAAGACGCCGCGACACGTTGCCACCGCATCCGCGATGGATTCGTCGAGGCCAAGAGGCAGTTGTTCGCCGCGTGGTTTTCCGGGCATGGGCTGAAACGCTCGCGCGCGAATCAGCCCTGCCTGCCCGCCGTAGTCTTGAGGTAGGCGGGTCTGGGGATGGCTTGCTCCCTGCGTGGGGGTCGTTGGTGCCTGAAAAACAAATGGGACGCACTTACTTGCGTCCCGTCTCAGGCACCTCGGAGGGCCCAACGCAGGAGCGCTTTCAGCGCGCCCCAGTGGGGGCGCGCGTCGAGCGCCGTCCTGCGTTACGAAATTTCCGAGGTTTCGAGACGGACAGCAGCCGAAGCTACGCGAAATGTGTTTGGTTAAATTGGTTCTCTGGTCGTTTGGTTTCTCCGAACGAGGTGAACATAGCCGGTCTCCCGTCGGCACGACAAGCACGGGGATTGAACAGGACGCCGGGAACCTGAGCCTCGCCCCGGCCGGGCCGCCCAAAAGCCCGGTTCAAACCGGATAGGAGATCAACCTCGGATGGCGCGGATTTCAGGGGTTTGCGTTCCCCATCCGTGTCATCTGTGAAATCCGTGGTTCACCTCCCGGTTGGTTTTCCGCCGCAGATTGCGGAGATCAGCGCTGTTGAAGCAGGCGGAATGCCTGGGCTCCAGAACGCCGGATTCATCCGGCGGCAACCTGCGGTGCAGGTGCCGCGCGTTCAGGCGCCGCGGCACCGGCGCCCTGCCGGCCGGCCGCTGCGGGCGTTGATGTCGGCTGGCGTCGCCGTCGTGCGCCAGAAGCAATTGCGTCCCCGGGAGGGCTGGCCGTTCCAACTCTGCGGAGCATTTGACCTGAATGAACTCCTCTCCTAGACTTCAGCCTCTTTATGAAGATTCTGGTTTGTGATCCCATCTCGCCCAAGGGCATTGACCTGCTCAAGCAACGGCCCGAATTCAACGTCGTCGTGCTCGAGAAGCGTCTGTCGGAGGCTGAACTGCTGCCGCTGGTGACCGACGCGGTGGGGATAATCGTGCGGTCGGAAACCAAGGTCACCCGCAAGATCATCGAGGCGGCGCCGAAACTGAAGGTGGTCGGGCGGGCCGGCGTGGGGGTGGACAACATCGATGTCGAGGCCGCCACGGAACTGGGCGTGGTGGTGATGAACACCCCTGGCGGGAACACCATCTCCACCGCGGAACTCTCCTTTGGCATGTTGCTCAGCCTGGCCCGCAAGATTCCCCAGGCGCACTCGGCCATGGTCCAGGGCCGGTGGGACCGCAAACAATTCTCGGGCATCGAGCTGTCCGGCAAGACGCTCGGGGTGCTGGGGTTGGGACGCATCGGCGGCGAGGTGGCCCGGCGCGCCCAAGCGTTCGGCATGCGGGTGATCGGTTATGATCCGTTCCTGCCGGAAAGCCGGGCCAAAGCCATCAGCGTGGAAGTGGTTTCGGATGTGGATGGGGTTTACAAGGAAGCGGACTTCATCACCGTCCACATGCCGGTGACCGAGGAAACCCGGTATATGCTCAACGCGTCGGCGTTCTCCAAGATGAAGCCGGGGGTGCGCGTGGTGAACTGCGCGCGGGGCGAGATCATCCACGACAACGACCTCCTCGCCGCCCTGGATTCCGGCAAGGTGACGGCGGCGGCCCTGGACGTGTTCGCCGAGGAACCGCTGCCGGAGGATCATCCGTTCCGCACCCACCCCGGCATCACGCTCACCCCGCACCTGGGGGCCAGCACCAAGGAGGCCCAGATCAAGTGCGGCATCGAGGTTGCCGAGGTCA
Organism: Verrucomicrobiota bacterium; assembly: GCA_025457615.1. Lineage (GTDB taxonomy): Bacteria > Verrucomicrobiota > Verrucomicrobiia > Limisphaerales > DSYF01 > JALOTU01. Next base: position 21,469 of record JALOTZ010000040.1, read on the forward strand.
TCGCCGGCTACCTCTTGACCGGCGAGGTGCGCAACGCGGTGAACCTGCCCTACCTCGACGCCAAGACCTACGAAGTCGTCAAGCCTTACCTCACGCTGGGCGAGAAGCTCGGCAAGCTGCTGGCCCAACTGGCCCCGCCGCAGGTGGACCGGTTGCACATCACCTATGGCGGCAAGGCGCAGGAACTGCCCAACATCGACCCCGTCACCCGCTCGATCCTGCAGGGATTCCTCTCGCGCACCGCCGTCAAGGACCTCAACAAGGTTAACGTGCGCAACATCGCCTCGACCACGGGCCTGACCGTCGAGGAAAAGCGGTCGAACGAACCGGTGACCTTCAACGAGTGGCTGCACGTGCAGGCGTTCCGCGGCTCGGAAAAGCTGATCTCGGCCGGCGGCACCTTCTTCGGCTCCCCGGACAATCCACGCATCGTCCGGCTGTTCAGCCAGCCCACGGAGATCACGCCGTTCGGCCAGGTGCTGTTGATGCGCAACAAGGATCGCCCGGGCATCGTGGGACACCTGGGCAGCCTGTTGGGACGCTACGGCGTGAACATCGCCAGCATGAGCCTGACGCGGGATGAGGCCGGCGGCCATGCCCTCACCGTTTTGAACCTCGACAGCCCCCCCCCGCCTGCCATGCTGAAGGAGCTCGAGAGCGACCCGGACATCAGTGATGTGAACGCGGTTTCCCTGTAAGTGGTCGAACAAAGGCATCCCTATCATGCAACAAGACAAACTCGTCATCGGTGGCCTGCTCTGCGGGCTGATCGCCCTGGGGAGCGCCGCTGGGCTCTCCGCCCAAACCAACGCCCCCACCAACGGCCAGTCCAGCGCCCAGGCCAAGCTTCAAGCCCTGTTTGGGAACGAAATCGTGGCCAAGGGCAAGGGCTTCGAGATCAAGCGGTCAAGCCTGGATGAGTCGGTGGTGACCATTCGCTCGAGCGCGGCGGGCCGGGGCAACGAGCTCTCGCTGCAGGCGGTGGAGCGGCTCGAGCGGGAAGTCTTGCGCCGCCTGATCAACATCGCCCTGCTGATGCAGCGGGCGACCGACGCCGATCGTGCCAAGGGGCAGGAACAGGCCGAAAAGCGCCTAGCCCTGCTCACCGAACGCGCCGGCTCGGAAGAAACCATGACCCGGCAGCTCAAAGCCGTCGGGCTCACCCCGGATCGCCTCCGGCAGAAGCTGATCGAGGAAACCACCGCCGAGGAGGTGCTTCAGCGCGAGTTGAACATCCAGATCACCGAGGCGCAGATCAAAGCCTACTACGACGAGAACCCGAACCGGTTCGAGAAACCGGAGATGGTGCGCGCCGCCCACATCCTGCTGAGCACCCGCGACCCCCTGACCAACCGGGAGCTGTCCACGGAACAAAAGGAAGCCAAGCGCCGCCAGATTGACGGGCTGCTCAAGCGGGCGCGCGCCGGCGAGAATTTTGCCGAACTGGCCACGGAATACTCCGAAGATCCCGGATCCAAGGACAAGGGCGGCGAATACACCTTCCCCCGGGGCCGGATGGTTCCGGAGTTTGAGGCGGCCGCGTTTTCCCTGAGCGCCGGCCAGATCAGCGATGTGATCACCACCTCGTTCGGTTACCACATCATCAAGGTTTACGAAAAGATGCCCGCCTCGACCGTTCCCCTGGACGAAAAGGTCCAGGAGGAGGTGCGCAATTTTCTCAAGGGCCGTGAACTGCAAAAACAGATGGAACCGTTCATGGAGAGGTTGAGCCAGGAGTCCAACGTGGTCATTCTCGACGAACGGCTCAAGCCGCAGCCCGGGGACGCCCTGCAACAACCGGGGACGCCCTAGAGCGGATCGTTCACGCCTCGGGTGACACCGGACAGCAGGTGGACGCCGAGGTGAGCAGGCGAACCGGAGCTGTACCTTGCCCATGAGCCTCCGCGCATCGACCCCTGCTTCGCTTCATGACAGGTCGGAACCCAGCGGTTCCCAGCCGGTCCGATTGGGGGGGGACGGCGGGCAATCCCCGAGGGCACGACCTGCGCGAAGGAAGCCCGGCGCGTCCCTCAGGCACGTTCCATGTACTTGCCGGTGCGGGTGTCCACTTTGATCCGTTCGCCGGTCTTGATGAAGAGCGGAACCTGAATGGCGATCCCGGTTTCCAGGGTGGCGGGCTTCAGCACGTTGTTGGCCGAGTCCCCCTTGATGCCTTCGGGGGCATCCTTCACCAGCAAGACGACACTGGGCGGCAGTTCGATCGAGACCGCCTTGCCCTCGACGAAGGTCACGACGACGGCGACGTTTTCCGTGAGATAGCTGCGGGCGTCCCCAATCAGCTCGGGGGACAGCGTGACCGTCTCGAAGGTTTCGGGGTCGCTGAAGACGTAGTCCTGTTGGTCCATGTAACTGAACTCCATCTTCCGCGTGATCATCGGCACCACTTCGAGCTTCTCGGTGGAGCTGAACCGCACATCGGAGGATTTGCCGGTCCGGACGCTGCGGATGGACGCCTGAACGAAGGCGCGCAGGTTGCCGGGGGTGCGATGTTGCACATCCAGCACAACGCACAGGTCCCCGTTGTAACTGATCGCCATGCCTCGGCGAAGGTCATTTGCTGATGCTGCCATAACTCAAAGTTTGCGGTTCAATGATTGCCCCCCGTGAGGGGGAGCGAACAGATTAGCCGGGAAAACGGGTCTAGCAAGTTTGGATTTGGCACACTGCCGCCCCCCGGGTGCCGAGGTCCTCCAACGGACCTAGCCACGCCGCGTCTCCAAGCCGATCCGCAGAATGGCTTGGACGAGTTCGTGGTATTTCAGCCCGGACTTCCGCGCCGCATGGGCGAAGTCCTCGTCCCGCGCCAGAATGGGATTCGGATTCGCCTCGATGAAGACGATGTCCTCCTCGGGCGTGATCCGAAGGTCCAGCCGAACGTAACCGTCGAGTTCGAGCACGCGAAACACCTCCCGGCTGAACCGCTGGACCTTGCGCCGCAAAGCCGGCCTCAGCCGGGCAAAGTGGTTCCCGATCCCCCACTTCGTCCGATAGTCCGCATCCCACTTGGCGCGGTAGCTGGCAATCCGCGGCTCCCCCTCCGGCACCTCCTGGAAAAGAATTTCACGGATGGGCAGCACGCGCAGGGCGCGGTCGCCCAGCAGACTGACGTAGAGCTCGCGTCCGTGGATATACTCCTCGGCGATGACGTCGTGGCCGTAATTGTCACGCAGGAACCGGACGCGCTTTCGGAACTGGTGGTCGGTCTCCACCAGGGAGGACTGGGAGATGCCCAGCGAGGCCTCCTCGTTGACCGGTTTGACCACCAGCGGGAAGCTCAAGTGCGGGGGGCGGACGATGCGTTGCCCGAAGCGCAGGGTCACGAACCGGGGCACGCACAGCCCGTTGCAGGCGAGGATCTCCTTGGAGATGCCCTTGTGCTTGGCCAGCGCCAACCCGAAGGCCCCGCAGCCAGTGAAGGGGATCCCGCACAGCTCCAGATACCCGGCCATGTGCTGATCAAACGCGCGGTTGTTACGAAACTGATCGCACAGATTGAAGATCACGTCCGGCTTGAAATACCGGATCTTTTGCCGCAGCAGCTCCAGATCGTCAAAGACGGCCACGTACTCCGTGCGATGCCCCAGCTTGCGCAGCGCCCCCAGGACATCCGCCTCGGTCCGCCAGTCCTCAGTCCGCAACTCCGCACTCAGGTCCTGGTCGATCGTGGTCGGGGCAATGGCGTCGAACAGGGCGAGTACCTTGAGTCGTTTCATGGCGGTGGCCGGGCCAATCCGTTACTTCGTGCGCTTGAATCGACCCGTGAACAGGTGATTCATCACCAGCGTGGTGATGAACGCCGCAATTTCCAGGAGCAGTTTGGGGTCCGCCGGATGCACATACAGGTCCAGGCCGCGACACCGCGAGATGAGGTCGGACAACAGTTCGTTGACGCGATACTTCCGGCCATTGGACCAGCGGCAGACCGATTCCAGGAGGTTCCGGCGGTTCTGCCGCAGAAACGCGGCGGCCTTCATCCGCTCCGGAGCATCCCCCGGGGCCGCAAACAGCTTCCGCAGGTCCTTGTCGTAGAAATCCTCGTAGGCATCCTCGTAAAGCTCGCGTTTGCGCGCGTAGTGCTTCCGGAGGGTGACGTTCAGACAGTCGTAGTCCGCGACGCGGTACGCGGGCAGATGCACCGGGGGCGTCCCGGCAATGGATTTCATGAGGCCATCCACATACTCGAGCTTCCGCAGAGCCTTCCAATCCCGGTACTCCTCCCGCCAATCCAGCCCCGGCGTCAACCACACCGCGAACGTCTCCGCGAAATCCTCGTCCGGATGGCTCTGCGCATACCAATCATCCAGATGCACCACGAAGGAGCGGCTGTAAGGCTTGGGACGGTAGAACTCGCTCTGCTCGGTGGACGCCAGGCCGAAGGTCTCCTGCCACTTGCGCTTGCGATAGAGCCGGTAGGCGTAGGAATAAGCATGGGCGGCCTCGTGCCGCATCAATTGCATGAACCATTCCGGGGTTTCGCCCTCCACCTCCAGGATCATCTTCCGCTCCAACTCCCGCAGCCGCGGATGAACCAGGTAGAAGGGAACAAAGATGACCGGCAACCCCTCCGGCACAAACCATTCGTCCCCCACATGGCAGGGCGGATGAAAGGTCAGTCCCCGGGCGGACAGCTCGTCGTAGAGCTGCTGGATCAGCGGTTCGAGACCGCTGCCCTCGATCTTGAGCTTGAGGCCGCGAATCCGCCGCTCGAGCACTTGCTCGTCACTGAGCGTTACCCAGTCCGGAGGATGCATGCGGCCGCAAGCTAACAGTCGCCCGGACACGGAGCAAGGAACCGTGTGCGGCGCCGGCGTCCCGCCCCCGGCTCTGCGCGCCTGTCCAGATTCCATACAACAACCCGAGCCCGTATCCACCCCGTGGGCGCTGCCAGCCCGCCCGCTCACGCCCGGTCGGCGGCGTACCCGGACGATCCAGAAACCGGTTGGGTTGCCTGCGCATCATCCGCCGCACCCCGGCCTGTCTCGTTCCAGGGCTGGAAACGTCCAGCGGCATGCGCATTGCTGGTCAAGGACCGTATTTCATGGCTACCAAGGAAATGAAAGAACACCGACGTATCCGGATTCTGGTGGTGGATGATCATCCGGTGGTGCGAAAAGGAATCAGCATCGCCCTCTCCCGCAATGAAGGCTTTGAGGTGGTGGCGGAAGTCGGCGACGGCGACAGCGCCATCCAGGCCGCCCGGGATTTCGCACCCGATGTGATTCTGCTCGATATCGACCTGCCGGGCCGGGATGGACTGAGCGTGGCCCAAGTGCTTCGATCCGAACTGCCGGACATCAAGGTGGTGATCCTCTCCATGTTCACCTCCGAGGGCTACATCATGCAGGCGCTCAAGTCCGGTGTCCAAGGCTGCGTGCCCAAGCAATCCTCCCTGGAGGAGGTGGCGCGCGCGGTGCAGTCGGTTTCCGATGGCGACGTGTACTTCAGTGAAGGCGTGGCGCGGGTGGCGTTGGGACGCATGGTTCGCAACGGCCACACGGTTCCCAGCCCGGAAGACCTGACCCAGCGCGAGCGTGAAGTGCTGGTGCAGATCGCCGAGGGATTCAGCAACAAGGAAATCGCCAGCGCGCTCAATCTCGGCGTCCGCACCGTGGAAACCCACCGCGACCGGCTGATGCGCAAGCTGGGCATCCACAGCGTGGCTGGCTTGACCAAGTTCGCCATCCGTCACGGGCTCTCGGCGCTCGGCAACCCCACCCGCGCCTGAACAGAGCTCGAAGTGGTGGGCGCTGAGGGATTCGAACCCCCGACCTACTCGGTGTAAGCGAGACGCGCTAACCACTGCGCCAAGCGCCCGGATCCAAGACCACCCCATGATGCGGCAAGTCAACCGCGTCGCAAGGGCAGAGTGGATGACGCCCAACGGCGGCCGGGGAGTTCCTTCGTTCCGCCGAGGTCTCTCACAGTTCCTGGGTCTGCTTGAACGGCAAGCCGCGTTCCCCGTGGAAGAGTTTGCGCAAGCGCCTGTCGCTGGAGCTGTCGGGGCGGCGGATGATTCCCGGAGCCACCCGGTTGCCCGTCTCGCGCCGGGCGCGACGGCCTTGGAGCCAGTCGTCCCAGCGCATCGGTTCATTCATCGGAATGGTAGGGACTCCGGACTTGGAGAGCTTGGGCTTGTTCATGGACCAGTTCCTTCACGTCGTTCCAGTTCTCGTAAGCGTTGTGCTGCGCGAGTCGCTTCACTTCGGCCCACTCGGTCTCGATTTCACCCAACAGGGCTGCGGCCAGCAGCTTCTTAGCACACTCGCGGGCTGGTGGATAGTCCTGCGGATAAATGGAAATCAGCGCCCGCTCGACGATCAGTTCTTCCACCGGAGCGATTCGCACCTGTCCACAAGGCCCCTCGATCCGGCGAACTGGCGTGCGGGCAAGGTTCTCAAAGTTGGCCAACACATCCACAAACCCGAATAGCCCCGTGCAAACCTTTGTTGCATATGCGACAAAAGTTCGTCATGGGCGCGGGCGGGAATGGATGGGCGGCTACCGCGTTCGGGCGTAAACAATCCCAACGGGATTCTCGGAGGGCGTTGCCGTCACCGTTCATCACACCTGCGAATCTAATTGGGATGCCTTGGCGCGCCTATGTTACGCGCCGAACAATTTTTCCATCTTCGCCTTCACGCTTTCATCCATCTTGATCCGCCTACGCGAACGCTTCGGCGCGACAAGTGATTTCGTTTTCACAGTTTTCCTCCGAACAGCGCGTTGATTTTGTCTTGGACCGCTTTGTCCATCCGAATCAACGGCGGCCAGGGGCGTTTGAAACCTTCGCCCGGCAATTTCTTCGTCGCGTCAAGGCCGAGTTTGCTGCCGATGGCGATTTCGCTCGTGGCGTGGTCGAGCACGTCGGATGGGCCTTTGGTGAAGAGGCTGTCGCGTTGCGGGTCGGTGTTGGCGCAGAGGCGGAAGAGGACTTCGCTGGTGTTGTGCACATCCACGTCGTCGTCCACCACCACGATGTATTTGGTGAACATCATCTGCCCCATGCCCCAGAGGCCGTGCATGATCTTGTAAGCCTGCATCGGGTAGGTCTTCCTGATGCTCACGAAGACGAGGTTGTGGAACACGCCTTCCGCCGGCAGCGCGAGGTCCACGATCTCGGGAAAGTTCATCTTGAAGATGGGCAGGAAAAGTTTC
>JALOTZ010000091.1 GCA_025457615.1 Verrucomicrobiota bacterium
CCACCGGGCCGGCGAACGGCACCAACGCCTTCGCTTCGGCCTCACCCGCTGGGTGAAAGATCGGATCATTCATAAGCACCTCTTTTCGGATATATTTCCGCCGGTTAGCTCACGCAGGGCAAGGTCGAACTACTTTTTTTAGGCTCATGGGATTGCTCCTTTGGTTGCATGCCAGTCTGGAAGTGGCTGTCGATCTGTTCCATCAGTCGGCTCCACGAGGCGGAGACGGACTCTTCATCCTGCGTGTCCGGCTCCATCCCGAGGGACGTGGCCACTCCCAACAGGCACAGCCGGGCGCGATCCCGCTCCGCCTCCGCCGCAGCCGCCCGGGTGTTGGCCCACTGGTAGCTTTCGGCGAAGTCGCCGGCTATCTGGGCGAGGCCCCGGAGCTTCCTGAGCAGTGCCACCCTGGCCAAGTCTTGTGCCTTCCAGTACTCGGCGCTCTGAGGGTGGGTGCTGGCGTTTCGCCGGTCCGCGTGATCCAGCCAGTAGCCGATGAGGTTCTCGAGGAGCGCCTGTTCGTCGTCGGTCAATGTCTTCATGGTCGTCTCCTGGGCAACCGTCCCCAACGGGGAACGGAGCCCCGTTGGGGTAAGTGCGGTTGTCGGCGCCGCACGGTTTTCAGGCGGCCGTGGGCAGCGCCTCCGGCTCGCTGTCCTGTTCGGACAGCACGGCCAGCAGCCCCTCGCGCAGCGCCTCGTGGTCCAGACCACAGGAGGCGGCGCAGACGCAGAAGCGCAACGGAGCCAGGTGATCGGAACCGAACCACGCCATCAGTTCGGCGCGTTCTGGGATCGGTGTGCGGTATCTCGCCACGCACTCCATGGCATCCTCCAAGAGGATTTCGCGGAGCTTGGCGATTCCCGCGTCGGTCCAGGGCGGACCGCGGTCGGTTGTGGTATTCATGGTGCTCTCCAGTGGTTGGCCGGGGAGCACACGCCCTGTCCGGAGCAGGCGCCCCGGGGGGTTGTCGTTGTTACCGTGGTATTCAGGCGCGGATGGTGGGCCGGCCGTCTTTCTCGCGGTAGAGGCACGGAGGCTCTGGGTTACAGTTCTCCTCAACCCATGCCAACAGATCTGTGGGAATGTCGGGCCTCGTGACCGGATGCTCCCACCACCATCCCGGTGACCAAAAATACTTCCCGTTTACTGGCGTTCTGTGCGCCTCTCTCCAGCGCAGCTCTTTCTGCAAGAACTCCACCACCCGCTCCGCCCTCCTGGCGATGTCTCTCGGATCATGAAGCCACCGCTTTGCGGTTTTCTTGCGGTGCTCCTCTTCCGTGATTGAGAATTCCGCCAGCAACTGGGCGGTATGCGCCGTCCGCAGTTGGGCTTTCTGAAAGTCCTCGTAGGTTGGATACCCGAACAATGAGATAGCCGTTCACCCCTCCAACGCTTCGCCGGAGAAGGAGTCAACGGTGATGTTGCCGTCCGTGTCCAGGCTCAGGGTATAGAGCCCGTCCTCGGCCGACGGGTCTTCGGCCCGATACTCCCTGGCCCTGGGGAGCAGCGCATGCGCGTCCAGGGGCCCGATCAGGAAGGGGTACACATCGCCCGCGATGACCAGCAGCCAGTGCCGGTCGTTCGTGACGGTCTTGGTCATGGTGTCTCTCCAGGTGAATCCGGAGAGATCCATCTCCCCGGGGGAGCGGCTCTCCCCGGGGTATGGTCGAAGACCGCCGAAGCGGTGTGGGGCGGTCTGGTTCAGGAGCGCTGGTCTTGTATACCGCCCAGCTCTGCGGTCTCAGTCAGACTGTCATGCAGTCCGATGGAATCTCGGCGAAGCCTTTTTGGTGGGCCTGGACACCCTGGGTCCGAGGCCCACCACACAGACCCTGGGGGTTGCGCCCCGAGAGAGCGCTGTCCTCCCCCGTCGGTGCGGGTCGCTGCAGACACCTGCTGGCCTTCCCTCGCACGGCGTTGCCGGCCAGTTGCGCCGGATCTTTGCTCGTGTGGTTTCCCGCCGTTGTGGGGCTGGTGGCCGAGTTGAGCGACCATAACATGCGTGTTATGGTATGCCGATGGCATACACCATCGAGTACTTCAACTCATCCGTTCAGGCGGAGCTTGATGGCTGGCCGCCGGGACTGCTCGCACGCTATCGCGCCCTGGCGCTGCGGATGCTGGACTACGGTCCCCATCTCGGCATGCCCCACACACGGTCATTGGGTGGAGGCCTGTACGAGATCCGCGCAAAGGCCGGCGAAGGGATCGGGCGCGCCATCTATTGCACCTTGGTCGGGCAACGCATTGTGATCCTTCACAGTTTCGTGAAGAAATCGGACAAGACCCCGCCGCGGGAACTGGATATTGCCCGCGACCGGATGAAACAGGTGCTGCGTCATGAATAAGCAGGTCGTAAGACAGGACGACGCCATGGAGTACCGGCCAGTCCAGGCCGAGCCGCTGGTGGAGCTTGAGCGGGACCTGCAGGACCCGGCCTTTCGCGCGGAATGGGAGGCGATCGCCGACGAGTTTGCCGCCCTCGATATCCTGCTCGATGCCCGCCGCCGCGCCGGCTTGACCCAGGAACAGGTGGCCGAGCGCATGGGGGTGAAGCAGTCCGCGCTGGCGCGTATCGAGACCTCGCTGACCTCACGCAAGCACTCGCCGTCGCTGGCTACCCTGCGCAAGTATGCTGCCGCGGTTGGGTGCAAGCTCGAGATCCGTTTGGCCCCCCGCAGTTGACACCTTCCCCGGAAAGGCCGGGGAAGATGTCCATGCAGGGTTACTCTAATCCCCTGGCTACACCCGCCGCCGCTGGCGCGGGGCTATCGCTTTGCCGGCACCTGATCAAGCGATGGCGCTGCCGCAGGGCCCATGCACCCGCAAGCGCTCACCGCGCTTGAGGGCCTGGTACGCCTGGTCCAGCAGGCCGATGGCGTACGCGTCCAGGTGCGAGTCAGGGTGTGCGAGGACCCGCTCGGTCAGGTCCGGTACCGGGTCGTAACAGAACAACCCATGGCGGAACCCGTCCCGCACGGCTGGCCAGCGGGTGCACTCCCGACGAGTCACCAGGAGGTAGTCCGGGCACCAACT
>JALOTZ010000072.1 GCA_025457615.1 Verrucomicrobiota bacterium
CGTCCGAAGGGCACGCGATGAAACGCTGGTTCCGCGGGCTTGCGAAGGCTGAAGCGGCATCCATGCCGCGCCCCGGCCAGAATTGCGTTCGAGGACAGTGTCAAGCACCCGAATGGCTGCTCTCGCCCAGCTTTCCTCTTGCCCGGAAGAGAGGACAAGTTAATCCTCTTGGCCACCATGAAATACCCGATTTCGACGCGCTCCGCCTCGCTCACCCCTTCGCTCACCCTGGCCATCGATGCCAAGGCCAAGGCCCTCAAGGCCGAAGGCCAGGATGTGGTCGGCTTCGGGGCCGGCGAGCCGGATTTCGACACGCCCCAACACATCAAGGACGCCGCCGTGGCCGCGCTCGCCGCCGGATTCACGAAGTACACCCCCAGCAGCGGCACGCCGGAACTGCGCCAGGCGGTGGCCGACAAGTTCAAGCGGGACAACGGCCTGGAGTACAAGTCGAGCCAGATCATCATCAGTTGTGGCGGCAAGCACTCCTGTTTCAACGTCATCTTCGCCACCTGCCAGGAAGGCGACGAGGTCATCATTCCGGCCCCCTACTGGCTCAGTTACCCGGAGATGGTCAAGCTGGCCGGCGCCCAGCCGGTGATCCTGCCCACCACCGACAAGACGGAGTTCAAGATCACGCCGGCGCAACTGCGCGCGGCGATCACGCCCCGGACCCGGCTGCTGGTGTTCAATTCGCCCAGCAATCCGACCGGCAGCGTTTACACGCCGGAGGAGGCCAAGGCCATTGGCGAGGTGTGCATCGAGAAAGGCGTGCTCATCATGAGCGACGAGATCTACGAGCATCTGCTCTACGACGGTGCGCGGCATCAAAGCATGGCCAGCTTCAGCCGGGCCCACTACGAACACACCGTCATCGTGCATGGACTGGCCAAGGCCTGGAGCATGACGGGCTGGCGAATCGGGTTCCTGGCCGCCCCGCAACCCATCGCCAACGCCATTGACGCCGTGCAAAGCCACAGCACCAGCAACCCGACCAGCTTCGCGCAGAAAGGCGCCGTGGCCGCGCTGAATGGCCCGCAAGATCATCTGAAGCCGTGGATGGCGGAATTCGACAAGCGCCGCCAGTACGCCTGGGATCGGCTGAACAAGATTCCCGGCCTGTCGTGCGTGAACTCGAAGGGGGCCTTCTACCTGTTCCCGAACATCTCCGGCACCGGCCTGAAGAGCACCGATTTCTGCGCCAGGCTGCTCGAACAGGAAAAGGTCGCCGCCGTTCCCGGCATCGCGTTCGGCGCCGACGACTACATCCGCCTCAGCTACGCCACCAGCCTGGCCAACATCGAGAAAGGCCTGGATCGCATCGAGAAGTTTTGCAAGGGACGCTGACAGCTTCCGTAGCCGCCTGAGGCGAGTCGGCGATGATGGCGGCTATTCAAGCCACGGCGTCCGCCAGTTTCGCCGTTTCATGGGGAGCCTTGGAGATCAGGGCGGACCTGATCCTTTGTTCCAGCGTTGCAGGCAGACCCACCGGCGGGCGCCTCATTCCGATCGGAGGAAATCCCGGTGCAACTGGTTCATAAGGTCGCTCACAGCCAGCATGAGTTCGCCCCGCTGTTCCGCCTCCTGCTCGCCTGCGGACAGGTCGATCGGACGGCTCATGGCCGCCTGGTAACGTTGGGAGAGCGACCGGTGCTCGTCATGATCCCCGCAGGCGCGCAACAACGCCCGGACGCGGTCCGCCGCGCGCAGGGCCTCGCGGATCCGCCGCAACGCTGCCGGCAGGGTCAGTTGCCCCGCCTGGGCCTGCTTCAAAGTATGACAGTCAAACCCGCGGCATCGGGCGGGCCGCTGCTGGTAAACCACGCAGCGCTGGCCCTGAAGGCAGGCACAGGGTTGGGTGAAGGCCAATCCTGCCCCTTTCCTGACCAGCTTAAGTCCCGCCTTTCCAAGGGCTAACACGTCATCGTGCCGGTTCAATCGGACATCCGCAAAGAGCACCCCGTTGCAGCAGAGTCCACATACCAGACAAAGCCGGCGGACAAGGTCGGTTTGGGCTGAATCCTGCTGATGGGGTCCCACGGACCGGGAGTATGCGGCGAGTTGGCTGGTGCGCAAAGGTCAGAGTTGCGACGGCCTGCAGAATCCTGAGCCTGGACAAGCAACCCGAGGAATGGCCGTTCAAACTGTACCAATGGAGGTCCCACCGTTGACGGGAAGCGGGAGGAGGGGCAGCCGCAGCGCCACGGCGACCGGTTCGAGGTCGAAAGCCGGGGAGCAACGGCGCCTCGCGCGCGCGTCCGTGCCGGGCGGGACCGAAGCTCGAACCGTGCAATCGGACGCCACGGCCCTGCACATTCCGCGTCCACTGAAAAGCGTGCGGCTGCAACTGGCGGGCGCGGTGTTCCTGCTGGTGACGCCGGCAGCGCTGCTCCTCTACATTCTCGATCTGCCCTGGGGCGAGTTTACCATCGGCCTGCTCGCCCTGGTCGCGGCGTGGGTGGGCGGGGAAATCTTTGTCATGCGCCAGGTCCGCCAGATCATCGGCGCGACTCGACGGCTTCAAGCCGGCGACCTGGGCACCCGCACCGGGCTGGCCGACCAGATGGGGGAGCTGGGCGAGCTGGCCCGCAGCATCGATGACATGGCCGGAGCGCTGGAACAACGCGAGGCTGAGCGGGAGCAAACGGAGCAGAAGCTGATCGTTCGCGCCCAGCAGCAAAGCGGGGACGCGGCCCTGGGACAACTGGCGCTGGCGACCCCGGACTTCGACACCTTGATCCAGCAGGCGGTCAGCATCATCGCGCACTCCCTGGAGGTGGAGCTGTGCGACGTGATCGCTGCGGAGAACCGCGGGCGGCACCTGCGACTGCTGCGCGGGCACGGCTGGAAGATTGACAGTCGAAGTGACACCGAATTTCTGATCAGCCCGGTGTCGTTGACCGGTTTTGTCTTCACCCGAAACGAACCCGCCATTGTCTCCGACTGGAGCCGCGAGAAGCGGTTCCAGCAACCGCCGCTGCTCCTCCAGAACCAGGTGCGCAGCAGTGCCTGCGTGCCGATTCGCGGACGCAATCGAACCTTCGGACTGCTCTCCGTCCATTCCACGCAAGCGCGGGACTTCACGGGCGACGATCTGCAATTCCTGATGGCCAGCGCCAATCACCTGGCCACCGCCGGCGACCGGCTGCAAGCCGAGGCGGAGATGCAAACCCTGGCCTCCTTTGCGCAGTTGAATCCCAACGCCATTCTGGAGCTCGCCCCGGACGCCACGGTGAACTACTGCAACGAGGCGGCACTGAACCTGGCGCTGAAGGTGGACGTGGACCATCCCCACCTGCTCCTGCCGCCGAACATCCAGGAGATCATCCGCACCGCCCTGGCGAATCAGCGTCCGGTCAAGACCGAAACCACCGTCAGGCAACACGAGCTGGAATGGGAATTCCAGCCCGTGCCAGCCTCCCGCCGGGTGCATTGCTACATCAAGGACGTCACCGAGCAGAAGAGCCTGCAGATGCAGTTGCGGCAATCGCAGAAGATGGATTCGCTGGGGCACCTGGCCGCCGGGGTGGCGCATGACTTCAACAACATGCTCACGGTCATCCAGGGCCACGCCAGCATGCTGATCTGCCGGCTGAAATCGCAGACCGACCTCCAGGAATCCGCCCAGTGCGTGCACTTTGCAGCCGAACGGGCGGCGGTCCTCACCAAGCAACTGCTGGTCTTTGGCCGCCGGAGCGTGTTCCAGCCCAAGCTGCTGGACCTGGGTGAAAGCGTGGGCCGCCTGGTCCAGATGCTGACCCGCCTGCTCGGGGAGCATATCGAGCTGTGCTTCGATCCGCCGTCGAACCTTCCCCTGGTGCGCGGCGACGTGGGACTGATCGAGCAGGTGGTGATGAACCTGGCGGTGAACGCGCGCGACGCCATGCCCAAGGGGGGACGGTTGACCATCCTGCTTCTCAAGGTCAACGTTTCGCCCCAATACCTCCAACACAACCCGGACGGGCGACCGGGCGACTTCGTTTGTTTGCAGGTGACGGACACCGGGTGCGGCATGTCCGCGGAAACCATCAGCCACATTTTCGAACCCTTCTACACCACCAAGGAGGTGGGCAAGGGAACCGGTCTGGGCCTGGCCACCGTCTTCGGGGTGGTCAAACAGCACGAGGGCTGGATCGACGTCGAGAGCCAGGTCGGCAAAGGCACCACGTTCAGCATCTTCTTCCCGGCCACCGACGTCATCAGCCGCCCGCTCTCCCAGGAGGTTGCCCCGCCCACGGAAGTCCAGGGCGGAAGCGAGACGGTGCTGTTGGTCGAGGACGAGTCCACGCTGCGCGAGATGGCCGTGATGATTCTTCAGGAACGGGGTTACACCGTGCTCTCGGCTGCCAACGGCAAGGAAGCCATCAGCCAGTGGAAACTGAACCAGGACCGCATCGATCTGGTGGTGACGGACATGGTCATGCCCGAGGGGCTCACCGGGATTGAACTGGCGGACCGGCTGTTCGAGGACCGGCCGGGATTGAGCATGCTGTTCACCAGCGGCTACAGCGTCGAAGACATCGGGGCCGAACTGGTCCGCCACCCCCACACCCGCTTCCTCGAGAAACCCTACACCAGCCAGAGCCTGGCCAAGGCGGTGCGGGAAGTCCTCGATGCCCAACCGGACGACGTCCCCGACGAACGGATCGCGCCCTCCCGCTGGGGGGTTCCCCAGTCCGTCACTTCACCGAATTGACCAGCGGGGTCATGCCCTGGATCCGCACCTCCAGCCGGTCGCCCGACTGGATGCGGCCAATGCCGCTGGGTGTGCCGGTCAGGATCACATCTCCCGGCAACAGCGTGATGTTGGTGGACACAAAACTGACAATCCGGAAACAGTCGAAGATCATCTCCGAGGTGTGGCCGTTCTGACGAAGCTGCCCGTTCTGAAACAGTTGAATCGTCAAATCGTGCGGATCGATCTTGGTCTCCACATACGGCCCCAGGGGCGTGAACGTGTCAAACGACTTGCTGCGCGCCCACTGTCCCTCCGCCGCCTGGAGGGTCCGGTCCGTGATGTCCTGGGCCGCCGTGTAGCCGAAGATGTAACGCGAGGCGGCGGCGGGCGTCACGTTGCGGCAACGCCGCCCCATCACAATCGCCAGCTCGGCCTCGTAGTCGTTGCGGTGGCCGGGAAACGGAAGCTCGATCTTGGCGCCGTCCGGAATCAGTGAGGTCGTCGCCTTGAACCAGATGAGGGGATCCTTGGGGGGCGCTTCACCCCTCTCCCGCGCGTGATCGGCGTAGTTGAGTCCGACGGCGACGATCTTGGACGGCACCACCGGCAGCAGGGTGCGGACACCCTTGCGCGGCGTGGGCCGCTTGTCGAAGCTCGGCGAGCCAAACACGTCTCCCCGCAGCCGGAACAGGGTTCCCTCCACCACCTTCGCGTGGAAGATGTCCTCTCCCCTCTGGAATCGGCCGATGGTTGCCATGGAGGTTGGCGGGACGCTAGCAGGCAGAGGCAGGCACCGGCAAGATGAAAGGCCGCCAAACCCGGGTTGCGCGGGGTACATCTGATACTGTCCTCGAACGCAATTGCGGCCGGGGCGCGGCATGGATGCCGCTTCAGCCTTCGCAAGCCCGCGGAACCAGCGTTTCATCGCGTGCCCTTCGGACGTTGAAGCGGCCTGAAGGCCGCTCACCCGGATGTGCAAAGTTAGCGCGTCATGTGGACTTGTGTTGGTCGTCATCTGATGCCCCTGATGTGCTGTCTGGCGCTCGGCGCGGCGCCACGCCTGGGGGCCAAACCAGCCGAGGTATCCTACAACCCCGGGCAACAGCAGCTTTCGGTCGAAGCCACGGGCCAACCCTTGCTCGAGGTGCTCGGACAACTGGCGGCCCGGACCGGCTGGCACATCTTTGTGGAGCCGGACTCGAATCCCGAGATCCGCACGAGCTTCAGCGCCCTTGGCGTCGGGCGGGCGATCGAACTGCTCGTGGGCAACATGAATTATGCGCTGGTCCCCCAGCGCGACGGTCCGACCAAGCTCTACGTATTCCGAACCTCGCGCGACCGGGCGACACTCGAAGTGCGCGCCACCGCTCCGGATTCACCGCCGACCGCCCTGATCCGCCGCGTGGGCCATGAACTGGTCGTGACGGTCGAGCCGGGAACGGACATCGAAGCCCTGGCCAGGAGCCTGGGCGCCAAGGTCACCGGCCAACTGCCCGGCACCCACACCTACCGGCTCACCTTCGAGGATGATACCGCGGCGGAATCGGCCAGGACGCAACTGACGGGAAAACCCGGGGTGAAAGGCGTCGAGTATAACTTCGTGGTGGACCGACCCAACCCGGGCCAATCCATCGCCCAAGGCCCGTTGCCGCCCGTGAAACTGGCCCTCAACCCCCCGACCGGCAAAGACGGCATCGTGGTGGGTCTGGTGGACACCGGGGTACAGAAGCTGGGAGGCGACCTGGATCAATTCCTCCTGCCGTCGAAATCCGTTGCCGGCGAGGCCACCCTTCCCACCGACCAGCCCACCCACGGCACCTCGATGGCGGAGACGATCCTGCGCAGCATTGCCGCATGCTCGGGCGGCAGCACGTCCATCCAGATCCTGCCGGTGGACATTTACGGCGCGAACGCCAGTTCCACCTCCTTCGACGTGGCGATGGGCATTGTGACCGCCGTCAACAGCGGGGCGGACGTCATCAATTTGAGTGTGGGCAGTTACGGGACGGCCCCCTACCTGCAGCAAGTCATTCACGAAGCGTCGCAAAAGGGGATTGTCATGATTGCGGCGGCGGGCAACGAACCGGTGACGAATCCGGTGTATCCGGCCGCCTATTCCGACGTGATTGCGGTCACAGCCACCCAAGGAACCCAGCTCGCCCCGTATGCCAATCGGGGGACGTTCGTTGACATGGCCGCGCCGGGTTCCAGCGTCATCTACTTCGGCGGCCAACCCTACCAGATCCAGGGAACCTCCCCGGCCGCCGCCTACACGTCCGGCCTGGTGGCCTGCGTGGCCCAGCGGCAACAGATCAGCCTCAGCGAAGCGGCGGCCATGATCTCCCAACAGTATGCCGTTCGGTGGGGGGGCAATCCCTGAGGGTGGCGGCGGGCCTGCGGGAGGGACGAGAGGAACAGGAGCCATCCTTCCCCTTCTCCCCTCCCTGGCGTAGCCGCCGATGCGACACTCCGCCCCCGCGCCACGAGCCGCAAACCTTGGGCACCCGCAAAGAACGACTGCACCACACACAGTGATGCACCCGATAATCCACACTCAAAACCTCCCTCACCCCCTTGATTCCTGGCGGATTCCCCGCAAGCTGCGGGCGTCATGGACGTGCTGCTCCTATCCCGGATCCAGTTCGCGTTCACCATCGCGTTCCATTACATCTACCCGCCGTTGAGCATCGGGCTGGGCGTGTGCCTGGTGATCATGGAGGGGCTCTGGCTCAAGACCGGCAATCCGCTCTATCACCAGTTGGCGCGGTTCTGGACCCGCATCTTCGCGCTCACCTTTGCCATGGGCGTGGCCACGGGGATCGTGATGGAGTTCGAGTTCGGCACCAACTGGGCCACCTACTCCCGCTTCGTGGGCGATGTCTTCGGCAGCGCCCTGGCCGCCGAGGGCATTTTCGCCTTCTTCCTGGAGTCCGGCTTCCTGGCCATCCTGCTGTTTGGCTGGGACAAGGTGGGTCGCCGTCTGCACTACTTCGCCACCTGGATGGTGTGTCTGGGGGCGCACTTCAGCGCGGTTTGGATCGTGGTCGCCAACTCGTGGCAACAGACACCAGCCGGCTTTCGGATCGAGGAGACGCCCAACGGACCGCGTGCGGTCATCACGGACTTCTGGGCGATGGTGTTCAATCCCTCCTCGATGGATCGGCTGAGCCACGTGCTGTGCGGCGCCTGGCAGGCGGGCGCCTTCCTGGTGATCAGCGTGAGCGCCTTCTACCTGCTGCGCCGCAGACATGAGGCTTTCGCCAAGGCGTCCATGAAGGTCGGTCTGGCCGTCGCCTTGGTCGCCGCCGTCCTGCAGTTGCTCACCGGCCATTCGAGCGCCCTGGGCGTGATGCGGAATCAACCGGCCAAGATGGCCGCGTTCGAGGGCCATTATGAGACGGGCGACATGCCCGTGTACGCGTTCGGCTGGGTGGATGAGGAACGGCAGGTGGTCACCGGGCTGCGCGTTCCCAGCCCGATCCTCCGCTGGATGCTCGGGGATCAGGCCCATCTCCAGGGGCTCAACGAGGTGGCGCCGGCCGATCGACCGCGGGTCAACACCACCTTCCAGCTCTATCACCTGATGGTCGGCCTCGGCTTGATGTTGCTGGCCCTGGCGCTGGTGGGGTGTGTGCTCTGCTGGCGCGGCCGGCTGTTTGCCCGCCGAGGGCTGCTCTGGGCGATGGTCTTCTCGGTGCTGGGACCCCAAATCGCCAATCAGGCGGGCTGGTTCGCCGCCGAGATGGGCCGGCAACCGTGGATTGTGTACGGCCTGCTCCGCACGCGCGAGGGGCTGTCGGCCGTGGTGAAAGCCGAGGCGGTGCTCACCTCACTGATCCTGTTCACGCTCGTTTACCTTCTGCTGCTGGCGGTGTTCCTCTACATCCTGAACGACAAGATCACGCACGGACCGGATGAGGCCGATCTCACCCCGGGCGGCAAACTGGCCGGGCACGGGAGGGCGGAGGCATGACCTATCCCGGCTGGCTGGATTTGAATGCCGTGTGGTTCGTGCTGGTGGGCGTGCTCTTCACCGGCTACGCCCTGCTGGACGGCTTTGACCTGGGCGTGGGCGCCTTGCACCTGTTCACGCGCCAGGACGAGCATCGCCGGATCATGCTCAACGCCATCGGGCCGGTCTGGGACGGCAACGAGGTGTGGCTGGTGACCGGGGGCGGGGCGTTGTTCGCGGCGTTCCCGAATGTGTACGCCACCGTGTTCAGCGGATTCTACCTGCCCTTCATTCTCCTGCTGTTTGCGCTGATCTTCCGCGCGGTGGCCATCGAGTTTCGCAGCAAGCAACCGATGCGCTGGTGGCGGCAGATCTGGGACGTGGGCTTTGCGGCGGGCAGCCTCCTGTCCAGCTTCCTCATCGGGGTGGCCATGGGCAACATCGCCTGGGGGGTGCCCATTGATGAGCGCGGGGAGTTTGCCGGGTCGTTCCTGGGCCTGCTCCATCCCTACGCGCTGCTGCTGGGGGTCACCACCGTGGCCCTGTTCATGATGCACGGCTCGATCTACGTGGTCATGAAAACTGACGGGGACCTGCAGCAACTGGTCCGCACCTGGATCAACCGCACCATCATCTTCTTCATCATCTGCTACGCGGTCACCACCATGGCGACGCTGCTGTACGTCCCCCACATGGCCGCGCGGGTCCGGGCCCAGCCGTGGCTGTTCAGCGTGGCCGTGGTGAACATGCTCGCCATCGCCAACATCCCGCGCGAGATCCATCACGGACGCGATTTTCGCGCCTTTCTGTCCTCCGGGCTGGCCATGATCGCGCTGATGACCCTGTTCGGCCTGGAGATGTTTCCGCACCTGGTGCTGAGCAACCCGGACGCGGCCCACAGCCTGACGATCTACAACGCAGCCTCCTCGCCGAAAACCCTGGGCATCATGCTGACCATTGCGCTGATCGGGGCGCCCGTGGTGCTCGCCTACACGGTCAGCATCTACTGGATCTTTCGCGGCAAGGTGAAACTGGACCGCATGAGCTATTGAACCCGGCCCGGCGCAGTTTTCTCTTTGATCCCGCCCGGCAGAAAATAGAATCCGCCCATGAGCCTGACTGCACTCGGACGGTTTCCCGCACTCCGACCCCGCCGCCTCCGGCGGAACCCTGCCCTGCGGCGCCTCTTCGCCGAACACCGGCTGCACCCCTCCCAACTGGTGCTGCCGCTGTTTGCCCGGCACGGACGCAAGGTGCGCCAGCCCGTCGGGGCCATGCCCGGCGTGTTCCAATTGTCGCCGGACCAGGTGGTTCGCGAGGCGGCCCAGGCGGCGGAGCTGGGTGTCTCGGCGGTGCTGCTGTTTGGAATTCCCCGGGGCAAGGATCTCAAAGCCTCCGAGGCTTGCGCCGCCAACGGCATCGTCCAGCAGTCCGTGCGGCTGTTGAAACGCGAACTGCCGGATCTCATCGTGATCACAGACGTCTGCCTCTGCGAATACATGAGCCACGGCCACTGCGGCGTTGTCCAGCGCAGCCGGTCGGGGGCCAGGATCCTGAATGACCCCTCCCTCAAACTGCTGGCGCTGACGGCGGCCAGTCATGCAGAGGCCGGTGCCGACATCGTGGCCCCCAGCGACATGATGGACGGACGGGTGGCCGCCATCCGGCGTGAAATGGACCGGCGCGGCTTCGAGGAGACGCCCATCCTTTCTTACGCGGCCAAGTACGCCTCGGCCTATTACGGCCCGTTTCGCGAAGCCGCCGAATCGGCGCCGCAGTTCGGGGACCGCCGCAGTTACCAGATGGATGCGGCCAATGCGGAGGAAGCCCTGCGGGAGGTGGCGTTGGACATCGAGGAGGGCGCCGACGCGGTGATGGTCAAACCGGCCCTGGCCTACCTCGACATCGTGCACCGGGTGAAGACCCTGTTTGGCTATCCCACCGCCGCGTATGCCGTGAGCGCGGAGTATTCGATGGTCAAGGCCGCCGCGGCCAAGGGGTGGGTGGATGAACGGGCCATCACCCTGGAAAGCCTGCTGGGAATGCGCAGGGCCGGCGCGGACCTGATCATCACCTATGCCGCCACTGAGGCTGCCCGTTGGCTGAAGGAAGGTTGAAGCAGGCAGGCCCCCCGGCCGCGCACAGCCCTACTTCACGGTGAGCACCAGGAAGACGATCACCGCCAGGATGGCGATTCCGATGATCACACCGCCGATCAGGAAGTAGCGGTTGACCTGGTTGCTTTTCTTGGAGAACGCGGCGTTGGCGGTGTCAAACCCGGCCACCGGACCCTTCTCCAACTCGCTCAGGCTCACCCCTCGCTGCACGACCACGGTCTGGCCCGGCACCGACGGGGCGGCCTTGGGAGCGGCGGCGGGAGCCGGGGCGGGAGCCCCCTCACCCACGACCAGCTGCAATTCCACCTGGCCCAGACGCAACGTCTGCCCGGGCTTCAGGGATGCCTCCGTGACCTTGGACCCATCAATGTAAGTCCCGTTGGTGGAATTCAGATCCTTGACCACCACCTCCGCCCCCTTGAGCAGGATCTCACAATGATGGCTGCTGACCGAAACGTCCGGGATTTGAAAAGCATTGTCCTCCACGCGGCCGACCGTGGTGCTATCCACCGTCAGCTCATGCGATGTCCCCTTCAACCCTTCGCTAAGGACAACAAGCCTGGCCATATAGTAAGGTAAAGCTGAGGCAATTATGTTGCCCCCCGACTTCAAGTCAACGCAAAGCTAGACTTTTGTTCCCACCCCGCCACCGCCCCGTCCCGGCCTCGCGATGGCCTCGCGGAACTCGCGAAACAGGACGGTGGAATCGTGCGGCCCCGGCGAAGCTTCCGGATGATACTGCACGCTGAAGACCGGCTTGGTCTTGTGCCGCAACCCTTCCACCGTCTGGTCGTTCAGGTTGATGCGGTTGACCTGGACGTCCGAAGGCAAGGACGCGGCGTCCACCGCAAACCCATGGTTTTGGGAGGTGATTTCGACCCGGCCACTGTCCAGGTCCTTCACCGGATGATTGGCGCCGCGGTGGCCGAACTTGAGCTTGAAGGTTCTTCCCCCCAGGGCCTGGCCCAGGATCTGGTGGCCCAGACAGATGCCAAACACCGGCAAACCGGCCTGCACCAACTCGCGGACCGCGCGCACCGCGTAGCCCAGCGCCGCCGGATCGCCGGGGCCGTTCGAGAGAAACACCCCCGCCGGCTTGTGCGCCAGAACCTCGGACGCCGACGCCCCGGCCGGAACCACATGGGTCTTGAATCCGTGCTGCCGCAGCCGCCGCAGGATGTTGTACTTCATGCCGAAATCGTAGGCCACAATGGGAATGTCCGCCGGCGGCAGCGGATCGCGCGCGGTGCGCGGATCCTCCGCATTCAATCCCTGGACCAGCCGGAAGCTGGCGCTTTGCTCGTCCTTCTCGTCCCAGGCAAAGGCTTCACGGTGGGTGACTTCCTTGACGTAATCCACCCCCACCAGTCCGGGCCAGGTCTTGGCGCGATCCACCGCCTCAGCCTCGGAGGCGCCCTCGGTGCTGATGAAGCCGTTGAGCGCGCCGCGCACCCGCAGCTTCTTGGTCAGCGCCCGGGTATCAATGCCCTGAAGACCCGGCACCCCGTTCTGCTCGAGATACTCCTGAAGGGACGCGTCCGCCCGCCAATTGCTGACCACCGGCGAGAGTTCGTGCACGACGAACCCGGAAACATGCGGCCGCCAGGACTCGACATCCTGCCGGTTGACGCCGTAGTTGCCGATCAACGGATACGTCATGGTCACAATCTGTCCCTTGTAGGACGGATCCGTGAGGATCTCCTGGTAACCGGTCATCGAGGTGTTGAAACAGACTTCGCCGCACGCCGAAGCGCGCGCGCCAAACCCGACACCGTGGAACACCGAACCGTCTTCGAGGGCGAGAATTCCGTTCATCAAGGCAGCCGACACGGCGGCGATGCTAGAAGCCTGACCCGGCCGGTTCAAGAACGAAGCGGGGCGCAATGGGTGCATCCTGACGCTGTCCGCAAGGCCAAATCGGCGGGAGCGAGGCGTTTAGGCCGCTTCACCGTCCGCCTGCCCACCGGCCAGGAGTTTCGTCTGGATGCGCTCGAACCCTGAAGCGGCCTGAAGGCCGCGCGCCGGGACAGTGTCAAGAAGCACCCACTCGCTGCCTTCATTCCCGCGTCTCTTGACTCA
This sequence comes from Verrucomicrobiota bacterium, assembly GCA_025457615.1. Classification (GTDB taxonomy): domain Bacteria; phylum Verrucomicrobiota; class Verrucomicrobiia; order Limisphaerales; family DSYF01; genus JALOTU01. Next base: position 12,827 of record JALOTZ010000072.1, read on the forward strand.
CCCCCTTCGCCCTCTACACTGCCGGCCACCATGGCCCAGCCGCCACCCAGCCACCCCCGGAGCCGCCGCGGTCATCCCCGATGAGGAAACCGTCGCTGCTGATCATCTTCCTGACGGTGTTCATCGACCTGATCGGGTTCGGCATCGTGCTGCCGCTGCTGCCCCGCTACAGCGAATTGTATGGCGCCGAGGGCGGCATGATCGGACTGATCGTCGCGTCGTTCTCGGTGATGCAGTTGGTCTTTGCCCCGGCGTGGGGCCGGTGGTCGGACCGGATCGGACGCCGTCCCGTCCTGTTGATCAGCAACGCGGGGTCGGTGGTTTCCTATGCGATTTTTGCGCTCTCGGCCTGGCCGGGGCTTTCAACCGGCGCGGCCCTGACCCTGTTGCTGGGCTCGCGCGTGTTCGCCGGTGTCTGTGGCGCCAATATCTCGGTGGCCTCGGCCTACATCGCCGACATCACTCCGCCCGAGGAACGGTCGAAGGGCATGGGGCTGATCGGGATGTCGTTCGGGTTGGGGTTCATTCTCGGTCCGGTGCTGGGGGCCTTCAGCGCGAAGCTGTTTGGCTTGCAGGGGCCGGGCTGGACGGCGGCGGCACTGTGCGCATTCAATCTGACCCTGGCCACCCTGATCCTGTCCGAAAGCCGCACCCCGGGCGCGACGCCCGCCACCCTCCGGCCCGGCCTGTCCCAGTGGATTCATACGCTTCAACGTCCGGTGGCCGGACTGCTGGTGGGGTTGTACTTCCTGGCGGTGTTTGCCTTCGCGTGTTTCGAAAGCACCCTGCCCCTGCTGCTGGGGTCCTGCTCGTTTCATCCGGATGAATTCCAGCGTCCGGCGGAGACCATTGCCCGCATTGCGTGGGGACGGGAACCAGTGCCGGCCCACCTGCGCGGCTTGTTGACTCCGGAGGCGCGCGGCCGGCTCGAGGCAGCCGCCCAGGAAGGCAAGCACACCGCCCAGGTGGCCCTGTTCAAAGAGATCAATCCCCTGCTGCGATCCACCAACCTCTACGCGCCCGCCGCCTGGTCGGGTGTCCCTCTGCGCGAGGAAACCCGGTCTTTGGCCGGCGGCGACCGGTCGGGTGGACGGCTCCAGCGCTTCAACCGGCTGCTCCTCGAGGACGCCTTCCCCGAAGCGCTCGAGCGGCAGCGATTCTATTACGACGAAACGCGGATTGGTTACCTGTTCGCCTTCTGCGGCCTGGTGTCGGCCTTCGTTCAGGGCGGGATGATCGGGCGGCTCGTCAAACGATTCGGTGAACCGAAGCTCATCGTGGCCAGCTTGATCGGGGTGGGTGTGAGTCTCGCACTCCTGCCCTATGCGGGCACTCTCACGTGGCTGCTGCTGGCCTTGGCGTTGATCTCCGCCGGATCAGGCATCAACCGCGCCCCCACGCTCGGTCTGCTTTCCATCCTCACCCCGGCGGCGGAACAAGGCGCCACCCTGGGTGTGGCCCAGAGCGCGGGAACGCTCGGACGCATCTTCGGCCCGCTCTTCGCCACCAGCATTTACGCCCTGTATCCGCACGCCCCCTATCTGGCTGCCGCAGCCATCTGCATCCTCACCGCGGGAATCGCCGTGAGGTTCCTGAAACGGCCCCCAACTGATCGCCCGGCCTGAGGGGTCAGGGGCACGCCAAACCGCGGGTGCATCTGATACTGTCCTCGAACGCAATTCTGGCCGGGGCGCGGCATTGATGCCGCTTCAGCCTTCGCAAGCCCGCGGAACCAGCGTTTCATCGCGTGCCCTTCGGACGTTGAAGCGGCCTGAAGGCCGCGTGCCGGGGGCAGTGTCCAGGTGCACCCGGGTTGCGCGGGGTGCATCTGATACTGTCCTCGAACGCAATTCTGGCCGGGGCGCGGCATGGATGCCGCTTCAGCCTTCGCAAGCCCGCGGAACCAGCGTTTCATCGCGTGCCCTTCGGACGCCGGCTCATCCCAAACATTATTGTGGCGTTTTTGGCATCTACGGCCATCCCAACGCGGCGGAACTGAGCTACTACGGCCTCTATGCCCTCCAGCACCGGGGCCAGGAAAGCGCGGGGATCGTGACCTCGGACGGACGGGTCTTCCGGTCGCATCGCGGGATGGGGTTGGTGCCGCAGGTCTTCGACGGGGAGATCCTGCACAATCTCATCGGCCACATGGCCATCGGGCACACGCGCTATTCGACCACCGGCTCCTCGCTGATGGTCAACGCCCAGCCGTTGACGGTGGACTGCGCCAAGGGCCAGATCGCCATTGCCCACAACGGCAACCTGACCAACGCCTCGCAACTCCGCGATGAACTCGAGGCGCGCGGGTCCATCTTCCAAACCACGGTGGACAGCGAGATCATGCTCCACCTCATGGCCCAGCCCGGCTTCAACGGCCAGGGCAATGACCTCGTCCAGACCATCCGCCGCATCGAGGGCGCCTATTCGCTGGTCATCATGACCGAGAAGGAATTGATCGGCGTCCGCGATCCGCACGGATTCCGCCCCCTGTCCATCGGCCGCATCCGGGATTCGTGGGTCCTGGCCAGCGAGACCTGCGCTTTCGACCTGATCCAGGCCGAGTTCGTCCGGGACGTCGAGCCGGGCGAGATCATCATCATCAACGACAACGGGCTCCAGAGCATCCAGGCCTTCCCCGAACACACCCGCCGCGCGTTCTGCATCTTCGAGTACGTCTATTTCGCGCGGCCAGACAGCACCATCGCCAGCCGCAACGTGTACAACGTGCGGGTCGAGATGGGGCGGCAACTGGCCCGGGAATACCCGATCAAGGCGGACATCATCGTGCCGGTGCCGGACAGCGGCAACTGCGCCGCGCTGGGCTACGCCCAGGAATCGGGCATCCCCTTCGAGATGGCCTTCGTGCGCAACCACTACGTCGGCCGCAGCTTCCTCCAACCGTCGCAACTGATCCGGGATTTCAATGTCCGCGTGAAGCTCAACCTGATCAAGGAAATGGTGCGGAACCGGCGGGTGGTGGTGGTGGACGACTCGATCGTGCGCGGCACCACCTGCAAGACGCGCGTGAACAACCTCAAGGAAGCCGGCGCCAAGGAAGTCCACGTCCTGGTGAGCTGTCCGCCCCATCGCCATCCCTGCGTCTATGGCATCGATTTCCCCGACCGCAGCAAGCTGATGGCGGCGAACATGGAACTGGAGGAAATCCGCCGCTACCTCAACGCCGACTCGCTCCATTACCTGTCCCAAAACGGCATGGTGAAGGCGACCGGGCTGGACAAGAATCGCTTTTGCATGGCCTGTTACGACGGGAACTATCCCGTCGCGTTCGACCCCACCCTGGACAAGCACATCATCGAGCGGCGGCACGGCCGGGCCGGCACCTTGACCGAATCGATCGAACGCGACCAGGCCCAGATCCCCTTGTTTCGATAGGCGATGGCCAGGGTTGCGCTTGCAGTTGGGCCGGCCCTGGGCTAAGCAACGGGGCATGGACGCGAGGGAAGCGTGGGTGGCCCTGAACCTGATCGAGGGCCTGGGGCCGGTGCGGGTGCGCCAACTGCTGGAACATTTCGGGGAAACCCCGGCCATCCTGGCCGCTTCAAGATCCCAACTGGCCCGCGTGCGCGGCATCGGTGAGGATACCGCCGAGGCCATCGCCCGCTGGGAAACCACCACCGACCTGGCCGGCGAACTTCAGCGCATGGAAGCCTTCGGTTGCCGGGCGGTGATCCAGTCCGACCCGGAATACCCTGCCAGCCTGCGCGAGATCTACGACCCGCCCCTGCTGCTCTACGTGAAGGGCGACCTGTCGGCCAGGGACAAGAACGCCGTCGCCTTGGTCGGATCGCGTCAAACCACCCACTACGGCATCGAAACCGCGCGGCGCCTGGCCTACCAGTTGGCCTACGTGGGGGTCACGGTGGTCAGTGGCGGTGCCCGGGGGATCGACACGGCTTCGCACCAGGGCGCGCTGAGTGCCAAGGGCCGCACCGTGTGTGTGCTGGGCACCGGCATCAACATTGTCTTTCCGCCGGAGAACAAGGAGCTCTTCGACCGCATTGCCGCCCACGGCGCGGTGATCACGCAGTTCCCCTTCAACCGCCGGGGCGACCGGCAATCCTTTGCCATCCGCAACCGCATCGTGGCCGGCATGACCCTCGGCACGGTGGTCGTCGAGGCCAACCTGAGCAGCGGCGCGCTCATCACCGCCAACTTCGCCACCGAATACGGACGCCAGGTGTTCGCCGTCCCCGGCCGCATCGACTCGCCGCGCAGCAAAGGCTGCCACGACCTGATCAAGAAAGGCGCGAAACTGTGCGAGGACGCCGGGGACATCCTCAGCGAGTTCGAGTACCTGTTCCCCACCAGCAACCGTCCACCCTCGCCCGCCGAGACCGGTACGTTGCCCGCGCTGGAACTTTCGGGGAATGAGCAGGCCGTTTACAACACGCTCGGCAAGGAAGAACTCAGCATTGATGACGTCATCCGCAAGTGCGGCCTGCCCGCCTCCGCCACCAGCGTCGCCCTCCTCGGCCTCGAAATGAAACGCCTGGTCCGCCAGTTGCCGGGGAAGCTCTTCCTGCGAAACGAGTAAGCCGGGGGGGTCTTGCCATCAAGACCCCTCGGTTCATCCACGCTGGACCCAGGTGGTGGCGTGCTGGGTCAGTTCGGACGCGGAGGAGAGGTGGAGCTTCCGTTTGATCTGGTCGCGGTAGTACTCGATGGTCTTGACGCTCAGGTGCAGTTCCCGGGCGATTTCACCCGTGCGCTTCCAGCGTCCGATCAACTGGAACACATCCAGTTCCCGATCGGTGAGCATCTCGGTGGGCGAAGCGGTGGCCGAGGTTTGCGTGCAGCGTTGCCGCAGGAGCATCCGGGCGGTCTGGGTCTGACTCAGGTAAAGCTCGCCGCCCAAGACTCGCCGCGCTGCGACAACCACCGTTTCGAGGGCGTCGTCCTTCATCAGGTAACCCATGGCCCCCGCGCGCAAGGCGACCTCGGCATAAACCGATTCGTCGTGGGCGCTGACGACGAGAATGGGCAACGCGGGGAATTCCACCTTGATGTTGCGCACCAACTCCAGTCCGCTGCTGTCTTTCAGGGAAAGGTCGGTAATGACCAGGTCCGGGGTCAGCCTGCGGATGGCGTCGAGCGCGCGACCGGCGTCTTCCTCTTCACCACAAACAGCAAGGTCGCTTTCCCGGCTGAGGAGTTGCGTGATGCCGTAACGCACGACGGCATGGTCATCCACCACGAGAACTCGCCTCCGGGAGTCCTTGCTCGGGCGATACTTGATTTGGGCCATTGATGCTTCACAGCGTCTGCACCCGTTGATTCTCCGCCGGTCCTGCGGCCAGGCCATCCGGCAGGGTCAACATCCTGCCTGTTTCGACGGACGAGTGCAACCAGGCTTTTTCGGGGCTGCAACTTTGAGGCCAGCAGGGCAAACCGAGCCGAAAAGACCCCGGTTTTCCAGAGAAAACCACCTCCCACCGCCGGCTTCGAGTCTCAAAGCTGGACGGCGCCGGCCGCAGACAGGAGGTCGGACGGCCCACAACCTGTCGGCAGCTCGGGGCACCCCGGACAACGCGCCAGCGTTTTGGAGTGCGGCTGAGGGCAGAGCGATCTGCCGCTTTCGGGGGCCACGAGCTTGCCGCAGACGATTGGCAGCTCGGGGCACCCCGCCCAGGCGAGAGCGGCAACTGCGCTGCGCTCCGTGACCGCACTCCACAACCTGTC
>JALOTZ010000092.1 GCA_025457615.1 Verrucomicrobiota bacterium
CGGAAAAATATGATGAGGACAAAGAGAAGCTCTCGAAGGTTGATTCCACGGGCACGGCGGTGGATTTCCGCGTTGACCTGGGGGATAGCTTGCTTTACCGGGCCGACGTGCCACTCAAGCTGTTCAAGACCATCGGACAACTCGCCAACGACTAGCCCAGATCAGGCAAGGTCCGCCGACAATCACATACATAGATGCTCGTCCATACACAGCAGACGGACGAACGTGGTCTTGGCCAGAAGCGTTGGCACATGAGCTCCTGCACGCTTACGATTGGAAGACCAAAGGCAAAGGCGGAACTCACGAAAACCACTCGAATCGGGATTGGATCACACGTGAAGCTCAAGTAACGAGCGAAGCCCGTGGTACCAAGTGCGATTGAATGAATCGAGCGATGACGGCTGCAAACATGCAACCAAGAGGTTGGAGGACGACGCTGGTCGTCTGGCTTGTTTTTGCGACTTGTGCCATGACATTTTTGACCTTATGGGGGTGGACGTTTTCAATGGAATGGCGGCGTGCGCATGATTTTGGAGCTCGGAGTCTGCCTCCAATGACCGACCTAACGCTGTGGCGTTCCTCGCTCTTTCCGTGAAGTTGTTCCATTTGGGTTCCGGAGGGATCGGGAGGTGGTTTCGGGGTGATGTGAGGGGGAAACGGCGTGATGAGTCGTGGAGGAGCTGGCGGATTGGAGCGTGGACATTATGGGAGATTATGGCGGGGACGGATTAACGGAGGGCGGTCTTGATTTGGCGCAAGCATTCCAGGGCGCGTTGACGACCTCGCTGTTGGTCCTGGGCCGAGAGTGCCGGCGCTGAGGCACGCGACTGATCTGGAGATCTTCCTCGAAGCGGTCGGGCTGGAGCAGGTTGGAGAGTTTGAGGGCGCCGACGTTGCGGCGTTGGGCGCGGATCTCGCGCTGAAGATAGGCAATGACGGAGCGCAGATCCTCGAGGTCGTAGCCGGCGCGGAGCAGTTCGTACCAGAGGCGTTCGCGGTCAAAGCCCAGACGCAGGCTCTGACCGGTCAAGTGGCAATAGAGTTGGTGGGCCTGAAGGATGGCGTCGGACGAGGCTGGGCAGGAAGTGGGCGGAAGCGATTCGGCCATGGTGGTCGGCTCAGTCGGAAGTCTGAGCGGCGGGGGGTGGGAGCAGCCCGGCCGCGCCGGGGACTAGTTCGATGGCGGCTTGGACGTGCGGGGGTTGGATGGTCTGGGCGCCGGCGCTGGCAGCAGCGATCCAGGCGGCACGGCAGAGCAATCCCAGGCTGCGGACCAGGCCGCTGCTGGCGCTGGTCAACAGGTTCAGGGCGGCGGGTTCGATGGCCGGCCGGTCAATGCCCACAGCCTTGAAACTCTGCTCGACGTATTGGGCGACCCAGGCAGCCGTCCACGGACCGAGGTGGAAGTGGCAGGCGATGCGCGAGAACAGTGAGCGATGCTGGCGCAGGCGCAAGGTGCCCAGCAGATATTCGTCGCCGATGAGCACGAGGGCGAAGGCCGGGGGATCGGCCAGGTTCAGGCCCAGGAGCAGGCGCACCTCTTCGAGGCTGCCATAGCTGAAGCTTTGGGCTTCATCCAGGAGGATCAGGGGGACGACTTTGCCCAGTTCGGCGAGGGCTCTTTCAATCGCGGCCAGGTTGGTTTCGCGTCGGAACGCGGCCCGTTGACCCAGCTTGGAAGCCAGGGCGGAGAGCAAGCCGCAGCCGCTCAAGCTGGCGTGAGAGAGCGGCAAGGGATGGAAGAGGCGACGGTCCAGACGGTTTAACCAGCGGCCGATGAGGGCCGATTTGCCCACGCCATTGGGGCCGGCCAGGAGCATCACGCTGCGCAGGGTGGCGGTTTGGTCCAGCAAGGCCAGGGCGCGCTGGTTTTGCGGAGTCTCCAGCCAGGCTTCGGCGGAGGGTTCGCCGAAGGGCACCGCGGTGGCTCCCCACTGGCGGGCCAGGAGCGAGAGCTCCAGATTAGGCGCGTTTTTCATAGGTGTCGCTCCCCGGGATTTGGCTGTTGAGATGGGCGTTGACCCTTTGGGCCAGACCGAAGGCGGTGCCGCGGTAGAAGACTCCGACGCGGTCCAGCTTGAAGGGATCGAAACGTAACTCGACCTCGAGGGTGCGCAGACTCAAGTCCACTTCGTAGAGTCGATTGCCCAGGCGGATGGTGCCGTCGCGACGGACGGTGCGAGTGAGTCGATGATAAAAGAGCTGATCCAGATCCAGATGAGGATCGAGGGCTTTGACCAGATGGGCGCCGCGCTGGTAGCGCTCGATGGGGGTCATGCCGGTGCTGGAATGGACGCGGGTGTGATAGACGCTCTGCAGCCAGGTGGAGAGCTTGGCATTGAGTTCGGCGAGGGTGGTGGCGGCTTGACCGGGCAGGCGCAAACCCGCTTCGAAATCCTGCTGGATGGTGGAAAGCACCCGCTCCACCTTTCCCTTCGACCAGCTATGGTAGGGCTTGGCGTGCAGGAGCCGGATGCCGAGGTTGGCGCAGACGACGCGGGTATGGTCGTTGGTGAAAGGGCCACCCTGATCGGTGTAGAGTTTGGTGGGCAGGCCGCGGCGGCGCACGGCTTCCTTGAGGGTTTGATGGAAGGCGGCGGTGTCGGCCTGCGCAAAGTAGGCCGCATAGGGGATGAGGCGGGAGTGGTCGTCGATGATGACACAGAGGGAGGTGGCCAGGGCTTTGGCGCCGTCGGCCGGGCGCAGATAAGGGCCGGGAGAGAAGTCGGTCATCCAGAGGTCATTGACGAAGGGGGCCTCGAAGGACTTGGTGGCGCCGCTCAAGGGTTGACGCAGTTGTTGACGACGGGCTTGGGTGTGCAGTTGGTGCTCCCGCAGGAAGCGGTAGATCGAGTTGAGCGAAGGCAGTTGAGGATCCTGTTCGCGCCAGCGCCGGCAGAGCACCTTGACGGGCACGGCCAGGTGGGCCTGGGCCTGTTCCAGAATCCACTTTTGCTGGTCGGCCGTCAGCTTGCGGGGTTGGCCTTTATCGGTGCGCACCTTGGGGGTCAACGCGGCGAAGCCACCGTGCTGGTAATCGTACCACCAGTCTTCGAGGGTGCGACGAGCCCGCAGCCGCTGACTGCCATCGGGCAAGGTCATCGGACGAAGGCTCACCTGTTCGAGGGCCGCCGATAACGGAAAACCCTGGCGTACGAGGTCCTGGATTTGGGTGATGAAGGCAAAACGCTCCAGCGCGAGCGCCTGCGAGGGCGGAATTTGAGGTTCGTTTTTCATGAGGCTGGGTTTAACGCGCCCCGAGGGTCCGGAGAAGAATACGCTTTTGTGGGGCGGTTTCCTTCCCGGGCCACACGCCACCGACCACGGCTCAAACCGCTGCGCGCAGGCCGCTACGGGGCCGGTCGCAAGCAGGCGTAGTCGCCCAGGAGCGAACGCTTGCAGGACCGGGCCAGAAACCGCAACATCGCCTCCGCCGAACCGACCGCCAGCCGCAGCTCTTTCCAGAGTTGCGCGCCGGTCAGAGGTCCGGCGGCTACCATCTGACCAAAGGTGTCCTGGAGGACGTTGGCTCTGGTCAGAAATCGGTTCCAGGCCCGGTCCAAGCAACCGGCCTCGATCGGCCCAGGCGGAGGATCCAGTCCACCTCGGACCTCCGCCTGGGTATCGAAGAATCCTTGGAGACGTGCCCGCAGCGAGGACACAGGAAACGCTGCATCCGGAAGCGATCCTTGCCGGTGGGCTTACAAAACCGCAGATAGAAACCGTGACGATGCACCCGCCCCGGGCAGCCTCGCGGGCAGTCCGGGCGATCACCTGTGAAACTGTCGGCTCGAATCTGGATCGCCCACTACAAAAGCCATCGCGCCGTGTGACGCAACAGCAGGCTGTTCCCGAGACCACGCGCCCTCAACCACTCGCGATCCCGGTAACGGTTGGTTCCTCATCCCACGGAATAGCCCGGAGCACCACATCAGTCCGACAATTGATGAATCTGGTGCGTGGGTCGGTGAGTCGGTGAATCGGTCCGGCGGGTAGCATCTGACCAAAGGTGTCCTGTAGGACGTTGACTCTGGTCAGAAATCGGTTCCAGGCCCGGTCCAAGCAACCGGCCTCGATCAGCCCAGGCGGAGGATCCAGTCCACACCGGACCTCCGCCTGGGTATCAAAGAATCCTTGGAGACGTTCCACCTCCAGCGGCCGGTATGTCAGCCGGGTGCCAGGCAGCACTGAGACGGTGTAACCGCAGCGGGGACACAGGAACCGTTGCACCCGGAAACGCTCCTTGCCGGTGGGCTTACAGAACCGCAAATATAAACCATGACGATGCACCCGCTCCGGGCATCCTCGCGGGCAGTCCGGGCGATCACCTGTGAAACTGTCGGCTCGAACCTGGATCGCCCACTACAAAAGCCATTCC
>JALOTZ010000041.1 GCA_025457615.1 Verrucomicrobiota bacterium
TCGTCCACGCTCGGCACCAACCGGTTCGGCGGATTCATCCGCTACTTCTCCTACGACGTCTCCACGAACAATCCCGCCGGCCTGGCCTTTGACCTGTTCCCTCTGACTGGGGATGTGGATCTGGTGGCCCGGCTGGGACGGTTGCCCCTGCCGCAGTTTGACTACGGGAGTTTTAACTTTGGGACTAACGACGAGAACATCACCCTTCTGCCGGACACTGTGCCCGTGCCGCTGACCCCGGGCCGCTGGTACCTGGGCGTGATCCTGGCAGACGTCCTGCCGGTGGATTACACCATTCAGGCGACGGAATACACCAACAGCCTGCCGTTCCCTATCCGAACAGCAACCTGGGGGTGGCGCCGATCGAGGATTACTATCGCTTCGTCGTCACCGACCCGGTGGCCCGGCTGCAGTTCGAGATCCTGGGAGCCACGGCGGACATGACCCTGCTGGTCGGCAAGGGCCTGCCGCTGCCCAGCTTCGCCAACTTCGATTATCTGAGCGCCAATCCCGGGACCAATGACGAATATATCTTGGTCCTGCCCGGCAGTTCGCCCGTGGTGGCTTCCGCCGGGGAATGGTTCCTCACGGCGCTGAACCTGTCCGGTCAGGCGGCCGATTACGCCATCAAAGCCACGCAATGGGCCGAGACGGGCCAACCGATCACGGTCGGGCCGCCTTCCCGCCAGGCGGGCAGCTTTTGTTTTGACTGGAACTCGCTGCCCGGAGCCCAATACGTCGTGCAGGCGAAGGTGACGCTCGCCGACACCAACTGGGTTGACCACTCGGGCACCATCACCGCCACCAACACGGTCACTGGCTATTGTGTCCCGTTGCCGTCTCCGTATCACTTCTTCCGCGTGATCGAGGGTGTGGCCGTGGACGCCAGCAGCCCCGCGCAGTTCCGCATCGGCCGCATCACGGTGGGCCCGGGCGGGGTCACCATCCGCTGGCAGGCGCCGCCCATCTTCCAGTTCGAGGTGCAATACTCCGATGGGCTCCCGCCGGTGTGGAACACCGCACCCGGCGGACCAATCACATCCACGGACGGCACCTTCACCTTTGTGGACCCGGCACCGCTGCCGGGCACGCGCTTCTACCGCATCGTGCTGCTGCCCTGAAGTCCGGCGGCTCCGTGAGCCGCAGCGGGTGCGGCGGTGCGGGAGGCTCTCGATCTGGTCGTGGGCTTGTGGAGCAGCGTGGCTGCTGCGAGTCGCGGACTCGCGGTCCGTTGTCGGAGCGCGGCTCAGGCCTCACCGGATCCCGCAGACACCCTTGATCTTCTCGACCGCTTCGTCGGGGGAGAGCACAGTCGAGTCCTTTTCGGTCCGGAGTTTGAACTCGACCTTGCCCTGTTCCAGCGTGCGTTTGCTCAGGGTCAGCCGCACCGGCAATCCCATCAGATCGGCGTCGCTGAACTTCTCCCCCGCCCGGGCGGGACGATCATCAAACAGCACCTCGATGCCTTCCTGTTGCAGGCGCGCATACAACGCCTCGGCCTGGGTGCGGATGACCTCGTCCTCGATGTTCAGCGCGATGAGGTGGACGTGGTAGGGGGCGATCTGTGGCGACCAGAGGATGCCCTTGTCGTCGTGGCTCTGTTCGACCCACGCGGCGGCCATTCGGGACACCCCGATGCCATAGCACCCCATCACCACGGGCTGGGTCTGGCTGTTGGCGTCCAGGTAGGAGCAATTCATGGCCTGGGAATACTTGGTGCCCAGTTTGAAGATATGACCCACCTCGATCCCCTTGGCCGCCTTGAGCCTGCCCTGGCAACGTGGACACCCGTCGCCTTCCCGCGCGAGCTTGAAATCGCCAAGCTCCGGCAGGGCGACGTCGCGTCCGAAATTCACGTTGATGTTGTGATAATCCGTCTGGTTGGCGCCGCACTCGAAGTTGACGCGGCCCTTTACATGATGGTCCGCGATCACGCGCACGTGCCCGGGCAAGCCAATGGGGCCGGCATACCCGACCTCGGCGCCGGTGAGGGACCGGATCTTCTCCGCCGAGGCCAGGCGCAGCACCTTGACGTTGAGATGATTGGCGACCTTGAGTTCGTGCACGTCGCAATCCCCGCGCACCATGACCGCCACCATCTGGTCATCGGCTTCGTAGATGAGAGTCTTGGTCGTTTTCCACAGGGGGATTTTGAAAAACTCGGCGAGCTTCTCGGCGCCGATGATGCCCCGGCCCAGCACGGCTTCCATGGGGCGAGGTTCGGCATCCTGCGGGAATTGTTCCAGCCTGGACTCCGCCCGTTCCTGGTTGGCGGCGTAATTGCAGGTGTCACAGTAGAGCACGGTCTCCTCGCCGGAATCGGCCAGCACCATGAACTCGTGACTGCCGCTGCCGCCGATCGCGCCGGTGTCCGCCTCCACCGCCCGGTAGGTGTAGCCCACGCGCTCGCAGATGCGATGATAGGCCTGGCGCATCGCTTCGTAGGACGCGTCCTGGCCCGCCTCGTCGGCGTCGAAACTGTAGGCGTCCTTCATGATGAACTCGCGGGCGCGCATCAGGCCGAAGCGCGGACGGATCTCGTCCCGGAACTTGGTCTGGATCTGGAAGACGCACTTGGGGAGGTCCTTGTAGGACTTGACCTCGCGCCGCAGGATGTCCGTGACCACCTCCTCGTGCGTGGGGCCGAGGCAGACCGTGCTGCCGCGGCGATCCTTGAAGGCGAACATGATGCCGTCCACGGCGGTGTAACGCTCCCAGCGGCCGGATTCCTCCCACAGTTCCTTGGGCTGGATGGCGGGCATGAGGAGTTCCTCGGCGCCGGCGGTGGCCATCTCCTCGCGGATGATCTGGCTGATCTTGTTCAGGGTGCGCAGCAGCAGCGGTTGATAGACGTAAACTCCGGCCGAGAGTTGGGAAATGTAGCCGGCGCGGATCATGAGCGAGTGCGCCGCGGTCTGGGCATCCTTGGGCGCCTCGCGCAGTGTCCGGCCAATGTGTCGTGATTGTCGCATAGTCCAAAAGAGAGCCCGCCCCGGCGGGCAGGGGAGTAAACCCGAAACAAGCCCGCACCTTCCAGTCAAATCTCCGGCATCTGCGTTGCAGACTGGGGTCGGGAGCGCGGCTCCGTGAGCCGCAGGGGCGGCGGCGATGCGGGAGGCTTTCGATCTGGGTTGTGGACGTCGGGGGCGTTGTGGCGGCTGGGGTCACAGAGCACGGTCCCGGGCACGGGTGCATCTGGATATTGCCCCCGGAGCGCGGTCTTCAGGCCGCTTCAACGTCCAAAGGGCACGCGATGAAACGCTTGTTCCGCGGGCTTGCGAATGCTGATGCGGCATCAATGCCGCGCCCCGGCCGGAATTGCCTTCGAGGACAGTGTCGAGATGCACCCCCCCCCGGGCACTCCCGTGAAACATCGCTTTGACAGGCCGCCCCGAAAGGCCGAGGGTGGGGTGTCTTGGGAAAGGCAGGTATGACTTTGTCCAGCGCAAGCGGCGCGCGGGAGCCGAGGGAAGCGGTAAGTCTCTTGGGCGAGATGTTGGCGCAGGAGACGATTCGAGGGGAACTGTGGCATCCCGAGGGAGACAAGGTCCGCTGCGTGGCCTGCGGACACCGCTGCCTGATCGCCCGGGGTCACTCCGGCATTTGCAAGGTTCGATTCAACCGGGCGGGTGAATTGCGTGTGCCCTTTGGTTACGTGGCGGGGGTGCAATCGGATCCCGTCGAAAAGAAGCCGTTTTTCCACGTCCTCCCCGGCTCCGACGCGCTCACCTTCGGGATGTTGGGCTGCGATTTCCACTGCGGCTACTGCCAGAACTGGATCACCAGCCAGGCCTTGCGGGATCCCGCGGCGAAGACACCCGTCCAACCCGCCACCCCGCGGCAGTTGGTGGATGCGGCGCTGCGCCTGGGGTCGCGGCTGGTTGTTTCCAGTTACAACGAACCGCTCATCACGTCCGAGTGGGCGGTGGCCGTGTTCCGGGAGGCGCGTCCGGCCGGGTTGCTCTGCGCTTACGTGTCCAACGGCAACGCCACGGCGGAGGTGCTGGATTATCTCAAACCGTGGATTGCGGCCTACAAGATCGACCTTAAGGGGTTTGACGACCACCGCTACCGCTCGCTGGGCGGCACGCTGGCCAACGTGTGTCGCGGGATCGAGATGGTCTTGGAACGCGGCATCTGGCTCGAAGTGGTGACCCTGGTCGTGCCCGGCTTCAATGACAGCGAGACCGAATTGCGCGCGATCGCCAAGTTCCTGGCCGGCCGAAGCCGGGACATCCCTTGGCATGTCACCGCGTTTCATCCGGACTACAAGATGGAGGGAGGGACACGGACTCCGGCGGAGCAACTGGTCCGGGCGGCCGAGATCGGGGTCGAGGAGGGGCTGCGCTTTGTGTATGCCGGGAACCTGCCGGGCCAGGTCGGGCGTTGGGAGAACACTCATTGTGCGTCGTGTGGCAAGGCGGTGGTCGAGCGAGCCGGCTATCAGATCCGCGGCCTGCACCTCACGCCGGACGGGACTTGCGAGGGGTGCGGCGCGACGGTGCCCGGCCTCTGGTTCAGCGCCCAGGAGGCCAGGGCGACCATGGCGAATGCGGGGACCGCGCGGTTCGGACGCGGGCCGCGCCAGGTGCGCTTGGACCGGCAAACCTTATGATCTTCCGCCACCCAACGGCATTGCATGAGGTCCGCGCACCGGCTGTGGCGGGGATGTTTTACCCGGACGAACCCTCGAGACTGCGCCGGGCGATCGAGTCCTACATGTCAGGCGACCCTGTCTCCGGGCTGCGCGCGGCGAAGGCCTACATCCTGCCGCACGCGGGTTATGTGTATTCCGGGCCGGTGGCCGGGACGGGGTATCGACAACTTCGTGCCGGGCGCGGCCACGTTCGGCGGGTTGTGCTGTTGGGGCCGTCCCACCGGGTCGCTTTCCAAGGGCTGGCGGTCAGCCGACATGACGGGTTTGCGACGCCGCTGGGGGTGGTGACGGTGGATCGGGAAGCCATTGAAACCCTTCGGGATCTGCCCCAGGTGGTCGAACTCGATCGCGCACATCAACATGAGCACTCGCTGGAGGTTCACCTGCCGTTCCTGCAGGTTGCGCTGGGCGAATTCAAAGTGGTGCCGCTGGTGGTGGGGGAGGCCGGAGAGCGCGAGGTGGCCGAGGTCCTCGATCAGCTCTGGGGCGGACCGGAGACATGCATCATCATCAGCACCGACCTGAGCCACTACCAGGACTATGACACGGCGCGGCGGCTGGACCTCGAAACCGCAGGGCGGATCGAGAGGCTGGAACCGGTCGCGCCGGAGCAGGCGTGTGGAGCCGTTGCGCTGGCCGGGCTCCTGCGTGCCGCGCGCACCCGGCGGATGACGGTTCACCGACTGGATCTGCGGAACTCCGGCGACACAGCCGGTCCGCGGGATCGCGTGGTGGGCTATGGCGCATTCGCGGTGGCGTGATGCGGTTGGATCAAGGAACGGGCGTGGGATTCTCGCGAGACCTGCAAAGCCGCAAGCCACCACTGGTCAGCCTGTCGTGAGGCAGACGGACAGGTCCGCACGTTATCCAGATGTCCCTCTCTGGCCGACATTGCGTCGGCGCGGGGCTGGGTGGCCGAGGCGCCGGACAGCACGCCGAACTGAACTCCCCCAGGAAAGCGGTCTAGTTGGCCGGCGGGTTGGCCGTTGCTGCAGGAGCCGGTTGCACCGGCGGAAGTGTTTCGAGGGTGAAGTTGGTGGGCACGGGAGCCGCCGCGGGGGACTCCGGTGAAGCCATGGGTGCTGTTCCGGGCATCGCCCCGGCCATTCCCGCAGGCTGACTGGCCACCGCCTTCTCGAGATCGGTCAGCGAACGCCGGTTGTAATTGCTTTGCAGGATGCCGATGATCAGGGCCAGCACGAAGAAGAGGGTGGCGGCGTACTTGGTGGCCTTGGTGAGCACATTGCCCGAACCCGCCCCGAAGAGCGCGTCCGTGGCACCAGCGCCAAAGGCCAAGCCCGCCCCCGCATCCTTCTTCGGAAGCTGCATCAGCACCAGCAGGATCAGCACGGCGCAGTTCAGCACCAGGACAAACGTCAGCAGTCCAATGAAAAAACTCATGGTCGGATGCTAGATGGCGTTGCGGATGATGTCAGCAAAACTTCTTGCCTCGAGGGAGGCGCCGCCGACCAGGGCGCCATCCACGTCCGGCTGGCTCATCAGTTCCCGGGCGTTGGAGGGTTTGACGCTGCCGCCGTATTGGATGCGCACCTTGCGGGCGGTGGCTTCATCGAACTTGGCGGTCAACAGCTTGCGAATGAAGGCCTGGGCCTCCTGCGCCTGCTCGGTGGAGGCGGTCTTGCCGGTGCCGATGGCCCACACCGGTTCGTAGGCCAGGATCGTTTCAACCATTTGTTCCTTGGTCAGACCGGCCAGGCTGCCTTCCACCTGGGTTCTTAGAACCGACTCCATCCGTCCGCCCTCGCGTTCTTCGAGGGTCTCCCCGACGCAGACAATGGGCTTCAGCGCGGCCGCGTGCACGGCGGCGGCCTTGGTGGCGATCAGGGCGTCGGACTCCTTCTGGTATTGGCGGCGTTCGGAATGGCCGAGGATGACATAGCGCACGGAGAACTCCTTGAGCATGCCGGCGCACACCTCGCCGGTGTAGGCGCCGAAGTTGTGCTCGCTCATGTTCTGCGCCCCCAGCCGGATGTTCGAGTCCAGCACCGCTTTCGAGACGGATTCCAGCGCCGTGTAGGGCGGGCAGACCACCACGTCCACCTCCTTGACGGAGGCGAGGTCGAGCTTGAGGACGTTGACGAGGCTCAGCGCCTCGGCCACGGTCTTGTTCATCTTCCAGTTTCCAGCGATGATCAGTTTGCGTTCTTTGTTCATAGACTCGATTGGTTCAACCTTGCTGATCTCATTCATCCTTGCGACTTCAACCCTTTGCGCCTTTGCGTTGAGATCGATTCATTTCCGGTCCGTGAGTGCCGCCACGCCGGGCAGTTCGAGGCCTTCGAGGAATTCGAGGCTGGCGCCGCCGCCGGTGCTCATGAAGGTCACCTGGCCGCCCAGGCCGGACTTGTTCAACGCCTTCACGCTGTCGCCGCCGCCGATGATGCTCTTGGCGCCCTTGGTCGTGGTCTCGGCCACCGCCTTGGCCACCGCATTGGTTCCGGCGGCAAATTGCTTGTTCTCGAACATCCCCATCGGGCCGTTCCAGAGAATCGTCTTCGCTTCCGCGATCGCTTTCGCATAGGCCGCCACCGTGGCCGGGCCGATGTCCAGCCCCGCGGCGCCCTCCGGCACATCCGGGCTGGCGTTGGTCCGCGCTTGCTGCCATTCCACGATCGGCTTGCCTTTCTTGTCCAGTTTGTCGGTCTTCACCGGCTCGGCAATGACGTCGTCGGTGGGCAGCAGGAACTTCACGTGGCGGGCCTTGGCCTTGGCCAGGGCGGCGTTGGCCGTGTCCACCTTGTCCGGCTCCACCAGCGAGGCGCCGGTCTTGCGGCCCTGCGCGAGCCGGAACGTGTAGGCCATGGCGCCCCCGATCAGGATCGCGTCCGCCTTCTCCAGCAACCGGTCAATGACCTTGATCTTGTCCGACACCTTGGCGCCGCCGAGAATCACGACAAAGGGGCGGGCGGGGTTGTCGAGTTCGTCCCCCAGGAATTGCAGTTCCTTCTCCATGAGCAACCCGGCCGCGCATTGCCCCCCACGCCGGGCCACGAGCCGGGCCACGCCCTCGGTGGAAGCGTGGGCGCGATGGGCCGAGCCGAACGCGTCGTTCACATACACCTCCGCCACCCGCGCCAGTTTCTCGGCAAACCCCGGGTCGTTCTTCTCTTCCTCGGCGTAGAAGCGGACGTTTTCGAGCAGGACGATGCTTCCGGGCACCATGTTCGCGACGACCTTTTCGACCTTCTCGCCGATGCAGTCATCCACGAAGTTGACCGGGACGCCGATCAGGTCCGCCAGTTTGGCGGCGGCGGGGCGCAGCGACATCGCGGGCACCCGCTGGCCTTTGGGGCGGCCGCAATGGGCGGCGAGGATGAGTTTGGCGCCTTTCTCGATCAGCAGGCGCAGGGTGGGCAGCGTGGCCTCGATGCGCGTGGCATCCGTCACCACCATCTCCCCATCCTTCTCCTCGAGAGGCACGTTGTAATCCACACGCACAAACACGCGTTTGCCGTGAACATCCAGGTCTCGCACAGTCAGTTTTGCCATGGTCCAATGCTCGCTTTCGACTCAGGGACATTTCCTCGGAAACGAGGAGCCGCAAGAATAGTCCCGCCCCCGCCGGTGTCAAAGTGGAAGTGACCGGCGGAGTCGGCCAGAAGGTGCGGGAATGGGGTCCAGAAGCAGGGGGGGGGAACTCCCCGTCGGCCAAGAATCGCGCTTTGACCCCTCGACTTCATGGACTTGGGATCGTCGTCTCCTCGGGGGTGGGAGGAGCGTCGGGCTGCGCGTCCCTGGCCTCCAGGGAGCGGCTGACGACGCTCCAACTGAACATCAGGATCATCACCATGCAGACCGCCACCTTGCCGGCGACCCCCAGCAGCAGCCCCAGCGTGGCCCCGACGCCGGCCTTGAGGGCGTCCCGGAACTCGCGGTCGCCGAGGAGCTCGAACAGGGTGGCGCCGATGAAGGGGCCCAGGAGGATCCCGGGCACACTGAAGAACAGGCCGACCAATCCGCCGCAGACGGCGCCGGTGACGCCTTTCCACGTGGCGCCGAGCTTCCGCGCGCCGACGACGCTGGCCAGCTGGTCAAAGACCAGGGACAGAACGGTCAGGAGGGTAAGGAGGACCAGCACGAGCGCGCTGGGACCGGTGTCGCCGAAGTAAAGCCGATGCGCGATCGCCGCGAGCAGGACGACGGGCGTGCCGGGCAACACGGGAAGCAGACAACCCAGCACCCCGGCCAGCATGAGGAACAGGGCGATGGCCAAGCCGACGATCTGTTCCGAGGTCATGGAGTGGAGGTCAGATCCCCTTCAGCACGGCTTCGAGACTCTCGCGGGCGTCACCGAACAGCATGCGGGTGTTGTCCTTGTGGAAGAGCGGGTTCTCCACGCCGGCATAGCCGGTCGCCATGCTGCGCTTGAGGACAATCGTGGTCTTGCCTTTCCATACCTCGAGCACCGGCATGCCGGCGATCGGGCTGTCCGGAACCTCCTGCGCGGACGGATTCACGATGTCGTTGGCGCCGATCACAATCGAGACGTCCACGTTGGGAAAGTCCTCGTTCACCTCGTCCATCTCGAACACGATGTCGTAAGGCACCCGCGCCTCGGCCAGCAACACGTTCATGTGGCCGGGCATGCGGCCGGCGACGGGGTGGATCCCGAAACGCACCTTCACCCCTTTCTCGCGCAGGGAGCGCGTGAGTTCGTAAACCGCGTGTTGCGCCTGGGCCACTGCCATGCCGTAGCCGGGCACGATCATGACTTCCCGGGCCGACTTCAGGAGGGCGGCAGTCTCGGCGGCATCAATCGATACCACCTCGCCGGCTTCACCGGCAGTGACCGCGGTTTTGCCACTGCCCGTGCCGAATCCGCCCGCGATGACGGCGAGGAATTTCCGGTTCATGGCGCGGCACATGATGTAACTGAGGATGGCGCCGCTGCTGCCCACCAGCGCGCCTACCACGATCAACAGGTCGTTGCTGAGCATGAAGCCCGTCGCGGCCGCCGCCCATCCGGAATAGCTGTTCAGCATCGACACCACCACCGGCATGTCCGCGCCGCCGATGGACATGACCATGTGCACGCCGAACACCAGCGCCACCGCGGTCATGAGGAGCAGGGGGATGATCCCTGCGCCCTGGGCCGCCTGTTGGAGGAACACTTTGCCCAGCCACAGGGTCACCACCAGCATGGCCAGGTTCAGTCCGTGTTTGCCGGGCAGGCGCAGGGGTTTGCCGCTGATCCGCGCGCTGAGTTTGCCGAAGGCGATCACCGAGCCGGAGAAGGTCACCGCGCCGATCAGAATGCCCACATACACCTCGACCTCGTGAATGACTTTCTCGGTTTGGGTGAAGCCGGCGTCGGCGGACGGATCCATGAAGTTGGCAAAGCCCACCAGCACGGCCGCCAGTCCGACCAGGCTGTGCAGGATGGCCACCAACTCGGGCATCTGCGTCATCTTGACCTTCAGTGCCAGTTGGAGGCCGGCCAGCGCGCCCACGGCCAGCGCCCCCGCCAGCAGGGCGTGGTTGCCCTTGACCGATCCGAGGATGGTGGCCAGGAGGGCGATGGCCATGCCGAGCATGCCATAAAGGTTGCCGCGCCGCGCGGTTTCGTGCCGGCTCAGACCGCCCAGGGCCAGGATGAACAGGATGGTGGCGGCGATGTAGGAGACGTTGATGAGTCCGTGGGTCATGGTGTGGGTCTCCTATTTGCGGAACATCTGCAGCATCCGTTGGGTCACGGCGAAACCACCGGTGATGTTCACCGCCGTGATGAGAATGGCCACCGCCGCCAGCCACCGGATCCAGTTGATCTCGGACGACACCTCGAGCAGGGCGCCAATGATGATGATGCTGCTGATCGCGTTGGTGACACTCATGAGCGGCGTGTGCAGCGCCGGGGTGACATTCCAGATCACCATGTAACCCACAAAACACGCCAGCACGAACACCGTGAAATGCGCCATGAACGACGGCGGGGCCACCAAGCCCAGTCCCAACAACGCCGCGGCCCCCAGGAGGAAGGGCGGCAGCAAAGTCCAGGCGGTCGCCTTCTTCGGCTCGGGCTTCGCCGGGGGTGCGGCCACCGCGGTGGGCTTGGCTTCCGGGGGTTTGGCGGACAACTTGGGTGCCGGGGGCGGCCAGGTGATCTGTCCCTCCTTGATCACCGTCGCTCCGCGGATGATCTCGTCCTCCATGTTGACGTGGATCATCCCGTTCTTGTCCGGGCAAAGTTCGGCGAGCAGGTGGCGGAGGTTGGTGCCGTAAAGCTGGCTCGATTGCGTGGGCAGGCGGCTGGGCAGGTCCATGTAGCCGATGATCGTGACCCCGTGTCGTTGAACCACCTGGCCGGGTTCGGTCAACGCGCAGTTGCCCCCCTGTTCGGCGGCCAGGTCCACGATCACACTGCCCTCGCGCATGGACTCGACCATGGCTTCGGTGATCAACTTGGGCGCGGGTTTGCCGGGGATCAGGGCCGTGGTGATGATGATGTCCACGTCCATCGCCTGGCGCGCGAACAGTTCCATCTCGGCCTTGATGAACGCCTCGCTCATCACCTTGGCGTAACCGCCGGCGCCGCTGCCTTCCTCCTTGAAGTCCAGCATCAGGAACTCGGCGTCCATGCTCTCGACCTGCTCCTTCACCTCCGGCCGGGTATCGAATGCGCGCACGATGGCGCCCATGTTGCGCGCGGTGCCGATGGCGGACAATCCGGCCACGCCGGCCCCGATCACCAGCACTTTGGCCGGGGGGATCTTGCCCGCGGCCGTGATCTGGCCGGTGAAAAACCGTCCAAAATGCTGTGCCGCCTCGATCACCGCCCGGTAACCGGCGATGTTGGCCATCGAGCTAAGCGCGTCGAGTTTCTGTGCGCGCGAGATTCGCGGAACGCTGTCCATGGCCAACACCGTGACCTGGCGCGCGGCGAGCCGCTTCAGGAGTTCGGGATGCTGGCCCGGCCAGACGAAGCTGATCAGGGTCTGACCTGGCCTCAGGAGTTCCAACTCGTCCACAGCCAGCTCCGGGTGCTGTTCGGGCGCATGGACTTTGAGGATGATGTCGGACCCGGCCCAGACGGCGCGGGCATCTTCGAGAATCTCCGTGCCGGCTTCGCGATAGGCGTCATCGGTGAAGCTGGCGGCCTGGCCGGCGCCGGATTGGATGGCCACGCGGAACCCCAGTTTCCGGAGATGTTCGACCACCTCGGGCGTGGTGGCCACCCGCCGTTCGCCTTCATGGATTTCCTTCGGTACGCCAATTAGCATGCTCATGGTCAGTGAATAGCGCATCGGAGCTTTGGCTCCGTGCGGCGGGAGGGTAGGGGAGGGCAGGCGTCACGTCGAGCGAGGTGTTGCCGCGAGGTGTGAGCGGGGCTGGTCTATTTCATGGCTTTTCCGGCGGATTCCACCAGCAATTCCCCTTGCCTGCGATGGCTTCCAGCGCCCGCGTTTCGATCTCCTTCAGCTTGCCATCCTCCAGCGGGCGAAATGTTTTGAAAGCGTGGAACGCCGCATCCTGCTCATTGGCAAAACTCAAGCCAAGCAGCGCGACGTCCGGATTCAAAGTCAACGTGTAGTGCAGACATTCTGCCACCTCCAGGCGCGGCAACTGCGATTCGGTGGAAAGCGCTTTGCCGCCGGAACTGAATTTGCCCCGCGGCCGAAATTCCAGCGGTTGGTTGTAGCCCGTCGTATCCCCCAGCAATTTGCCGGCGCCAAACGTCTTGAAGCACACCGTGCCGACGCCTTTGGCTCGCGCCAACGGCAATATCTCCTCCACATACCGGCGGTTCACAAACGGCCCGACCGGAAACATCACCACGTCGCACAGACCGCTGGCCAGCGCGGCGTGGAGCACGTCCGGGTCATGGCTGGAAATGCCGCGAAACCGCACCTTGCCTGCGGCTTGACATTGCGCCAGTTCCGCCATGCGAACTGCGGCGATTGTTTCCCAGTCGGCCAATGATGATACGGCGTGGAAGGCGAACAGGTCCACCATCTCAATTCCGAGCGCCCGCAGGCTCGCATCCACCTGCGGTCCGACCGGCGTGGCGACCTCATCAATCTTATCAATCACGAACATTCCATCCCGGCGACCTTTCAACGCCGCGCCCACGATCTGCTCGCTATAACCCGCCTCATAATTTGGCGCGGTGTCCACCAGATTGAGCCCGTAATCCATGGCGCGATGAATTGTGGCGACGCACTTTTCAAGCGGGACGGAACGATCCGCCACGTCGCCAATGCCCAGCACGGAAACTTGGGCGCCCGTTTTACCCAGAGGTTGTCGTTTCATAATAACCGAGGTTCCGGCGGCGAGGAGGTGGTGGAGGGTGGAGGCGGGGAGGTGCGCGTCGAGGGTGCGGGTTACATCACCTTTCTCCCTTCACACAGGTTGATGAGTTCGGCCAGGGCGAGGACATGCGGGCGGCGCCCAGCCCCTTCGCGCACCGTCTGGATGACGCCGTTCCGCCGCAGGTTCCCGAGCAGGTTGGCCACCATGGGCGCGCTGGGCATGTGGTCCAGTTTGGTCACGTCGCTGCTGCGGAAGATGGGGCGCTCGAACATGTAGTCGAGCAGGGGCACGGCGAATTGGGAGTGGGTCAAATCGAGCACCCGTTGCTTGAGGCGTTCGTAGAGGTCTTGAATGGCCCGGGCCTTGTGGGTGTTGGCTTCGGCCTGCACGGCCACGCCTTCGAGGAAGAAGGCGCACCAGCGGGTCCAACTGCCGGGCTGGCCGAGATCGCGCAGCCGGGCGATGTATTCCTCGCGCCGG
The DNA here is from genome assembly GCA_025457615.1 of Verrucomicrobiota bacterium. Taxonomy (GTDB): domain Bacteria; phylum Verrucomicrobiota; class Verrucomicrobiia; order Limisphaerales; family DSYF01; genus JALOTU01. The sequence goes on from JALOTZ010000041.1 coordinate 13,406, forward strand.
GCTTCAAAGAACGCGGACAGGTAGAAGCAGGGGCGGCTCAGGATCTTTCGCTCGTAAAGGAACAGCGGGATGATCATCCGGCCCAGGCGACCGTTGCCATCCACGAAGGGGTGGAGAATCTCGAACTGGGCGTGGATGAGGGCGAGTTGCACCAGGGCATCCGGCGCTTCCGCATGCCAGTAGGCCTCCCAGCGGTTCAGGTGGTCCTGCAGGTGCAATGGAGAGGGAGGCACAAAGGCAGCCTCCTCGATGGGGCTGCCCGGCTTCCCAATCCAATTCTGGATCGTGCGGAAATGCCCGCGGCCCTTGGGGTGACCGCGGACGCTGTCCATGAGCACCGCATGGAGCTTGAGCAGCGAGTTCAGGCAGAAGGGCCGGTCTTTCAGGAGATTCTCCGAAAGGCGGAGGGCCCGCCGGTAATTCATGATTTCATGAATGTCCTCGCGCCGGGAAGGTTCGGAAGGGCTTTCGCCGGCCTCGAACTTCAGGACTTCCTCGAAGTCGGCCTGGGTGCCTTCGATCTTGGACGACAGGACGGCTTCCTGTGTGGTCATCGGCGACAGGAGAACGTTGGGATTGGGGATGCCGTAGAACAGACCTTCCAGCGTCGCAATTGCCCGGTTGGCCTTGCCGATGACCGGCATCAGTGCCAGCAGATCGAGGTCTCGCGGCGGAAGATTGTCAGGCTCAAATGGTTTCATGATGGCCATGTTGTGCTAACCCGGCTTGCGACAACCTGTGTTTGTCTAAAGTAAAACGCCATTTGATTAAAACAAAGCCAATTTTGTCCGGTGGACTTAGCGCAAGCACAACATCCTTCGCTCATCTCTCCAACGCCTCCTGCAATTCGCGTTTCGGTTTCTCCCGCGTGTCGTTCACGGTGTTGACGAGCTGCTGATACTCGGCCAGCAGTTTGTCCGGGTCGGCGTGGCCGGGATCAACGACGTTCGGATTCCTGATGTCGAGGTTGTCATACGTGGTGTCCATTGCTGGCTCGGAGGTGGTGGGCGTGCTGGCAGAGCTGGGGGAACTGCAATTTGAAATCGTCCACCCAGCGGCCAAGCGACTGCTTCTTCTTCCCGAATCTCCCGGCTACGTCCGTCATGCTTAAGGCATGATTCTCTGGACAAACGATCCACGAAACGATTGCCGACCGAGTCACGAAGCCCGCACAATCGCGGAAGCTCGCGCCGCTATTCACCCAGCGAAACAGGTGCCGCAGACATTCCGCCGCCTGCTCATGGGGATCGGGTGGCGGTGGACCATCCAGGCGTGCATAGACTTCCTCGAATGGGAAATCCACAGTCACGGCCCGTTCACTCAGGCCGGGAGACTCGCGCAGCGTTAGACCGCCATCCTCGAAGCTCATAGCTGAAATTCCGTCGCCAGATGCTGCACCACTCTTCGCCGGCGGCATCGGCAACGAGCATTAAACATCGGCAAGCCGTCAACGAAACCAGCGGAAACCGGTTGAACCATAGTGATCGGATGGGGTTTTCTGCTTACGTTCTGCTTACGTTTTCCACCTTTGCGCCATGCTTCTAGGTGGAAGAAACCCTTGATTCTATTGGCCAGAAATGAATTTGGCGGAGAGGGGGGGATTCGAACCCCCGATGGGGTATGAGCCCATTCACGCTTTCCAGGCGTGCGCGTTAAACCACTCTGCCACCTCTCCGCCGCGGCGATTCAATGTGTCCAAGCCGCCCCGCACTGGCAATCCCTTTCCATGAACCCTCAATGAACCGGTGGGAGGGTGGGGCCGCGCTGCGCGCGGCCCGGCGCCGGGGCACCGGCCCCCTGCCAGGTTCATGGTCCCGAGGCGCGATCTCCGGGTCGTAGAGGCTTTCCATGAACCCCGCAGCCGTGTCCGTGGACGCCTGCCTGTGCGGGGCACGCAGACAGGTGACTCCGCGGTGATCTCCGGCTCCCAGGGCGGAAGGGTGCCCCAATGGCTGAGGGCGACGTCCAGTTCCGGATCATGGCGCCGACGGTTGTCCACCCTCCGCAGTCCTCAGGCGACCCGATAAAGATAGGGAGGAAGAGAATGAGAACGAGCCGCTGAAGTCAGCCCAAGTGCCCGCATAACTCCGTCAAGCGAGCACTCTCACTGCGAATAAGCCCTTCGCCCAGGCGTTTCAGTGCCGCCAGGTTGGCGCGACTGGCGTTGTCCATGTCTTCGTTGCCTTCGTCCAGTCGCGTCTGGAACCGGTAGTAGCGGTTGGACGGCAGGAGCTGCCGCAGTTGGTAGTCGGTGGTGTCGCTGACGCCGTCGAAGACGACGTTGAGGATGGGTTGGGCCCAATGGGCCAGACCCCAGCCCTTGACCTGCTCGTAGGGCAGGGGACGGGTGAGTTCGCCGGTGCCCAGGGAAACCACCAGGAAATCGCGCTCCCGGGGATGCCGTGTCTGCGCCTCGACATAGGCGCACATGGCCGGGTTGTTCGCGTACACCCCTCCGTCAATCAGCGCGTATTCGTCCGAGCCCTCCCGGGTTGTGACCTTGACGGGTTCGAAGTAAGTGGGGGCGGCGGCGGTCGCATGGGCCACGTCGGTCATGGGGAAATCATGCGTGGCGGTGTCGGTCCGCGCCCGGTGCCGCTTGAAGAACCAGGGGAATCGCCCTTCGATTTCGTAGGCCGTCACCAGCACTTCGGTCAGCGCGTCCTTGAGCCGGGTCTGGCCCAGATATGCACGGAGGGCCGTTTGCAATCCCTTGGACGGGTACTTTTCTTCCAACAGGTTGCCCACGGCGTGGAGGCGGTGCCAGATCGAGCGGGAGAAAATACGTGGTCCCTCCTTCTCGTAAAGGTCCACCAGCTCGGCCGCCGTGAACTTCGGATGCACTCGACGCGGGCCGGGGCGGGTGAGGGCCAGCGTCAGGATGCCGCCAGTGGAGGTGCCGGCGATGAGGTCGAACATCCGGGCGATCGGTTGGCCGGTCCGACGTTCGATCTCCGCCAGGATCATGGCGGGGATGATCCCGCGAATCCCGCCGCCATCGATGGAGAGAACCTTGATGAGTTTTGGCATGGCCCACCTTCTGTCCCAGGAGTTGGGCAGGGTCAAGAATGGAGCTTCCCATGAGCCGAAAGGCAGGAGCCGACGTGAGGAGGTTCTCTCCCCATGAACCGCGGCAAACATTCAACGCTCAACGCTCAACGATCAAGGGGTTGCCAATCGTTGTCGCATTGGACGTTCAACGTTGGACGTTTTGCATCGGTTCAGAAGCTCAATGCGCGAAGCCGGGTTTCGGAGAATTCTCCCCCTGACCGGACAAGGGTGGCCTCCTCACGCTGGCCATTGCGCCCCAAACGGGTTCGAAGGGAACAACGGGCTTCCCATGAAGCCCTTTGACGGGTAGTGTTTCTCTCAGCGCGTCGGTATCCGACGGACTTTTTCGCCCCGGTGTGGTTGGTGAGGCACCTGGGCTGAAGTCTCCGGTTTTCTACTCGTGGATCCTTCTCCTGACGGGGGAGCGTTGGTTTAGAACATTATGGCGCATCCACTGATCATCCAAGGCGGCATGGGCGTCGCCGTGTCCGGCTGGAATCTGGCCCGCGCGGTGTCGCGGGTCGGCCAACTCGGAGTCGTCTCCGGCACGGCCCTCGCCGTGGTGCTGGCCCGCCGCCTCCAGCTTGGCGACCCCGACGGTTGCCTGCGACACGCTCTGGAGCGATTTCCCTTCCCGGAGATGGCCGCGCGCGTGGTGTCGGAGCATTTCATCCCCGGCGGAAAGGCGTCCAACGCACCCTTCAAGCTCACCCCCATGCCGACGCTGCAGTCCTGTCCGGCCCTCGACGAGCTGACGGTGGTGGCCAACTTTGTGGAGGTCTTCCTGGCGAAGGAGGGGCACGACGGGATCGTCGGGATCAACTTCCTCGAGAAGATTCAACTGCCCACGCTGCCGTCGATCTATGGCGCGATGCTGGCGGGTGTGGACTACGTGCTGATGGGGGCGGGTATTCCCAGGGCCATCCCGGGCGTCCTGGACCGGTTCTCAAACGGAGCAGCCGCGGAACTGAAGATCGACGTCGAAGGCGCCTTGCCGGGCGAGGAGCACAGCACGCGCTTTGATCCAGCCTCCTTCTGCGGCGGTCGAGCGCCCAAACTGAAGCGACCGCAGTTCATCGGCATCGTCGCGTCCGCCACCCTGGCCATGACTCTGGCCAAGAAATCCAGTGGCCGCGTCGATGGGTTTGTGGTGGAGGGTGAAACTGCCGGGGGCCACAACGCTCCGCCGCGGGGTCCGATGCAACTGAGTCCCGCCGGTGAACCGGTTTATGGCGAGCGGGATGTGGCTGATCTGGCGAAGATTGCGGCGCTGGGATTGCCTTTCTGGCTGGCCGGTTCCTATGGGCGGCCGGGCCGGCTGGGTGAGGCACTGCGGTTGGGGGCCGCGGGAATCCAGGTGGGCACCGCGTTCGCCTTTTGCGAGGAGTCGGGCATTGACCCGGTTTTGAAACGCCAGGTGCTGGCCATGAGCCGCGTGGGGACGGCCCGGGTCTTCACCGATCCCATGGCCTCGCCGACCGGCTTTCCCTTCAAGGTGGCGCAGGTGCCGGGCACGCTGTCCGAGGCGAACCAGTATGAAGCCCGCGAACGGATCTGTGACCTGGGCTACCTGAGGCACCTCTATCGCAGGTCGGACGGTTCCATCGGGTATCGTTGTCCGGCCGAGCCGATCGAGGATTTCGTGCGCAAGGGCGGTTGTGCCGAAGAAGCGGTGGGCAGAAAATGCGTTTGCAACGGGCTGCCCGGCACCATCGGCCATGTGCAGGTCCGGCCCGGCGGCATCGAGGAACGGCCGCTGGTCACCGCCGGCAACGACGTGGCCTCGATTGCCCAATTCCTCGGGCCAGGACGTGAGTCCTACTCCGCATTGGACGTGATCCAGCGCATTCTCGGGGCGGATGGGGAGGCTGGCGCCGACGCCGCAGTGCCCTGCGGAGGCGGCCAGCCTGCAGAGTTGGGTCGGACGGTTTCTTGAAATCCTGGCCGGGTGCCGGTCCCCCGGGGCTTGGCCCGCGAAGGAGCCCTCGGGAACTCTGATGCGAGAGGGGGCGCACCGCTGTCCAACTGAAGATTCCCTCACAGACCCGGCCTAGAAATCCAAGGCCTTCGGCGCCGGGCCTTGGCCGTTGTGATTCTGCAGGGGGAGCACGTTCAGGCTCAGGCGAACGAAGTCGTTGCCTACCTCGTAGGATCGATTGATGTGGTAGGGCACCGGATGGCCGCGGAGGAAGGTGCCTTCGGTGCGGAAGAGTTCGTCATCCCGGTTCTCCTTGAGAAAGGCCGCGACCCATTGCGTCAGTTCCTTGAGAACGCCCAGCACTGCCGCGTGTCCGGGGCGGGCGCTCACCACCGCTTTGATTCCCAGGTCCACCGCCTTGCTCTGGACCACCTTTTCGATTTGCCGCCCCAGGTCGCGCATCTCCCGGTCGTTCTCCATGACCAGCACGGAAACCGCAACGAAATCCCCAGGCTGTTTGGGTCCGTAAACCAGGTGCCCGTCGCCCAGCATCGTGACGGTGCCGCCCCGGGCGATCTTGGGGAAGGGCATGAAGTTGAAATTGATCCGGGGATCGGCCGCACCGACAGCATCGATGGCCAGGCTGGTGATGTACGGCTCGTTGTAACGCTGGAGTACGCTGTCCGCATGCCGGAGCAGGGTGAATCCCGGGATGGTGATGGCGATCTTGTCCTTCCTCGGATTGAATGACATTGGGCTATCGGCTGAAGGTGGCCCGGCTGTTCAACTGCGCGGTGAGCGGGAGGCCCTTGTAAGTGCCTGTCAGTTGGGCTGTGTTCGTGATGCTCAATGTGTTGCCGCCCACGGTGCCGACCGAGGTCTGCGTATTCGTGGTTACCGTAATCGCCGGGTTGCCGGGGATGAACGGTTCGCCGTTCAGTTGGATGGAGTTGCCGTTGAGGGTGCCATACCGCGTTGCGGCGGGCAGCATGCCGGTGGGGTCGGTGGCTTGGAAGCTGAAGCTCGGGCCGCTTTGAGTGACAGTGGCGGTGCGGCTGGTCACCGCGTTGGTGGTGGTGGTGACGCCTTTGTAAACGATCGTAATGGTGGTGTTCTCCGTCACGGTATAGGTGCCGGCGATGTTCGGCGCGCTCACGCCCGCCCAGGGATCGGCCGTCGCCGTCAGGCCGCCCGTGGTCGAGCTGAGCCTGTAACCGCCGGTCTGACCGGGCTGGAAGGAGGTCACTTCGATGTAGTAGGTCTGGCCGCTTTGCAGACTGACCGTCAGCTGCGAGCCGCCATTGACCCCGCCCTCGTCCTTCTCCGCCACCAGGTTCCGGGCGCTGTTATAGACATACAGAACGGTGTCGAAACCTTCGGTGCTCAGCGTGGTGGTCCCGGCGCCGGTGATGCGATAGAAGTCGGACCGGTGCCCGGCGCGAGCGTGCGAGGCGGCATCGGTGGACGCCAGGGAACCATACACCGAGCTGACGGCGGTGCCCCCGGGCTGCACGGTGACGGTGAAGGAAGCGGTTCCAAATCGTCCGTCCGCAGTCCAGGCGGTGACCGTGATCTGCTGCGAGAATGCGGAGGTCATGGCGGCCAGTTGAGCCGAGGTGGCGCTGACGTAGCGGATGGCGTTCACTCCGTAGGTGCGGACGATATACCGGCCGTTGATTGGATCCAGGTCCACCACTTCATCGTACTTGTCGAGCCCGCCGTGGGGCGTGGTGTTTCTCCACCCGACGATTTCCCAATCGTAGTGGGTGATGTTGGTATCCGGGCTGTTAACGCCCAGCCAGACGCGCATGGTGGCCGTGGGATCGCTGCAGGACGGGCTCAAGGCGACCGTGGCGACGGTGCCGGCGGTGGTCGGCCCGTTGAGGGAGCCGTTGCCGGCCGTCGAGCAGATTGGTGTGCCGGTTTGGACCGAGGAGATCGCCACCGGATCCGGGTTCTGTGCTGCGACGCCGCCGGCGCTGGAGCTTCCGCTGCCTCCGCCGCCTCCGCCGCAACCGCCTGCCAATACCAGGGCCCCGGCCAGTGCCGAGAGTTGGAACCATTTCACGATCATAGTACGGGATTTCACAACCTTGCTCCTTTCACAACCTAACGAACATTGAAACTGCGGGACGCCAGCAACTGCGCGTTGCGGGCTGGATGAAACAGGTCCAGTTGGTAAAAGCCGGCCGGCCAGCCCTGATCGAGTTCCAGCCAGACGTAGTTGTAGGTGGCGCCCACACGCACCGGCTCATACTCGGTGAACACCATGCGATCGTCCGACGGGTTGCGCCAGACCGCCAGCACGCGATCCAGCCCTTGCAAGGGACCTTTGTTTTCAAACGAGGCGTAGATCCGCGTGGTGCCGGCCGGGATGACATGAACATTGCCCGTCACCGTGCCGTCGCCCTCCACCCGGTCACTGAAGATCACCGGCGCGGTCGGGAGGGAGTTGGATTCCGACTGGACCGCTGCGAACAAATCTGTCAGGGCCTGGGCGGCATTGGAGTTGGCCAGAAATGCGCCGGTGGGCAGACCGAAGTAGGATTCCACTGCGGCGGCGATGGCTTCGGGTCCAAGTTCCATGGTCAGGAGCTCCGCCAGAGAAAGGATGTCATTGGTTTGGAGATTCCGGATGTCGGCCATATCCCCGGTGGTGATGAACGCCAGGAGTTTGTCCGCCAAGACCTGTTGAGCAGGGGAAGCTTTCGACAGGGCGGCGGGCAGGCCCGCGATCAATTGAAACGTGCTGGTGGATGAAGCCTCCGGTTTGCGGACCCCGGCGGGTTCCGGCTCGGCGGAAGCCGGCATCTGGGCGGGCGAACGAAGCAACTCGCGCGGCACCACGGACGGCCTGACTTTTCGTGCCCGCACGCGCTGCGGGTCCGTAATGTCCGGAATGAACAGAAGATAAGCAGCAATGCCCAGGATGGAGACCAGGGCGATCAGCTTGATGCTCGAACGCATCACCCCTTCAGCCTTTGAGAACAATGGCTTAGGCGGATTTCGGCGATGGTTGCGGTGGTAGGCCGCGTGAATCTCCTTGCGCACGCCGGGGATTCAAGCACGCGGCATGCCCACACGGAAACCCCGGCTCCCGCCGCCGGGCCAAAGAGGCCGCTGACCGTGGAACGGATCAGCCGCTCCAATGCGCCACGCCAGTACTGTCCCAACAGTGCCTTTCGCTATTCAGAACGTTCGGATGCGCGCCAACGATTCCAGTCGGTGAGGAAGATCTCCTCGGGCCAGAAGAGGATCCCGGTGGGGGCGCTGCGCAGGGGGAAGTCCCGGGGCAGCTCGTTCTTGTACATGGTCTTCATCATGAAGTCCCCCCAACTGAATTCCCCGGTTCGCAGGAAATTGGACACAAACTTGGCATCCATGGTGACCGCCGTGAGGTAGAGTCCCTTGACCGGCTTCTGGTAATCGTTGATGGCGTAGAAATCCTTGGCCAGGTCAAGCGTCAGCCAGACGCACTGACGATTCCCGTACCACGCCACCGCCCACGGGACGTCGCTCATCAGCAGTTCATCCTCCTTCATCCAGGAAGACACCGTTTGAATGTGCGGAGGGTAGTAGGGGGGATAGGCCACGGCGACGGGGCGGGGTGGAGCCAGCGTCAAGATCAGCGGCAGTGCCGCCAGGATGATGAAACCCACGATGGCCGCCCGTCGAAACAGCGGCTCGGCCCACTTCAGGTTGTCCAGCAGCATCAGGAAGAAGGCCACACCGTAGATGACGACGGCCGGAAGCAGAAGCACGAGCAGATTCTCCGAGTTGATGCTCGGCGAGTCGGTGGAGAGACGAGTCCGTCCGAGCGCCTGCACCACCACCAGGGTGACAAAGGCCATGAGAATGAAGTAACGCAGCCGTTGTGTGCCCGGGTTGCGGAAGCCGACCATGAGCCCGACCAGGAAGAACCACGTCAGCCAGGTGCCGCCAAAGCTCAGAATCTCCCCCTGCACCATGCTGCGCAGGTTGGACATGAGCTTGTAACGCACCGGTATGACATCCTGGACGGAGACGTTCGCCTCGAGCGAGCGCTGCAGTTTGTAATCCACGTGTTCGCCGGACTGCTCGATCACTGCGTAGGTGGCGGTGCCGAACGGCAGTCCGCTTTGATGCAGGTTGCGGGCGACCCAGGGCAGCAGGACCAGGAGAAAAACCCCGGCCACGACACCGCTGCTGAGGAAACGCCATCGTCCGGCAAAGAGGATGAGAAAGACGGTCACGGGCACGATCATCCACAGGAACGCATACCGGGTGAGCGCCCCCAATCCCACCAACAACCCCAGCCCGACCCAGAGCAGAATCAGGCTCTTCCTCGTTCGCCGGGGTTCGCGTCCCTCGACCTCCAGCAGGTGCAACAGCCAGAAGATCCCGCTGACGATCAGCAGCAACAGCATGGTGGACAAGCCGGAAATGCTGAATCGCCAGAGCAGTTCCACACCCAGCAGGCAGAGGGTTGCGATCCAGGCCGCTTCCTCGTCGAAGAGGCGTCGCGTGAGCAGCCAGGTGACGGCCAGCATCAACACCATCAGCGCCTGATTGAACAGCGCGATGATGAAATCGGGCTGATGCCTCCAGAACTTGGCGTCGCGATACCAGAACGCACGCGCCGTCAGGGAATCGTGGTTGAAGGGCAGCACCTTCATCAGGCCCGCCAGGACGACGGGATAGACGGGCGGATTCGAGAGGTCCGGATGTGGACGCTTGAGCCGGGCGGGGTCCTCGGTTTCGAGGGCGTCCGAGCCCTTGGACGGATCCAGCGCCTGCTGGCGGAGCAGGTGCATGCTGAGGGGGCGGACGAACTTGGTCGTGTAGCCCTGCCCACTGGCGAGATTGCGGGCCAGTTGGGCGGTGTCCATGGCCTCCTGCGTGTCCAGGTTGCGGAAGGAGCGGAGGTTGTAGCCGCAGAACACCAGGAGCAGCACCAGCAGGGTGAGGGCGATCTTGATGTGGCGCTGGCCGCCACCGACTTCCAGTTTGTGCAGGATATCTTGAATTCCAGGCATGTTCAGAGGTTCTCCAGTTGATACGCGTGCAGTTTGCGGTGCAGGGTGCGACGGCTCATCCCGATCTTGTGCGCCGCCATCGTGCGGTTGCCCCCGTTTTCCCTCAAGGCGCGAATGATCAGTTGTTTCTCGGCCTCCTTCACCGTGAGATCGTTCCGGGCCAGCGAGCCCGCCCGCCCGCCCAACCCCTCCGCACCCCCCGTTCGCACCGAGGCCGGCAGGTCCCGCAGCGTGATCCGGTCGCCCCGACACAACACCACGGCGTGTTCCATGGCAGTCCGCAGTTCGCGCACATTGCCCGGCCAGGCATGGTGCAGGAGCGCGTCCATGGTGTCCCCCGTGAAGTCCTTGACCGGCTTGCCGTTCTCTTCAGCAAACTCCCGCATGAACCGCTGCGCCAGCAACGGAATGTCCGGGGGGCGATCGCGCAGCGGGGGCAGTTCGATCTCCACCACCCGGAGTCGGAAGAACAGGTCCTCACGGAACGAGCCGGCTTTGACCAGTTCGGCCAGGTCCTTGTTCGTGGCGGCGACCAGGCGCACGTCCGCGCTGAGCGTTTTGTTGGAGCCCACACGCTCAAAGGTGCGTTCGCCCAGGAACCGGAGCAGCTTGATCTGGAGGCTGGCGTCGATCTCGCCGATCTCATCCAGGAAGAGCGTGCCGCCCTGCGCCTGCTCGAATCGCCCGATGCGGCGTTCGTGCGCCCCGGTGAAAGCGCCCTTCTCGTGGCCGAACAGTTCGCTCTCGAGCAGGGTGGGGCTGAGCGCCGCGCAGTGCACGGTCACCATGGGCTTGCGGCTGCGCGGGCTCAGTTGATGAATGGCCTTGGCAATGAGTTCCTTGCCGGTGCCGCTCTCGCCCAGCAGCAGCACGGTCGCGCGCGTCGGGGCCACCTGGCGCACCGTGTCCAGCACGGCCGCCATGGCGGGCGATTCACCCACGATGTTGTCGAGCCTGAACCGGTCGTCCAGTTGCTGGCGCAGCGAGACATTCTCCGCCTCGAGATCCTGCTGCTTCAATGCGCGGGCAATCCGCATCTCCAGCTCGTCAATCTGCAGCCGCCCCTTGGCAATGTAGTCGTCGGCCCCCTGCTTCATTGCCTCGACCGCCAGTTCCTCAGAGCCGTAGGCGGTCATGAGGATGCAGACCGGAGGCTTGGGCAGGGACTTCGCGCGCGCAATCAACCGCATGCCGTCCTCCTTGGGCAGTCGGAAATCGGTCAGCAACACGTCGAACCGCTCGCCTTCCAGCAGCCCGAGTGCTTCCCCGGCGTCCTCGGCCACATAGACATCAAACCGATCTTCCAACGCCGCCCGCAGCCCGTCGCGCGTGGGCTTCTCGTCGTCCACAATCAGGAGCGTGGCGGTCGGGGGGGTGCCTTTCATCTCGGGAGGGTTTCCACGGAAGGCGCCTCCAGCAGGCGTGGCTTGCGTTCGTGCAGCGGCAGCCACACCCGGATGGAGGTGCCGTGCCCGATCCGGCTGTCGATCTCGATGCGTCCGCCGTGGGCGCGAACAATCCGCCGCACGATCATCAGACCCAGTCCGGACCCCTTCTTCTTGGTGGTGTAGAAAGGCTCGAACACCCGGCTGATCTGCTCCTGGGAAATGCCCCCGCCGGTGTCCTCGACGCTGACCCAGACGCCGTCCATCCCTTCCCCGGTGCGCAGCGTCAGCTCGCCGCCCCGCGTCATGGCCTGCATGGCGTTCTTGATCAGGTTGACCAGCACCTGCTGCATCTGGGCCAAATCCAGCGGTGCCTGCGGCAGGTCGCGGTGCAGGTTCGTCTGGATGCTCAACCCGCGGTTGGCCAGTTCCGGCCGCAACAGGTCCAGGGTCTTGCCGACCACCTCGTTCAAGGAGGCGGGCGCCAGGTGGGGCGGCACGGGCCGGATCGCCTGCAGAAACTGGGTGATGATGTAGTCCAGCCGGTTGATCTCGCCCTTGGCCACCGACAGGAATTCCGAAAGCCGGTCCACGTGCGTCTGGATTTCAGGAGGCACCTCCGGCGCTGGGCGTATCCGGCGGCGGCTTGAGTTCTTGGCGGCGGCCACCGTCCGGGCGGGCATGGACAGCCTGCGCAGTTCGCGTTCCATGAGTTGGAGGTGGATGTGCAGGGCGTTCAGTGGGTTGCCGATCTCGTGGGCCACGCTGGCGGCCAACAGGGTCAGGGCCTGCACCCGCTCGCTTTCGATGGCTTCGAAGGTTTGTTGACGGGATTCCGTGGCGTCATGCAGGATCAACGCCACCCCGCTGCTCCCGGAAGCCTCCCCATCCAGTGGCGCGGCATAGAGCCGCAGGAACCGCGGACGGGGGAATTGCACGTCGAACTCCTGCCGGAACACATGCTCACCGCCGCGGGTGTCGAAGTGGCTGATCTTTTCCCAGTCGATCTCGGGCAGCAGGTCGTGGATCAACTGATCCTCCGCGCTGTCCTGCACGCCCACCAGCCGGGTGGCTGCGTGGTTCAAATACAGAAGCTTGCCGTCCGGGTCCACCACCAGCACCCCATCCTCGATGGTGTTGAACAGGGTCTCCAGGAATTTCCGCTCCCGGGCCAGGCGCTGCACGACCGTCTGGAGCCCCTCGCGATCGAGTTGCCCGATGCGCCCGAGCACCTTGTCCAGAAAGTTGGATTTCGAGGCGGGCATCAGGACGGGACCGGGGTGGGTTGGCGGCCAAACGCAGCGATGTCCAGGGTCAGAACCATTTGCGTTTGCGGAAGTAAATGATGGTGACGAGCGTGAAGAGCAGGGTGGACAGGCCGACGATCACGTAGGCTTGCGGCTGATCCAGTTCCGGCATGTGCTTGAAATTCATCCCGTACCACGTGCCCACGATCATCAAGGGCGTGGTGATCACCGTGATCGAGGTGAGCAGCTTGACCACCTCGCCGGTCTGGTTGGACGACATGTTCAAGTACACCTGCAGGATGCCCGTCAGCGAATCCATGTAGTTCTGGGCGACGTTGCTGATGTGAAACAGCCCGTCGTAGGCGTCCCGGTAGTAGGGCACCACGTGGGCCCGGATCAGTTTGAACTCACCCCGCGCAAACCGCGAGATGACCTCGAGTTGCGGCCCGATGATCTGCCGCAGATGCAGCACCTCCTTCTTGACCTGGATGATCTTGTTGAGCGTCTGCTTGGTCGGATGCTGCAGCGCCGCCTGCTCGAGTTCGGCAATCTCCATCGAGAGCTCCTCCAGCGCCGGCTTGTAGTGGTCCACAATGGTGTCCAGAACCTGATGCGCCACGCGGTCGGGCGCCCGGGCGATGTGGATCGTCCCACGCACAGCCCGCTCCTCCACGGACGCCACCGCGCGGATCGGACGCTCGTGGAAGGTCACCAGGAAGTTGCGACCGATGAAGAGGTTCAGTTCGTTGGTGTCAAACACCCCGTCCTTGCGGCTGTAATCCACCGCGTGGAACACCATGAACAGGTAGGGCGAGAACATATCCCCCTCCTTGGGCAGATACTCCTCGACCTTCGGCGACGGACTCACCATCACGCAGTCCTCGATCGACAGGGGGTGGAAATGGAACACATCCTCGAGGACCATCTTGGTCTCTTCGGGAGTGGGATTCTCAAGATCCAGCCAGAGAAAGAGATTGGTGTCGCTGAGAAGCGTCGGCATCAGGAAGGAATCGATGTTCCTGCTGTGCAGGCGGCCCTGGGTTGTGAATGCGAGTGATCGAATCATGCCAGCGCAGACCGACGCCCGTCCGGAGGATCAGGCGCGCCAATCTGTCACTCATCCTAGGGACTGCCTTGTGCGAAGCAAGCAGGGAGTGGCGAAGGAGTAGCGCGAAGGCAGGGTGATTTTCTGTAGGAACTGAAGTTGTTGGAGTGGAGTGGTTAAAATTCGGGCTAGACACGGGACGGTTTTCTTGCTCTCCTAGGCTTGGATG
>JALOTZ010000009.1 GCA_025457615.1 Verrucomicrobiota bacterium
CAAGTATGACCTGTCGGTGGCGGTGGCCCGGCCCTTGATCGAGCAGATCCAGGCTCAACCGTTTGGGACCACCGTGGTGGCGACCGGCACGAGTTGCCGTCAACAGATCAAGCACCTGGCCACTGCGCGACTGCGGCATGTGGCGGAGTTGCTGGCGGAATCGTTGATCTAGCCAAACCGATCCTTTAAACCCGCCACCACCAACCGCGAATCAAGAGCCATGAAAGGCAAGCACCCAAGCGCCGAGGCGACCTCCGCCGTGCCGGCGTTGCCGGGCTTGCGAGAGTCGTCCGGCCGCCGCACCTGGATTGCGTGGCTGGTGCTGGCGATTGCGCTGGTCGCCAGTGCGGCCGGATGGGTCATCAGCCTCAAGCTGGAGCAGCAGGCCGGTCGGCAAGCGCTCGTAACCGAGGCGGCTGCCCTCCGGGCTGCCCTGAGCGAGCGGTTGGTGGTCTATGAGAACGTCCTGCATGGCGCGTGCGGATTGTTTGCGGCAAGCGTGTCGGTGGAGCGCCGCGAGTGGCGGGCGTATCTCAACCGTGTGGCGATCAACGAACGGTTCCCGGGCGTGGATGCCATGGGCTACATGGCTTGTGTCCGACGGCCCGACCTGGAGGCCTTCGTGCGCGCGACCCAGGCCGATGAAATGCCCGGGTTCCAGGTGCACCCGGACAGCGATTCGGAGGAACTTTACCTGGTCAAGTATATCGAACCGGAGGATCGCTACCGCGAAATCATCGGTTACAACCTGAGTTCGGACCCCAAACGGCGCGCGGTGGCCGACGCCTGTCGGAGTTCCGGTCGGGCAACCATTTCCCCACGGATGACGCTGGTGGGGAATGGTGACGGAGAGGACTCGGCCGGCTTCCTGATGTTCGTACCCGTCTATCGGCACGGGGCGTCCACGGACACCCCCGCGCAGCGCTGGTCGGCCTGTGAAGGTTTTGTCTATGCGCGCTTTGTGTTGCGGCATCTGATGGAGGAGGTGCTCCGGGACGGGCGCCTGCCCTTGCGGGTCCAAATCATAGACCGCGCGGAACCGGAACGCCTCATTTATGACACCGGGCCAGCCGGGTCGGGAGGGTATGAACCGGGGTTGACAGACGAGGGCCAAGTGACGGTCGGGGGACGGACGTGGATGGTGCGGTTTGACTCGACGCCCACGTTTGACGCCCAGCGTTCCCGGGTGATGAGCATCGGGGTGGGTTGCGGGGGTGTGGTGGTCAGCGTGCTGCTGTTCGGGATTGCCTGGTCGTTGAGCCACACCCGGGAGCGCGCCGTGCTCTTGGCCGAGGGCATGACCGCCAGACTGCGTAGCGCCAACGAACAACTTCAGCAGGAGATTCAGGACCGCGAGGCGGCACAGCGGTCCACCAGGGATTCCGAGGCGCTTTACCATTCGCTGGTGGAGAGCCTGCCCCTGAACATCTGGCGCAAGGACCTGCGCGGGCGCTTCACCTTTGCCAATCAGCGCTTCTGCCAGGAGGTGGGCCGCCCGCTCGAAGCCATTCTCGGGAAGACGGGATTGGAGCTTTTCCCCTCGGAAGAGGCCGTGCCGCACCAGCAGGAGGACAGCGAGATCATCCGCACCGGCCACGCCTTGGAGGCGGTTCAGGAGGTGCGGTCGGAGCAGTCCGGCAGCCGGTTTGTGCAGGTGATCAAGACCCCATTGCGCGACAGCA
Organism: Verrucomicrobiota bacterium; assembly: GCA_025457615.1. Classification (GTDB taxonomy): domain Bacteria; phylum Verrucomicrobiota; class Verrucomicrobiia; order Limisphaerales; family DSYF01; genus JALOTU01. Next base: position 1,683 of record JALOTZ010000009.1, read on the forward strand.
CGGGCCGTGTGATCGGCCTGCAGGGCATCGTCTGGGATGTCACGGAGACGCAGCGCATCGAGGCTCAACTGAAGCACCAACGGGACCTGCTCGACACCCTCCTGAACAACGTGCCCGACCGCATCTACTTCAAGGATCGTCAGAGCCGGTTTCTGTGCGTCAGCCGTGCGATTACGGAATTGTTCGGCCTGAAGGAGGCCGGGGAGGCGGTGGGCAAGACGGACTTCGATTTCTTCACCAGCGAGCATGCGCGGCAGGCCTTTGAGGACGAGCAGCGCATCATTCAAACCGGCGAGCCCATCATCGGCCTGGTGGAAAAGGAAACCCTGTCGTGCGGCGAGATCCGGTGGGTGTCCACCACCAAGATGCCCTTGCGGAATGAGGAGGGGGAGATTGTCGGCACTTTTGGGATCAGTCGGGACATCACCGAGATGAAACTGGCTTCCGAAGCCCTGCGCCACGCCAAGGAGGCCGCCGAGGAGGCCAACCGCAGCAAAAGCCAGTTCCTGACCCACATGAGCCACGAATTGCGGACCCCCCTCAATTCGATCATCGGCTTCTCGAACATCCTGCTTAAAAACCGCGAGGGCAGACTGGGTCCCTCGGAGCTGTCCTTCCTCGGCCGTGTGCTCGCCAACGGCAAGCACCTGCTGGACCTCATCAACGAGGTGCTCGACCTGGCCAAGATCGAGGCCCGAAAGATCGAGGTGGCCATCACCTCCGTGGATCTCGTGCAGTTGGTGAAGGAGACCATCGAGCAGCAGGAGGGCCTCGTGCGGGATCATCCCGTGCAACTGCGCTGCGAACTGCCGGAACGGATGGCCCCCGTGCGGACGGATCCCGAAAAGCTCAAGCGGGTGCTCATCAACCTGATCGGCAACGCACTGAAATTCACCGAGCACGGCAGCGTCACAGTCCGGGTCGTCGCGGACGGACATGGCCGGCAACCGGTGCGCATTGACGTCATGGACACGGGGGTGGGAATTGCGTCAGACAAGCTGGGGCGGATCTTCCAGGCGTTCAAGCAGGCCGACTCGGGCACCGCGCGCAAGTTTGGGGGGACCGGTCTGGGCCTCACCATTTCCGAGGCGCTGTGCCGCCTGATGGGCTATCATATCGAGGTGGCCAGCCGGCTGGGACAAGGATCCACCTTCAGCATTGTCCTGGTTCCCCCGCAGGTGGCCGGCGCCGGCCAGAAGTGATGAAGCCAAGTGCCATCCAAGTGTTGCTGGTGGACGACGACCCCGTGTTCACGCGGCTGGCGTCCGAACTCCTGAAGAGCGTGGATGCCGGCCGTCCACTGAAGCTGACCACGGCTGCGGATGGTCGGGCCGCGCTCGCGAGCATCGGCGAGAGCCATTACGATGTGGCGCTGTTGGACCACAACCTCCCGGGAGCCAACGGGCTGGAAATCCTGGCTGAGATCCAGAAGCGCCCGTGCGCGAGTCAGCCCGCCGTTATCATGCTGACCGCCAGCGGCAGCGAATCCCTCGCCGTGGAAGCCATGAAACGCGGGGCCAAGGATTATCTGACCAAGGCGGGACTGGACCTTTACTCGCTGAGCCGGGCCATTCAAAGCGCGCTCACCCAGAAACGCCTGGCGGAGCAGGTGGAGGCTTATCACGCGCAGTTGGCGGCGGACCTCGATGTGGCGCGCAGACTTCAGCAGTCACTCCTGCCGCAATCCTACCCGGTCTTTCCCCGGTCGGTCCTGCCCGGGCAATCGGCCTTGCGGTTCGAGCATCGTTTCTTCTGGACCACTCAATTGGGCGGCGACTTCTTCAGCGTGCAGGCGCTCTCGGACACCCAAGCCGGGGTGTTGATCTGCGACGTGATGGGGCATGGGGTGCGCTCCGCCCTGGTGACGACCATGCTGCGGGCCCTGGTGGGCGACCTGACGGCCGAATCCGGGCGCCCGGACCAGTTCCTGTCAGCGATGAACGAGCGTCTGACGGCCATCATCCAGCAGACCGGTGAGACGCTGTTCGCCACCGCCCTTTACCTGGTGGCGGATGTGGGCGCCGGCCGGCTGACTTATGCCCGGGCGGGGCACCCGCCGCCCCTGCACCTGCGCCGCCGGGCCAACGCGGTGGCGCCGCTCGCGTTCCCGCAGCAGGCCGGGCCGGCGCTGGGTTTGTTCCGCAATGCCGATTACGTCGCCTGCGAGTGCGAACTGGCCGTGGAGGATTCGCTCTTGCTGTTCACGGACGGATTGTTTGAAGTGGTCCGGTCGGACGGTAACGAATTCGGCCTCGAGCGGTTGATCGAGGTGGCGCGTCATCGCATGCATTTGCCCCTGACCCAGTTGGTTGAGGGCGTGATTGAGGATGTCCGCTGTTTCTGTGGAGGGGAGGAATTCCTGGATGACGTCTGCCTGCTGGGTGTGGAGGTGGTCCGCACCGGGGCCCAGGCCGCCCACGCGAATTGACATGAAGCGAATTGCCGTCGTCGAAGACAACCCGGACAACCGCCTGCTGGTCCAGGTGATCCTCGAACCGTATTACGCGGTGGTGGAGTACGAAACCGGGTCTGCCGCGCTCGAAGGACTGCCCCGGGAGAAGGCGGACGTGGTCCTGCTCGACATCTCGCTGCCGGAAATGGATGGGATCGAGGTGCTGCGGCGCTTGCGCGAGAATCCCGCTCTCTCCCGGTTGCCCGTGATTGCCCTGACCGCGCATGCCATGTCCGGCGACCGCGAAAAGTACCTGGCCGCCGGTTTTGACGATTACGTGTCCAAGCCCATCCTCGACGAGCAGGTGCTCCTGGATGCCATCCACCGCCATCTGCCGGCGGACTGAACCCATGAGTGTCGGCAACGACCTTGATCCCGTGGCCATCGAGCGTTTGCGCCGGATTGGCGGCCCGACATTCGCCGCGGAGATGATCGGGCTCTTTCTCAGCTATGGAGCGGAGAAACTGAGCGAGGCGCGGGGGGCGTACCAGGCGGGCGACCTGGGCGGTGTGCAGAACGCCGTGCACCCCCTCCGGTCGAGCGCCGGGAATGTGGGGGCGCTGCGGGTGCAGCAACTGGCATCCGAAACCGAGCTCAAGGCGGCCGGGCATCAAGCCGATGCGGTGGGCCTGCTGCTGGATCAGTTGGAAGCCGCCTTCCAGACGGTGAAACCGCTGATCGACCTCGAGAGAGAGCCCTGACTTGCAGCCCCGGCCCTCGCCTCATCCCGAAACGCGGACACCACCGCGACTGCGGCTGCCCATCGATTCAGGCCCGGTGGAATGGGAAGTCCGTGTAGCCTTTGGGTCCGGGCGCTGACCACACGCTCAGGTCCGCCGCCGGATTCAGCTCCCACCCGTTCGCGAAGCGCTCGACCAGGTCCGGATTGCTCAGGGTCGCCCGAACGCCAGGCCGTCCACCACGTGCAGGTAGGCCAGTCTGTGCCGGGCCAGTTGCCACGCCGCATAGGCAAACGTTTCCCGGAAATCCGGCGAACCCATGTCGTTGAAATTGCCGTTGGGTTGCGGAGGGAGCGACAGCCGGCTGGCCACCGGGAAACTGCTGTGAGATGCCCGTCCGCAGTGCCAGAGCTGGTGGAAGATCGGCGTGCCCTGGGCGTGGAGCGCCCTGACCACCTTGCGTCGGGTGCATCTCGACACTGCCCCCGGCGCGCGGCCTTCAGGCCGCTTCAACGTCTGAAGGGCACTCGATGAAGCGCTTGTTCCGCGGGTTTGCGAATGGTGAAGCGGCATCGCATCAATGCCGCGCCCCGGCCAGAATTGCGTTCGAGGACAGTGTCAAGAAGATGCGACCTTGCGCCATCCGTCGTTCTGCCGGCTCGACAGGGGGTTGTGCCGGGTGTTAAAGGTGAGTTCCCAGTGGCTATGGAAGACACAAACGCATTGATCGAGCAGCGACGGGCCAAGCTGGCTTCGCTCCGGGAGAAGGGCATCGACCCATTCCGCAACAAGTTCACGCCCACGGAGACCTGTCTGGCAGCGCGTGAGAACTACCAGGAGGGTCGGGTGGTGCATCTGGCCGGGCGGGTGACGGCGCACCGGGACATGGGCAAGAGCATGTTCATGGATATCCGGGACCAGAGCGGGCGTGTGCAGGTCTATGCCCAGAAGAACGTGCTCGGGGACGAGCAGTTCGAGCTTTTCAAGCACCTGGACCTGGCCGACTTCCTGGGCGTCACCGGCACCTTGTTCACCACCAAGACGGGGGAGATTTCGGTCAAAATCGAATCGTTTGTCATTCTCGCCAAGGCGTTGCGTCCGCCGCCGGCCAAATGGCACGGATTGGAGGATACGGAGACCCGCTACCGCCAGCGTTACCTCGACCTGATCGCCAATCCCGAGGTGAGCGAGGTGTTTCTGAAGCGCAGCGCCATTGTGAGGGAGATACGTGCTTTTCTGGAGCATCGCGGCTATGTGGAGGTGGAGACGCCGATGATGCAGGCCATCCCCGGCGGGGCGGCGGCCCGTCCGTTCAAGACGCATCACAACGCCCTGGGCTGCGATCTCTACCTGCGCATCGCGCTCGAGTTGTCCTTGAAGCGCCTCCTGGTGGGTGGAATGGACCGGGTGTTCGAGATCGGACGCAACTTCCGCAACGAAGGCCTGTCACGCCGGCACAATCCGGAGTTCACCATGCTGGAGGCCTACCAAGCCTACGGGGACTACGAATCCATGATGGACTTGGTCCAGGGCCTGGTCTGTCACGTTGCCGAAAGCGTCCTGGACACCCTGGTGATCGAGCACAAGGACGCCGAGGGCAAGGGGGTCCGGACCATTGACCTGAACCCGCCCTGGCGCCGGGTGACCTACAAGGAGCTGGTGCGGGAGAAGGCGGGTGCGGACTGGTTTGAGCTGGGCCCCGGCCAGCGTCGTCAGAAGGCCATCGAACTGGGGGCTGAGATCGGGGAGGCGTATGAAGATTTCGAGGTGACGCAGGCGGTGTTTGAGAAGCTGATCGAACCCACCTTGATCAACCCTACCTTTGTGACTCACGCACCCAAGGAACTGATTCCGCTGGCCAAGACTTCGCCGGAGGACCCGGATTGTGTGGAGGTTTTCGAATGCTGCATCAACGGCCAGGAGATCGCGCCGGGTTACACCGAGCAGAACGATCCCCTCGAACAACGCGAACGCCTCGAACACCAAGCCGGTGGTGAGCAGCAAAAGTTGGATGAGGATTTCCTGGTCGCCCTGGAGCATGGCATGCCGCCGGCGGGCGGCATCGGGCTGGGGGTGGACCGGCTCTGCATGATGCTGCTCGGGCAGGACAGCATCCGGGATGTCATCCTGTTCCCCCAACTCCGGCCAAAAGCCGGTTAATCCCCGAAGCAGGTGCCGACGGCTTTGGCGGACTGGACCCACTCGTGATCGGAAGGGACGAGTTTCTTGCGCCCGGCGACCTCGTCGATCGGCACAGGGATGATATCCATGCCACGAACCGCCATCATGGTTCCAAAGCGTCGTTGGAGGAGGGCGTCCACGCAGGCGGTTCCCAAGCGGGTGCAGAGGAGCCGGTCGGCGGCGGTCGGGGTGCCGCCGCGTTGCAGGTGCCCCAGGATGGTCAGCCGCGATTCCTGACCGGTCAACTGTTCCAGCTCCTGCGTCAGTCGCAGGGTGTGGTCGGTGTGCTGGGCGTGAAAGGCGATCAGTTCTTCGGAGGCTTGCCTGCGTTCAGCCTTTTTGTCTGAGTTCTTGAGTTTCACCAACCGGCTGACTTCCTTCGCGTCCTCGCGGGACATGGCCCCCTCGGCGACGGCGACAATGCTGAAGCGCTTCCCGGCCTGGGCCCGTTCCGAGATCGCCTCGGCCACGTGGCCGAGGTCGTAGGCGATTTCGGGGATGAGGATCACGTCCGCACCCGCCGCCATGCCGGCCCCCAAGGCCAGCCAGCCGGCCCGGTGCCCCATGATTTCCACCACCATGATCCGGCGATGGCTGGAGGCGGTGGAATGCAGGCGGTCCATGGCCTGCGTGGCGATTTCCAGCGCGGTGTCGAATCCGAAACTCATGTCCGTGCCATGGATGTCATTGTCGATGGTCTTGGGGAGGGTGAGGACGTTGATGCCGGCCTGCTGGAGTCGCAGCGCATTCTTTTGAGTGCCGCCGCCGCCGATGCACACCACGGCATCGAGCTTGTGACGATGCACGGTTTCCACGATGGCGTGCGTCATGTCCCGCTCCTTGCCGCCGATGGGCATCCGATGCGGCTTATCCCGGCTGGTGCCCAGGATGGTGCCACCGTCGGTAAGGATCCCCGACAACATGCCCGGTTGCAGTTCCATCGTCTGATCATGCACCAGGCCGCGAAATCCGTCCCGGAATCCAGTGACCTTGATCTGGTGGTCGCAGGCGGCGCGCGCCACGGCACGAATGGCGGCATTGAGACCGGGACAGTCGCCACCGCTGGTGAGGATACCGATGTGTCGCGCCATGATGGCTGAACCTTGCCGGACAGTGGCGACGTGGCGCAAGCGAGAAGCGGGGCGCGTTGCCCAAAGCGCGGAGCGGGCGCCACACGCATCTGGTGCGTCTCGGGTCAAGCCATGGGCACCGATCGTGCTGCCCAGAGCTCCGCATGAAGGCGTTCCAGTTACCGTTGCCATTGTTTCGGTCGGCTGCCCTCCTGAATCAGCCCGAGAAAAGCGTCAAGGAATCGCGTCCCGCGGGCCGCAAGGGCCGTGGCGAAAGAAAAAGCGCGCCGGACAGAGGCCGGCGCGCGGTCTAGGTCAGGTGCCTGACCCTCAGCCGAGGGCGGCTTGATAGTGTTTGCCAGCCTGGTCCCAATTCACCACATTCCACCAGGCTTTGAGGTAATCGGGCCGGCGGTTCTGGTATTTCAGGTAGTAGGCGTGCTCCCAGACGTCCACCCCGAGGACGGGTTTTCCCTCGCATCCCGCGATGGCCTTGCCCATGAGCGGGTTGTCTTGGTTTGCGGTGCTGGCGATTTCCAGCTTGCCGTTGTGGACCAGCAGCCAGGCCCATCCGCTGCCAAAGCGGGTGACCCCGGCGTTCTCGAACTTTGCCTGGAAGTCTGCGAAGCTCCCGAAGCTGGTGTTGATGGCGTCCGCCAGCTTGCCGCTGGGTGCCCCGCCCGCCTTCGGTCCCATCGCGTTCCAGAAAAAGGTGTGGTTCCAATGGCCGCCGCCGTTGTTGCGCACCGCGCCCCGGATCGCGTCGGGCACCGAGGCCAGATCGGCGATCAGGGCTTCGATGGATTTGGCTTCGAGCACGGCGTTTCCAGCGATGGCTTTGTTGAGGTTGGTCACGTAGGCGTTGTGATGCTTGCCATGGTGGATCTCCATGGTCTGCGCATCGATATACGGCTCCAACGCGGCCTTGTCATACGGCAGTGCGGGTAGTTCGAATGGCATAATATCGGTTGTTGTTCGTTAGTTGGTTTGTCACAGCACTTCGTCGCTGCCGGCGACATTAGCACACGCCCCAAACCCCGACAAGCGATCTGATCGGGAACCCTCACTTGGCGGGCCTGGCAGACCGGCGCTGCATCCGCTGTCCCGCCGCTTCGTCGCCTCGGGTGCGTCTGGACACTGCCCCCGGAGCGCGGCCTTCCGGCCGCTTCAACGTCTGAAGGGCACGCGATGAAACGCTTGTTCCGCGGGCTGGCGAATGCTGAAGTGGCATCAATGCCGCGCCCCGGCCGGAATTGCGTTCGAGGACAGTGTCAAGAAGATGCACCCCGTCACCTCTGTTCGGGACGCGGCCGCTTGCTAAAACCATGTTCCGTACGGAACATGAGTTTTGCGTTGGGCAGGGAGTCGGGGGCGGGGCGGGTTGGGTCAGGAGGCGAGGTGTAGGAAGTTCTTCAGGAGCTGCAGCCCAACCTTCTGGCTTTTTTCAGGGTGGAACTGGGTGGCGAAGAGGTTGTCCTTCCAGACCGAGCTGGCAAAGGGCAAGCCGTAGTCCGTGCGGGTAGCCACGATGGAATCGTCTGCGGGCTGGGGATGGAAGCTGTGCACGAAGTAGAAGAAGCTGCCGTTGGGAATGTCCCGATACAGGGGGCAATCCGGCTGGACGATCTCGATCTGGTTCCAGCCAATCTGCGGGATCTTGAGGCCGTGGGCTTCAGAGAAGCGGACAACCTTGCCCTTGAAAATCCCCAGTCCGACGGCGCAACTATTGAATTCCTCGCTGGCTTCGAACAGCGCCTGGTAGCCGACACAGATCCCCAGGAAGGGCCTGCCGGAAGCGATGAAGTTCCGGGCGGCTTCGATCAGTTCCTGTCTTTGCAGGGCGTTGATGCAATCGTCGAAGGCGCCCACGCCGGGCAGGACCATGCCCCGGGCGTCCCCGATGGCTCCGGGTTCCTGGACCACGCGCACCTCGGCGCCCACCGCCAGGAGCGCCTTGTGAACGCTGCGGAGGTTGCCGGAGCCGTAATCGAGTAAGGCGATCACCGTCCGAGGGTAGAGCGGGGGGCTGCCCTGCGCAACCACCGGGACCGCCCCCGGGTCAACCTTGTGTGGCCTGTGTCCCGCGTTCGGTCCGGAGTCGGAGCTGGCCGCAGGCGGCGTCAATGTCGTGTCCCTTCTCGCGCCGGAGGGTGGCGGTGACCCCGCGGCGTTCCAGCGCGGTGACGAAGGCTTGGCACACGGATTCGGCGGGCCGGTGCCAGGGCAATCCCTCGACGGTGTTGTAGGGGATCAGATTCACCTTGGCGTGCAGGCGCTTGGAGAGCTCGGCCAGCGGCGGCGCCTGGTCGAGGGAATCGTTCACGCCGGCGATCAGAATGTATTCAAAAGTGATCATCCGCCCCTTGCGCTTCTGGTAATAGTCGCAGGCGGCGAGGAGTTCCTTCAGGGGGTACTTGCGGTTGACCGGCATGAGCCGCTCACGCACAGCGTCCGTGGCTCCGTGGAGGGAAACGGCGAGCCGCAACTGCATCGGGTCGTCGGCCAGCTTGCGGATCTGGGGCGCGAGGCCGCTGGTCGAGACGGTGATCTTTCGCGCGCCGATGCCGCCCCCCCAGGGGGCGTTGAGGATGCGCAGGGCGGCGAGGAGATGGTCGTAGTTGGCCAGAGGCTCGCCCATGCCCATGATGACCAGGTTGTTGATCAAGCGGGGTGCCTCCGGCGTGTTGCGTGTCGCGTGTTCAGTCGGTGGCTGTGCGCCACTCTGGCTTTCCCCCGCATTCCATCGTTCGACTCCATAGACCTGGTCGATGATCTCCGCGGCGGTGAGGTTGCGTTTCCAGCCATCGAGGCCGCTGGCGCAGAATTTGCACCCATAGGCGCAACCGACCTGGGTGGAAACGCACAAGGTGTGGCGGTCACTGGCCTCTCCATAGAGCGCCGGGTTGGCCGGGATCAGGACACTCTCGACGAAGGCACCGTCTGAGAGCCGCCAAAGGAACTTCTGAGTGCTGTCGCGCGAACCCTGCTTGTGGAACAACTCGAGCGGCTGCAGGAGGAAGTGCGCGCTCAACTGCTGCCGGAGGGCCTTCGGGAGGTTGGTCATCGTCCCCCAATGCACGGCGCGACGGGCATGGAGCCAGTGCAGGAGTTGATCCACGCGGTAGCCGGGCTGTTTCCATTCCTCGAACAGCCCGGCCAACTCCTCGCGGGTCAGGGATCGAATATCGCGCGGCACCCGTTCAGCGGCCTTGGGGGACGTAGTAGTTCTCCGTGTATTCCTTGACCATGCGGTCGGTGGTGAACTGGGGCACGAGCGTGACCATGGCGCGGCGGATCATCTTGATCCACTTGTGCGGAATCCCATGTTCATCCCGGTCGAAGAACAACGGGATCACCTGCTTGGTGAGCGTGTCGTAAAGATTCTTGCTGTCCAAGCGGTCCTGTTCCTCCACGGAATCCGGGTGGGAATCCTCGCCAATGGCGAAGCCGTTGGTGCCGTCGTAGCCCTCGCGCCACCAGCCGTCAAGGATGCTCATGTTCAGGCAGCCATGGCAGCCGGCCTTCATGCCACTGGTGCCGGAGGCCTCCAGGGGACGGCGGGGGTTGTTCATCCAGACGTCGCAGCCGGACACCATCTGACGGGCGACATGGATGTCGTAATTCTCGACGAAGACCAGGTGGCCTTTGAGATCGCTGTATTTGCTGAGGTGGATGATCTTCTGGATGAAGCGTTTGCCGTCATCGTCGCGGGGATGCGCCTTGCCGGCGAAGATGAACTGCACGGGGCGCTTCTGATCGCGGCAGAGGTGAATGATGTCGTCGATGCGCTGGAAGATGAGCGGGGCGCGTTTGTAGGTGGCGAAACGGCGCGCGAAACCGATCGTCAGGGCATCGGGGTTGAGCAGGTGATCGAAGATGATGAAATCACGCTGGGTGACCCGCTGTTCCTGCAGGAGCAGGCGGCGCCGGCAGAACTCGATCATCTCACGGCGCAGCGTGTAGCGCAGGGACCAGAGTTCCTCGTCACTGACAAAGGCCGGGTCCTCGATCTGGTGCCAGAACTCGGGCGAGATCAGGCGCTGCGCCCAGTCGCGGCCCGGCTCGCGCTTCCAGAACCGTGTGGACTCGCCGCCGGACCCGGACTTCCCGGGGGCGATCTCTTCGCTGAACTTCCGGCGCCAGAACTTGCGGACGGGGCCTTTCATCCAGCCGAGCAGATGGATGCCATTGGTAATGTGGCCGATGGGAACCTGTTCGACGGGGACGTTGGAGTAGAGGGTGTGCCACATGTGGCGGCTGACGCGTCCGTGGAGTTCGCTCACGCCGTTGGCGGCGCGCGAGAGCTTGAGCGCCAGCACCGTCATGCAGAAGGGTTCATGGCGGTCCTTGGGCCGGACCCGGCCGTAAGCCATCAGTTGATCCTGACTGATCTTCAGCTGCTCGGAGAAGCAATGCGCGCTGTAGCTCATCAGGTCCGCGCTGAACCGGTCGTGGCCGGCCTCGACGGGGGTGTGCGTGGTGAAGATGCACTCCTGGCGCGTGGCCGCCTCCGCTTCGGCCAGCGTCTTGCCCGCCTGAAGCTTCTCGCGCATGAGTTCGAACACGAGAAAGGCAGCATGGCCTTCGTTCATGTGGAACACCGAGGGGGCAACGCCCAGGGTGCGCAGCAGTCGGACGCCGCCCACCCCAAGCAGGATTTCCTGCATGATGCGGGTGGAAGTGTCCCCACCGTAAACACGGAGGGTCAGGTCGCGGTGGTGCGGTTCGTTCTCGGGCAGGTTGGTGTCGAGCAGGTAAACCGGGTTCCGCCCCACGTTCACGCGCCAGGCGGTGAAGGCGACGTCGGCGGACCCGATGCGCACCTTGCAGCGGATCGGTTTGCCGTCGGCCCCGTGCACCGGTTCCATGGGCAGGTTGGCCGGGTTGAGCAGGGAATAGTATTCGGTCTGCCAGTTGTTGTGATCGATGGCCTGCTGGAAATAGCCCTCGCGGTAGAACAGGCTGATGCCCACGAACCCGATCCCGAGGTCACTGGCGGATTTGGCGTGATCGCCGGCCAGCACACCCAAACCGCCAGCCGCGATGGGGAGCGTTTCATGGAAGCCGAACTCGGCGGTGAAATAGGCGACGGGATTCTTCAGCAACTTGGGGGCGTGTTTGGCGCCCCAGGTGTCCTTGGCTGTCATGTATTGGTCGAATCCATCGACAACATGCCGGACGCGAGCGGCGAACTCGGGGTTCAGCAGGCGGACACTCAGTTCGTAGTCCGACACCTCGTGCAGGACGGCGACGGCGTTGTGGAACAGGTTCTGCCAGCCGCGTGGCGATAATTCGTAAAAAACCTCCTGGGCTTCCTCGTCCCAGGTCCACCAAAGGTTGGTGGCCACTTTGTCCAGGCGCGCGGCCAGGTCTTTGATCTGTTCCGTCTTCAAACGTTTCGGTGCCATAGTTGATTCAATGCTGCCAATAGGACGCTTCCCGGATTCCATCCGCCCCCGGAACGCCGGAAACCCTGGAGCTTGGGGTCGTTGTTACGCCGGCTCCTGGAACCGGACGGGGTGTGTCTCCTCACGTTGGCTCCTGCGGGTTCGATCTCCCCTCGAACGCCGGGAACCGTAGGAAGGAAGGGGGTGGGGGGCAAACACAAATTTAGGAGGCCAGCATGGCCTTGGCGTGGGCTTGGGCAGCGTGGGTGGAGCCGCCCAGCATGCGGGACAGTTCCCGCACGCGCGCCTCGCCGGAAACCCGGACGATCCTCGAAAGGGTTCGCCCTTCCTGGATGGCCTTGCTGACGACGAAATGGGTGGCGGCGGGGGCGGCCACCTGCGGCAGGTGGGTGATGCAAAACACCTGTCGGCGCCCGGCGATCTCCTGCATTTTCCCGCCGACCACCCGCGCAGTTTGACCGCCGACGTTGGCATCCACCTCATCAAACACCAGCACGGGGATCTTGTCCTCCACCGCGAGCACGGTCTTGAGCGCGAGCATGACGCGGGCGAGTTCCCCGGACGAAGCGATGGCTCGGAGCGGCCGCGCCGGCTCTCCGGGATTGGGTGCGAACAGGAACTCGGCTTGATCAAAGCCCGACGACTTCACGTCGCCCAGGGCGACGTCTGCCGGGGGCAGGGTGGATTCGAGGGCGATGTCCAGGAGGCTGGAGGGGAAGCCCAGCGCCTCCAGTTGGCGGGTGACCTCCTTGCGGAACTTGGGGATCGCCTGGCGTCGCTGTGCGGAAAGGTGTTTGCCCGCGGTGCGCAGCACCTTCTCCAGTCGGTCGAGTTCCTGGTTCAGGCGGGCCAGCTCTTCATCCTGCCGCTCCAGGCAGTTCAGCCTCGCGACGGCCTGTTCACCGAAGGCGATGACCCTTTCGAGGTCGGGACCGTATTTGCGTTTGAGGGATTGGATGAGATTGAGTCGCTCCTCCAATTCCCGCAGCCGGGCCGGGTCGACATCAATGGCGTCGAGGTAGCTGGAAAGATTGCGCACGAGATCGCGCAAGGCTTCCAGGGCTTGTTCGAGTTGCTGGAGGAGGGGCGTGGCGGCAGGATCCAGACGGGCCAGCTCCTGGATGTGGCGTGCGACCCCACCGGCCTGGGTCAGAAGAGCGGCTTCGTCCTCGACCATCCCATCCCGTGCCGCATGACCCAATTCGAGGAGCCGGGCGGAGTTGGCGGCCCGACGGTGTTCAGCCTCGACCTGGTCTTCCTCCTGCGGGTCGAGTCGGGCTGAGGTGATCTCCTTCACCTGGAATCGGAGCAGGTCGAGCTGTTGCGCGTAGGATTGTTCGTCCACGATGAGGGCCGCCTTTTGGGCGAGGGCTTGGGCGCGCTGCTGCACCAGCTTGGCGAAGGACTCACGTTCGGCGGTGAGGCCGGCGTGCGCATCCAACAAGTCCAGTTGGCGGGAGGTGTGGAGGAGGGACTGGTGGTCGTGCGGGCCGTGGATGTCCACCAACCCTTCGCCGAGGGCGGCCAGGGTGGCGAGGGAGGTGGGGGTGCCATTGACAAACTGACGGTTGCCGCCCGAGACCGTGAGCACCCGTTTCAGGATCAGTTGCTGATCTTCGCAGGGTTCCAGCCCCGACTCCTCCAGCAGGCGGGGCAGCGAGCGGTCGAGCGTGCGGGTATCAAACACGGCCTCGACGGTGCACGTCTCGCACCCGGCCCGGATCATGGTGCGGTCCGCCCGCTCGCCGAGGAGCAGTTTCAAGGCGCCGAGGATGATGGACTTGCCCGCACCGGTTTCGCCAGTGATGACGTTGTAGCCCGGGAGGGGTTCCAGCGTGAGATCATCCACCAAGGCGAGGTTTTTGATGCGCAGCGTGGTCAACATGGCTACCGTTCGCGCGGAATCTGGCCAGAGACGGCGGTTTCCGCAAAGCAAAACCACAGGCATGGCGTTGGAACTCACATTTCTCGGCACCGGCACTTCCCAGGGGGTGCCGTTGATCGGGCGGGACTATCCCGAGTCGTTCTTGGCCAACCCGAAGAACCATCGCACGCGGCCGTCCATCTACCTGACGACACCCGCGACCGCGTTGATCGTGGACACCACCCCGGAGCTGCGGATGCAATGTCTGCGGGAGCGGGTGCGGCGGGTCGATGCGGTGTTGATCACGCACGGTCATGCCGATCATGTGATGGGCATGGACGACTGTCGCCGGTTCTGCGACCTGCGTGGAGGGCAGACGATTCCGGTCTATGCGAACCAGGAGAGCTTGGATGTCCTGAAGCGGATCTTTGTGTACGCCTTCCACGCGGGGCCGTGGCCCGACGGGTATTTCAAACCGGACCCGCGGGTGATCCGTGGTCCGTTCTCGATCGGGGATCTGGAGGTTGTCCCGCTGGAACTGCCTCATGGGCGGATCAAGACTTTGGGGTTTCTGTTCATTCAGGGGGGACGAAAGCGTCTGGCCTATCTCAGCGATTGCCAAGAGGTGCCGGCGCCGGCGTTGGCGCAGGTGCAAGGTGTCGAAGTGGCGGTGCTGGACGCGCTGCGCTTCAAGCCGCATCCAACCCACATGTGTCTGGACGAGGCGCTGACGGCGGCGCGGCGGATTGGCGCGGAACGGACCTACCTGACCCATCTGACGCATGATTATGACCACGACATCGCGCAAGCCGAGTTGCCGGCAGGCGTGTGGCTGGCGTATGACGGACTGCGCGTTCAGATGGACTGCGAAACGCCCGGCGAACCCGCGTCAGTAACTGGAGGCCAATAGGATCGATGTAAGAGCCGTGCTCTCACGGCGCAAGGGTGACGGTCAGCGGTGCGGTCCGGTAACGCAGCCCGTCAGTCGTGCGGACCAAGGCGTAAACGGGATGCCCGCCGATCTCCAGGTCCAGGCCGTTGACATGGAACACAGCCGCTGGCTGATTGGTGACGCCGGCGTAGAAGCCTCCGGTGATGCTGTTGTGGTTGGTCCATTCAGACGATGTGATGCGGCAGGGAATGTCCATGGACAGCACCACGTATTGAACCTGGCAGGGCGCCGGCGCCCCGGCCTGCCCACCGGTTCAGGGGGAGGGACAAGGGGACTGGAGTCTCACAACTTGCCCAGCCTGGCTTTGGCCCGGCGGATCCAAACGCGGTCCTTCTTCCGCTGAAAACTTGGGGCGTAGGTGTCCTCCTCGATGACCTCGCGCAGTTCCGCCTTGGCGAGGTCGGGCTGGCCAGTGGAGGCGAGGAGTTCCGCCAGTTGGACCCGGGCGCGGGCGTAGGAGTGGTTTTGAGTGACCTGTTTCCACGCCGCGAGGGCCTTGGCGGTGTCGCCGAGGGCTTGGTAGGTTTCAGCCAGAGCCATCAAGGTGTGGCCGTAGTCGTGGGTGGGGTTGGCGGTGATGACGCCCTCCAGGAGCGGCTTGGCGTCCGCGGGCCGGTTGCGGCGCAGGAGGCATTGACCCAGGTGGGCGCGGGTGTCGGGCTCCTCGGGGTCGCGTTCGATGGCCGCCCGGTAGCAGGCCTCGGCCCGCTCGAGCTGGCCTTGCTGGAAGTAGATGTCGCCGAGTTGCGAGTGGTGATGCGCCTTGTCGAGGTGATGAATCTGCGCCTGGAGTTCCTTGATCCGTTTGCGGTCGTGTGCGCCGGGCAGCTCGAAACCGCGCGTGGCGGTCTGCGCCGCCGCTCGATAGACCAGGAAGAAGTAAAGCAACGCGCTGAGAAGGGAGAAGAAGAAGATGAACACCGCCCAGATCCATTCCTGCCGCCGGATCGCGTCCACAAACATCCAGATTTGGAAGGCGAACCCGAGGAGCATCAGCGGGCTGTAGAGCAGATACTCCGGGTTGAGGAGATTGGTCAGCAAGTTGGCCAGCATGCGGCACCAACTTAAGAAGGCCCCTCTCGCGCCGCAACGCTCATCAGAGGCTCTCCAGCCTGGAGCCGGCGGACGGATTCGATGAACCAGTAGTTGGGCGTGAGCGGGGCTCAGGGTGTTGCGGATGAAGGCGGGCAGGGTATTGACCGGGACCATGCTGCCGCCCAGGAAAGACAGGCCGAACACCTGCAGGCTGTTGAGCACGTCGGCGCTCACAGCGCCGTTGCCAAGCTTAGGAGATGGGATAGAAGCGCCGCACAGATTCCCCTTGCCCGACGGAGGCCGGGAGCCTACACGGGGGACATGGATTGGCGCTATGTGACGGGTCATCTCGGCGAGTTTGTTCCCGCGCCGTGGCTGCAAATCGGCCTGGCGATCAGCGCGGCGCTTTGTGGGGCGATCGTCGGCGCCGAGCGGGAGAAGCGGGAGAAGCCGGCGGGTCTGCGCACCCTGGTCCTGGTCTGCCTGGGTTCGGCCGCGTTCACCATGGTCTCCTACGCGTTCGTCACCACTACGGGGGACTCGGGGCGGGTGGCGGCGCAGATTGTGACGGGCATTGGATTCCTCGGAGCCGGCGCGATCCTGCACAGCTCGGGCATCGTGCGTGGCATGACGACGGCCGCGACCATCTGGGCGACGGCAGCCACGGGGATGATCGTGGGGACCGGCCATGTCGGGGCCGGCTTGGGCCTGAGCCTGCTGGTGCGGCTGGTCTTGAGTGTGGCGCTGGCCCTCGAGAGCCGGGCCTGGGGTGATGTCCACGAAGGCCGGGTTGAGCTTCGGTTCCAGTCCCTGGGCGGAAAGACCCGGCTGCACATCGAGAAGGTCATGGAGGAGTTTCATCAGCACCGCGCGCTCGACGTGGTGGGTCTGGGGGAGACAACGATGTGTCAGGCCACGATTCCGTTCCGGTTGAGCCGGAGACATCGACGCGAGTTTCTGAACGAACTGGCCGGACTGCCCGGGGTGGAAGCCATCGCCGAACGGACGGCGTGAAAACCCCTCTTCAGGCCGAAGCGGGCCACCGTTGGAGGGAGTCCAGACAGTCTTTTCTGGCCTGTCGATAGAGGTCCGGGAACGCGCGTTTCTCGAGACGATGCTCGCGCACACCGGAGGCGTCACAGCCAAGGACCTGGGCGTAGGGCTTGTACAGGCGGGGCCGTCCGATGACGCGGGTGGCACCGGGTGGGAGCGGGGTGGTCCGCTTGTCCAACACCAGGTAACTGAGCGGGAGACTGCGCAGATCGATCCCCATGAGTTTGCCGAAACGCGCCCACTGCGCGTCCGTGAACACCCCACCGGGCGCCTTGGCAAAGTGATGGCACCAATGCCGTTCATTCCCACGCGCGAGGATGCCGCACGGTCCCTGATGCGGACAGGGGGCCACCACGTTCATGCGTGTTCTCAGCCGCTCGCGCGCGGCGATCAGCGCCAGGCTGGTTTCGTAGGTTCCCGGTTCCACCCAAAGCACGGCTTGCGCCTGCGCGGCCAAATCGGCCAGTTGTGTGGCTTGGTCTTGGGAAAGCTCGGTTAGCACGTGGCTGATCAGGAGCAGGGCGGGGGAGTCCGCCAATCCCAGACTCACTTCCATCCCGGGGTGCTTGGCCGCCATCCGGCCGGCGGCAAAGCGCATGGCCAGGCTGGACCGGTCCCACAATCGCAGGTGAGTCACGGACTGTGCGCCGAAGTGGTGGAGGAAGGCGCGATGGGCTATGCCGGTCCCGCAACCCCAGTCGAGCATCTGGCCGGCGGGCGGTTGCCAGCCCAGCCGGATCAAGTCTTCCAGCACCCAGTCCCACTTCCAGCCGATGCGCTGGGCAAAGGTGAGGTCGTAGCTGGCCAGATCCGCCTCGCTTCGCCAGTAATCCGCAGCGCCCGCACGGCCGCCCAGAAAGGCGGCGCGCAGTCGCTCCAATGAGGACCAGTCAACGGATTCCCAGTTCATTCGAGCAAGCCATCGAGGGCGTGGTGCTGGATGCCAAAGAACTCCTTCAGCGCGAGGATGCGCTGCCGGGCGGCGGGATCCGAGAAGGGTTCCCGTTGGCGGACGGCCGCGATCATCAGGTTCTTGGGTGTGTGCTCCGAGCCCACGAACTCGATGACCTTCGTGTCGTATCCGGCCCATTCGAGATGGAGGGTGCGCAGGCCGTCCGTGAGCCATTCCGCCAGGCGCTCTTTGAATAGCCCGTGGCGCAACAGTGAGGTCAGCAGCTCAGGATGGCCCAACTCCGGCCGCAACGCCTGGTGACAGCACGGGGCGACCACGATCAGCCGGGCCCCGAGCCGGATGCCGCGACGGATGGCGTCGTCAGTGGCCGTGTTGCAGGCGTGCAGGGCAATCAACACATCCAGCTTGGGAAGTTGTACGGTGGCGATGTCGCCCGGGATGAATTCCAGCCCCTCGGCTTGCAGCCGCTCCGCCACGCGGGTGATTTCCTTCAGCAGTTCGCGCCGGTTTTCGACCCCGAGCACGAGGACCGGTTGGTGGAGGATTCGACGGAACAGGTGCCACGCGGCAAACGTCAGGTAGCCTTTGCCGCAACCCATGTCGGCGAGTTTGAGCAACTTGCCTTCCGGGCTGGGCGCCGCCGTCCAACCGCAGTCGCGAGCCAGATGATGCAGGATCTCGAGGTAATGGCTGATCTGGCGGTACTTGTCCGTCATCGAGGGCTTGGGTCGGCCGGAATTGTCCAGAACCCCCAGGGCGTGCAACCAATCGGCGGCGGACTGGTCGAGCAGCGTATGCTTGGCAAGGTCGTGTTCCCGCGACGGGACCCCGGGGACTGTGGGTTTGTGTCCGACCAGCCGCGGTTGGCCCTTGGCGGGCCGATGCCACTGCCAGTTGCGACGCGAGGTGCGCAGGAACCCGTTTCTGAATTCGGCCTCCAAGCGGGTGCGGATCCAAGCGATGCCTTCGTCCAGGGCCAGGTTGCGGGTGACGTCGCGTTTGGCTTCGTGGCTGATGAACGAGAGGTGCGGCTGGCCTTTGATCAGGACGAGGCGCGCATCCACTTGCTGGACCGCAGCGTCCGGTTGCGCTGCACCGGTCAATTGCAGGCTGGCGAAGGTGTTGATCTCGAGGCTTTGGCGCAGGTGATAGAGGAACTTCTCTGTGGAGTTTGGAGGGTTCATTCAGGACCGGTGAGCGGCATGGTGGATTCAATTGAACAGTTCAGCGGTCGCTTCGCAAGGCTGGGGTGGTGGGTTGCGGAGCCCAGGATTGCGACCCGGGGCAGGATGGTGCAGGGTTCATGGGCTGTCTCGATCTCGAACGTATGAGCACTTTTAACCCAAGTTATCAGATGCAAGGAACGGGGAGTCAGTTTGGCGCTCCGTTGAGCACGGGAGTGAAGGTGGTCACGGTCGCGGTGCTGCTCTTGCTGGTGGTGCTGCTGGTGGTCCTGCCCGCCTTGATCCCGCCGAGCGAATGGTGGGCCGCTGTTCTTGCTCCCTCCCTCCTGGCGCTGATCCTGGCGGTGGTGGCGTTGTTTTGCGTGCGCGGGTTCACCGTCAACCAGCGCGAGTTGCTGATCCAGCGATTGTTCTGGCCAACCCGCTTTTCCCTGACAGATCTTCAACGTGCCTATCCTGACCCCGAGGCCTTGCGCTGGTCGCTGCGAAAGGCTGGCAACGGAGGATTCCTGGCCTACACCGGCTGGTTTTGGTCCAAGCGGCTCGGGAGTTTCCGGGCTTTCGTGACCGATCCGGCGCGGTGTGTGGTCCTGGAGTTCAAGCACCGCAAGCTGGTGGTGAGTCCTGACGATCCCGGGCGGTTCGTGCAAACGCTGGGGTTTAATCCGGAGTCGGGCAGGCCCCAATGCTGATCGGCGGGCGCTGGAGATGGTCCCCGCCTCAACGCGCCAGCCGGCGCATCGCGGCCTGCCAGGCGGGCGCCAGTTCGTCGGCGGGCAGGAGCCAGACCTGGCGATGCAGGCGGGACATGGCGTCCGGGTCAGCCATGAGCTGGAGCTGTTCCTGGGTGTTCAGGGCGGTGGGGCCGTGGGTCAGGGCCCGTTTCGAGAGTTCCTGCACGACGGGTTGTCCGACTCCCAATTGCCTCATCCGTTCGGCTTGGACGGGGTTGAGCATGGATTCTCGCAGCAGGGAGACGTGGATGGCGTTGGCGTAGGGGTCGAGGGCGGCATCGGTCAGGCCGCTGTGGAGCGCATGCGGAGCGGCCTCGCCGGATTCCTGCAGGAGACGGAGGCGTTCACGCAGTTCGGCCAGCTCGCTGGGGGGATGGGTTTCCTCCGGGGTGAGCAACAAATCCCACTGTTGCGCGAGTTCGCCGAAGCGGCTGCGGCTGGTCAGGACACTCAAGGGGATGGAGAGGACCATGCCGGCTGCGACGGGTGCGAACCACCAGAACGAGGGGTGATCGATCATCCACACCGCCCCGCCCCAGAGCAGTCCGATCAGGGTGTGAACCCAGTGGGCGCGGGTCGCGGTGGCCCAAGTGAGGCCGTCGGCGGTTCGCCGCTGCGGGCTCCAGTGAACGCCGATGCCCAGCAGGATGGTGCCGACGAAGTTGGAGTGCCAAAGCATTTGCAGGGGCGCATGCAGGGTGGAAAAGGCGGTTTCGGCGAGGGCACTGAGCGTCGCCTTGCGCAGGCCGCCGAACGCCCGGCTCCGTTCCGGGTCCAAGGCCAGGTCCAGCAGCGCGAGGATCTTGGGCAGGAAGATCACGCCCATGCAGATGGCGAAGACCAGGAAGGCGTGCTGCATGCCGGTCATGAGCAGGAAGGGCGTGAAGGCGCCCACGGTGATCTCGGACAGGCCGGTGTATTCTTTGAAGATCAGGATCCAGGCGAAGGTGAGGAGGAACAGGAGCCAGAGCGGGCTGGCCAGGTAGCCCATGATGCCGAGCAGCAGGTGAATGCGGCTGGTGCCGCGCAGACCGCGGGCGAAAAGCACCATGGCGTGCTGGAGGTTGCCCTGGCACCAGCGCCGGTCCCGCTGGGCATTGGAAATCATATCCTGCGGCCCCTCCTCGTAACTGCCCGGCAGATCGTAGGCGAACCAGACCTGCCAGTTCTCCTTGAGCATCAGCGCCGCCTCCACGAAGTCGTGACTGAGGATCTGTCCCCCGAAGGGTTTGCGTCCCGGCAGTTGCGGCAGGTCGCAGTAGTGCATGAACGGTTCCGTGCGGATGATTGCGTTGTGTCCCCAGTAATTGCCGACCCCCTGTGCCCAGAAGTTCAGGCCGGTGATGAAGATGGGGGCGTAGAGGCGGTTGGAAAACTGCTGGATGCGGCCAAAGAGCGACGTGGCGTTCACCAGCCCCGGCACCGTCTGGATCATCCCGACGTCGGGGTGGGTTTCCATGAGCTTCACCAGGTCCACCAGCGTGTCGCCCCGCATCAGGCTGTCGGCATCAAAGACGATGAAATAGCGGTAGCGCGATCCCCAGGTGCGGAGGAAGTCGCTGATGTTCCCGCTCTTCCGCCCTTCGTTCCGGGTTCGGCGCCGGTAATAGATCCGTCCCAAAGCGTCGAGTTCGCGGACCAGTTCATACCAACGGCATTCCTCCTCGACCCAGCGATCGGGGTGGTCGCTGTCACTGAGCAGAAAGAAGTCGAACGAGCGCAGTTGTCCGGTGGCTTCGAGGGATTTGTAGGTGGCACGCAGTCCCTCGCAGACCCGCGCGGCCGATTCGTTGTAGATGGGAACCACGATGGCCGTGGTGATGCCCTCGATCGATCGAGTTCGGAAGTCGGGCGGATGGGTAATGCGCCGCCGTTCAGCCGTCCCGCTCAACAGAAAGCCGGTCAGTCCGTGGATGCAGCCGATGGCCACCAGGAAGAACAGGACGACAAACACGGCCATCAACAGCACCTTGCCCCCGGTCCATCCCGTCCGCCAGAGCAGGTCGGCGAACATCAGGGAGATGAGGCCCGTCAGGATGACGGCGGCGGAATAGAACACGAACAGGCGCCAGCTGCGAACCAGGGGCGCGAGCCACACCCCGGCCCGGCGTGGGGACGTCTGCGCCGGCGGCTGTAATTCGCTGGGACTGGGGTTCATCGCGTTAGTGGGTGATCAGGAAGACGAAAGCCAGCAGCAGGACAAACGCGGCCCAGACGGCGACCATTTTGAAGTAGGGCAGCCGGCTGATCTGGGTGATCTTTTCAATAGCGCCCAGGTCCAGTTGCCGCGGTTCCATGCGGGCCAGCTGGAAATCCGGTCCAGCCCGCAGGTAGGCATCCCGCATGGCCGGGGCAAACTCTTCCGGCCAGGGGCCCGGCCGGAGCAACTGATCCTGCCAACGTCCGGGCATGTCCGCCAACAGCAGCGCCAGCCGGCCCCGCGTGGACAGGATCTGGTCGGTGGCCGTGGGGGGGTGTTCGAGCACCTGTCCGAACCATTCCGTGATGACATGGTCCATTTCTTCCGCCGCCAGCTCGGTGGCGGTACGATCCGGCTCCTGCGGCGCGCGTCGAACGGCGCGACCCAGCACGTCCATGACCAGGCGTCCGGTCAGCATGCGGTTCTTCACGCGCAAGGCCCGGAAGTAATTCTCCACCCGGGTGTAGGCGGCATTCCATTCCGCCATCGGACGACCCGCGATGGAACCCGGCTGGTCGGTGGTCCCCGCCGCCGCGGCTAGGGCGGACTCCAGTGATACGTCCATGTTTCGGCTAGAGGTTGCCCGTTTTGTTCCAGCGTGCAACGCAGATCCACGGGATCCCGGTTGTCCGGGGCCGGCTCGAACTTCAGGACGACCCGCCATGCCTGGTCAAAGGGATTCCAGACCACCAGCGTTTCAGCGATGGAAGCGTTCCAACTGCAGTTGGACACGGCTCGGGGTGGGTTGTGCTCCGGCACGGCCCTCACCTTGGGACCAATGAAATCGATGACGATAATCCGCCGTCGAGGGTTGCGGCCGTCCGCGCCGATCCGGGTGGAGAGCACCCGGTTTTCCGAGAGGGCCCCTTCGTCCTCGATCATCCAGGACTGCCGATAGGCGAATCGGAACGGTTGCATGGGCTGCGGCTTCTGACGCGGATCCCAGAAGACCACCACGTTGTCCAATCCCTCGTATTGGGTGCTCAGTTCGACCAGGTGCAGATCGCCTTCCCCCCAATCCGCTGCCGGTTCAATCCACACGGACGGCACCTGATGGTAGTAATTGAAGCTGTCCATGTAGCTCGAGAAGCGCCGTTCGCGCTGGAGCAATCCAAAGCCCTTGAGGCTGTTCGCGCCGAAGCGCTGGTGGCGCATGACCGACGCGTTGTTCAGGGGGCGCCAGAGGACCTCGCCGTTCCCCATCTTGGCGAGCATCCCATCGCTGTCATGGACTTCGAGCCGGTAATCATCGAACTTGCGCTCCGAATTCTTGCCAAACCAGAACATGCTGGTGAGCGGAGCCAGCCCGATGGTCATGCGCGGTTTCCGGTTGGGATCCACACGCTGAATGTCTTCGTCCCGGCGGAACAGGAGCACGGCCTCGATGTCCGCCACCGTGGTCCTGCCGGGCGCGATTCGGAACTCATACGCCCCCACACAGCTCACACTGTCGAGGATGGCGAACAGGCGGACGGTCTTGTCGCCCGGTTGCGGCTTTCCCAGCCACCAGTCCGTGAAGATGGGAAACTCCTCCGGACGCCCGTATTCACCACAGTCCAAAGCCAGCCCGCGTGCGGATTGTCCATAGCGCTGGCCCTGGCCGAGCAATCGGTAGTAACTCGCACCCAAAAAAGCCCCCAGTTCGTCCCACCGGCCGGGCGCGTTCAGTTCATAGACCAGCTTGAATCCGGCGTAGCCGGTCCGGGCGGGGATCTTGTCCGCAATATCCAACCCCTCCCCGTACTGGAAGAAATCCCGGGCAAACCGGATGGGCTGCGTGTAGCTGGCGGTGAACTCGTTGATTCGGACCGGTTCCTCGTACAAATAGCCCGGATGAAAGAACTCGACCCGGACGGGGAGTTGCTCCTCGGACCAGAGCGCCATGCCCCGACGGAACTGGATGAGCCGGTACTTGTCGTAGTTGAGGTGGTCGGCTCTGAGAACGCCGGGCAGATCGGCCCGGGGCGAGTGGAAGGGTTTCTCGGCCCGTTCCCGGGCCTTCTCGATCACGTAATCGAGATCGACGCGAGCGGGTTCGACGGCCGCCGGAAGGGGAGCGGCACAGAGGACCAAGGCCAATGAGAACGCCAGGCGGCTATTCGGCTTCATGTTGCCGGCACAGGAGAATACGAACCCGGGAATTAAGCAAGCCGCTGAAGCGCAGCCCGCCGCCATGCTCAGGGTGGAGCGCGGGTCCGTCCACCCTCCGCAGTGGATCTGCGACGGAGGACGGGCGACCCACAGCAGCTTCGCCTGGAACTGGGCCACTGGACGATTGCGAACGGCCTCCCGTGGCGGGGGTGCTGCGGCTCAGGGAGCCGCGCTCCGGGCCAAAATGAGAATGGCTGGCGCAGCCAGAGGGAATCGGCGCGGAATTTCGAATCTGCCCCAAGTCGCGGCGATGCCAGGCTGGGCTGCACAGCCACGTTTCTCCTGCGGAATCGCTGACGCGAGGATATTCGGTGTTTTTACCGAGGATGAGTCGGAGGAAATCGGCGTTGGTTTTGAGATCGTACCGCTTGCCGCTCCCCACTGCTCGGTCTAATATGGGCCATCAGAAAACGGTGTAACCCAGTTATTCATCAGAAAGAATGCAATCGTGAAAAGGTTCGTGCGATGTTTCGTCGGGCGCGGTGTCAATTCCGGGCCTCACTCCCCAAACAAACTCCGGTCAGTGATTCTCCCACCAGGAGTCTCCCAGTCCGCACTGCGCCTGGTCGCCCTTGTGGCGGTGGCGCTGCCGGCGGTCGGTTACGCCGAGACGTTGCTCTTCGGCACGGGCTTCGAGGCGCCGACGTATCCGACGGGTCCGATCGGGGGCGGCTATTACAGTGTGCCGCAGTACACCAGCGCCTTGGGCTGGTACGCCTGGCCGGTGGAAGCCTACTCCGCCAACCCGAGCCCTTGGGCCGTGGTGACCGGGCAGCAGGCAGCCAGCGGCAGCCAGGCGCTGAAGCTTTCGATTGATCCCGCAGCGAACTCCTCGATCGGCGTCAGCCGGAATTTTGCCCCCAACCCCCTCAGCCTGTCGGGCGGCGGGACGGAACGCTTCGGGATCTCGCTCCGGCTATATCTTGATCAGGCGGCCAACAGCGATGTGAGCTGGAGCATCGGGGTGGCCGACAGTTATGCCAACCTGATGGGGATCACGCTGACCCCCAGCGGGCAGGTGATGTATGCCCATCGCTACATGAACACCGCAGCGTTCTACAACCCCGGTTTCGACCTGAGGAATACCTGGCTGGACGTGGGGATTGAGCGTAACCCGGCGGATGCCACCAGTGTGTTGCTGACCGTTGCCAGCCCAAGTCAGAGCTGGCAGCAGGTCGTTAGTAGTCCCGGAGGTGCCGCCACGCGGTTCTACGTGGGCGGGGCCTGGCCCACCTTCCCGCAGTACCGCAGCGGCACGGCGTACGTGGACGACCTGCGCTTGGGCTACAACCTGGCGGTCGGGGTGCCCGAGCCTTCCAGCGCGGCGCTGCTAGTGTGCGGGGTGGCGGGTTTGGTGGGGGGGCATTGGCGCCGCACGGCGGCGGCGCTCAGGAATTGTCCCCATCGAGCAGGCCGCCCAGGCCGCCGAGCACCGAGCCTTCCCCGCGGCCGCCCGTGCGCGACGCCGCGACAATGCGATCGGCCATGCGGCTCAACGGCAGCGATTGCAGCCAGATCTTGCCCGGCCCGCGCAACGTGGCGAAAAACAGCCCTTCGCCCCCAAGCAAAGCGGACTTGATCTTGCCCACGTATTGAATGTCGTAGGCCACCGAGGGCTGGAAGGCGACAATACAGCCGGTGTCCACGCGCAGGAGTTCGCCCTGGGCCAGCGCCCGCTCGTGGATGTTGCCCCCGGCGTTGAGGAACGCCCAGCCATCGCCCTGCAACCGTTGCATGATGAAACCTTCGCCGCCGAAGAACCCCGCGCCGATCTTCTTGGTGAAGGCGATGCCCACGCTCACCCCTTTGGCCGCGCAGAGGAAGGAATCCTTCTGCGCGATGAGTTCGCCGCCGAGCTCCGCCAGGTGCACCGGAATGATCTTGCCGGGGTAAGGCGCGCCGAACGCGACGCGCTGCTTTCCCTGGCCCCGATTCTGAAACACGGTCATGAAGAGTGATTCGCCGGTGAGCAGGCGCTTGCCCGCACCCATCAGCGAGCCGAGGAAACCGCTGTTCTGTTGGGAGCCGTCGCCAAAGACGGTTTCCATCTCGATCCCGGCATCCATGTACATCATCCCGCCGGCTTCGGCCACCGCCGCCTCCATCGGGTCTAGCTCGACCTCGACGTATTGCATGGCGTCGCCGCAAATCTGGTAGTCAATCTCGTGCATGGCTTTCATGGCTGTGTTCCTTTCGTCGCGCGCCATGCTGCCGCATTCCAATGCACGTTGCAGCCAGAAAACGTGACGGTGGATTCATTTCCGCATCTTGAGGCGAGCGGGGGATCGTCACCCCAAAACCATCGCAAGGGATCGACGGTCTGGCGGTTGGCCGATTCATGACTGCCTCCATCCCGCTCTCTCAGATCGTGAACTCGGCAAAGTCCGGGGTAAAGGCACTGACGGGGGCCGCCAGCATGCCGGCCGCCACCGTGGCGTTGCTGCCCGGCTCCACCAGAATGAAGGAACCCGTGAGGCGGTTGGAGCGGTAGCCGTCAAAAATCAGTGAACGACCAGTGCGCAGTCGGATGTCGCCGATGTCGTTCAAGGCCAGTTCCGCCGGCGCGGGCTCGGGTTCAAAGGAGTCGAGATTGATCCGGCTCTCCAGGTGGGTGACGGCGCATTGGACGGTTTGCGCTCCGTGCTTGAGGTAGTACTTGCGTCCGGCCTGAAGGGGGCGCTGATGCATCCAGCAGACCCGCGCGCTGAGTTCGCTGCTCAGACCGGGCAGGGAGTCGGTGCCGACGATCATGTCCCCCCGGCTGACATCCAGGTCGTCCTCGAGCACCAGGGTGACGGACTGGGGGCAGAAGGCCTCATCGAGCTGGCCGTCGA
This sequence comes from Verrucomicrobiota bacterium, assembly GCA_025457615.1. Classification (GTDB taxonomy): domain Bacteria; phylum Verrucomicrobiota; class Verrucomicrobiia; order Limisphaerales; family DSYF01; genus JALOTU01. The sequence continues at coordinate 28,394 of JALOTZ010000009.1, forward strand.
GGGTCCAGATCTCCTTCACCTTGGTTTGCAGGCCGCCTGGCATGACGATGACCGGCTGGCCGGTCCGCACGATGCCGCCGGCCATCTGGCCGCTAAGCCCGCGGAAATCGTGCAGTTCCTTGTGGGTGGGATTGTTCGGACGGTTGACCCACTGCACCGGGAACCGGAGTGCGCTCAGGTCCCAGTCGCTGGCGATGTGCACGGTCTCGAGGTGTCCCAACAGGTTGGGGCCCTGATACCAGGGCGTGTGTTCGGAGGTCCGGACGACGTTGTCCCCATGGAGGGCGCTCAGGGGGATGAACTTCACATCCTTGAGCACGTCCAGGCGCGGCAGGAAGGATTCCACCTCGTCGCGGATCTGGAGGAAGCGTTCCTCGTCCCAGTCCACGAGGTCCATCTTGTTGACGGCGATGACGAGGTGGGGGATGCCCAGCATGGCGGCGATGAAGGTGTGGCGGCGGGTCTGTTCAATCACGCCCTGACGCGCGTCCACCAGCACGACCGAGAGGTTGGCGGTCGAGGCGCCGGTGACCATGTTGCGGGTGTACTGCACGTGGCCCGGGGTGTCCGCGACGATGAACTTGCGGCGCGGGGTGGCAAAGTAGCGGTAGGCGACATCGATGGTGATCCCCTGTTCACGTTCCGCCCGCAACCCGTCGGTGAGATTGGCCAGGTTGATCTGGCCGCCGCCGGTGATGTCGGCACTCCGTTCCAGCGCCTCAATCTGATCCTCCATCAGGTTCTTCGAGTCATACAGCAGCCGGCCGATGAGCGTGGACTTGCCGTCGTCCACGGAACCGCAGGTGTTGAAGCGCAGCAGATCGACCGGGTGAGGCCGCGTCGGAGATGGGAGATCGGCGGTGGGTGATGGCATAATCAGAAATACCCGGCTTTCTTCCGGTCCTCCATGGCGGCTTCGCTGGCTTTGTCGTCGGCGCGGGAGCCGCGCTCGGTGACGCGCGCGGCGGCGATTTCGGCGATGATGTCGTCGTAGTTGTTCGCCGGGCTTTCGATCATGCCCGTGCTGATGATGTCGCCGATGGTGCGCACGCGGACGACCAGGTCCTGCACAGGTTCGTTGCCCTTTGGCGGCAGGAGGTCGGTCACGGGCAGCCATTGGCCTTGGCGCCGGACGCACCGGCGTTGGTGGCTGAAGTAGATGCTGGGCACGTCCAATTGCTCGGCCTTGATGTATTCCCACACGTCCATCTCGGTCCAGTTGGAAAGCGGGAAGGCCCGCATGTGTTCGCCCGGATTGATGCGGGCGTTGTAGAGGTTCCAAATCTCCGGGCGCTGGTTCTTCGGATCCCACTGACCAAAGGCGTCGCGGAAGCTGAAGAAACGTTCCTTGGCGCGGGCCTTTTCCTCGTCGCGCCGGGCGCCGCCGATGAGGCAGTCGAACCGGAACTCCTCGACGGCGGCCAGCAGGGTGGGGATCTGAAGGCGGTTACGGCTGACTTCGCCCGGGTTGGGCACCGCGATGCCCGAGGCAATGGCCTCCTCGACCTTGCGCACAATCAACTTGCCGCCCAGTTGCCGGGCGCGCCGGTCCCGGAACTCGTTGAGCTCCGGGAAATGATGGCCGGTGTCCACGTTGAGCAGCGGCATGGGGATGTCCGACGGTCGGAACGCCTTCTCGGCCAGGCGGAGCAGGCAGATGGAATCTTTGCCGCCGGAGAAGAGGATGGCTGGACGCTCGAACTCGGCGGCGACCTCGCGCATGACGTGAATGGCCTCGGTTTCGAGGAATTGCAGGTGGTCGAGGTGATAGGAATGCATCGGATTCTTTCCGGGGTTTGATGCTTTGGGCGTTGGCGGCCTCAGATGCCGGATCCCAGGGCTTCCTGTCCCCAGCGCGCGTGCAGGCCGCACTCGCGTTTCTCATCCGCCTTGGCGGGATCATAATAATCCCACTCGTTGGGCAGGTTGTGCTCCTTCAGGTAAGCCTCCAGGTCGAGGTCGCTCCAGTAAAAAAGCGGGTTGACCTTGATTGCGCCAAAGTGGCGGTCTTCACTGACGATGTCCATTCCCCCCCGGTTCGGGTTTTGCACCTTGCGCAGGGCCGTGATCCAGACCGTGGGGGCCAGCTCGCGCATGCCCCGCTGAAACGGCTCGAGTTTCATGACGGCGCTGAACTGCTGGAGTTCGGCCTCCTGGCCGGTCGAGGGCAGGGGGCCATGCACCGCATCCCGGTGGGCAGCGGTCATCCGCGGCAGATATGCCTTCAGGTTGAGGTGAAGCAAGTCCCGCAACTGTTCGGCGTGCTGGTAGGTGGCCGGGCGATTGTAACCGTGGTCCACCCACAACACCGGGATGTCCGGTTGCGCGCGGGTGCAGAGATGGAGAATGACGGCTTCGTAAGGACGGAAGTTCGTGGAAACGATCGCGTGGCCGTTGGCCTGGTCGATAGCCCAACGGACGATCTCCAACGGGTGCACGTGGCGCAGTTGTTCGTTGGCGGCAGCGATGTGTTCGGTTGTCGCGCTTCGGTAATGACGCTCGACCATAGGAAGGTTTGAGGGGTTGAAGTTGCAGCCCTGGAGTTGGTGCTGTTGAGCCCTGTGGCGGGTCAAGCCGCCGTCAAGGCCACCCGATCGCACCAGTCGCCAAACCGCTCGCCCGGCTGCCGTTCCCTGGCATAGCGCGCCAGCACGGGACGCAGTTCGGTCTCGAGATCGGTTTCCTTCATCATTTCCTTCCAGACGCGATTGAGCCGGGTGCCAGCGGCGTTGCCGCCCAGCCAGACCTGGTAGCGTCCGGGTGCCTTGCCGACCAATGCCAGTTCGGCCATGTAAGGACGGGCACAACCATTCGGGCAGCCGGTCGATCGGATGATGATTTCCTGTCCGCCCAAGCCGACCTCGCCGCAGAGCGCTTCGATGCGATCCACCAATCCAGGCAGCATGCGTTCGGATTCAGCCAGGGCCAGGCCGCACGTGGGCAGGGCAGGGCAGGCCATGGACGCCGCGTGCAGCACGCTGGCTTGATTCTCCGTCTTGACCCCGTGGCTCCGGAGCAAGGCATCCACAGTGGCCTTGTCGCCTTCGGTGACGTTGGCAAGGATGACATTCTGGTTGGCGGTCAATCGGAATTCGATGCCCGGATGGCGTTCGGCCACCTGGCGCAACGCGGTCTTCTGGTGGTGCCCCTCCGAGTCCTTCACCCGGCCTGTCTGGACATACAGGGTGAGAAACCACGTACCATCCACGGCCTTGTGCCAGCCGTAAAGGTCTCCAATGCTGGTGAAGGTGTAGGGCCGGACGGGTTCGAGTTGAAGGCCGGCGCGCCGGTTCACTTCCTCCCGCATGAACTCCACCCCTTTCTCGGCCACGACGTACTTCAGGCGGGCATGCTTGCGGTCGGTGCGGTCGCCAAAGTCGCGGTGGATCGTCAGCACCGCCTTGGCGACGTCCACCACCCGGTCGGCTGGGAAGTAACCAATGACATCTGCCAGACGAGGGTAGGTAGCCTCGTTGCCGTGACTCCGCCCGAGGCCGCCACCCACCGCGAGGTTGTAGCCGACGAGCCGGTCGTTCTCCACCACAGCGATGAAGCCGAGGCAGTTGGTGAGCACATCCAGGTCGTTCACCGGCGGAATGACGAAGGCGATCTTGAATTTGCGCGGCAGATACGTCTTGCCATAGAGCGGATCCACGAAGTTCTTGTTCTCCGGAGCGTCGAGATCCAACTGTTCACCGTCGATCCAGATGGAATGGTACGCCCGCGTCTGCGGCGCCAGGGCCAGGGCCACCCGATGGCAATCCAGGAACACCTGCTCCCGCGCCCGCGTGTAGGCCGGTGTGGGTGGCGCCAGCACGTTGCGGTTGACGTCCCCACAGGCGGCCAGTGTGGACAGGAGCGAATCGTTGATTTCCTTGATCAAGGGACGCAGGTGCGACTTCACCACGCCATGAAACTGGATGCTTTGCCGCGTCGTGATGCGCAGGGTGTGGTTGCCGTGCCTTGTCGCGAGTTCATCAAACACAGCCCATTGCCGGGCCGTCATCACGCCACCCGGGATACGGCCCCGGATCATCATGATGTACTTCTTGCCAGCCTTGCGCAGATCGCGGTCATCCTGTTGATAGGACCCGTGAAACTTGAGGAACTGGATGTCATTCTCGCCGAAATGGTCCGCGGTTTCGTCGGCAAGCGTGGCCGCAATGGTCCCGGCCAAGGTCGGGATCGCCCCCTTGATTTCCTCGTTATGCGTCGGCTTTGCGACATTGCGTTGAATCATAAGTGACATACTTAACTTGCTTAGATATTTTCTTTGTCCAGGCAGTGCTCGTCAACTGGAAATTTCAGTTTGGCCATTTCACCCTCTTGACGTCCACCCTATTGTCTGTGAGCCAGGTGCGCCTTTTTTATTTTGACAACAACGCCACCACGCGGGTGGCGCCCGAGGTGATCGACGCGATGCTTCCGCTCTTGGCGGAGCATTGGGGCAATCCGTCCAGCGCTTATGGATTCGCGAAGGAGGCGGCTCGGCGGGTGGAGCGGGCCCGGGAGCAGGTGGCGGCGCTCATCAACGCGTCTCCGGCGGAGATTGTCTTCACGAGTTGTGGAACGGAGAGCAACAACTCGGCGATCCACAGCGCGCTTCTCACCCAGGAGGACCGCCGGCATATCCTCACCACGGCGGTCGAGCACTCGGCGACCCTCAAGTTCGGGAAGCACCTCGAACAGCGCGGGTATAGGGTGACGTTTCTTCCGGTGGAACCCGACGGCAGCCTCGACCTGCACCTGCTGGAGAAGAGCATCCGGCCGGACACGGCGATGGTCTCTGTCATGTGGGCCAATAACGAGACCGGGGTGTTGTTTCCCATCGAGGAGATTGCTGCGCTCTGCCGGAGCAAGGATGTGTTGTTTCACACCGACGCCGTGCAGGTGCCGGGCAAGTGCAAGGTGGACGTGCGGGAGATTGGCGCGGACTACCTTTCGCTCTCGGCTCACAAGCTGCATGCCCCGAAGGGCATCGGCCTGCTCTACGTGAAGCGCCGGGTCCGCTACCAGCCCTACGTGATCGGGGGCGGTCAGGAGCGGGGGCGGCGGGGTGGGACGGAGAACACGGCCCACATTGTCGGGTTTGGGCGGGCGGCCGAGCTGGCCATGTCGAGCCTGCAGGATGAAAACACCCGTGTCCGGGCGATGCGCGACAAACTCGAGCGTTGGATACTGCGGCACATCCCCAAGACTTCCCGCAATGGAGCCAAAGAGCCGCGTTTGCCCAACACGGCCAACATTGCCTTCGAGGGGCTGGAGGCCGAACGGCTCCTGGCGGCTCTCGACAAGCTGGGGATCTGCGCGTCCAGCGGGTCGGCCTGCACAACGGGCGTTATTGAGCCGTCGCACGTGCTGACCGCGATGGGCGTCAAGCCCGCCCGTGCGAAAGGGAGCCTCCGGTTCAGTCTGGGCATCGACAACACCGACGAGGAACTCGATTACCTGATCGAGCACCTGCCGGTCGCTGTCCAAGAGGTGCGCACCCAGGACGCTGGCCACAAGCGCTGAGCCATTCATCCTCACGGACCGTTCAACAACAGCCTGTCCAGCTTCCGTGGTTCCCGGTGGGGCAAAGGGTTGTTGCAGGAGGATGTCCAGGATCTGCGGGGGGAGTGGCTCTGGCCAGACTACCTGAGGAAGTCCACTCGTGCGCTGAGTTCGGGTGTGAGGTAATGGTCGGGGTTGTTGACCTGCACCTTGATCTGGAGCGTGCCTTTCGAGCGGTTGGCTTCCGGGGCGATCTCCTTCACGTAACCTTCGTAGGACTTGTCCGGGTAGGCCTCCGGGCTGACGCGGCATTTCTGGTTCAGGGAAACCTTGGACAGATCGGATTCGTTCATGTCGATTTCGATCTGGATGTCCTGTGGATTGGCCAGGGCGACCAGGGCGGTGCTGGGGCCGCGGGTACCACCAAAGCTTTGAGGGGTCACCAGTTCGTCGGGATCCACCAGCTTCTCGAGAATCACGCCGTCGATCGGGGAGCGGATGGTGCACCAGTTCAGGTAGGCCTGAGCCAGTTGGCGGGTGCCCTGCAATTCCCTCAGGGTGGCCCGGGCGGATTCGAGCCGCAGGGTGGCGTCGTCCCGGGCCTGTTCGGATTCGATGTCGGTGCGGGCGAGGCGATTGATGCGGTCGTAACTGAGTTCCGCCTGTTTCAAGGCGGCGTCGGCGTTGGCCAGGCGGCCTTGGACTTCCTGCAATCGCGCGCGGTACTCGGTGTCGTCCAAAAGCACCAGGACCTGGCCGTTGGTGACGCTATCCCCCTTTTCGACCCCGATCCACTTCACCACGCCCATGAAGCGCGGGCTCAACTCGATGCGCGTGCCATTGATGATGTAGCCGCTGACCGTGAGCACCGCATCGCCCTCCTGCCCGCGGGGCGGGACATCGGTCCGGGTTTCGGTGTTTCCGGCGGCGGAAGCCAGGCGAGTTTCGGCATTCGTTGCGGTGGCTCCTTCACGCACAAAGATGCGCACTTTGTCCGAGGCTCGCGGCCAGGCGAGGAAGAGCGCCACCCCGGTCACTGCCAGTACGACCAGAAAGATGGTCCAGATCGAGCGGGATGTGCGTTGCTTTTGGCCGGGAGCGACTCGCAGTTCCCTGAGCTTGTTCGTATCCATTTCAGTGCGTTGAAGATGTCCCAGGCCGCCAAATGTTCAAGTGAGGAAAGCAGGTCAGACTGCCTTGAGCGCCGAAATCACCGGCAGTCGGGCGGCACGGACAGCGGGGAGGAGGCTGCCCAGGAAGCCGACGGCGATGGCGAAGATCACTCCTTGAGCTGCCAGCCAGGGTGTGATCCGGAACTGGAACACTACCTCGCTGAAGGAATCAAAGCTGAGGGTGCCGGTCGAGTAGCCATGCATCGGCAGCGCCAGCATGCAGCCCAGCAAACCGCCCAGCCCAGCCAGGATGACGCCCTCGATGATGAACCCCAACAGAACGCTGCGACGCCGGTAACCGAGCACGCGCAAGGTGCCGATCTCCCGCGTCCGGGCTCCCACGCTGGCATACATGGTGTTCATGGCGGCGAAGATCGCCCCGATGGACATCGTGGTGGCCAGGAAGTTGCCCAGGATCCGGATCGGACCGGCCGTGCGTGTTTGCGCACTGTAATAGGCGATCTCCGGTTCCGCGCGCAGGGAGGCGCGCTTGTCGGACTCGATGCGTTTGGCCAACGCAGCCATCTGGTTCGTGTCCGCCACCCGGACCAGCAGACTGGAGTAGTTGTCCCGGTCGAACGCCGACCGGGCTTCGTCCGCATCCATCCAGACTTCCGAGTCGAAGGCGGAATTGTCTCCGTCCATCCACCCGACAATGGTCAACTCGGTGCCGCCGGTCCTGATGCGTCCGCCCACATCGCAGTGGGCGAAGCGTCGGGCCACCTTTTGACTTACCACAGCCTCCCGCCGGCCCGGGTTGAACCAGCGTCCATGAGTCAGGGTCACCTGCGGCCGCAGGTCCATGCCCATGGGGGTGACGCCGCGGACGGTGACGTTGGCTTCGCCTGTTCCGTCACGGCGCGGGAGATTGACCAGGATGACCACATCCGCCGACACGAGGGGTCGGCCGCGTGCGTCCCGGGCGATTTCGGGGAGGTAGAGGATGTTCCGGGATTGTTCGCGGGTGACCTGGCTGCTGGATTCGGCGGTTGATCCCTTGCGTGCGACCATGACGTTGCGCGGGTCCCCGGTGTTCTGGCTGGCTTTCTCGAGGCCGACGGCGAGCGATTGGACGAGCACGAAGACCGCGACGACCAGAGCGATGCCCGTCACGGTGGCGAGCGTGGCCCGCCAGCGGACGAACACGTTGCGGAAATTGTATTTGAGGGGCAGGGCCATGGGGCGCTTAGTCCAAGGTCTTCAGCCCTTCGACCACGCTCATGCGGGCGGCGGCCAGGGAGGGGAGGAGGCTGGCCAGGATGCCGAGCGAGGCGGCCACCAGCGAGGCGAAGGCCAGGATGCGCGGGGTGACTTCGAACACCACAAAAACGCCGGACGTCAGTTTTGAGATGTCGCCGTAGGTGTAGAGCAGATAGGCACTGCCGATGCCGATCAACCCGCCCACGGCGGCCAATCCAAAGCTTTCCGCCAGGATAAACGCAAACAGTTCGCGGCGGCGGAACCCGAGCGCCTTGAGGATGGCCAGTTCCCGGAACCGCTCGCGGATGGCCATGCTCATGGTGCTTGCGGATACCAGGACCAGGGTGAACACCACCACCGAGGACACCGAGGTGACCAGGATCCGGATGTTGCCCCACATGGAGATGAAGCTGAGTTGGAAGGCGCGCTCGCTTTCCGCGCGCACCTCGGCGGAGGTGTTGGCGAAGGTGTCATTGATGCGCTGGATCACCTTCGGCATGGCCTCGGCCGACGTCACTTTCATCCACCACATGCCGACCATGCCCGGCAACCCGCTCGCCTCGTCCAGGTATTCCTGGTGAAACAGCATGTTTCGATCATCCACCGTACCGGAATAGATCCCGACAATCTGGAAGTCCATGGTCACCGGATAGACCGTGCTTTCGAGTGTGATGCGGTCTCCGCGTTTCAGGCGGTACTTTTCGGCGGTGATGCGGCCGATGATGCAGGCATTGCGCTGGTTTTCGAAGGCGACGTATTCCTCCTCGCTCATCTTGGCTTCCCCGAACACCTTGCGCAGTTTCTTGGCGTCCATGGCGAACTGGGCGAAGGTCATCCCTTCCTCGTTCTTGTACTTGCCGCCGAACCAGGTGAAGGGCGTGACGGATTCGACGCCGGGGATGCGCTCGATGATGGGGAGTTGCCGGGCTGGCAGGAGGTTGGCCAGCGAGATCTTGTTGCGCACCGCCACCCGGAGGGCCGCCCCGACATCCTCGGGGGGCAGCGTAAGTTCCCGCAGCGCCACCTGAAGGGTCACGAGGAGGAACAGGCTCACCGCCACGCTCAGGATCGAGAGCGCGGCGCGGCGCTTGTTGCGCAGGGCGTTCTTGATGATGAAGGCGGGGATGGTCACGGAGGAAGGGAGGGATAGGACGGATGGGACCTAGGGCCCAGCGGCGATCCTCTCAGGCATTGGTCAGTTCCCCCTTCTCGAGGTGCACGCTGCGCGAGCCGAAGGCGGCGGCTTTGGGATCGTGCGTGACCATGATGACCGTTTTGCCGGCATCCCGGCGGAGGGCTTGGAGCGCTCTGAGGACGTCCTCGGCGGAATGGGCGTCCAGGTTGCCGGTGGGTTCGTCGGCCACGATCAGGTTCGGATCCGTGACCAGGGCCCGGGCGATGGCGACGCGCTGTTCCTGTCCGCCCGAAAGCTGTTTGGGCAGGTGGTGCATGCGATCCGCCAGGCCCACCAGATCCAGCGCCGCCGCCACTTGCCGACGGCGCTCCTTGCGGCCCAGTTGAGTCAGGAGGAGCGGGAGTTCCACATTCTCGAAGGCGGTTAGCACGGGGATGAGGTTGAAGGTCTGGAACACAAACCCCACGTTCTGGTTTCGCCAATCGGCCAGTTCCGTCTCGTTGAGCCGCGCCACATCCACGCCTTGGACGTGGCATTCGCCCCGGGTGGGACGGTCAATGCCGGCGATGATGTGGAGCAGGGTGGACTTGCCGGAGCCGGAAGGGCCCATCAGGGTCATAAACTCCCCGGCGGCAATGTCCAGGGACACCTCGTGCAAGGCCGTCACCTGGATTTCGCCCTGGGCGTAAACCTTGGTCAGATTCCGAATAGTGACAATGGGTTCCGTGGCCATGCCGAATCAAGTGGCGGCCACTATTCCACAGGTTTCCTGGGGGAACAACTTCTTCCCGCGCCGTCCTCCCGGCGCCAGCACCGGAGCCGTTCTATCGACTCAAGCTCCCGGTGGAGCCCCAGTCCCGCCTGCTGCTGCGACGGATTGCAGGCGCCGACTTGAGGAGGTGAGTGGAAGGTCACCCTGGCGGAGTTTCCTCGCGTCGGCTCCTGCAACCTCTTGCCGGAGCTGCTTGAGTTCTTCCGGGTCAGGCCACAAACGGGGGCAGCGGACAATCCAGCGTGGCGGCGAGGGCGCGGAGCAACTCGGCTTCGCGACTCCCGATCATCCCGTCGTCCGCCACGGTGTGGGCGCAGGCGGTCAGTGTGCTCTTCTTGATTTGCGGAACGGCCTGGCAGAGGCGCTGCACGGAAGTATCGACACGGTCCAAGGTGCAGTTCGATGGGGCGAGAATCGACAGCGACGCGGCTCCGGCGCCCAGTGCCGCCGTGGCCCCCCGTTGAAAGGCCGACTGCGCTTGTTCAGGTTCTTCGTTCCCCACATGCGCCAGGGCTGAAAGCAGGATGGCCATGTCGGGAAGCAGAGGCTTGAGCGAGTAATAGGCGATGACCTGTTTCCGGGGCGGCTCGAACTGCGGGGCAAGGTGGTGCATCACCACGCGCTGCAGCGCGTATTCGAACAGGTCAATGGACCCATCCATGCGCACCAACCGGTCGATCGTCTCCTTGAAGTCAAAGTATTGCCGGGGCGAGAGCTCGCGGAGTCCCGCGATGGCCAGATCGATGAGCGGCAGACGGTGGTCCGCGGGCAACTGCTGAATCTCGTCGGCCAGTTTGAGCAACTCGCCGCGCAGCGATGGCCCGGCCTGGTGCGCGATGAAATCCAGTTGGCGCCTCCGCATCGTGTCGGAATGGCTTAAGAGCAGTGCGTAGATGGCGGCACTGGCCCCCATCGCGTCGTGCAGCGCATCCCTCAAATTGGGGGAAAGACCATCCAGGATCTCTGCCGCTTTCCTCAGATGCACGGTCGAGGGAATATCCGTGGGAAGAACCGCCCCAGCCGTCAGCGTCCCGCCGGCAAGCTGCGAAACACCCGCACCGTCTCTCCGCCCCGCCTCCGGGAGCGGGAAAGGGAAGGGGAAGGGACCGCGCGCTCTGGCTGGCGCCGGACGGTCCTCTCGCGCGGCAGATTCCGACAGGGTGATGGCCGGATACGAACCGTCGAAGCTTGGGTCAATGGCCTGGATGCGTTGGGTGAGGGGCGGGTGGGTGGCAAAGGCGCTTCCCAGCGACACGGCCAATCCGTTTCCGAAAAACAGGTGGCCGGCTTCGGTGGCGTGCGGTGTCTGGAGCGCCGAACCTTGCGCCAGGCTGCCCATCTTCTTCAGCGCGCCGGCAATGCCGTCCGGGTTGCGTGTGAATTGCACCGCCGCCGCATCCGCCAGGAACTCGCGCTGGCGGCTGACGGCAGCCTGGATCAGACGCCCAAAGAACACGCCGACCCCGCCGATCAGAATGAGGGCCAGACCGATGATCGGCAGTGGGTTCCGGTCCCGCCCGCTGCCGCGCACGCGCAGGAGCACGCGTCCGATCACGGCCAGGCAGAGGATGCCGAAGATGAGGCCGATGAGGCGCACATTGAGACGCATGTCCCCGTTGAGGATGTGGCTGAACTCGTGGGCGATCACCCCCTGCAGTTCATCGCGGTTGAGCATCCGGATGCAGCCTTGCGTGACGCCGATGGCGGCGTCGTTGGAGGTGTGGCCGGCGGCGAAGGCATTGATGCCGGCCTCGTTTCGGAGCAGGTAAACGGCGGGTACCTGCATCCCGGAGGCCAGCGCCATTTCCTCGACCACGTTCAACAGTTTGCGTTCGTCCGGGTCGGTGGTGTTGGGGTTCAGGAGCTGGCCGCCGAGCATTTCGGCCACCGCGCTGCCGCCCCGGCCCAGCTCGGCGGTTTTCGTCAGGCTGCCGATGACGATGACGGCCAGGGTGCCCAGCGACACCCAGAGGAGGAGTTCGGGATTCCAGGGATGCGTCCGGCTGAAGATCAGCATGAAGACCGCATAGATCGTCAGGATCAGGAACACCACAGCCAGCGCGAAGTAAACGACCAGCTTCGCGGTGTTACGCCGGGCTTTGTCCTGCCGATCGAAGAAGTCCATCGCCCACCATCAGAACTGCACCTTGACCGCCTCCTTCTCCTCGGGTTTCTGGATCTCGAACAGCTCGGCGGCGGTGAAGCTGAAGGTATTGGCGATCAGGTTGGTGGGGAACACCTCGCGCTGGGTGTTGTAGGTCATCACGGCGTCATTGTAGGCCTGGCGGGCGAAGGAGACCTTGTTTTCCGTGGACGTGAGTTCCTCCATGAGCTGGTTCATGGTGGTGTTGGCCTTGAGATCGGGATAGGCCTCGGCGAGCGCAAAGAGGCGCCCGAGCGTGCCGGTCAGCGTGGCTTCGGCGCCCATCAGTTCCTTCATGGACTGCGCGTCGCCGGGGTTGGCGGCTGCGCGGGTGCTGGCGTTGGCGGCGGCGTTGCGGGCGGCGATGACGGCCTCGAGCGTGCCCCGCTCGTGCTTGAGATAGCCCTTGGCGGTTTCGACCAGATTTGGGATCAGGTCGTAACGGCGCTTGAGCTGGACATCAATCTGCGCGAAGGCGTTCTTGAAGCGGTTGCGCAGGGTGACCAGCTTGTTGTAAGCGCCCATCACCCACAGCCCGATCAGGAGGACGGGCACCAGGATGATGATCAACAGCACGACAAGAGTTGCTCCAATGGCCATAATGTTCCTTTTGTGACCCTTTCGGTTGCCCAACTGCTAGGGCAAGGGCGTCGTCTGGGCAATGACATTCTGAGAGGTGAGGCTCTCCCCAGAACTCGGAGGGGGACAGTCAAGCCCAGCCTGCATCTCGGCCGGCGGCGGCTGGATGGGGTTGCCGGGCAGGTCTGTTCGAAGATGCTGAGTTCGCGGTTGGTCTTGCGCAGTTTGCTGGAGAATCGACTCCAGGACCCCGAGTTCCTGGGAGTCCAAGCCTTTGAACAACGGGTAATCGCCCAGGACAACCGGCTTGGCGTGGGCCTCGGGTGGAAACGCTTCGTCGAGCAGCTGGCTTTCGCACCATTCCATGGCCAGGTCGTTGTCTTCAAACTGCCGATAATGCGGCTGGAACTGATCTGGGAGCCTGAGTAGCGGGCACGCACCGCGGACTGGGCGAAGCTGGGGCGGTTGAAGAGATGGAGGTCGAGGTCGCGCGACAGGTCGTTGCCGACCCGGATGCCCCGCACGCTGTTGCCCTTCTCATCGAGCTTGGGCGAGAACACCCCGTGCCCAGTTGTCCGGGCAGCCCGGCGATTTTGCAGAACCGCCGGCCGCCCTTGGTCCTCCAAGGCCAGACCGTAAACAAAGGGCTTGGAGATGGATTGGATCGTGAACGGTTACCGGCTGTCCCCGACTTCGTAAATGCTGCCGGTGGCGGTCACCAAACACATCCCAAACCAGTTGGGATCCGCCTTGGCCAGTTCCGGGATGTAGGTGGCCACGGCTCCGTCGGTGACGTCTTTGTGGCGTTGGTACAGGGTTTCCAGGTAGGTCTGAACGGGCGAAACCCTACGGTTGAACAATTCTCTTCCTGACGGGTCAGCGCGCGATTTCCGCGAGCCTGTTGTTTGGACCGGTTCTCGAGCGCGGGTTTCCTCGTCGGCAGGGGCCTGGAATGACCGGGTCCCTGCCGAAATCGAAACCGGACGCAGTTCGGGGGTGTGGAAGAATTTGAATACAGGGGCAGGGTGGCGCATCCAAAGGGTTGGAAACAGATCGCTGCGAACCCATCGAGCCGGAGATCACTCTCTATGAAAGCGAGCAGGATCATCAACCGGGCCATTCTGGGCGTGCTGGCGCTTGGGCTCGGGGTGTCGTTTGGCCAGACCGCCAGCGAGCTTGCCGAGGCCGTGTCCGTGTCCAAACCCGCGGTACCCAGCACTCCAGCCGACAAGCCGAGCGTGGACGATTCGCGGCTGTCGCGCCTGCTGAAGGAGGCGAGTCTGTCGGCAGGGGTCAGCGAGGTGGTCAAGCTGGCTGAATCGGGCACTAACGTATCGGTCTTGACCGCGCACGTGCGGAATGCCGATCACGCCTACCGACTTCGCCCCGAAGATGTTGCCCACCTGCGCCAGCACGAGGTTCCCGATGCGGTTATCACGGCTATGATCGAGCGGGGGGCCGAGCTGCGCGCACAGCGCCTCCCCCTATCGCCATTCCCGGCCAACGCTTCGATCGTCGCTTCCGTGCCGTCCCGTGTGGCGACGATTGTTCCGGCGGTGCGGTCTTCCGAGCCGGAATCCACCCTGGTGGTCATTGGCAGCTCGGGTTTGAAGCAGGGGTTGAGCTACCGCAACTACTATTACAGTCCAAGGAACTACTTCGCCTCGAGACCTTACGGGGGGCGGTATGCGTCGTTTGGCCACTATGCTCGGCCCTATGATCCGGGCCCGGGGTGTTACGCAGGGCATGGTCGCCGCGCCTGCCGTTGAGCGAAGGTTTTCGGCCATTCAGCCCATTTTCCCTTTGTCGCGGTCTCGATTGTCTGAGAGGATGGGTGTCCGGGCGATGATTCCCGGGCATTGATGAAAGAACAACCGATCGAAGTGGAAGGCCGTGTGGAGAGCGTCCTTCCGGGCACCATGTTCCGCGTGGAATTACCCAACAAGCATCTCGTGCTGGCCACCATCTGCGGCAAGATGCGCAAACGCTGGGTGCGGCTCACGGTGGGCGATCAGGTCAAGATGGAGATGTCCCCCTACGACCTCAACAAGGCCCGCATCACCTGGCGCCTGCGCTGAGCGGAACCCTCAGGGTCGCGAGACGAAGGGGTTGTCCTGGATGTAGAACCGCAGGTGACGTTTCGCCCAGTGCCGGGCGTAGTCCACTCCGATGCGGGGGCGTTTGACCACCATGTGGCGTTCAACTTTGGAAGGTGTCGCGATGAAGAAATCGTCGCTGAGCAGGTCGTAGGCATTAAGCGATCGGTCGATCTGCATGGCGCGGCACAGGAGTCCGGGACCTTGGGTGCGTCCCTCAAGGTTCTTCACCGGTTCCAGGGCCCGCAATAGGACGGCGGCTCCGTGTCCTGCCCGCTCCGTCACCACGTTCATGCAATGGTGCATCCCGTAAATCAGGTAAACGTAGGCGTGACCCGGCGGTCCGAACATGACCTTCGTTCGCTCGGTGAGGCCCTTGGAGGAATGCGCCGCCAGGTCGTGCGGGCCAAGATAGGCCTCCACTTCCACGATCCGCCCGATGCGCGTCACCCCGGCACGGACATGCACCAGGTGTTTGCCCAGCAACTCCCGGGCGACCGTCAGGGTGTCGCGATCGTAGAATGAGCGTGGAAGCTTCCGCACGGCCGGAGGATAGGGCCGATTCCCTCGCAAACCAACAGGCGGTTTGGGCGGGGCCATCCCGATCAGCGGATCGCGCCTTTCGCCCGTTTCCGGTTTCCCGTTTTCTCCTGTTCCCCATGGATTTGTTCCGGTTACCGTCCGGCGCATGAGCGTGAACCGGGTGGTGGTCGCGGGTGGAGGAGCCGCAGGCTTCTTCGCGGCCATCACTTGCGCGGAATCCAATCCCGACGCCGAGGTGCTCTTGTTGGAGAAGAGCGCGCACGTGCTCTCCAAGGTCCGCATTTCCGGCGGCGGACGCTGCAATGTGACCCATGCCTTTTTCGACGCCCGGGAATTCGCCACCGGCTATCCACGGGGCGGAAGGGAGTTGATCGGACCGTTCCAACGATTCTCCGCGGTGGATACGGTCAACTGGTTCGAGTCCCGGGGAGTGAAGCTGAAGGTGGAGGCGGATGGGCGGATGTTTCCGATTACGGACTCCTCCCGCACGATCGTTGACTGCTTGATGCGCGCCGCGGTGGCGGCGGGGGTCAGGCTCAGAACCAACGCGCCGCTCGCCCGGGTCGAGCGCCGGGGGGAGGGTGGGTTCACGATCTGGCTCGGAAGCGCAGAGCGGTTGGACTGCCACCGTCTGTTGCTGGCGACGGGTGGATGCCGGGCGGAGGCGATGGCGCAGACGCCTTGCGCCCTGGGCCACACCATCGAGCCCCCAGTGCCGTCGCTCTTCACGTTCAACCTCGAGGTGCCCTGGCTGCGCGCGCTGGCCGGGACCGCCATCGCTGACCTCGAACTGTCGGTGCCTGACGTGGGGCTGCGGGAGCGCGGGCCCGTCCTGATGACCCATTGGGGACTGAGCGGGCCGGCCGTGCTGCGGCTGTCGGCCTGGGGAGCGCGGAAACTTCACGAGCGGGACTACCTTTTTCCCCTGGCGATCAACTGGCTGCCGCATCTGACTCGCAAGCAACTCGTGGACGCCTTGCGGCGGCAGCGCGAGACCCAGGGGGCAAGACTCGTGGTGAATGGTCCCTTGACGCCGCTGGGCGCGCGATTGTGGGAAGCGCTGGTGCTGGCCTCTGGCATTCCCCGTCCCACCCGCTGGGCGTCCCTGGCCCGCGCGCAAATCGAGGGCCTGGTGCGGGGGCTCAGCGGCATGGAATTGCCCGTGACCGGCAAGAGCCTGAACAAGGAGGAGTTCGTCACCTGCGGCGGGGTCCGCCTGAGCGAGGTGAACTTCAAGTCCATGGAAAGCCGGCTTTGTCCCGGGCTCTATTTCGCCGGGGAATTGCTGGACATCGACGGCATCACCGGCGGGTTCAACTTCCAGGCGGCCTGGACCACTGGCTGGATCGCCGGCCAGTCCATGGCGGCGGTTCACCCCGGCTGAAAGCCCAATCCGGGCGACAGCCGTGTGCCCCGGCCCGGGGGGGGCGCTGGAACGGCGCTCAAGCGAAGTTTTTGATGGGGCAGAACCGCGCTGCCGTGCGCTGTGGTGGCAGCGACACTGAGGGCGAGCCGGGCGTTCGCTCAGGCCGGCTGCGTTGCAGTGAGCGGCTGGACATCCGGTACGGCGGGGCCGGTGGCCTGGGCAAACTTGAACTTGGCGCGCACCAGCAGGGTTCCAAGCACGAGGTCGGCCAGGGGCAGCACGACATTAAAGTTCTTCTTCATGTAACGGTGGTGCAGCAGGTGGTGGCCGTTGAGGCGGCGGAAGAGCCACGAGCGTTCGATGCGCCGCCACTTCGGCAGGTGCATGCACCAGTGGATGTATTCATAGGCGCCGTAGTAGGCGGAGAAGCACAGCGCGGCCCCGCCGACGATCGCCCATTGGCCCAGGGCCCAGGCCAGGACCGCCACCGGGATCGAGCCGATCAGGACGATGGCCGGCCCATTCCACCAGGCCATGGGGATGGTTTCCTTGTCCTCCTCGTGGATGAGGTGATAGGTATGGTCCGCTTTGAACGTGTGGTGATGGACCAGGGTGTGGGCGCGATAGGCGTAGCGGAACCGGCCCACGGGCCGGTGCATGACATAACGGTGGAGCGTCCATTCGAAGAAGGACGCGACGACAATCGCCAGGGCGAACGCCCCGGCAAACCAAAGCCAGAATGATTGCATGATGGGAATCAACTCCCGCACGCAGCGGGAGCTGCGGGCGGAGGGGCACAACTTCCCACGTTTCACCGAAGCGTCAAAGGGAAATGTTGGACGAAAGTGGCCAACCCCAGCGGGATCGAGATCTCCTGGGCCATTACCCACCAGTGTCCAAAACAGCTTTTATTTTGTGACCCGGCTCAAAAGGAATGCGGACATCCAGATCGTGGAAGAATACCAGGTGCCCAAAGGCGGCAACGTGCTCAAAGATCAGAAGGTGCGGTTGCAGGCCTTTGTGGCGGGGCGTCCAGATTTGCAGGACTTCCGCCTGGTGACCCTCTGGCTGGAGGACAAGCAGGAGGAATTGGTGCTGCTGACCAACCACTTCAAGCTCGCCGCCTCCACCATCGCCGCCATCTACAAGGAACGCTGGCAGATCGAACTGTTCTTCAAGCTGCTCAAGCAACAGCTCCAGATCAAAACCTTCGTCGGCACCAGTGCCAATGCCGTGCGCATCCAGATTTGGACAGCATTGATCGCGGTGCTGATCGTCCGCTACTTGCAGTTCCGCTCCCATTTCAAGTGGGCTCTCTCCAATCTGGTGGCCCTGCTGCGCTGGAATCTATTCACCTATCGCAATCTCTGGGATTGGTTGAACCGCCCTTTTGACACGCCTCCGCAACCTTCCCTGCAACTGCAGCTCAACTTGGACAGCATCCGCGCGGCAGGATAGGCAACCTCATCTCACAATCCCGAAATCGCCTCAAAAAACCCCCAACAAAATCGAGGATCTTACCACGACACCTCAGTTGTTTTGGACAGCAGTGATCCCTTCACAAAAGCGACCGGATGGTCTGCGGGAACCACCCGGCACCGGGGCCGGGTCTGTGGAAGGCCAGATTCAAGCTTGTGAGCGGACGGTGTCATTCGTACTTGTGCCGGCATGGACAAGCAGAAAGTGGCGGAGGTGCTGGTCGAGATCGGGACGTTGCTCGAGTTGAAGGGGGAAAACCCGTTCAAGACCCGGGCCTACCAGAACGCCGCGCGCGCCGTCGAGAACCTGGCCGAACCCATCGAGACGATTGTGGCGGAGGGCCGGTTGGGCAAGATCAAGGGGTTCGGCGAGGCGCTCCAGCAGAAGGTGACCGAACTCGTCACCACCGGGCGCCTCAAGTATTACGAGGATCTCAAGGCTTCCATCCCGCCCGGCCTGATGGCCATGCTCGACATCCCTGGCCTCGGACCCAAGCGGATTCTTATGTTGCGACAGAAACTGGGGGTCGAGTCCGTCGAGGCGCTCGAACTGGCCTGCCAGGCCGGGCGGGTGGCGGAGTTGGACGGATTTGGCGACAAGTCGCAGGCCAAGATCCTCGAGGGCATCGAGCGGACCCGCCTCTATGCGTCCCGGCACCTGCTCAGTGACGCTTTGCGGGTTGCCGAACCTGTCCTCGCACAACTCCGGGCGCATCCGGACGTCATTCGCTGCAGCCTCGCGGGCAGCCTGCGCCGGTGGAGGGAGACCATTGGCGACGTGGATTTCCTGGCGTCGTCGAAGGCGCCCGGGGCGGTCATTGACGACTTTGCCGGTCAACCGGGCATTCTCCGGGTCATCGCCAAGGGCGAGACCAAGACCAGTGTGCTGCTGGAGGGCGGCATCCAGGCCGACTTGCGGGTGGTGAGCGATGCGGAGTATCCCTTCGCCCTGGCTTACTTCACGGGCAGCAAGGAGCACAACATCGTCCTGCGCCAACGCGCCATCGAGCGCGGGCTGCGGCTTAACGAGTACGGCTTGTTCCGGTCGAAGGAGGAGACGCGCGCTCCGGAATTGCGGGTCGCCTGCCAGGATGAACAGGATATCTATGCCAGGCTGGATCTGGCTTATATCCCGCCCGAATTGCGGGAGGATCACGGAGAAGTGCAAGCGGCGGAGCAGGGGGACCTGCCCCGGTTGATCGAGTGGACCGATCTCCAGGGTTCCCTGCACAACCATTCGACCTGGAGCGACGGGCACCAGACGCTGGAGGAGATCGCGTCCGCGATGCAGGAACTGGGCTTCAGCTACTGGGCCATCACCGACCACAGTCAATCGAGCTTCCAGGCCAACGGGCTCGATGCGTCCCGGTTGCGCCAGCAGTTGCGGGAGATTCGCGCCATCAACCGGCGTCTCGAGGATGAGGGCGTGGACTTCCGGCTGCTGACGGGGACCGAGGTGGACATTTTGAAGGACCGGCTGGACTTCGACGACGACCGGCTGGCGGAGTTGGATGTGGTGGTGGCCAGCCTGCACGTGCCGGCGAACAACGAAGCCGACAACACCCAACGCATCCTGCGCGCGGTGGAGAACCCGCATGTGGACATCATCGGCCACTTGACCGGGCGCCTGCTGCTGGCGCGCGAGCCCTACCCGGTCAATCCACAGGCGGTCATCGAAGCCTGCGCAGCCACCGGAACTTGGATCGAGCTGAACTGCAATCCCAAGCGGTTCGATCTGGATTGGCGGCAGTGGCCCGAGGCCAGGCGCAAGGGAGTCAAGTGCGTGCTCAGTCCCGATGCGCACCGGTTCGAACACGCCGGTTTCCTGCGACTCGGGGCGGGGGTGGCGCGCAAGGGCTGGCTGACCAAGGCGGATGTGATGAACACACTGCCGTTGGCGAAGTTGCGCAAGCTCCTGTGCGGGTGAGCGGCCGGCGTCCAGCTCATTCTCGGTTTGGCACTGGTCTGTCCACCCGGTCCGTCCTCCGCAGCAGGGCTACTCCGGAGCATGGGTGACCCGCGGTTGTTGCGCCCGCCACCAGGCCGCTGAAACATCGAGCACGTCCCTCCGGTACCGGGGCTGTGGCTCATGGAGCCGCGCTTCTCCACGACAGGTTCATGGTCCCAACGCGCGATGGCCTCATCGTGGAGGCTCCCCCCGCGGAGCCCGGTGGCCGGGGATGGGGATGGGCCAGGATCAGAGGCAAACGCAAGTGCGCCTTACAGCTTGAAATCCACCTGGACCCAGAACTTCTGGACGTTCGAGTTGAATCCGCCGGGGCTGAGCGCGTTCTTTGCGTCGTAGAACGCGTACTTGACCAGCGCGGTCCAGTGTTTGCCCAGCTTCTTGCTTAAGCTCACGTCAATCTCGTTGCCGTAGTTCTGGAGTCCATCGCTGGCGGCGTCGAACTTGTGCAGCATGACCTTGAGCGGCAGGTCCCACGGCAGGTCCACCTGCCCCCACACATACAGGTCCTGCAACCCAGCCCCCGGGGTGTTGAGGAACACGTCGGCCCAGCCGTTGAACGCGTGCAAGGTGGCCAGGGGCGTCTGGAAGCCGGCGTTGTTGTCGGAGCCCAGCAGTTCGTAACCCGCGCCGAAGCTCACCGGCTGGATCTTGCTGCCCAGCGCCAGGTGCAGGTAAGGCGCGCTGTAACTGTTGGGGTTGTTCGCGTAATCGGTCTGCCAGGCGAACTCGCCGCGGTAATCCAGCTTGAGATCCCGGGTCATCGGGACCTGTCCCACGACGCTGAAGCCGTAAGTGGCGCACGAGGCGGCGTTGCCCACCCCGTTCTCCAGATCCAACAGGTAGATGTAGCCGGTCAGATCGGCGTAGTCGGTGCGGTCGTAGTTGGCGTGGAGCACGTGCGAGCTGGACTGGTAATCCTTGGCGGCGGGCAGCAGGTCGGGGACATTGCCGCCGACGCGGTTGACGCGCCCGATCCAGGTGTAGAGCAGGTCGAGCTTCTCGACGCTGGTGTTGCCCAACCGGATGGCGTCGAAGGTCTGCGGGTTCTGCCGCCAGTCCACCGACCCGATGAACCGCTGGTTGTCGAGGTTGATCGTCTGGCGTCCGCCTTTGCCGGACGTGGCCCAGTTGGTGTAGGCGTAGCTGATCCAGGCCTGGTTGATCTCGGTGGTGGGCGGATCGAGGACGAGGGTCTTGTCGCCCGCGCTGGCGGCATTGTCGCCGGCGAAGTAGCTGTCCCGGTTGCCCAGCGTGGCCAGGTTGAGCCCCTCGATCATGCCCTGGAACCCGTAGAGCTCGGCGGTGGTCAAGCCGAACACCGTGCGCATGGTGAAGGCTTGGGACGGCTTGGCCGTCTCGGTGTCGGCGTACTCGTAGCGCGGCCGCCACTGGAAGTTGATCTTGCTCCGGCCGATGGCATCCGGCAGGTCACGGTTGAAGAGGGCGTCGAGGGTGCCGGGCTCCGCGTTGGTCAATGCGGCCGCGGTTGCGGGGGCGTTGGTGGACACCGCCGCGGCGTCCGGTGGCGGGTTGGTTTCCACGAGCTCGGCCCGGGCGGGTCCGGCGACCAGCAGGCTGATAACAAACACGGCTGGGAGAACAAACCAAGGGTTGCAGTTCATGCGCGGCAGGATAGGAGCAGGCCCGCGGGAAGGGCTTTGACTTCCGTCAAGGCCGCGGCTCGAATCAGGCCAGACGCCCCTGCGCTTCGGGTGCCATCATGGCCGGCGACCAGGGCGGATCCCACACGATCTCGACGTCCGCCTCCCCGACGCCGGGGAGATTCAACAGCACGGCTCGCACCGCGCTGGTGATGCTGTCGTGCATCGGACAGCCGCGCATCGTCAGCGTCATCTTGACTGCCACGCGCGCCGGATCGAGGCGCACGTCGTAGATCAGGCCCAGGGCGACGATGTCGAGGCCCATCTCCGGGTCCACGACCTCGCGCAGTGCCTCCAGGACCTGTTGCTCGGTCATGTTCATGGGATTCCCGCAGATTGACCGGGCCGTGCCGCCACCGGTTGCCACCTGGGCCTCAACCGATGGCCGAGGATCAAGCCATAGTTCGAAAGATGCAGAGCGACGGCCGCAGCCATGGCGATCCCACCCCAGCGCACGGTGCCGGTGCTGGAGAGCAGAATTCCGGCGCAGACCAACGTCAGTGCCAGGGCATAAACCATCGCCCCAGCGCGCAACCGGTGTTCCGAATACATGTCCGCCAGGTTCGGCACCCGCGTCCGGCCCAGGTGCGGACTGTAGGTGCCATACCACACCAGGAACGACAGGATCTTGAACAGCATGCCCAGGATGGCGGTCGAGATCAGGCCGAACACCGCCAGAAAGCCGTAGAGATTCTCCAACTGCCCGGTGACCACCGTCAGCGGCAGCCCCGGCCACGACAACACGCCCGCCAGGCCGGCGAGCGGAACCGTCACGGTCAACCCCGACAGGAACATCCGCAGCGGCCCATCCAGCAGGCGGCGTTTGCGGGCGCGCAGCAGCGCACGCAACTCGAGGGCGTGGAGCAGCAGCGCCGTCGTCAAAAGGCCGGCAAACACCAGCTTCCACGGACTCCGGGTGGCCATCGTGACGGCCAATCCGAGCAGTCCCGCGTTGAGCAGCCCGATCACCCACCACGCGCGTCGCGGGCTTTGCACTTCGCTGAGCAGGAACATCGGCAGCAGCTTCAGCGAGAGCGTGACCGTGAGCAGGACAAAGCCGCCGAGCACTCCCAGATGGGCGTGCGTGTGCATGGCGCTCATCTGGTCAAACCGTGCCACGAAGGTGGAAACCGCCTCCAAACCACGCAGCGTCATCGCCAACGGGTTGCCTGCGGACAGACGTTCGAGAGATTCGTAGGAGCACTTGGACGCCGCCAACGCGAGCCCGGCCATTGCCGCCGCCAGCAGCCAGCCCAGGGCGGAACCCATCCCGGCGCTTACTGGATTCCATCGGCGCGAGCGGATGGCGGTCCAGCCCACATTGAGGAGCAGCAAGGTCACGCCGAGGGCGAAGATGGAGCCCCAATGTCCGACCTGTTTGAGGTTCCAATGCCAGAAACTCCAGACCATGCCCGGCACGGCCACCGCGTGGCACAGCAGGTGAACGAAGGCCAGGCGCTGGCTGGCCAGACGCGTCTCCAGCGCCACCGGCACCAGTTGATACAACACCCCGAACACGACCGACCCGATCCAGCCGAGCAACGCCAGGTGCGTCGCCGCGATCACGTGTTGGTTGTAGTGGTAGGTCGAGAGGATCGTCGGGCGGGCGATCAGCAGCGCGATCACCCCCGGCAGGCACACCAGGCCGCACAGGATGAATCCGAGCGGGAGCCGGATGGATGGTGCCGTCGCGATCCCGGCTTCCACTGGCGCACGCGCCGCCGGCCTGGAAGGGGATGGGGCGACGCGCCCCACCGGATCAGCAACGGCGGATGACAGTGATGCAGCCACCCTCGGGATGCTCCTCGCACTCGCCTCGGAATCCGCGCGCTTCCAGTTGGTCCAGCAGATGGATTGGCCGACGGTCGGTCAAGGCGCGCAGCGTGACCCCCTCGGACAGGGACGCGAGCGATTCGAGGACGCGCGTCATGGGCTGCGGCGGTTCCAGTCCGCGCACGTCCAGCTCAAGGATCGACCCTTCCTGGCTGGCGGACGAACAGCCGCAGCCGCATTCCGCCGTCTGGCCACGGCCGTCAGCCGGCAAAGCCTGCGCCGCCGCCGCTTTCGGATCCCGAGTGAATCGCACCTCCCAATCTCCCCCTCCGAGATCCAGCGCTTCATGCGCGAACCCCTGCTGCCGCAGCACGTCATACAGCGGAACCGGCTCGAAGGGCGCAATCAACCGGAACGTCCCCCCCACCGCGATTCGGTTTGCCAAGGCCATGATTTGGGAACATGGGGCGCGTCCGGACCGGAGATCCTCCCGCACGTCCAAGGTCAGTAGTTGATCAGTCATCGTCGGCGAAGCATGGGCGCCGGTGCGAGGCACCACCTTGATGCCGGTCAAGGTTTGCGCAGTCCCAGCAATTCTCATTTTGGCCCGGAGCGCGGCTCCATGAGCCGCAGCACCCCCGCCACGGAAGGCCATTCTCAATCCTACAGTGGCGTTGTTCCAGGCGCAGCTGCTGCGGGTCGCGGACCCGCGCTCCAAAATGAGAATTGCTGTGCGCAGTCAGGGGAACGTTGTTTTCCGGGAGCGCGTTGGGCAAGCTGGGTGGATGACGATCAACAACGCGTTGGCCGAACTGAAGGGCACCATGATCGCCCGCGGGCTGCGCGCCTGCCGTCTCTTCACCGGTCTCAACCCGGAGGATCTCCAACAAGTGGCCGACATCGTCTCCGTCCGCCGGATCGAGCGCGACGAGTATGTGTTTCGCGAAGGCCAGCCCTCCAAGGGCTTCTTCGTCGTCCACCAGGGGGCGATCAGCATCCACCGGGTGAACGCGGCCGGACGCGAACAAGTGCTGCACGTCTTTCGCGCCGGGGAATCCTTTGCCGAAGCCACCCTTTCCATGGAAGCCGGGTATCCCGCGGACGCCCGGGCGGTGGAATCGAGCCAGGTGCTGATGATTCCGCGCCAGGCGTTTCTGGAGTTGTTGCGGCGGCGGCCTGAACTTGCCGTGCGCCTGCTGGTCGGCATGAGCCTGCGGCTGCGCACCCTGGTCGGGCAGTTGGAGGACATGACCCTGCACCAGGTCGAGCATCGTCTGGCCAACTGGCTGCTGAAACGCTGTCCGGACCCTGCCAGCCCCAAGCCCGTCACCATTGAACTGACCACGACCAAGCGCGCGCTGGCGGCCGAGTTGGGCACGGTGAGTGAAACCCTGTCCCGCACCCTGGCCAAGATGCGCGACCTGAACCTTCTGCACACCCGCGGCAAGACCCTCACCATTGAGAATCCCATCCGGCTCAAGACTTATCTTGAGGAACGGGATGTGTGACCGCCACCGCTGTCCGCCGCTCAAGCCCTTCGCCTTTGGAACTCCCGGACCCACCCCTGAACCGCAAATGCCTCAAGCTCCCGGGGTCGCACCGTCTTCCAAGCCGTCCAGCATCCGGCGGATGGTCTGCGGGGCGTTGCCTTCGAAGCGGTTGTTCACGTAGAGGAAGGCGGGGCGTTGGACACTGGACTGCAACCCGCGCTGCGCCAGGCGCACGCCGGCCTCCACCCCTTCGGCGTAGGGCTCTTGGATCCGGTCGTAGGGACTGAAGCGCTGGACGGCGTCCGCGTAAGTGCGACCGGGCTTCAGGAGGAATCGGGCGGCGGTGAAGGGGGCGGTGGGGAGACCCTCGGCCAGGTGCATCTGTTCGGTCACCGGCGGCATTTCATTCCAACTGTTGAAGACATGGGCCACCCCATGCCGGGCCAGGGTCTCGAAATACTCCGGGTGCAGGAACGTGGCGTTTCGGATCTCGACGCCATAGCGCACGCCCGCTGGCAGTTGCGCGAGAAACGCCTCGAGCCGCTCGACGAACTCGCGTCCGCGCCCGAATTCGCCCGGCTGAAACCGGCTGAACTCGAACAGCACCAGGCCCAGTTTCGGTCCCAGCGCGGCGCAGGGAGCAAGAAAGGCGTCGGTGAACAGGCGCGGGTTGAGGAAGTTCTCATTCTCGCGTCCGGCGCGCGTTCCAAACCGGTCGAGTGCTGGAAACCGTTTGATGGTGATGTCCCCGGTCACCTTGAACGCGAACCGGAATTCGTCCGGCACCAGGGCTCCCAGCTCGCGTACACCGCGCTCGGTGGGAAACGTGTAGTAAGCGGCATCCACGCACACGGTCTTGAAGGTTTCGCCGTATTCGGACAGGCACAGCCGCTCGAAACGGGTCGAGGAGAACCGTCCACGCCAGATATAGCGGTCGCGGGTGTAGAGGCTCCCCAGCCAGCCCGGATACTTCCACGAGGAGGTTCCGAAGTACACGCCCGAAGCCGACAACCGGGCCAGCCGTCCGCTCAAGGGATCGAGGCGGATGGATTCAATCATTGAGATCGCGCGGCGCAACTCCCGGTCCGGGTCGCCGCGAAAAAACTGGGCGATCAGTTCGGCACCGCTTTGTCTCCGTGGGGTCCAAGGGCCGCCGACTGGCTCCGCTTCTGCAAGAGGTCCCGAACCACGCCGGGGTTTTGTTCGGCGACGTTCTTTGATTCCCGGGGATCGGCGACACAGTCGTAGAGCTCGGCTGGCGTCTCGCCGCCCCGATCGATCAGCTTCCACCGTCCCTGCTTCAAAGCGTACGACTGCGCGCCGGCCTCCGCTGCGACAGTCCACTGCAGCGAAGTGTGGCGGTTGGTCTGGTCCCGCCCCTGCAGCGTGGGCAGGAAGGAGATGCCTGGCAGATCCTTGGGAAGTTCAACACGCGCAGCCTCCAGCAAGGTCGGCAGAAGGTCCGGTCCGGAGGTCAGGAGGTCCGAGGTCCTGGCCGATCGCGTCCAGAAGGGCCAGCTAACAATGAGCGGCACGCGCAGCCGGCCCTCGGACAACCCGCCGGCATCCAGGCCAAACCGGCCCGTGCTCTCGAAGAAGCCGGGCTCCGGCGGGCCTTTCGGATCCGGCCCCAGGCTGCTGGTCAACAGGACGATGGTGTTCGGCGTCAGGCCCCGCTTGTCGAGTTCCGCGAACAACTCGCCCACGTGTTGATCCAGCCGGGTGATGGTGTTGGCTTTGGCCTGCTGCGCCTCGGGCCAGCCCTGATCGGCGTAAGCCGCCGTCTCCGGGATGGGACCGCGGTAGGCGCCCGCGGCCGCCGGCACCGGATAGCTCAAGACCAGGAAGAAGGGCCGGAACCGGTTCAGGGGTTCGGGTTTGTTCTGGCGGCAGAAGCGCACCGCCGCCTGGGTGAGCAGGTCGGGAACGTACACGCCCTGGCCGCGCGCCTGGTTTTCGATCAACGGCACCGCCCCTTCAAACCCTGTGTGCGGATCCCTGCGATACAGATGATCCGCATGAAGATCGCGCGCGTGCGCCCGACTGTCGTAAGCCACGACCTCCTCAAAGCCCTGACCATGAGCGGCCGCCGGCGAACCCGAAGCCCCCAATCCCCAATACCCGATGTAGCCGGTGTGATAGCCGGCGTCCTTGAGCCGCGCGGCCACGGACCGGACCTGGTTGGACCCCTCCGCGCCCGGCGCGCCGCCGTAGAGCAGCATCTCGCGGGCGCCCCGGTCATCGGCTGCTCCAGCATGGAACTCGGTGAATCGCACGCCACGCATGGCCAACGCGTTGATCTGCGGGGTGAGAATCCGCTTCTGGCCATAGCACCCAAGATCGCCGCCGCCCAATTCGTCGGCCAGGATCAGGACGATATTCGGGCGCCGGGGAGCGGCCTGCGACACCGTGTTGGTCTCCGCCGCGGATCCGGCAAAGGCTGCGCCAAGCCAGAGTCCGACCAACCAGAGCCCACCTTGTCTGCTCGCTATAGACATGCCGGAAGTCTGCGGGACCCACCCGAGGCCGTCGAATCAAAACCAGTGAGGCCGCAGCGCACTCCGCCGAAGCCCTCCGCCCTCCGTGACTCAAACTTTACAGCGCGGGCAGGGGGCCACAGACTGGGGCCATGAGTCTGGATCATCTCGGGTGGTTGTTGGTTGCGGGAATCGTTCTGGCAACGGCCTCCTGGGCGTTGCCCCACCTTTTTTCACGCGAGGCACGGTTGGGAAGGCGGCGGCGGCGCAACCACTGCCGGCTGGAACCCCGGGACCAGCATCCCATGGTCAAGCTCAGCGTCCGCACCCGGTCGAAAGCCAAGCGGTAACCACCGCCCGCCGATCCAGAACCTCATGCAAGCGCTCATCGACAAAGCCGCCACCCTCATGGAGGCGTTGCCGTACCTGCAGAAATTCCGCAGCCAGACCTTCGTGGTGAAATACGGCGGCAGTTTCATGGACTCGCCCGACCCGGAGGTGCGCGGCAGCGTGGCGCGTGACGTGGTGTTCCTCGAGGCGGTGGGCATCAACCCGGTGGTCGTCCACGGTGGCGGCAAGGCCATCACGCGGGCCCTGGAACAGTCCGGCGTGAAGACGGAGTTCGTCCAGGGCCAGCGCCGGACCAGCGCCGAGACCGTGGATGTGGTCGAACGCGTGCTGTCCCGCGAAATCAACCCCGAGATCGTGGAGATGATCAACACGCTGGGCGGCAAGGCGCGCGGCTTTTCCGGCGCCGACATCTTCACCTGCCGCAAGAAACTCCTCCGCACCCCCGACGGTCAGGAGCTGGACGTCGGGTTCGTCGGTGAGGTCACCGCGGTCAACCTGGACCCCATCCGCCAGTGCATCTGGCGCAGCGTGACCCCGGTGATCAGCCCCACCGCCCGGGGCGAGGATGGTCAACTCTACAACTGCAACGCCGACGTGGCCGCCGCGCAGATGGCCATCGCGCTCAAAGCCAGCCGCCTGTTCTTCATGAGCGATGTGCCCGGATTGCTGCGCGACCCGAAGGACCCGTCCACCTTGATCTCCCACCTGCGCGTCGAGGAGGTGGACGGACTAAAGCAGGCGGGCATTATCGACAAGGGCATGATTCCCAAGGTGGACAGCGCCATCGAAGCCGTGCGCGCGGGGGTGAAGAAGGTGGCGTTCATCGACGGGCGCCTCCAGCACTCCGCCCTTCTGGAAATCTTCACGGACCGGGGGGTCGGCACCGAGGTTGTGCCGGACTAGCCCGGGTTCAAGACACCAGCCATTCCAGGATGGCTTTCTGGACGTGGAGCCGGTTCTCGGCCTGGGCGAAGATGGTGTCGGCATGCGCCTCGAATGTGGCCTCGTCGATTTCCTTGCCGCGGTAGGCCGGCAGGCAATGCATGACCAGGGCGCCCGGCTTGGCCCGCGCGACCACAGAGGCATTGATCTGGTATCCGGCCAGCGCCTCCCAACGCTCCCGCGCTTCATCTTCCTTGCCCATCGAAACCCACACATCCGTGTAGAGCACATCCGCCCCCTGAGCCGCCTCGCGAAGATCGTCCGTGACCCGAATGTTGCCCCCCGCGCGTTTCACCAGGGCCGGGTCCGGCTGGTAGGCCCGGGGCGCGGCGATGCGCAGCTCGAAGCCGAGCTTGCCCGCCGCGAAGATCCACGAGGCCGGCACATTGCAGGCGCCGTCCCCGGCAAACGCCACCACGCGCCCCTCGATCGAGCCCAGCCGCTCCTGCATCGTGAACACGTCCGCCAGCAATTGGCACGGATGCTCGGCGTCGGTGAGCGCGTTGATCACGGGGATGCCGGACAACGCCGCCATTTCCTCGACCTCGCTCTGCGCGTAGGTGCGGATGATCACGCCATGGACCATGCGGCCCAGCACGCGGGCCGTGTCCCGGACCGGCTCGCCGCGTCCCAGTTGGATATCATTGGCGTTGAGGAAGAGCGGCCGGGCCCCCAGTTCGTGCAGGCCCACCTCGAACGACACGCGGGTGCGGGTGGAAGATTTCGAGAAGATCATCGCCCAAGTCTGGCCTTCGAGGGGGCGCAGCGGGTGCCGACCGCGCTGACGCTTCATCGGGCCGGAGGCCGCCAGCACGGATCGCATGTCCGCCACCGCCATCTTCTCAATGCTCAACAAATGTCTCATAAAAACAATGCACGCCGGTTCGTCCAACAGGTGGCATCCTCCATACGGCGTCGCCCGGGTGGATTAACGACGTTAAAGCGGAAGCTTGCGGCAACCGCAGCCGGACCTCAAGCCGGCTTTTCGCCCCGCACCCCGCTCGGGTGCATCTGGACACTGCCCCCCGGCGCGCGGCCTTCAGGCCGCTTCCACGTCCGAAGGGCACTCGATGAAACGCTTGTTCCGCGGGCTGGCGAATGCTGAAGCGGCATCCATGCCGCGCCCCGGCCGGAATTGCGTTCGAGGACAGTGTTAAGATGCACCCCCCCCGCTCCCCCGGTTCCGAACCGGCCGGAGCGGGAGATCCAAGAAACCGCACTGAGCGCCGGAGCACTGACGCCCAATCCAACCTCGAAGGCCCCCCGGAGACCCGGCCCGGACCATCAATCGTGGTTCTTCTTCGATTCCTTGGCCTCGACCACAACCTTGCCTTCCAGTTCGCGCGGCATTTCCTCGTAGTGGCTGAACTCCTCGGTGTGCACCGCCCGGCCGCCGGTGAGGGAACGCAGGACCGTGGCGTAGTGATGCAATTCGCGGGCGGGGACTTCCGCGTTCAACACCTGCAACGCGCCATCGGCCTCCATCCCCATCACCTTGCCACGGCGGCTTGAAAGATCACCGATGACCTTGCCCACAGCCTCCTCGGGGACGCGAATCTGCAGCTTGTGCACAGGCTCCAGCAGGCAGGGTTTGGCAGCCGCGAACGCCTCGCGGAACGCCTCCTTGCCGGCAATCTGGAAGGCCACATCCCCGGAATCCACCGGGTGCATCTTGCCGTCGTAGAAATCAATCTTCACATCCACAATGCGGTATCCGGCGAGAATGCCTTCCGCACAGGCCGAGTTGACCCCCTTCTCGACCGACGGCACATAGACCCGGTCCACGTTCTGGCCCACCAGGGACTGGGTGAATTCGATGCCGCTGTCGCGCGGCTTGGGCTCGATGCGCATCCAGACCTCGGCAAACTGCCCCGCGCCGCCTGTCTGCTTCTTGTGCCGATACTTGGATTCCGACCGCGACTTGATGGTTTCGCGGTACGGGATCTTGGCGGCGGCCAGGTCGATATCGACCTTGTAGCGGCGCCGGAGCCGGTCGGCCACCACCTCGAGGTGCAACTCGCCCTGCCCGGACAGCACGGTCTGATGCAGTTCGGAATCGACGCGGTAGGTGAACGACGGATCCTCCTCGTGCAGCGCGGCCAGTCCGGTGGCGATCTTGTCCTCCTCGCCCTTGGTTTTGATGACCAGGGCGGATTGGAGGTTGGGCTTGGGGTAGCGGACCTTGGGCAATTTGACCGGGCGTTTGCCGCCACTGAGGGTGTTGCCCGTGTGCGTGTCGCGCAGTTTCACGGCCGCGCCGATATCGCCGGCGTTGAGCAGGGGCACATGGGTGCGGTTCTTGCCGTTGACGATGTAGATCTGGCCGAGTTTCTCGCTGACGCTGCGATCGGTGTTGAACAACTCGCCGCCGAACCTGGCCTGGCCGGCGTAAACCCGGAAGAAGCTCATCTCGCCAAACTGGGCCTCGTTCTGCGTCTTGAACACGTAGGCCACCGCGTCGTCCTTCTCGTTCAAGGCCACCAGCACCGGCTTGCCGTTGGCATCCTCGGCCTCCACGGTCGCGCGATCGACCGGGGACGAACCGTACTTGGCAATGAAGTCCATGAGGCGCGCCACCCCCACGTTGCGCTCGGCCGAGGTGCAGAACAGGGGGATGAACGACTGCTTCTGCACCGCCGCGTGCAGCCCGGCGCGCAGTTCATCCTCGGTCAACGTCCCCTTGTCCATCCACTTCTCCATCAGCGAGTCGTCGGCCTCGGCGATGAACTCGATCAGTTCCTGGTGCAGCTTGCTGACGCGTTCCACCCACTCGCCGGCGGCGGGCGCTTCGGTGAACTTGCCGCTCTGGTCCGTGGCGTACGTCGTGATCTCGCTGCGGGGCACATCCAGCAACTGGTTGAACCCGGCGCCGGGATTGACCGGCAGGGTCATCGGAAACACGCGCGCGCCAAAGTGCTCGCGGCATTGCTCCAGCACCTGCTCGAAGTGGGTCTCCTCCCGGTCGAACGCGTTGACCACGATCATCTTCGGGATGCCGGACTGGCTGGCGAACTTCCAGACGGTGTCGGTGCCCACATTCACGCCATGGTTCGCATGCACCACCACCAGGGCAAAGTCACTGGCCCGCAACGCCCCCAGGCTCTCGCAGATGAAGTCCGAATAACCCGGGCAGTCGATCAGGTTGAACTTCTTGTCCAGCCAGTCCAGGTGCATCAGCGTCGAGGAGACGGAAATCTTCCGCTGCTGCTCGACCACGTGGTAGTCGGACACCGTGTTGCCGGCCTGGATGGATCCCATGCGGTTGATTTCCCCCGCGCAGGCCAGCATGGCCTCGCTGAGCATGGTCTTCCCGCTGGAGGCGTGGCCCACGATGGAAAAGTTCCGGATGTCTGCGGCGTGATAGTCTTTCATAATGTTGCTTGGTGTCTTAGAAATCAGCTTCGTTCAAAATCAGGCGTGAAGTGAGCTTAATCACCCCCGGCGCGGCAAGCCAAGGACGGATTCGCGCCGTGCAACTGGGGCTTGTGGCCACCGGCCATTCTGGCATGCTCCTCCCCCGCGAAACCTGACCACAACACCGAAGCTGTCATGAAATTCGAAACCCTCTGCCTGCACGGCGGACAACAACCCGACCCCACCACCACGGCCCGGGCGGTGCCAATCTACCGCACCTCCTCCTACCAGTTCCGCAACACGGCGCATGCGGCGAATCTCTTCGCGCTGCGCGAACTGGGCAACATCTACACCCGCCTGATGAACCCCACGACCGACGTGCTCGAGAAGCGCGTCGCAATGCTGGAAGGGGCGCCGGAAATGGGCGGGCTGGCCCTGGCTTCCGGCACGAGCGGCGTGTTCTACTCGGTGATCAACCTCGCCGGCGCGGGCGACAACATCATCAGCGCCCGCAACCTCTACGGCGGCACCTACACCCAGTTCAACGACATCCTCCCCAAGCTCGGCATCACGGTGAAGTTCGTGGACTCGAACGATCCGCAGAATTTCGCCCGGGCCATCGATGGCCGGACCCGGGCGCTGTTCTGTGAAACGGTGTCCAACCCGGCCCTCGAAGTTGTCGATCTCGAAGCGGTGGCCCGGGTGGCGCACGCCGCGGGTCTGCCGTTGATGGTGGACGCCACCTTCTCCACGCCTTACCTGACCCAACCGCTGGCGCACGGGGCGGACATCGTCGTGCATTCGCTGACCAAGTGGTTTGGCGGCCACGGCACCGGGATCGGCGGGGTGGTGGTGGACAGCGGTCGCTTCCCGTGGAATGCGGGCAAACACCCGCTCTTCGACGAGCCCGACACCTCGTATCACGGGTTGCGCTGGGGTCATGACCTGCCGGCTCCGCTGGCCCCGCTGGCCTACATCCTGCGCATGCGCACCGTGCCGCTGCGCAACCTGGGCGCGTGCATTTCGCCGGACAACTCCTGGATCTTCCTGCAGGGCATCGAGACCCTGCCGCTGCGCATGGAACGCCACTGCCAGAACGCCAGGACCGTGGCCGAACACCTCAAGCACCACAAGCGCGTCGAGTGGATTCGTTTCCCCGGCCTGCCCGGCGACCCGATGTTCGAGCTCAACCAGAAATACCTGAAGGGCAAGGGCGGCTCGATGGTGGTCTTCGGCATCAAGGGCGGCGCGGCGGCGGGCAGCAAGCTCATCGACTCCCTCAAGCTGTTCTCGCACCTGGCCAATGTGGGCGATGCGAAGAGCCTGGCCATTCACCCGGCCACCACCACCCATTCCCAGTTGAACGACGCGCAGCAACGGGCGGCCGGCATCACCCCCGAGATGGTGCGGTTGAGCGTCGGCATCGAGAACGTGGACGACCTCATCGCCGATCTCGACCAGGCCCTGGCCGCGGCCGCGGCTTGAGGGTTGAAGGCCTTGGCCTGCCGCGCCGGGACACCCCTGCCTGGCGCGGCGCGCAGGAGAATCACGCATTGGAGACGGTTCAAACCCAATTCCTGCCCCTGACCCAACCGGGACAGCCTTTCCGGCTGTTTCGCGGGGGATCCCTGTCCGACGCTAGACTGGCCTACGAGACGTATGGAAAGCTCAACGCGCACAAATCCAACGCCATCCTCGTCTTTCACGCGCTCAGCGCCAGCCAGCACGCCGCCGGATTCAATCCGGCGGTGGACAGCGTCGGCTCCCGCTGGACAGATGAGTGCCAGACGGGTTGGTGGGACGGGTTCATCGGTCCGGGCAGGGCGATCGACACCAAGCGCTTCTTCGTGATTTGTGCCAACTGGCTGGGGGGTTGTTACGGATCCACCGGCCCGTCCAGCGTGAACCCCGTCACCAGCAAACCCTACGGATCCGCTTTTCCCCGTCTGGCCCTGGCAGACCAGGTGAACGCCCAGGTCCAACTGCTCGACGCCCTGGGCATCGACCAGTTGCACGCGGCGGTGGGCGCCTCGCTCGGGGGCATCCTCACCCTCACCCTGGCCATGCGCTTCCCGGAACGGGTGAGGATTGTCCTGCCGGTGGCCACCGGCGCCCGCGTCACCCCCCTGCAGCGCATACACAACTTCGAACAGATCTATGCCATCGAGTCGGACCCCGATTTCAACCGGGGCGACTACGACCCGGCCCGGCCTCCCAATCGCGGTCTGGCCATCGCGCGGATGATCGGCCACAAGACCTATGTGTCGTTGAGCGCCATGCAGGAGCGCGCGCGGGATGAGATCGTCACCCACTCGGATGACCTGTCCTGGTATCCGCTCTCCAGCACCCTCGAATCCTACATGCTGCACCAGGCGCAGAAGTTCGTGCGGCGCTTCGATGCCAACACCTACCTGCGGATTCTCGATGCCTGGCAGCGGCTGGATCTGGCCGCGGAAGCCGGATGCGAATCGATCGAGGAGGCGTTCATGAAGTGCCGCAACCACAAGTTCCTGGTCTTCTCGATCGATTCCGACGTCTGCTACTATCCCGAGGAACAGGCGGAGATCATGGAATACCTGAAGAAAGCGGGGGCGGATGCGACCCGGATCACGGTGCACACGGAGAAGGGGCACGATTCCTTCCTGCTCGAACCCGCCCTGTTCCGACCCTATTTCCGGGCGCTGCTCATGGATAACCTCTGACCCTAAGAACGGCACTTGAACCACGAAGTTGTTCACTGTGGTTGAACTGCGGTTTCGAGGCTGACCGGCACGTTCGGACACGCCCCGGACCGCGAGTCCGCGACTCGCAGCGGCCACGCTGCTCCACACGCCCACAACCAACTCGCAGGCCACCCGCGCCGGCGCCGCCGCTGCGGCTCAGAGAGCTGCGCTCCGGGCGCCGTGCGCCAAACGTAAGTGTTACCCGGGAGGGCCGAGAATTGCGTGGCCGCAACCGGACTTGACGGGCACTTCGCCGCCCACCTACTTTGACCGGCCGGACCGGGCTCGGATGCCACTGAGCGGCGCCTGCCCCGGAACGGTTCAACGGAAAGGCTGCATTGGTGAACGTCACAGTAGAAACCATCGCCCCCTGCAAGAAGCAGTTGCGGGTGGAAATTGATGCGCAATCGGTGGACTCGACCTTCGAGTCGATCACCGCGGAATTTCGAAAAGAAGCCCGGTTCCCCGGGTTCCGCCCCGGCAAGGCCCCCAAGGACATGGTGGTCCGGAAGTTCGACAAGGACATCCAGGACGAGGTGAAGCGCAAGCTGATCTCGGATCACTACCGCAAGGCCCTCGAGGACCACAAACTCGATGTCGTCGGCCCGCCGGATATCGAAGAACTTCAGTTTGGACGCGGCCAACCCCTGCACTTCCTGGCCACGGTCGAAACCGCCCCCGAGTTTCAACTGCCCGAATACAAGGGTCTGCCGGTCACCCTCGAGAGCCGCCAGGTCACCGACCAGGACGTGGAGAAGGCCGTGGACCTGCTGCGCTCCCAGCGCGTGGAGTTCAAGACCGTCGAGCGCGCCGCCACCGCCGCGGACATGGTGGTGGTGAACTACACGGCCACCTGCGACGGCCAGCCGTTGACGGACATTGCCCCCACCGCCAAGGGGTTGACGGAACAGAGCAACTTCTGGGTGGACATGGAGCCCGGCAAGTTCATCCCCGGCTTCTCCGAGCAACTGGTGGGGACCCAGGCCGGGGATCAGCGTGCGGTCCACCTCACCTTCCCGCCGGACTTCGTCACGCCACAACTGGCCGGACGTCAGGCGGTGTACGCCGTCGGCGTGGTCGAGGTCAAAGAGCGGGTGCTGCCGGCATTGAGCGACGAGTTCGCGCATTCCTTTGGCGCCGAGGATCTGACCAAGTTGAAGGAGGGGGTCCGCCGTGACCTCGAGAACGAACTGAAGTACTCCCGGAACAAGGCCATCCGCACCCAGTTGATCCGCAGCCTGCTGGATCGCGTCCAATTCGACCTGCCGGAATCCACCGTGGCCCAGGAAACCCGCAATGTGGTTTACGACATTGTCAGCGAGAACACCAAGCGCGGAGTGTCCCGGGACATCATCGAGAAGCAGAAGGGCGAGATTTACACGGCCGCCGCCCAGGGCGCCCGGGAGCGGGTCAAGGTCTCCTTCCTGCTCCGCAAGATTGCCGAGAAGGAAAACATCGGCGTCTCCCAGGAAGAGGTGGCCCGCCGCATCCAGGTCATGGCCACGATGTACCAGATCCCGCCGGAGCAATTCGTCAAGGACCTGCAGAAGCGCAATGGCGTGGTGGAAATCTACGACCAACTCGCCAGTGAGAAGACCCTGGATTTCCTCCAAGCCCAGGCGAAGATCGAGGAAACGCCGGCGGCGGCTTCTGCGTAGTTGAGCCGCCGAGGCAGGGACAATGCCGCCAGGCGTTACCCTGAATCCTCCATCATTCTCTCTGCTTGCGGTTCTGCCGCGCCGGGTCTGGGCGGCTTTGCGCGATCGCGTTGAATACCGTCTGGGGACTGCGGTTTGCAGGCGTGGAAGAGCGGCAGGTGGACTTGCCGCTTGCACCCCTGCGCGCCCGAATTACTCTTGGCCTGTGGACGTTCTGAGCGACCGACAATGCTTCGGGCTGGCCGTGACGGTGTTCGGAGTGAGCACCGCCTACTCGGTGTTCCTGTGGCGGAGAGGCTTTCGCCGTGACGAATGGGCCAACTACCTGCTGCTGGCCCTGGCCTTTGGCCTGACCACCGTGGCGATGTTCCAGCGCGGCTTCTCGGTGAACCAATGTCCGGTGTTCAACCTGTTCGAGGCCACCATGTTCGTCCTTTGGGCGCTGGTGCTGACCCTGCTGATCCTGGGATTGGTTCCGCGCCTGCGTTTCCTGGGAGCGTTTGCCGCGCCGGTGCTCCTGGCGGTGGGCATCTTCGCGCTCATGCCGGCGCTCGATCCCCCGCACGGCGCGAAACCGGAATTCCGCGGTGGCCTGCCCAGCCTGCACGTCACCATGGTCTTGCTCGCCTATGGCGCGTTCGGCTTGAGCTGCGTCGCCGGAGTCATTTATTTGACCCAGGACCGCAACCTGAAGTTGAACAAGGCCCGCGCCATCCAATCGCTCCTCCCCTCGATCCAGCGATTGGAACGCATCATCGGCGAAGCCATGTTCGTCGGGTTTCTGCTCCTGACCCTGGGCCTGGCGTTGGGCGGCGTGTATCTGCACCTGAACCGTGACAAGCTGCCGGTGGGACCCGACCCCAAGATCGTCTGGTCGGCCTTCGTGTGGCTCATGTATCTCGGGCTGCTGATCGCCCGCTGGCGGTTCGCGCCGGGCGGACGCCGCCTGGCCATGGGGGCCGTAGGCGTGTTCGCCTTCATCATGCTCACCTTCTGGGGCACCAACCTGTTGTCGCCCCTTCACCAAAGCTGAACCGCCATGCCGATTGTCGTCGTTGGACTCAGCCACCACTCCTCGCCGGTCGAGGTGCGCGAGCGCTTTGCCATCGATCCCCAACGGGTGCCCACCTTGCTCCAGGAACTGCGGGCTGGCGGCCAGGCCGACGAAGCCGTGATCCTGTCCACCTGCAACCGCGTCGAACTCTACGCGGTCACCTCCAGCAACGCCCAGGAATCCTGTCACGACCTCAAGCAGTTTCTGCACGATGCCCAGCAATGCCGGGACGCCTTCCACGAACATTTCTATCATCACGTCGAGCCGGACAGCCTCCGACACCTCTTCCGCGTCGCCTGCGGCATGGAATCCATGGTGCTGGGCGAGACGGAAATCCTGGGCCAGCTCAAGCAGGCTTATGAGCTCGCGCGCGAACAGCACCACACCGGCGGACGACTGAACAAGGCCTTCCAACGCGCGTTCAACGTCGCCAAGCAAATCCGCACGGAAACCAACATCCAGCGCGGCAACATCTCCGTCGCCTCCGTCTCGGTGCAACTGGCGGAACGCATCTTCGAATCGCTTGCGGACCAGCAGGTGCTGGTCATGGGCGCGGGCGACACCAGCGAAAAAACCCTGCGCGCTCTGGTTTCCCGCGGCGTCACCCGGGTGCAGGTCACCAACCGCACCCTGGAAAAGGCCCAGACACTGGCCGCGGAGTTCAAAGGCGCGGCCCTCCCCTTCGAGGTCTGGCCGGCAGCCCTGACCGACACCGACATCGTCATCTCCAGCACCTCCGCCCCCGGCTACATCATCACCCCGGACAACCTCGAACCCGTCATGAAACGGCGCCGGAGCCGTCCGCTCCTGCTCATCGACATCGCCGTGCCCCGGGACATCGATCCCGAGGTCAACCGTATGAACGATGTCTATCTCTACAATGTGGACGACCTGCAGACCATCGCCGGCGACCACCTGCGCCAGCGCAAGGCGGAACTGGAACGCTGTGAAGCCATCATCCGCGAGAAGGCGGCCGGGCTGTTCGAAGGTCAGCGGCCCGGCGCAAGCCCGGCGGGGCAGCAACAGCCGGTGATGGGGACCTGACGCCCGAGCCCCCATGCCTTCCCCATCCATCCTGATCGCCACCCGCGGCAGCGCCCTGGCCCTCGCCCAGGCCAACGCCGTCCTTGCCCAATGCCGCAAGGCCTTCCCGCGCCTGGCCTTCGAACTCAAGATCATCAAGACCACCGGTGACAAACTCCAGACGGCGTCCATGGCCCAAGGCGATCTGCCCAAGGGCCTGTTCACCAAGGAACTCGAGGTGGCCCTGCTCAAACACCGCGCCGACCTCGCCGTCCACAGCCTCAAGGACCTGCCCACCGGCCTGCCGGCCGGACTCAAACTGGGCGCCGTGGGCAAGCGCGAGGACGTGCGCGATGTGCTGATCTACCGTGACCAGGAGTTCCTTAAGGCGCAGGAGGCGAACCCCGATGCCGAAGAATGGACGCCCGGACAGGCGGAACGACGCGGATTCGGTCCGAAGCTCCCGCTGGGTGGTTTCCCCAAAGGCGCCACCATCGCCACCAGCAGCACCCGGCGCAAAGCCCAGTTGTTGGCCGCGCGTCCGGACCTGAACGTGATCGAGCTTCGCGGCAACGTCACCACCCGCATGCAAAAACTGGCCGAACGCGCCGAAATGGACGGTACCCTCCTGGCCCTGGCCGGACTGAAGCGACTCAACTTCCGGATCACCGACGACGGTCGCCTCCTTGGTGACGCCGTGCCCGAGGGCTTGTTCGCCACGCTGCTGGACGTGGACGTCATGCTGCCCTGCGTGGGTCAGGCCGCCGTGGGCATCGAGATCCGCGAGCATGACGAACGGATCGAGACCCTGTGTGCCCGCCTGAACCATTACAACACCCATCAATGTGTGACGGCCGAGCGCGCGTTCCTCTCCGCCATGGGCGGTGGCTGCCAGAGCCCCGTCGGCGCCTACGCCGAAGTGGTCCAGGACCAACTCCGACTCCGCGCGGTTTCCTTCCTTCAAGGCTGCCGCCGGGCCGAGGCGAAGCGCTCGCTCAAGGAACCGGTCGAACTGGGCAACGAAGTGGCCGCGCAACTTCGCTGACCCCAGCCCCATGCACATCGTCCTGGTCGAGCCCGAGATCCCGCCCAACACCGGCAACGTCGCGCGGCTTTGTGCGGCCACCCGCACCACCCTGCACCTGGTCGAACCCTTCGGCTTCAAACTCGACGATCCGCAACTGCGCCGCGCCGGGATGGATTACTGGGAACAGGTCGCCTGGCAGCGCTGGCCGAACTGGCGGGCCTTCACCCACCAGCTCCCGGCGAACCCTCGGCTCTGGTTCATCGAGCAGGGCGGATCCCGCCGTTATGACCAGGTGAAGTTCGGACCGGACGATTATCTGGTGTTCGGACGCGAGACGGCCGGTCTGCCCCGTGTCTTGTTGGAAGCCCATCCGGCGAGCTGGATCCGCATCCCCATGCTGAATCCCGAGGCCCGGTCCCTGAACCTGTCCAATTGCGTCGCCTTGGTCCTCTACGAAGCCTTGCGCCAACAGGATTTCCGCTGATCCTGCTCCTGCTCGAAAGATCACCGGTACGGCCGCGCTGCGCCGCGGCCTGGGCGCCGAAGCGGCGGGAGCAGAAAGGAACGCCCGTCACCCGTACATCTTCGATTCTGCCTCGGCCACGGCGCCCAGGATCTGGTTCACGGTGAGCGCCGAAAGCAGGTTCTGGCGCAGCTTGGGATCGCGCAACACCCGGCTGATTCGCGCCAGCACCGCCAGATGCTGCGTCACACTGGGCGCCACGATCAGGAAGAACAGGTGGGCGGGCTGCCCGTCGATAGCCCCATACGGGACGCCCCCCGCGTGGCGTCCGAAGACAATCACCGGCCTGTCCACCAACCCCACCAGCGCGTTGCGCGCGTGCGGCAAGGCCACGCCGTCGCCGATGCCCGTGCTGTGCAGTTGCTCGCGCTCGTGCAGCGCCTTCAACAGCGTCTCCCGCGCTCCAGGCTCGGTCTGCACCTCGGGAATCACGTCCACCAGCTCCTCCAGGACCGCATCCCGATTCTTGCCCGTCAGGTTCAACTTCACCCGCGCCGGCTTCATCAAATCGCTCAAGGACAATGCACCAGATGTTTCCATGGCCGGATTCTAATTCAGCTGCCGCCAAGCAGAAGCAAATTGTCAGAAGGTGGGCCACGCGCCGTCCGGACCGCGGGTCCGCGACCCGCAGCACTCATGAGGCTTCAGCCGCCCACCTCCAATCCGAAAGTCCTCCGCACCTGCGCCGCCGCTGCGGCTCACGGAGCCGCGCCAACTGTCAGGAGAAGGTCTGGGTTCCGGTCGCGCGCTGCTTGACGCCCGCTGCTGCGGCTGCGAGTTTGACGTCCCTTGGCGAGCCTTTCGTCAAGTTCGCCCGCGAATGCATCGTTCGCGGAATTAATGAACGCTCCCGCCGTGCAGACCCTCTGCCGGCGCCTGGAGAATGGGGAGCTGTTGTCGCTGGCGGGCGCGCCCCCCGCCGCCCAAGCCTTCCTCCTCGCGGCCCTCCAGCGCAGATTCCCGCACCGCAGCATCGTCCTGGTCGCCGACCACCGCCGCACCCAGGAACTCTTTGAACAGGACGTCCGCACCTGGCTCCAATGGCTGGAGCAACCCCCGCCTCGCAGGAGCCAGATCGAGGAGGCATCACCGCGCGACACGAAAACCGGCAGCCGCCCTGCGTCGGCTTCGACGGTCCAACGCCCAGGCACCCTCTTCTACCCGGATTGGGAAGTCCTGCCGCACGAATCCACCCTGCCGCACGCCGACGTCATCAGCGAGCGGCTGGAAACCCTCAGCGCCCTGCTGGAGAATCCGTCCAACGGCCGGCCCATCATCACCAACGTCACCGCCCTGCTGCAGCGCACCTTCCGCCCCGAAGGGCTTCAGAACCGCACACGCCACGTCCGCCACGGCGACCGCATCGATCCGCTGGACCTGGTCGAATGGCTCGAGGCGCAGGGCTACGAACCGGAAGCGCAGGTCAATACCAAGGGGCAACTCTCGTTGCGAGGCGGGATCCTCGACGTCTTTCCCCTCACCAGCCCGTGGCCGGTGCGCCTCGAATTCTTCGGCAATGAACTGGAGTCGCTCCGCTTCTTTGATCCCGTCACCCAGATCTCGCGGGAAGCGATCGACACCGTCACTCTGCCCCCCGCCGGCGAGCTGGGTATCCTCCGCCAGTTCCTCGCGCCAGCCAGCCCGGAAGCGGCAGGCACGCTGATCGACTATCTCCCCGCCGGATCCTTCTGGCTGCTCAGCGAACCGGATCAGCTCTCCGAACGCGCCGCCGAATACTCCTCGAGACTGTCCGAAACCGACCCGCTGTTTGTCCGCTGGGATCAATTCACCGAAACCCTCCAGCACCGCAACCAACGCCCGGTCGAACTCACCGCTGACGCGCCGCTCGAAACCGGGTTGGCCCCCGACACCGAATCCCAACCCCCAAGCCCGACCTGTCCCGGCTTTCAATCGCTCGAGGTGTTCCGTCCGCAAGTTCCCGGCGCCGCCCGGCCGGAACTCCTCGAGGTTCAACGACGCGAGTTCTTCCAGCAACTGCATCGCTGGATGCGACAAGGCCTGGCTGTTCACGTGGTGTGCAACAATGAGGGCGAACGGCAACGGTTCCTGGAAGTGTGGAAAGAACACGGTCTGGACGATTCCCCGGAGGCTTGCGAGGCGCGTTCGCCGCAGGAGGACTCGATGCGAACCTGTCCCCTCCTGCACCTGGGCGCGCTTTCGCGGGGATTCATCTGGGAGGCCGCCGGATTGGTCGTGGTCACGGATGCCGAGGTGTTCGGGCGCGACAAGATTCAGCGTCCGCGCCGGCTCAAGGCTGCCCATGCGCAGGCCACACGCTCGGCGCTCGAGATCGATTTCACCGACCTCGAGGAAGGCGACCTGGTGGTGCACTTGCAACACGGCATTGGACGTTACCTCGGCTTGCAGTCCATGCCCTCCGGCACCAGCCGCCACCGATCGGACGCCGGCCCCGGCCCTGAGTGCCTCGTCCTGGAATTTGCCCCGTCCGACCCCGACCAGCCTTTCCCCAAACTTTACGTCCCGGTCTCCGAGGCGCACTTGGTCAGCAAGTACGTCGGAGCCGGCAAGGCACGTCCGCCGTTGAACACGCTGGGCGGGACGCGCTGGAAGAAGGCCAAGGAACAGGCCGAACGCGCCGTGCGCGATGTCGCCGCCGAGATGCTGTCCATCCAGGCCGCGCGCGAATCCCAGCCCGGATACGCCTTCGGTCCTGACACCCATTGGCAGCGGGAGTTCGAAGCCGCGTTCATCTACGAGGAAACGCCCGACCAGTTCCAGGCCATCACCGAAACCAAGACTGACCTCGAACGCGCCCGGCCGATGGACCGCCTGATCTGTGGCGACGTCGGCTTCGGCAAGACCGAGGTGGCCATCCGCGCCGCGTTCAAGGCCGTGATGGGCGGCAAACAGGTGGCCGTGCTGGTCCCCACCACCGTGCTGGCCCAGCAACATTTCAACACGTTCTCCGAACGCATGGCCGATTACCCGGTGCGCGTCGAGTTGCTCTCGCGGTTCCGGTCCCGACGCCAGCAACAACAGGTCGTCCGCGACCTGGCGCTGGGCTCCGTGGACATCGTGGTGGGGACACACCGCCTGGTGCAGTCGGACGTCGTGTTCAAGGACCTCGGACTGGTCGTGGTGGACGAGGAACAACGCTTCGGCGTGCTGCACAAGGAACGGCTCAAGCAACTCCGCACGCTGGTGGACGTCCTCACCCTCAGCGCCACCCCCATCCCGCGCACGCTCTACCTGGCCATGTGCGGCGCGCGCGACATGAGCACCATCCAGACCCCGCCCCAGGACCGGCTCCCCGTCGAAACCATCGTCAGCCCCTACGACGAACGCCTGATCCGCACGGCCATCGAACGGGAACTCCATCGCGGCGGCCAGGTGTTCTTCCTCCACAACCGTGTCCTGACGATCGACACCATGGCGCGCAAGCTCCAGGACCTCGTTCCCCACGCCCGGATTGTGGTGGGACATGGCCAGATGCACGCCGACGACCTCGAGGAGGTCATGACCCGGTTCGTCAACGGCGAGGCGGACGTCCTGCTCTCCACCACCATCATCGAGAGCGGACTCGATATTCCCAACGCCAACACCATCATCATCGATCGCGCGGACCGGTTCGGCTTGAGCGACCTGTATCAACTCCGGGGGCGTGTGGGCCGTTACAAGCATCAGGCCTACGCCTACCTCCTGATCCCACGCCACGCCGGGCTGCTGACCGAGGCGCGCAAACGCATCAGCGCCATCCGCCAATACGCCACCCTGGGGAGCGGATTCAAGATCGCCATGCGCGATCTCGAAATCCGCGGCGCCGGCAACCTGCTCGGCGCCGAGCAAAGCGGCCACATCACCGCCGTCGGCTTCGACCTTTACTGCCAGCTCCTCAAACAAAGCGTGTCCGCCCTCAAAGGCGAACCCGTCCAACCGCGCGTCACGGTGGAGGTGAACCTCGACTTTCTCCAAGTGGGCCTCGATTTCTCCGCCGCCCGCCCCGAACCCGGTTCACGCACCACGCACCCTGCCGCCGCCTCTCTCCCCTACGCCTACGTTGCCGATTCCCGCCAGCGCATCGGCATCTATCGCAAGCTCGCCGAATGTGCCGACCGCGCGGCTGTCCAAGCCCTCGAAGTTGAACTGACCGACCGGTTTGGTCCGCCGCCGGAATCCGTGAAGCATCTGCTCGCCCTCACCGACCTAAAGGTCCTCGCCGCCGAACGCCACGTCACCCGCATTGAGTCGGAGGAGGATAAACTCAAGCTCACCCGCCACGACGACTTCATCCAGGTCGGCGGCAAGTTCCCCCGCCTCACCGGC
The DNA here is from genome assembly GCA_025457615.1 of Verrucomicrobiota bacterium. GTDB lineage: Bacteria > Verrucomicrobiota > Verrucomicrobiia > Limisphaerales > DSYF01 > JALOTU01. Next base: position 72,701 of record JALOTZ010000009.1, read on the forward strand.
AAGACCGCCTCCGCCCGTCTCAAGGAAATTCGCCGGGTGCTGACGGCGCTGTAGTCAACCCAAGTCCAGCCCGGCACAGAAGCGTTCTCCGTCCTTCTCTGTGTCCTCTGGGCCTCTGGGGTGGGCCTGCTTGAGCAGGGCGGTGGAATCGGTGGTTGCGATAAGGAGGGAGAGAAGGAGAAAGATTGTGGAGCCCGGACCGTATTTGTCCGACCCGGCCTGCGAGACTGGCGGGGTATGAAGGTAATACGACTCTCTCTCGACACGCCCTCCGCCTATGAACCTCGTAGCCGCGGACGTAGGTCTGCGCACTCTTCCGCCCCCGATGATCAGCGCCGACTCACGTCGGCAGCAACGGGTCAAGGGTGGAAGGCGCGGACCCTTTCGGCGAATTCTCCCCAGGCGCTGAGTAACAGTTTAGCGGGAAGGGGGGTGAATCAGGAGGTGTCGGGGGCGCCGGCGTAAAGGGCGGCTTGGGCCTGGGGGGATTGATTGCACAGGAGCT
>JALOTZ010000073.1 GCA_025457615.1 Verrucomicrobiota bacterium
AAACAGGCGGCGTCGCGCCGTATTTCGGCTGGGCGCCGCCAAAAAAATCACTCGCCGTGCGGTTCACCTAGATTTTAACCTCAGGTGCGGAATCGCTGCCGGGCCGATTGGAGCGTTGACAGGCGCCCAAAAAAGCCCCTAGGCTCTGGTCACTGGTCGGTGGACCAGGTTCAAAAGACCATGCTGACTCGATTTTGCCTAATCGCGGCCATTGTTTTCGGCGTTGCTGTTGCCGGTATCAATCTCTGGAAGGTGCGGGAGGTCATTGTCACGACGCGCACGGAGCGGGACAACGAGCGTTCGCTGAAGGAGCAGGCTCAGTCCGACCTGGCTCAAACCCGTCGGGAGCTGTCGGACACCAAGGATGACCTCGCCCAGACCAAGCAGAACCTGGAAACCACCACCGCCGAGCGGGACCGTTTGCAGGGCGAGACTGCGGCACTGACCAAGCAAAACAAGACGCTGGAGGGGCGACTCAAGCAGACCACGGAGCAACTGAACAACGCCCAGGCTGAACTGGCGGCTTGGAGCGCCTTGGGCATCGGGGTGGACCAGGTCAAGGGAATCATCGCCGCAGCCAAGGCGGCGGAGGAGGCCCTCCAGGTGGCCAACGCCGAGAAGGATATCCTGGGGAAAGAGCTGCGGAAAACTCAGAGTGAACTGGCCAAGTTCGTGGATCCCGCCTACAAAGTTTCCTTGCCCGCCGGGTTGAAAGGCAAGGTGCTCGTGGCCGATCCCAAATGGCAGTTCATCGTGCTCGACATTGGCGAGGATGACGGGGTCCTGACCGATGGGGAATTGCTCGTCAATCGCGACGGCCGCCTGGTGGCCAAGGTGCGCATTCAAAGTGTGCAGAAAGACCGGTCCATCGCCAACCTCATGGATGGCTGGAGACTCGGTGATGTCATTGAAGGCGATCTGGTGATCCCCGCGCTATGAGTTCCGGTGGGTTCCGTCTCGCCTGGCTGCTCTTCGTTGTCGCCTGCTCCCTGATCTTGAGCGGCTGTTCCACGCCGGATGCCGAAAACGAGGCGTATCGTCCCTGGGCGGCGCCCAAAGGTTGGGAGGGCGGACTGCCCTCGAGTCTCACTGAAGGCCGTTGAGCCGGCGGACGGTCACTTGGCCACTTCCACGCAGCGGGTTTCCCGGATCACGGTCACGCGGATCTGTCCCGGGTATTGCAGCTCCGCCTCGACCCGTTGGGCGATTTTTCGGGCCAATTGATAAGCTTCATCGTCCGTCAGTTCCGCGGGCTTGACAAATACGCGCAGCTCCCGGCCAGCATGCACCGAGTAACACTTTTCCACCCCAGGATAGGACATGCCGATCTGCTCCAGCCGCTCCACCCGTTTGAGGTAGGTGTCCATGCTCTCGGAGCGGGCGCCCGGCCGTGAGGCGCTGATGGCGTCCGCCGCATTGACGAGGATCCCGATGACGCCTTCGGGCTGCACCTCGAAATGGTGAGAGGCCACCCCGTTGACGACGGCGGCGTTCTCGCCATGGCGCCGGATCAGATCGGCTCCGATCAAGGCATGCGGGCCGGAGATCTCATGGTCCATGACCTTGCCAATGTCGTGCAGCAGCCCCGCGCGCTTGGCGTCCTCGATGTTGACACCGAGTTCGGCCGCCATCAAGCCGACCAACTGAGCCACCTCGACGGAATGTCGCAGCAGGTTCTGCGAGAAACTTCGCCGGAAATGCAGCCGGCCCAGGAGCCTGCTGACGTCCGGATGCAGCGGGGCGATGCCCACCTCCGCAACGGCCTCCTCGCCCAGACGCGTGATGGTCTGATCCATTTCTTGCGACACCTGGACCACGACCTCCTCGATCCGGTTGGGGTGGATTCGTCCGTCCTGGATCAGCCGCAGCATGGCTTCCCGGGCCACCTCCCGCCGGACCGGGTCAAACGAGGAAAGGACCACGGTGTTGGGGGTGTCATCGATCAGCACGGTCACCCCCGTGGCGTTCTCGAACGCGCGGATATTGCGGCCCTCGCGCCCGATGATGCGGCCTTTGATGTCCACATCGGACAGGACGATGCTGGTGGTGGTGACATCGTTGGTGTGGTTGCTGGCATAGCGTTGAATGGCCTGACAGATGATGGCGCGAGCCTTGTCCTCAGCCTTCTGCCGCGCTTCATCGAGGATGGCCCGGCTCAGGTTGGCGGCGTCGCGGACCGACTCAGCCTCCAATTCCTTGAGGAGGAGATCCCGGGCCTGCTGACGGTTCATGCCGGCGAGTCCCTCCAACTGTTTCAATCGGGTGGCCTCCACTTGGGCGACACGCTCCAGTTCCTGGGACAGCACGGCGGACCGCTCCGAGAGGCTGGCTTCGCTCCGATGGAGGGCCTGTTCCTCCTGCGTGATCCGCTCCAACTGCGCCGTGAGCAGGGTTTCCCGCTGATTCAGACGCTTCTCGCGCTCGTCCTCTTCCGCGCGTCGCGTCGCGAAGGAAGCTTCCAACTCGCTTCGGAGGCGCAAGGATTCCTCGCCGCTCCGGAGTCGGGATTCCCTGAGGATTTCGTCAGACTGCCGCCGTGCCTTTTCGAGCAGGGATTCGGCGGCGGTCGCCTCCTCGCGCGCCCGCTGCCGGGCTTGAGCGCGCAGATATGCCCACGCCAACACCCCTCCCACAGCGAAGCAGAGGCTTCCTGTGACGATTTCAGGCAAGAATGGCATTCACCAAACCGCGCGGCGGCTCAGCACTGCAGCCACCGCGTCGGAGTCAGGATACAATCAACAAACACATCGTGCGGTTCCACTGGCAGTTCGCCCGCGATCTGTTCATCGAACGCGATGCCGCAGGTGATGCCCCGCACTTGGCTCAACAGCCGGTCGTAATAGCCGGCACCCCGGCCGAGACGACGGCCACCCAGATCGAAGGCTACCCCGGGGACCAAGACCAAGTCCAGCAGGTTCAGGGGATGCGGCTCACACCCTGGCGCCGGCTCCTTGATGTGGAAATGGCCGGTGACCAGATCCCGCTCCGGATCGCGGACAACAGCGGCCACGTAAGTGCCTGCGGCGGCATCCATGCGGGGCAGCGCCACCGTGATGCCCCGCTTAACGACAAGCTCCAAGGCGGGCCAGAGGTCCGGTTCCTCCGGCAAAGAAGCAAAGAACAGCACCGACCGTGTCTCCTCCCACAAGCTGCTGCGCACCAGTCGCCGGCAAAGCGCCTCGGAATCCGCCGCGCGTTCCGCGGGGGATTTCTGCCTTAATCTTCGGCGGAACTGCTCCCGCACCAGCTGTTTTTGCGACTGCACGACTCAGGAGCCTTTCTGGTCGCGGGCCTTTTCCATCAACGCCCGCCAATGATCCAGCCGTTCCTTGATCCTGCGCTCGGCGCCCTGCTCCCCCGGCTCGTAGAACCGGCGGACGGTCTCGAGGTAATCCTGTGCCACGAAATGGCCCGGATGATCATGGGCGTATTGGTAGCCTTTTCCGTGCCCCAACCGCTCGGCTCCCGCATAACTGCCGTCGCGCAAGTGCTGGGGAACCGCCTGGGTGGGGTTCTGACGCACCTCCTCCAAGGCTGCGTCCACCGCCTTGACCACACTGTTGCTCTTGTGCGCCGTGGCAATGTAAAGCGTGGCTTCGGCCAGCGGAATCCGCGCTTCGGGCCAGCCCACAAACTCCGCCACCTGGCAGGCCGCCGCGGACAGCACCAGGGCCATCGGATCCGCCAACCCCACATCCTCCGCCGCGTGAATCATGATCCGTCGGGCAATGAACCGTGGATCCTCCCCCGCGTGAATCATCTTGGCCAGCCAGTAAAGCGCCGCGTCCGGATCGCTGCCGCGCATGGACTTGATGAAGGCCGAAATCGTGTCGTAATGGGCATCCTCGTCGTCATACACCACGGCCTTTTTCTGGATGCTCTGCTCGGCGGTCTTCAGGTCCAAATGAATCACCCCGTCGGCCTGTGGCTCAGTCGTCAGCACCCCGATTTCGAGAGCGTTCAACGCCTTGCGCGCATCGCCGTCCGCCATCCGCGCCAGATGCCTCAAAGCGGCCTCCTGCGCCTCGACCACCAGGTGCCCCAGCCCGCGCTGGGCGTCGCCGAGGGCCTGCCGCATCAACGCCAGCAGGTCCGCCTCCGAAAGGGGCTGCAACTCGAAGATCTGGGAGCGCGACACCAGCGGCGCGTTGACGAAGAAGAAGGGATTGTGGGTCGTCGCCCCAATCAACCGCACCACCCCGCTCTCCACGTCCGGCAGCAGCACATCCTGCTGGGCCTTGTTGAACCGGTGGATCTCATCCACGAACAGCAGGGTGGGCTGGCCGGTGTTCTGCAGCCGATTCGCCGCCGAGGCCAGCACCCGGCGCATCTCAGCCACGTTGGATTCCACCCCGCTGAGGCGTTCGAACCGGCTGTGCGTCTGGGACGCGATGATCTGGGCCAGGGACGTTTTGCCGGTGCCGGGCGGCCCGAAGAAGATCAGGGACTGAATCCGGTCCGCCTCGATGGCGCGCCGCAGGAGCAGTCCAGGCCCCAACAAATGGGCCTGGCCGACAAACTCAGCCAGGGATCGCGGGCGCATCCGTGCGGCCAGCGGCGGGGGCCTGACGGGTGAAGCGGGGCGCTCCGGCGCGGCGGGCGCCGGCTCCGGGCTCGAGGAGAAAAGATCGCGAGACTCCATGGAAGCAAACCACTGTAGGGCGACAGAAAACAAAAACCCCGCCAGTGCCGTGTCTAAACAGTTCCTTTGAACTGCGATGAAACATATGGGGCTGGCCCGGATGGTTTCGACTTCCAGTCAAGGCCTGTCGGCTGCATCCCGCGGCTTCGTGCCCCTTGGTTACAACTTACGGTTCAAGGATTGCGTTTCAAATCACGAGCATAGGCAGGGAAAATCTTGCCTGCTGCATTGAACACCCATTCAAAGAGCTTTTCCAATTTCCGCCGCAATCATCCGCCTCACGATCTGAAATTTCAAGCCCAAAAACCTGAACCCCGACACTGCGGCTTCGGACTCGAGACAGCCAGCAACTTGAATGCCCAGCGCCCTCCCGATCTGGCGGATCCGGGAGCCTGACCCACGTTGCGGCCCACAGCGGGGATTGCGCAACCTGGCAATGCTCGGCGTCGCGCGAGCACTCTTACCGCACGCCATGGCAACCACGGCAACAAGTAGTTGAAAGAGGGCAGCTGGAGTGGTTTAATCCAACCGTATTCCAAGACACTTATGGCTGACCAACCTCGAATCATGACCACCTCGGGCGGCAACCCGGTTGCCGACAACCAGAATTCCCTCACCGCCGGGCCGCGCGGGCCGCTGCTGATGCAGGACTATCAACTGCTGGAGAAACTGGCGCACCAAAATCGCGAGCGCATCCCCGAACGCACCGTCCACGCCAAGGGCTCAGGCGCCTACGGCACGCTGACCATCACCCACGACATCACCCAATACTCCAAGGCGGCCGTGTTCAAGCCAGGCGCCAGGACCGGGTGTTTCCTGCGGTTTTCCACCGTGGCGGGGGAACGCGGGGCGGCCGATGCCGAGCGGGACGTCCGGGGGTTCGCGATCAAGTTCTACACTGAGGAAGGCAACTGGGACATGGTGGGCAACAACACCCCGGTTTTCTTCGTCCGCGACCCCTACAAGTTCCCGGATTTCATTCACACCCAAAAGCGTCATCCGAAGACCAACCTGCGCAGCAACACGGCCATGTGGGACTTCTGGTCCCTCTCACCCGAGTCGCTGCACCAGGTGACCATCCTGATGTCCGACCGCGGCTTGCCCCGGGGCTACCGCCACGTCAATGGTTATGGCAGCCACACCTACAGCTTCATCAACGCGAAAAACCAGCGCTTCTGGGTCAAGTTCCATTTCAAGACCCGGCAGGGTCACGCGTTCTGGACAAACGAAGAGGCCGAGCAGGTGGTGGGGAAATGTCGCGAGAGCTCCCAACGCGACTTGTATGAGGCCATCGAGCGAGGGGACTTTCCCCGGTGGCGGTTCTGCGTGCAGATCATGCCCGAAACGGACGCGGAAACCTACCGCTGGAATCCGTTCGACCTCACCAAGGTGTGGCCGCACAAGGATTACCCACTGGTCGAGGTGGGCACGCTGGAACTCAATCGCAATCCGGAAAACTATTTTGCCGAGGTGGAGCAATCCTCGTTCAGCCCCTCCAACATCGTGCCGGGCATGGGTTGGTCGCCGGACAAGATGCTGCAGGCGCGCATTTTCTCCTATGCTGATTCCCATCGTTACCGCGTGGGCACACATTACGAAATGCTTCCGGTCAACCGCCCGAAGGCCCCGGTGAGCACCTACCACCTGGACGGCCCGATGCGGTTTGACGCGCCCCAGGGGACGGACGCCTACTACGAGCCCAACACCTTTGGCGGGCCGGCGCAAGACCCGCGGTTTGCCGAACCGCCCTTGAAGATCTCCGGCGACGCCGATCGCTACAATCATCGCGACGGGAATGACGATTACACCCAACCCGGCAATCTCTTCCGCCTGATGACCGCCGAGCAGCACGGGCGGCTTTTCAAGAACATTGCCGCCGCCATGGCCGGCGTGCCCGAGGAGATCGTGCAACGCCAACTCGCGCACTTTCACAAGGCTGACCCGGCCTATGGAGCAGGGGTGGCTCAGGCGCTGGGCGTGAAGAACCGCGCCGCAGGCCAATAGCCCCAACTCCGGGACTGCGCGTCCGGGCCCCGCCAGATTCGGCGTTGGAGCAAGCCGCCGGGGATGCCGGGGGAGCGGGGGCGCTGGTTCAGCGAGAATGCAAACCACCGTCACTGAGGCCGAAGAAAGGCGCTACGCGGAGTTGCAACAGATGGCGCTGGATTTCGCCCGCCACGGCGAAACCGGCGAACTGGCGGCGATGCTTCAGCACGGACTGCCGGTCAACCTGGCCGATTCGAAGGGCAACACCCTGCTGATGCTCGCCGCTTACCATGGCCACCTCGAGACCGTGCGGATGCTGCTGCAGCGCGGCGCGGCCGTGGACCGCCGGAACGATCGAGGGCAAACGCCTTTGGGCGGGTGCGCGTTCAAGGGCTACGAGGGGGTTGCTGCCCTGCTGCTGGACCATGGGGCTGATGTCGATGCCGACAATGGCGCAGGCATGACCCCGCTGATGTTCGCCGCCCTGTTTGGGCGCAAAGCGATGGTGGCCCGGTTGCAAGCCGGTGGCGCGTCGCTGCGCCGACGCACCCGGTTTGGACTGTCCGCAAGGGGTCTGGTGCGGATCTCGCGGGTGGTGGCAAGGCTTCTTTCCCGCCCATCGCCACCTTGAGTGCTGCGGTTTCGCGGGTTGAAGGAATGGTACCCCGGCTAGGACTCGAACCTAGGACCAATTGATTAAGAGCTTTGGAGGCATCTTGCCTGCTTCATCAGACTTCAAGATGGGCTTTGACGCGCTGCTGGCCCGTTGGCTGGTGGCATCTTCTCTAGGACGGAGGCCCGCAACGGTGAGGTTCTACGGCCATGTTGCCCGCATCATGCGGCAGAATTGGCCGAATGTGGAGGGCTGCCCGGCTGCCCCTTCCATCGAAGCCGCTTTGCAACTGGCTCAGGCGGTGTCCCGTTTTTCCCCTTCGCTGTGGAATTGCATCGTGTCCGCCTTGCGCTTGATTGTCCCGGACTCGCGCCCACTTCTCAAACGCCGCGCCATGCGGTCACGCTCGAATGCCGCGCCTTCGGCCTCAGAGTTTGCCGCGTTGCTGGCTGAGTGTGACCGGTCAAAGCGGCCTTTTGTGGGGCTGGTGGTGCGGTTTCTGGCGTTGACCGGGCTCCGTATCACTGAGGCCAGAGCTTTGACTTGGGAGGACATTGGCAGGGATGCAATCCAAGTTCCAAGTGAGGCCAGCAAAAACGGCAAGCCTAGGACGGTGCCGGTTCTGGATGGGCTGGGGGCTTTGCTTGACCAGTTGCGGGCTGTCGGGGATGGGGTCAACGTCTTGCCGCGTGAGTTGCCGCGCAAGGGGCTCCGGCTGGCTTGTGTGCGGGCCAATGTTCGCCGGTTTACGTTTCATTCCTTCCGCCACCTATTTGCCACCCGCTGCGTTCAAGATGGGGTTGACCTGCCTACGCTGGCCCGGTGGTTGGGGCATCAGGACGGTGGGGCTTTGCTGGCCCGCACGTACTACCACTTGCAGGATGAGCATTCCAGGCGCATGGCGTCCCGGGTGCGGATCGGGACGGATTACGGCCCGGGCAATGGGAAAGGCCGGATGGCTAGCCCGGTAACGGTGAACAAGGCCAGCCCGTTTGTGGGCTCAATCAAGGTGGGGGTGAAGTCGAACGGCTGCCAGTCGGCAAGGTTCGTGGTCGTCAATCCTCGAGGGGTGACAAGGACGGCGGTTTCCGAGTGCATCACGGGGCTGGGGATCGGCACGGTGTAACCGACTTCATTTGAGAAGTCGCTTTCCAGTTGGTTCGTGCCTACGGCTGTTGCCGCAAAGTAATAGGTGAGGCCCGGGGCGAGCCCGGTAACGGTGCAGGAGGTGGCAAGGCCCGCGTTTGTGGCCGCGTTGTAGTCTCCGGGGCTGGTGCCGTAGTGGACCCGGTAGGAGCCTACCCCGGCATCCGGGGAGGGGTCCCAGGCGAGCGTTACGTCTGCGGAAAGGCAGTAGATCAGGGAGGCCAGCCAGGCCAATAGGGTCAAAAGGATGGCTTCCAGGGCGGGAAGGAAGATTTGGAGCCTCACATTTGACTTATAGGCCGCTTTGATGGGCCGTCCGCTGTCTTGACCCTCCCCGGGCAAACTCATTCGGCCACGCGGGACGGGGTGATTTTGCGGGCCTTGATTTCCTCGAGTGTGGGGAGCTTGGCCAGTTCGGACCATTCATCAGGGGAAGGACGCCAGCCGGGGGGCTTGCCTGTCCGCGCCGCCCAAAC